>JBPOIW010000233.1:0-16887 GCA_052034165.1 Planctomycetota bacterium | reverse complement strand
TTCAGAATCCTGTCCATGTCCATGACTGGCATGCGACGATACTGCATCTGCTGGGTCTGAATCACGATCAGCTGACATTCAACTATGCCGGACGCAGCTTCCGACTGACCGACGTCTATGGAAATGTGGTGCATGAAATCCTGTCGTGAAGCCACCGACGGCCATCAACCATGACCATCACATGCTGTGGACGGCGGATTGACTGGCAACTCTGCGCCGACAATCAAAGCATTTTTGATAGGCACAGTTCCACTGGGCACCAGATGCGTTTGCCACGATCGACGTCGCGCCGTGCCCCATCAGACCAACCGTCTCGGTCACGACCGGAGTGGCGAACCGGAGTTTACTTCATTACTCCGGTCCGACACCCGTCCGACACGCCGGAGTGCCTTCAGTCGATGTAAACGAAGCGTCGAACCGCCGGGTGCGAACTCGGGTCGGTCGGTCTCAGCGGAGCAGGTTCGAAGACCATGTAGCCGTTGCTATGCGTGTTGGACAGACGCATTGGGAAACGACTGTTTCACTACTCTCTTGTGTTCATCCCAGCACGGTATGAAAAAGATTTTTCTACGTTGCGGGAGAATGTCTCCGGGGTGTCGTTGTTTTGAAGAGGCATTGGTCAGTTGTCGCCGTGCCCAGCTTCAACGGGGGAACAGGAGTCGAGGCTGATGAAGTGCATTCTACGCCACAATGAGTCGATTCGCTGAAATTCAGAGTAGAGGTAGGCCCTCTCTCCGACAGCAATGCACTTGAAGTTGTCAGTTGACTTGTGCGGGATCCACCGTTGTAGACAATGATGTTATCAGTTTCACTTGGCACAGACCACATTTCAACAGCGTCCGGGCTATGCACACGACATCAATAAGTTTGCTGGAGCGTGTGCGAAAGCGAGAAGATCCAGCCGCATGGGACCGGTTTGTGTTTTTGTATTCGCCAATGCTATTTGCCTTCGCTCGGCGTGCGGGGATGAATGACGAAGATGCCACAGATGTCGTGCAGGATGTCTTCGTGGTGTTGGTGCGCGAATTGCCGCAGTTCGAGTACGACGCCACTCGCAGAAATTTCAGAGGTTGGCTCAAGACAGTCACGGTGAACAAGTGCCGCGAGCGTCAACGCCGCCGAGTCTTGGCCACCGCCGCTGGTGGGGACAACGGCGGACTCAGCAGTCTCGTTGATGACACGACCATCAACGCGTTTTGGGATGGTGAGTACCAGCAACATTTGCTCGATCAGGCATTGCGACTGATGCAAACTGATTTTGAGCCGAAGACTTGGCAAGCCGCATGGTTCGCCCTGACCACCGACCGCACTGCCGCTGACATCGGCCAAGAACTTGGCATGGCGGAAGCTTCCGTTTGGGTCGCTAAGTCCCGCGTGCTCCGCAAGTTGCGGCAGGAAATGACCGGGATGTGGGACGAATAGTCGTCGATTTGCACCATCGCATCTGTGCTGCGAACAGCCTTTCGTCGGCACATCGACTTTTCAGAATTCTTTCAAAAGGCGAGTCAGGGTTGGGCGAGCCTGCGCATATCCCATGTGATTGGTTTGTGAAACTAACACTTACACTTCACGGGGAGATCGATCATGTTGATACAGAACTGGTTGCCTGGCGTTCAATCGTTGCTCATCAGAAGCCACCAGATGAGTCGAATGACTCGGCGACGTCAGTCGGCAGATGGCGCTGTTTCCGCCGAAGTGCTCGAAGTCCGCCGTTTGTTGGCGGCGAATATCACCGCCACACTCGTCGAGGCGGTCGGAGAAAATGAGTGCCCCGAAGACACGGGGCAGAACGCCGTGCAATCATCCACAACCGACGTTACGGTCTCAGAGAATTCCGAACTCGCGGCTGCCACAGAAACGACGGCACCACCGGAATCCACTGAGGACATTCAAGTCTTCGATTGGTGGGGAGAGCGCCGTACGAAATGCTTTCCCGAACCGAGCAGCGTCGATTCAGATGTAGAGGTCGATTTAGCGGTGCAGTCACCAAAGGTTCGGCTTGAGAACTTGATTCGGCCCGGTGGCTGCGTGTGGCAGGAGGGTGACGCGCCGCTGATAGATCTCGGCCAAGTCGATCCCAACAACGAGAATCCCGACGGGGGTGACCCAACCAATCTGGGCAGAGTCGATCCGGATCCCGCAGTTGTCGGCACACCACAGGACTTGCCACCGGTCCGGCTTGAGAACGGCATACTGACAATCTATGGAACGAATAAGGACGATGACATCGATATTTGTGTTTCCGATTTTAACACTCCGAATTGGTTCAGCGTGATGACTGGATTTGTTCCGATTGGATCGGACGGCGCACGCTACTACTCTGTCTATCAGGCATTCGACCTGAATGACGTGCGCGAGATTCGTGTCTTCAGTGGTGACGGTAATGACCGCATTTGTAAGTTCGGCGATTTTGGGTCGATCAACGCGATTTTGGACGGTGGCGGCGGCAACGACATTTTGCAGGGCGACACTCACGACCAATTTGTGGGTGGAGAAGGAGACGATTTCTTCGCCACATCCGATTGGGAGAGCGTCGCAGGCGAGTATGTTAGTTCCGTCAACCTAGTCGAGTGGCAGGAGGGTGACTCGCCGCCGACAGATCTCGGCCAAGTGGATCCCAGCAACGAGAATCCCGATCCGGGCGACCCAACCAATTTGGGTAGAGCCGATCCGGATCCCGTAGTAGTCGGCATACTACAGGACTTGCCACAGATGCGGCTTGAGAACGGCGTGCCAATTGTCACGGGCACCGTACCCGATGAGATCGAACATGATGACAATGGGACAACTGAGAATGAGGATTCGAGCGAGAATGCGGTCGATATCGACCTCGCATTCACAGACTTCATGAGTCCACTTTAGCGAGTGGAAAGCTCCAGCCGGTTGGTCGCCCTGTCGATCGAAATCCGAAAGGCCCGTTGCTCCAGCAGCGGGTTTTTTCGTTTGTTTGCCACTGCTCTCGCCGATTTCGAGGATTTCATTTCCGAATTCCCACGTCGGCCGCATTTCCCGGGTGATGAGGCTGACGTACTGGCAGAGCACCTCGGAACTTCTTAAAAACTTGTCAAATTCGTGTTAGGGCCAATCAAGTCCGCGCATATCCCTGGATGAAACACATGACGGTCGCTCGTGGAACCGTCTGTTCAGAACACCATTCTATCCGGGGATAGATCATGAGCCTCCTAAACTGGCTAGCGGAAATTCGGTCTAAAGTCATTAGCAAGCCGCGATCGAACCGTCGGAGGCAGCCGACCATGTACGCCGCACCTGCAGCGGAAGTTCTGGAGGTCCGGGAAGTTCTCACGACCGCCGTACTTCAGGCTGGTATCCTGACAATTATCGGAAGCGATCGGGCTGACAACATCGTCGTTACCAAGCTCGGCGCGAGTCTGGCAATCAGTGGCGTTAACAAGTCATTCTCGGTGAGCGCCGTCAAATCAATTCAGGTGATAGCGGGGGCAGGCGACGATACGGTGAACTTGAGTGCCGTCACCACTTCCACGCAGGTATCTGGAGGCGCTGGAAACGATGTGTTAATCGGCGGCTCAGGCAAGGATGTGATCAAGGGGGACGCAGGTAACGATGTCCTGCAAGGTAACCTCGGAAACGATGTGCTGGATGGGGGTGCAGGCTCAGATCAACTTCAAGAATCTGCCAATGCAAACTTCGTGTTGACGAATGGGAAGCTCACCGGAGTCGGAACTGACACGCTGGTTGGTGTAGAAACTGCGTCACTGAAAGGGGGGGCTGGCAATAATCGGCTGGATGCGTCGCAATTTAGCGGCTCAGTCACGTTGGACGGAGGCGCTGGAAACGATGTGTTAATCGGCGGCTCAGGCAAGGATGTGATCAAGGGGGAAACAGGTGACGACAACCTGCAGGGACGAGATGGGGATGATACCCTTTTCACTGGGACAGGTGTCGACACCGTTGACGGTGGCAATGGCTTTGACATGATTAATGGAAAGCCCGAAGTCGTCGGCTTCGCGATGGCCGAGATCCTCAAAGCATACAACACGGGGCGAGTCGACTTCCAAAGAATCGCGCAGTTCATCGTTGACAATGGACTCGGTAAAGATTTGCCTGTCGTGCAAGAGTCCGTCGGGGCTGTTTTAGATGTCGTCAGCAAGCTGCGGTCGGTATTCGATCAGGCTCTCAGTGGAACTCAGGAACAAATTGCCGCCGCCGTGAAGACTCTCGCGACATTAGGTTTTCGTTTGGATTATGTTGGTACCCAGGCCGACGCGAACGGCGACCTGTTACGGATCAGCTACAACCGCACAATCACCACGGATCGCGCCCGGTTCTCGGTCGCGGGCGACACCGGCTTCAGCTACTTCGATAACGACGTCAACGGGCAGTTGTCGGGCAGCTTCAACGCAAAAGCTCCGACGGTGAATGTGCATTTCACGTTCGGCGTCGATCTCGTGGACAAAACGCCCACGTTCTTTGTGGCCGACAGCAGTAACGTATCGTTTGCCGGCCTGAATGGGGAGGGGACCGTCAGTGGTGAGATGGCGATCCGCTACCTCGCGGGTGTCAAGGCCACTGGTAAGTTGACGGTCAATCTTGAAGGTCGCCTCGGTCTGCGGGACACCGGCAGCGATCACAAGCTGCGCCTCGCCGACTTTTCCAACGCGGCATCCATCGTCGGCGATGTTGATGGCTCGGTCGTACTCAATGTGGACATGAACACGAATCTGCCCGTGCTCCGAAATCTCACATGGCACGGCGATTGGCGAGCAGATGTTGTCGATGGCCGGGTCATGGTGGGAACGCCAGCTCTGCGAACGCCCAGCGTCACGGATGTGACCTCAGCGCTACTCAACAGCTTTGTGGACATGAAGAACAACTTCTCGTTTCTCGGTCCGATTGGCGATGTGATCAACACAAAGCTGAATGTACTCGACAAGTCCATTGGAGAACTGACAGGCGTCGGCGACAAGCTCGGCTGGCTGAACGGCTCGGTCAGTGCGGCCAAAGAACAGCTTCGTCGTCTCGGCATCGAGATCATCGACCTGAACCTCAACACGATCACCAGTCTGATCAGCGGCCAGCGAGTCGATCTGATCAAGTTCCACACAGCGGATTCCGGAACGCTGTTCTCGAAACATGGTTCGATTCCGATGGCGGCCGCTCCAATCGGCCCGTTTGCAGTCACGGTCAGCGGCACGGTCGATGCCGAGCTGGGTTGGGAATACGAAGCCGGATTCGGCGTCGATACGACTGGAGTGTGGATCGATCCACGAACGCACATCGGTTTGTACGGTGGCGTGAGTGCTGGCATAGAAGCGTCAGTGACTTTCGCGGGTATTCTCGGCTTGAGCCTCAGCGCAGGAGCGAGCGTGCAAGTGTTCGCAGGCCTTGGTTTAAGTGACCCGGACGCTTCCGACGGTCGCATTTACATGGACGAGATCTTTGCCGGTGTCGGCGATTCGCGAAGTCTCGGTCAGGCGATCCTGGATGTGATGAAGATTGACACACGGTTGGAAGTTGAAGGCTATGCTCGCGGGGTACTCGACCTGCCGTGGCCACTGCCGAATATCACGCTCTTCGATACATCGTTCAAGCTCGGCAATATCGCCAGCCAACATCGAGAGGTCCAGCAGACGGAATCGCTGCGTCGCATCCCGCTGGCTGGTCAGGGTGAGAAAGCTCTGCCCGCGACGCTGCGAGCGGATGGAACGCTGGTCATCACGGGGACTGCGAATCGCGACTATCTGGGCTTGAAGGAGCGCGATGGCACGGTCGAAGTGAAGTGGTCCGGTTACCGGAATGGTCACTTCGCCGGTGTCAAGAAAGTCGTGTTCAACGGCGGTGACGAGGACGACAACCTGACCGTCGATGAGATGTTCAATATCCCGATCGAAGCCAATGGCGAAGGGGGCGACGACTATTTGATGGGCGGATCAGCCAACGACCGGCTTAATGGCGGCGTGGGGAATGACGACGTGCAGGGGCGAGCTGGCAACGACTTCATCGACGCTGGCGACGGGAATGACCATGCCGATGGCGGCGAAGGTGACGATCAGATCAACGGCGGAGCGGGCCGCGACGTGTTGTACGGCGGAGCGGGCCACGATCGTGTCAACGGTCAGGATGGTCAAGACGCGATCGAAGGCGGAGCCGGCAATGACACTCTGGCTGGCGGCAATGACTTCGACGCGATCTACGGCGGTTCCGGGAATGATGGGCTCAATGGTGATTCCGGAAACGACAATCTCGCGGGCGAAGAAGGCCACGACGTCCTGTGTGGCGGCATTGGTGACGACGTGCTGCGTGGAGGCGTCGGCGACGACCAACTCGCTGGCGGTGACGATGACGATCTGATTTTCGGCGACGAGGGTCAGGATGTGCTCAATGGCGACAACGGTGCCGACATCCTGTTGGGCGGTACGGGCAACGACGAGATCAACGGCGGCAAAGGGAACGACCTCATTCGTGGCGAGGCAGGGGACGACGAACTGTACGGCAGCCTTCTGTCGGATAACGTCATCGATCAAGACGACGTCGATACGCTGCAAGGTGGCGAGGGAACGGACACGTTGCGTGGCGGCCGTGGCAGCGACTACCTCAATGGCGACGAAGGCCAGGACGACATCAACGGAGAAGCGGGCGAGGACGTCATCATCATTGACCTAAGCACCTCCGTCGGCTCGATTGAAGACATTGTAAGAGGCGGTGTCGATCGCGACACGCTGTGGATCTCACCTGCCTACGCTCAACTCAACAACATCGAACTTCTGGCTCAACAGGACTTGAGCGCAATCCTGAACCAGGCTTCCTCAAATAGGGGCGAGCAAATGTTCGATCCCACCGCGATGCGTGAACTTGTCGCCGCCGCTCAACGTGGCACGGGCGACAACGAAATACATCTGACGCAACTTAACGCCGATGAGTTTTCAGCCGAGCAGTTTGATCCGGTCACTCGTCAGCTCGTCGGGTCCATGACTCTCACGCTGACCGGTGGCACACAGACGGACCTCGAGACCATCACGATCGCCGGTATGGACGGAAACGACACACTCATCGTCAGTGCCAACACGACACGCGACGTAGTATTAGACGGAGGAGACGGGAACGACACTTTGATCGGCGGCGGTGGCCGAGACGTCCTGCGCGGCCAGGCGGGCGATGACTTGCTCTTCGGCAACGCCAACAACGACGAACTGCATGGCGGTGAGGGCAAAGACAGGATTGAAGGGGGTGACAGCAACGACCGGCTCTATGGCGAAGAGGGTGACGACAACATGAACGGCGGAAATGGTCGCGATTATCAGGTCGGTGGCGCGGGCAACGATCACCTGGTCGCGGGAGAGGACCATTTCGGAGATGTCATGGACGGTGGCGCGGGCAATGACACGCTCGAGGGAGGCAACGGCGTGGATTTCATCCAGGGCGGTGAGGGAGACGATTCGATTTCTGGCGGCGCGATGGGGGACTTCCTCGACGGTAACGGCGGCAACGACGACATCATCGGCGGCAGCGGTGCGGACATCATCTTTGGGGGAGAGGGAAATGACTCCATGATCGCCGGCACCACCGAAACTGAAACGACTCGGTCCGCCTCCGATTGGCTGGCACAAGAGCTTCAAGTGCGAGCAGACTTGACTCGGTTGAATGCGGACATCATCGCGAAGACCGAGGAGGTTGAAATGCTGCGAGCAATTCCACCGGGCCAGCGGACGGACGATGACGTGGCCCGTCTGGCACTGGCGGCTCAAGACGAACTGAACCTGAGAACCTGGGAAGATCAACTCTCCGAAGTGAAACGTGAACTGAATCGCGAGCGCGGAGCCTTCCTGGTGGACGAACTCAACAAAGCGGGAATCGTGTTGAACTATCAGGCGGTTTTTCAGGATGTAGTGGTCGGCGGCGACGGCAACGATACCCTGGAGGGGAGCCTGTTCCAGGACTTGCTGATCGGCGGCGCGGGCGATGATGAATTCCGCCACTCGGCGGGTCAGGATCAAATCATCGGCGGCGATGGCAAAGACACATACCTGCTCGATGGCACCAACTTCGACGATGCGATCTCGATCAACGGACTTCAGGACGGCACTTCCAATCTCGCCTTCGACGTTAAAATCGTCACAAACGCCTCCCTGATGATCTCGCGTATCAGCCTCGATCCGGATGTGGAAGCGATCGGAGTTCGCGGCTTCGACGGCATTGATACGATGACTGCCAACATGGGGCAAAACGCGTTCAAGGATGTCCGCTTTGAAGGCGGTGGTGGGAACGACACGATCGACGTTCGCGGGATCGAATCCAAAGCCACGCTTATCGGAGGTAATGGTGACGACAAGCTGACCGGCAGCAAGTCCGACGACCTGATCGATGGTGGCGCGGGAAACGACTCTATCCTTGGCGGCGACGGCCGTGACACGCTGATCGGTGGGGACGGTGACGATGTCGTTTTCGGTGAAGGTGAAGACGACAAAATCTTTGGTGGGGATGGTAACGACACCATCGAAGGAGGCGCGGGTTCTGATCAACTGTGCGGAGACGGTGGCAACGATACGATCCGCGGTGAAGACGGCCAGGATTTCATGGATGGCGGCGAGGGGGCCGATTGGCTTCATGGTGGGGGCGGTCGCGACACAATCCAAGGCGGTAGTGGAGATGACAGGGTCAGCGCCGACCAAAACTCGGATTTGGTTTCGGGCGACGAAGGCAATGACTCTCTGACCTTGCGGACGGAGTCGAACGTTCAGATTCAAGTTTTTGCGAAGGTCATTCTGGCGAATAGTGTTGTCGTTGCTGATGCATCTCACGCTCAAGGTTTTGAGGCATTTGAAATCGAAGCGAGCAATGGTGCGCCTCAGGTCGTGACAACACGCAGTGGTTGGTCAATTGCCCAATATGGAACGTTGGACAAACAGGTCATTGTGAACCGAGTCGCCGTCACGCCCACTATTACCAAAGACAACACATCTCTTGTCGGAATCTGGTTTGTGGGTCTCGCGGAGTATTGCATCAGCCAGAATGGTTCCGTTTTGACCTTCACGAATCCGACTGGCAATTCAACAACAGGTGCGTATCGCTCAACGATGGAAATCGATACGAACTCGTCTGCGGGGTGGGGGGCGATGTCGGCGGTCGTCAAAACTGTGGGCAACACCAAAGAACTTATATGGTCCAATGGGACAGTCTGGAAAAGCAACGGATTTCTCACGCCGCAACTAGTCCACAAGCACGGTGGTCCGTTTGCGCCAAGTCAAACGGATTACGCGGATGTGAATGGCGACGGTAAGGCGGACATGGTCTTCCAAGGTACGGACAACACCTTCTGGTTGTCACTTTCCACTGGAGTGGGATTCGCTACCCCTCGAGCTGTCCTGAAGCACGGTGGACCGTTTGCACCAGGCCAGACGGGTTACGCAGACGTGAATGGGGACGGCAAGGCCGATATGATCTTTCAAGGTACGGACAACTATTTCTGGTTGTCACTTTCCACCGGATCAGGTTTCGCTACCCCCCAGAATGTCCTGAAGCACGGTGGTCCATGGGTGCCTGGCCAAACGGATTACGCGGATGTGAATGGCGACGGTAAGGCGGACATGATCTTCCAAGGCACGGATAACACCTTCTGGTTGTCGCTCTCCACCGGAGCGGGATTCGCTACCCCTCGAGCTGTCCAGAAGCACGGCGGACCGTTTGCACCAGGCCAAACGCGATACGCGGACGTGAATGGGGACGGAATGGCCGATATGATCTTCCAAGGTACGGACAACTGTTTCTGGTTGTCACTTTCATCAAATGTCTGACCATTGTTTGACGCCCAGGCCAGTCCAGCAGTCATTTGGTCCCACCTGGAGTTTCTGCCGCACTTGCACAATCTCTCCGATGTCGATCCCTTGCCTGTGCGTTGGGCTGGTAAGTACAGTCTTTGCGCTTCTCTGGGCGAATCTTTTGGAGTTTTGATCATGTCCAACACGCAACAATGCCCGTCCGTCGAACAGCTCAAGCAACTGGCGGTGGGGTTGTTGCCTGATCCTCTGGCGACCAGCCTCGAAGTGCACCTGTTGGAGTGTGGTTCGTGTGTGCAGCAGACGGCGCAGTTGCAGCATGCGGACACATTGCTTTTGGCGATCAAGCACGCGGGGCAGGCCCGGTCCGAACGGTCGCCAGAAGAAGTGGCTCGGCTTGAAAGGCTGATGACTTCGTTAAGCGGTTTGTGTGGCGAGCCAGAGGATGCGACGAGGCTCTCTCATCCGTCAGGTTCGAGCGATGCGACCGGTCTCTCGGACGATGTGACTCGCGAATGGACGGCTTTGTGGCGTCCGCCGGAAAGTGCGGACGAATTGGGGCGAATCGGCAGCTATCGGATTCTGAAGGTGCTCGGTGCAGGAGGAATGGGAGGTGTATTCCTGGCCGAGGACATGCAACTTCAACGGCGAGTCGCTTTAAAGCTGATGCGGCCTCGTACTGCGGCGGCTCCCGGCGCGGCCGAGAGGTTTCTGCGAGAGGCCCGCGCGGTCGCGGCCTTGCGACACGACCATATCATCTCCATCTATCAGGTCGGAGAAGAGGCGGGTGTCCCTTTCCTGGCCATGGAATACCTCGAAGGTGAATCGCTCGACGACCGTTTGAAACGCGAGACGTTGCCGCCGTTAATGGACGTGCTGCGGATCGGACAGGAAATCGCCGAGGGACTCGCGGCAGCGCATGCCAAAGGACTGATACATCGCGATATTAAACCCGCGAATGTGTGGCTGGAAAGTGACCGTGATGAAACTAGCCGTGAAACTCCGCGTGATGGCAACGTTGCAGGTTTCGGTCGCGTCAAGCTGCTCGACTTCGGCCTTGCTCGGCCTGCTGAAAATGACACGCAACTGACGGCGTCCGGGATGATTATTGGTACACCATCATACATGGCTCCCGAACAGGCGAGCGCTGAAGCGATTGATGCGCGAGCCGACTTATTCAGTTTGGGCGTAGTCTTGTACCGAATGACGACCGGCCAGTTGCCATTTCCCGGCATAAACGTGATGGGGATTCTTAAGTCACTCGCCACGGTCACACCCGTTCATCCGCGCTTACTGAACCCGGCTGTGCCGAGCGAACTGTCGACCCTGGTGGTGCAGTTGCTCGCCAAAGATCCAAACGCTCGCCCGGCATCGGCTCAAGAAGTCGGCCGGAGAATGTGTACTCTTGCACATACGGCTTTGGCGACCGATGAGAAGAAGACGGTACATCGTACACATCCACCAAAGCGGGTCGCGTTGTCCGTACTTGGCCTAACGGCGATGATTCTGTTCGGCGTGATCATCCTGAAGATCAAGACGAAGGATGGCAAAGAGACCGAAGTGACGATCAATGTGCCCGGGGAAGTCTCGTCCGTGTCGGCCATTGTGCGCGACGGCGATGTTGCCAAGCCCGTTTCAGGAAATTCGGTGGACGCCCCGCCAGCAACGTTCATCACACTGGATGGACTTGATCCGGCCAGGATTCTCGAATCTGAACGCTTCGACTGGCAACCGGAAGAACTGGTGGCCGTGATCGGCGAGCACAGGCTGCGGCATTGGAAGAGGGTTCTGCAAACCCGATTTCATCCCAGTGGCGAGTTTTTTATCACTGTTCCTGACAGTCACGCAGCTAAACTCACTTTGACAAAATCACTGGAGAGTCCGCCGGTGAGTGTCGCTCTATCTGTTTCTCACGAGGGATTCGAATTCTCGCAGGACGGCAAATGGATGTACTCTGCGAACCGGATTTATTCGGTAAACATGAGTGACGCGACCAATCCTCGGATCGATTTGGCTCACACGCTGCCTCGCGAAGACAATCGCTTCGGTTCAAGCGATGTGGCGATTCACGACAATCGGTGGTTGATTCATGCAGCAGATACTCCCGGTGAGTTGCTGATCTGGGATATGGCCGCGCAACCCGCACGGCTGATCAAGACCATCAAATTCGAATCAACGGAAGCACCAATGGAGATTTCGTTGTCCACTGATGGTCGATGGTTGGCACTACCGACATGGGACGGAAAAGTGCGGGTCTGGGGCATTGACTGGTCAAATGTTAATGATCCCGACTTCACGCTTCGCGACCAACAGGTTCCAGCAACTGAGGCTGACTGGATTCCCCACACTTCCATCATGGCTGCGGGTGGTGAGGGGCATTCCAATATTGAACTGTGGGATGTCTCGCAGACGCCCTTCCAATTGATTCGTGAAATTGAATCAGGCCGAGAGTTTGCGTTTTCCTCCGACGGCAATCTGGTGGCGGTGGCGGCCGGATTGGGGTTTCAGCTCTATGCTCGCGAGGGCGCAGGTTGGGTGAAACGTCATGCGCTATCTGACGGCATGGCAGCGGTGACTTCGCTGGCGTGGTCGCCAGATCGGAAAACGATTGTGGCAGGAGACCAATTCGGCGGAATTCACGTTTGGGATGTGTCGATGAATCCGCCACGGCGAAGAAATCCGACGCTGCCTGCCAACAATGTGACCCACATCGCAATTTCCCCAGACGGTCGTTCGATGATCGCGTCGGGAGCAGACATCATGACAACCGCCTGGAAGCTGGAGGGGGCAGTTCCTGCGCGTCTGGAGTGGGAAGCCTACGGTGAAGGTCGATTGAGTTCGTTCTCCCACGATTCGCAACTGGTCCAATTCTATGGTGGCCCTTGGAATCTGATGACAAATCCACCCACATCGATTTCTGACCCGATTGCCGACTTCCCTCGCTTCAGCCCGTTGGAACCCAGTCTGATTTGCTACCACGGCAACCGTCTCTTCCACCGTGACTGGGAGCTGACCAAGCGCGGGCGTTTCGTCTTCTCAAACGAGCGGGAATTGTGGAGATCACCCGAAGGTCTGAATGAGTTTGATACAGAAATAAGCACGAGAGAGGCATTCGCGACGTTGCAATTCGGATCGCTACGCTTCGCCACTCGACAGAGCGACAACACGGTGAGCGTGTGGAGTGTGACCGATCCCGCCAAACCCTTGCACGAATTGCAACACAATCTGCAACCTGGACATGGCCTCACACTGACTCTTTCTACCGACGGAAAATTGCTGCTTGCGTTCTCCCAACAAGGAAGCATCGTCTGGGATCTGGAAGAGACGCCGCCACGTGTGTACCGACTACAACTCTCGACCACTTTCCAAAATGCGTTCTTCACTGCTGACAGCAAACGGCTGTTCGTCGCGGACGACAGCGGTGTCGGCATCTACGACTGGGCCAACAATCGCGAAGTGCGGCGTCTGAAGTATCCCGGTCCTGTGCGGCAAATCGTCCCCCATCCCGACGGCCATCATCTTATTACAGTTAATAGCAACGGCACGGTGTATGTTCTGCGAATGCCTGAACTTCTAAACCGTTGAGTACAAAATGAGTTGAGGCTTCAGTTTGCTCTACGGAATCTTCCGTCTGGAGCGTCAGTTTCCTGTTGGTTGTATTGTTTACGAAATCCGACCGAGTGTCACTACAGTCGATTCTGGTGGAGAACGATCAGTTTCTCGCATGACACCGTGTCCAGATTTCATAACAGAAAGCTCACCCTTGTGCCCGGTTTCGATCTCTCCTGCCAATAATTTGCGTCCGACTTGTGCTGGTGAACCTAAGCGAAGCGATTTTGTGGTTTCATCGACCTTCTCTGGTCACAACGGCTGAAGTGACTTTAGATCCCGCTTTTCGCTGCTCCGTCGGTCACGACCTATGTAGCGAACCAGAGTTCACTTCACTGCGTCGGTCCGACACCCGAATGGCACGTAGATTTTCAGCAAGTCGTTGGGGGTAAACGACATATGCAGACCTGCCTTGTTTGTTTAAATGATTCGTGGGTTCACGATTTATTGGCAGGCAAGGAGGCTTTGCGATGCAACCAATCAATCAGGGGAAGTTTCGGCAACAAGTGACGTTCCTGAGACGGCAGTTTCTGCAGGAGGGAGATCTGCCGTTTCGAAACGTGCTGTCGGAAAAGATTGTTCTTGAGGCACTAAACGCGGTGCGTGTTGCATGGAATGACTCCATTTATACACCGCTTGTCACGTTGTGGGTTTTTCTGCGTCAGGTGCTAAGTGCTGATCAATCTTGTGGAGCCGCCGTTGCTCGACTGGTGGCTCATCGAGTTTCTCAAGGTCAGCGAGCGTGTTCTTCAGAGACGAGCGCCTATTGTCAGGCGAGAAAACGCTTGCCGGAGAACTTCTTCGCTGAAGTCGCACGGGGCGTTGGGCGGGCGCTCGACAAGCAGGCAACTCAGGACTGGCTTTGGAAAGGCCGTCAGGTCTATATGTTCGATGGCACCATCGTGTCTTTGCCCGACACCGAAGAGAACGTCAAGGCGTACCCTAAATCGTACAACAAAGGGGGACAAGGTTTTCCTATTGCACGTATCGGTGCGCTGATCTCACTGTCTTGTGGTGCTATTCTCAACCTGGGGTTTTGTCGATACGCCGGGAAAGGACAAGGGGAGGTGAGCCTGCTGCGCCGTATTTGGAATATTCTGCTACCGGGCGATGTCATTCTGGGTGACAGCCTGATGTCAAATTGGGCCGGGATTGTCCTGCTTAAAGAACGTGGACTTAACCTTGTCAGCCGGCTCAATAAGGCACATCGCAAGGCTGACTTTCGAAAGGGAAGACGACTTGGCTCGGGTGATCATATTGTCCGTTGGAAGAGGCCGACGTCCATTCGATCCGTTGACCGGGAAACGTATCTGAGGCTTCCGGAAGAGCTCACAATTCGTGAGGCTCGTATACGTATCCAGCAAAGGGGGTTCAGGACAAGAACCCTCGTCGTCGTGACGACACTGCTTGATCCAAACGAAGTGAGCAAAGAAGAACTTGCGGAGTTGTATCGCGCGCGGTGGAACAATGAAGTCTGCCAGGCAGACTGCATATCAAGCGCGGGCTTGTATCGACTTGCCGGGTGAGATTAAGGTTTCCGCTGGAACACTGCTGCGACTGGCGGAATGGATTCGTCAGCGTTCAGAAAGCAGCAAATTTGCTGGTCAATCTGAGCATGGAGGCGATGAATGCCAGATCACGTGCCCCCCCGCGCCGACGAAAAGTGGCGGCTCCGTCGAAAATCGACTCGATGGCTGCGGAGACGGTCCCGCTGGAGCTGTTGTGGACGCGAATCCCAACTCTTCAGCAGCAGGAAACCCTACGGCGGCTGACGCAGATGCTGACTCAGCGACTGGCAGTTCGCGACGGCAGTCTCGAAAACACTCTCGGAGCAAATCCCGGACGAAGGGAGGCCTCCGATGAGTAACCTCTCAGAAGCCAGCTCACCCATCAGGACGACATCGCACCGATCAGAGAAAATCGCCGATCATCATCTTCAGCGTCTGGCAATCGTCTACGTGCGGCAATCGACACAACAGCAAGTGCTCGGACATCGTGAATCCACCGCGCGACAGTATGCACTCACAGATCGCGCCATCGCACTCGGCTGGCCGAGCGTTGCAGTCGAGATCATTGATGAAGATCAGGGACGCAGCGGCAGTTCAGCCGAAGGACGCAGTGGCTTCCAGCGACTGCTCGCGGAAGTCAGCGCGGATCGAGTCGGGCTGATCATCGGCCTGGAAATGAGTCGTCTGGCAAGGTCCTGCAAGGACTGGCATGCACTGCTGGAGGTGTGTGCTATCTACCGCACGCTGCTGGCCGATGCCGATGGACTCTATGACCCGAGTCACTACAACGATCGGTTGCTGCTTGGTCTGAAAGGCACGATGAGCGAAGCCGAGCTTCACATTCTGAAGAGTCGCCTTCAGATGGGAATGTGGAACAAGGCGGAACGCGGAGACATCATCAATCATCCTCCGGTGGGTTACATCCGCAGCCTCTCAGCCCGAGATGGTGACGGGGATTTCGTCATCGATCCGGATGAACAGGTGCAATCCGTAGTGCGTTTGATCTTCGAGACATTCAGTCGACGCGGTAGTTTGAACGGTGTGTTGCGCTGGCTCGTAAAGCACGATGTCAAGCTTCCCATACGGCCTCATTTCGGAAGCACGCGTGGGGAACTGGAATGGCGACGTCCAAATCGTATGACACTGAGCAACATGCTGCATCATCCCATCTATGCAGGCGCGTATCGATGGGGACATCGGGAAACCGATCCGCGAAAGAAGATCGCCGGACGCCCCACTACCGGCCGGATGTTCAAGTCACATGACGACTGTCGTGTCCTGATTCGTGATCGATTCCCTGCGTACATCACGTGGGAAGAATTCGAGAGAAACCAGCAGAAAATGGCTGAAAACAGCGTGATCGGTAAGGCTTTGTCGGCTCCGCGACATGGCCCCAGCATTCTGTCGGGGCTGATCAAATGCGGTCGCTGCGGGGCTCACATGTTGGTCGGGTATGCCAACGTAAAACCGGCCGCAGGGACAAAGACTCTGCGCTACTCGTGTCTGCGCGATGCGATTGATTACGGTCTCGAAACGTGCCAAAGCCTGTCGGGTGCCGTATTGGATTCGTTTGTCACGGAACGTCTGCTGCAGGCGGTTTCCCCGGCATCGCTGGAACTGAGTCTGGCGGCTGGTGTCGATATTGAACTCGAACGTAAGCAGCTCGACGATCATTGGCAGCAGAGACTAACGCGATCACGTTACGAAGTCGAGCAGGCACGGCGGCAGTATAATGCCGTCGATCCTGATCACCGACTGGTGGCACGCGAACTGGAACGTCGCTGGGATGAATCGATGCGCGCGGACGAACGTCTGCAGATCGAATACGCCAAGTTTGCAAAGGATTGCCCGAAGCAGCTGTCGTCCGAAGAGCGTGAGCAGATTCTTGCGCTGTCGAACGATTTGCCCGCGCTATGGCATGCATCCACAACATCCCCTGAGGATCGGCAGTCGATCGCGCGTCTGCTGCTGGAGGCAGTCATCGTGTCTGTGGAGGGCAACACAGATCGTATGGAAGT
>JBPOIW010000272.1:0-12631 GCA_052034165.1 Planctomycetota bacterium | reverse complement strand
ATTGGCTCACCATCAATCGCGACCGGCTGCTGCAATGGTCGGTCTTTGGAAGTCATGCGATAGACACGACCATGAACATGATCGCGATTCGGGTCACGCACGTTGTGCTGCATCTGCCCGATGATCGCGTTGTGCCAGTCGCTGATGTAGAGAGATCCATCCGGAGCAAAGATCGCATCCGAGGGCCGGAAGTTCTTATCCCCGCTCATCATCAGGCCGCGTGATTTATCCAACGTCGTCGAGCCGTCAGCGTTGATTGTGGTCACCGTGAGATCAGCCCCGGCTGGTTCTCCCCACACGGCTCCCTTTTCCGCATTGCGCTCCAGATGGTAGTGCTTGATACCAAGGAAACCGATCACGTTGCAGATCAGGAAATCTCCCTGCATTGATTCGGGGAAATGCTTGCTGCTGACAACTTCGCAGGCCGTGACCGGGCGAACTTCTTTGGTCAGGAGTTCGTGCATCGCGAAGCCCTGGCCTTCGGGACGAACCTGATATGCTCGCCCACCGGTTCCGTCGGTTGCGTATTGGTATCCCCAATAGTCGAACGCGGTGCCGTGAGGGTTTGGCGAATTGTTGGCATGCATCGAGATCGTAAACCGACGCGGATCAAAGCGATACATTGCTGACGCTCCGGACTGCAAGGACGAACCCCACGGATGTTCGTGGTTGTGCTGCATGAAGACGCCGCTCTGCCAATAGATCGCACCGTCGGGACCATAGATCAGATTGTTGGCCGCATGGTGCGTATCAGAAGAATCCACGCCCTGAAGCATGATAGTTCGCACATCGGCGACGTCGTCGCCATCAGTATCCTTGAGGAACAGAATCTCCGGCGCACAGGTTACGATGACGCCGCCATTCCAGAATTCAAACCCCAGAGGATTCTGCACTCGAGCGAACTCGGTCACTCGATCAGCCTTGCCGTCGTTGTTGTCGTCGTGAACGATGATGAGAGTATCGTTCATTTCTTTCAGCGGTTCCCATTTCGGATAGGTCGGCCAAACGGCGACCCATAAACGACCTTTGGTGTCGAACTGCATCTGGACCGGATTCGCCAACTGAGGAAACTGAGCTTCGTCCGCGAAAAGGTTCACTTCAAAGCCATCCGCGACGGCCATATGTTTGATGCCGTCTTCTCCGCTGATGTAATCCAGCTTGCCTTCCTTCATGGCATTGGAACTCTTGCTGCCTCCGCCGACGTTGGAGATCACGGCGATCGGTTTAGGAACGTTGCTGTCATCCATGGCCACATCTTTTCCCTGAGCCACCGCCCAGACGCGAGCATCACGATTTGCCGTCATGACATCGAGCATCTTGAGTTCATGCTGCAGCACTTCGGCATTGCTCTGATCGTTTGTAAATGTCAGCGTGGAACGTCCGCCCCAGACGTCGTTTCCGTCGCGAGCACGAAAGCGGTTATTCCAGTGGTTGGCGCTGTCGAGCACTGCACTTCGCAGTGGCTCCATGGATTGCGAAGTCGCGATGGGTTTCCCAAGCAATGCAGTCGCGATGACTTCTGCCAGCAGGCGATTCCCTTCGGCGGTCAGGTGGACGCCGTTGATCGTGAGCGGCTCACGGGCGGCTTCAAACAGCATCGGCGAGGGATGAAACAGGTCCACGAAAGCCACGCCAGCTTCTTTGGCCGCTGCTTCTGTCGCCGCCGTGTATGCTTCCAACTGCAGGTTGTGAGCCTTCCCGTCCGGAACGTTTGGGTTGCCGGTATCTTCGTGGGCAATCGGGCTGAACAGGACAATTCGGGGGAACGACTTCCCGTTGGCTTTCGATCCACGAGTCTTCTTCACGAATTCGACGAGCTTCTTTTGATAGTCGGCCGCCTTTTCTAATCCATCGAACGATTCGTTGTACCCGAAGAATGCAAAGACGACATCCGCCTTCACGTATTGCAGATACTCCGTCATCGACATTGCACCACTGCTGCGTGGGAACGAGTCCGGCCGGTCGCCACTGACGCTCATATTGCGGAAGCGGACCTGCTTGCCCTGCAGTTCGCTTTGGAGAAGCGTCTCCATCCAGCCGTCGTGCTGCATGCGATCGGGCAGTCCGTTACCCATGATGGCCACGACATCACCGTTCTGAAATGCAAACGGCGCGGGATCACGGTAATCGGCTGGTACGTCGGCTAAGGCCGGCTCATTGGACGGCTGCGAGTTGCCGGTCTTTGCTGCTTTTCCGCCAGCCGGTACCGGGGCTCCGACCTTCCCGCCATACGTGAGCCATGTCATGCGGCCTTCGTTTTCGACATCAATCACCATCGCCTCTGGAGCTGCAGTATTCTCAGCTCGGAAGACTTCTTTGCGTTCTTCGTCGAGCAGCGTGATCGTGAAACCCTCCAGTCGCTGTTCGAAGCCTTCACGATTCCAGATGTTGACCTTTTCGACTTTTGCGGATGATTTTAGATCGACTTCCCACCATGGATTCGTCGAGCCGGCGTTGGTCGTATGAGTCTGTCCGCCTTTGCTCCAGTCGGGCGATTTATTGCCATCGATTGCTTTCGCGGCGATGGCATCGCCATGAGTGCTGGATTGCGTTGCCGTTCCGTTCGGAGCAATGTTTTTACTGCCGCTGATCACTTCCACTTCGGCGAGAGTGAGAATGCGTTTGTCTCCGGGAAGTTCGATGCGAACAAAGCGAGCCGGCCTTCCGGTGGCCAGTACTTTGGCCGGTCGTTGTCCAGAGACCGTTGGTTCCGCCTTCATGTCGGGCTTGTTAGTATCGCTGGCCTTGTTCTTGGCCTTGTCGTTCCTGGCCGTTTCTTTCACGACTTCTTTTGCGGATGCTCTTGCCTCTGGCTTGCTTGTGTCGTTGTTCGCCGGGATCGGGCTTTCGAAGCTTACGTACAATTGTTGGTCGAGACTTCGAGTATCGTCGGCCGACATCGCGGGCATGGAAACGGTGATCAGGAACAAGAACGACATAAGAAATCGAATTGCTACAGTCACGACAACTCCAGGAGCAAATGGGAAATCACGTCAGGAAGTGAAACAACGCGTGGTGTGCTCGGCTCGCACAAAGGGGAGCGAGTAAGCTATGTCGCCGGAAGTCTCGACGCAACCGCTGCCAACGGTGTGGAACGGTATGCGAGCAGTCGTTGATTCCGGAATTATTCAGATATAAAAATAGGCCCTTCGCCGTTGCTCGACCGTAGCATTGACGAGGCGGTCGTGGTGGCGGACTTCTTCGAATCTTTGGAGGGTGGATTCGGAAGTGAATGTCGCCGTCGCGGGGCCGTGGAGGTCGAGCATGATCCGGCCGTGGACCATCATGATGAGGCGACCTCCTTGTGATGTGGCCTATTGCATTGAATGGGTGACCATCATCTTCGTGAGTTTAGTCGGGGCGAATGTGCACTTTTGCGATTCTTCCTGTTTCGATCTTTCTTTGTTCCCGCTCACCGACGCCGTCGTTACAGAATGTCCAGGATTTCGCCGGTGGCTAACCCTGTGACGACGTCATCGAGAGCTCGGAAGTACCAGTCGGTTCCGTTTCCGCCCACAAGCATGTCGTCTTCTCCCGAGTCGTTCTGCACGTTGACCTTCGCCTTCAAGGAAACCGAAGATGCCCCCACTCCAGTTCGCAGATTGTTGATGCGTGCCCCGTAAGAATTCGCGGACAACCATTCCGCAAGAACCCGATTCAGGTTAATCAACAGAGTATCGCTCGTGGTGCGGCCGGCAATCATGATGTCGTCGTCATCTCCGCCGTTCAGCATGTCAAGCCCCAGACCACCAATCAGAATGTCGCGACCTCCAACACCGCTGAGAGTGTCATTACCAGCATTGCCGACGAGATTATTCGCCAGCGAGTTGCCGGTGAGTGTGTCATTGCCGGAGCCACCGACCATATTCTCAAACACATTGATCGCATTCAAAGTCAGTGTGCGATTGACATGCATCGGTTGAACGGCCGTTGTTTCCAGACTGAGGATCAGATCCGTCGTTAGTGTGCTGAACCAAAGCGTATCGGTCCCCGCATTCGTGCCTTCTGTCACCGTGTCCGCTTCTGGTATTGTTGCGGTCGCGAACACATAGGTGTCATCTCCCAGTCCGCCCACCAAAGAGTCAGCACCGCCAACACCCGTCAACTTGTCGTTCCCGTCGTTCCCTATCAGAGTATTCGCAAATGAGTTGCCTGTGAGTGTGTCGTCGCCGGAGCCGCCCACGATATTCTCAAACACACTGGCAGCATTCAGTTTCAGAGTGCGATTCGCATGCACCGTCTGCACAAGGGATGTCTCGAGGCCGAGGACCACATCCGTTGTCAGACTACTGAAAGAAAGCGTATCTGTCCCCGCATTCGTGGCTTCAGCCACCGTGTCCGCTTCTGCTGTCGTTGCGGTCCCAAATACATAGGTGTCATTGCCCAATCCGCCAGCCAGAGAATCATCACCACTGCCACCCGTGAGCGTGTCATTGCCCGCATTTCCCGTCAGAGTATTCGCCAGTGAGTTCCCCGTCAGAGCGTCGTTGCCCGAGCCACCGATGATATTTTCAAGACCATCGATCGCATTTAAAGTCAGGGTGCGATTGGCATGCACCGTCTGAACGGCCGTTGTCTCCAGACTGAGATTCATATCCGTTGATAGTGAGCTGAAGGAAAGTGTATCTGTCCCCGCATTCGCAGCCTCTATGACTGTGTCGGCTTCCGCCGTAGTGGCGGCGGAGAACACATAAGTATCATTCCCCAGTCCCCCAACCAGACAATCATCACCGCTTCGACCGTTCAGCGTGTCGTTGCCTGCATTCCCTGTCAGAGTATTCGCCAGCGCGTTGCCCATCAGCATGTCGTTGCCCGTGCCACCCACGATATTCTCAAACACACTGGCAGCATTCAATTTCAGCGTGCGATTGGCATGCACTGTCTGCACAAACGATGTCTCCAGGCCGAGGATCAGATCCGTCGTCAGACTGCTGAACGAAAGCGTATCGGTGCCCGCATTCGTAGCTTCGGCGACTGAGTCCGCCTCCGTTGTCGTTGCGGTTGTAAACACGTAGGTGTCATCGCCCGCTCGGCCAATCAGAGAATCATTACCGCTGCCACCGGTCAGCGTATTCGCCAGCGCGTTGCCCGTCAGTGTGTCGTTGCCCGAGCCACCGACGATATTCTCAAACATATCAATCGCATTCAACTTCAGAGTGCGATTGGAATGCACCGTCTGAATGGCCGTTGTCTCCAGACTGAGGATTAGATTTGTCGTCAGAGAGCTGAACGAAAGAGTATCTGCGCCTGCATTCATGACTTCCGTCACCGTGTCCGCTTCCACCGTTGGGGCAGTCCCAAACACATAGGTGTCATCTCCTGATCCGCCAAGCAGACGATCATCACCGTTGCCACCCGTCAGCGTATTCGCCAAAGAGTTGCCCGTCAAAGTGTCGTTGCGAGAGCCACCGATGATGTTCTCCAACACATCGATCGCATTCAACTTCAGAGTGCGATTCGCATGCACTGTCTGCACAAGCGATGTCTCCAGGCTGATGATCACATCCGTCGACAATGAGCTGAACGAAATTGTATCTGTCCCCGCACCAGCCGCCTCAGTCACCCTGTCGGCTTCCGCTGAAGTTGCGGTCGCAAATAAATAGGTATCATCTCCCGATCCACCAACCAGTGAATCATTACCGCCGCCACCGTTCAACTTGTCGTTCCCGCCACTCCCTGTCAGCGTATTCGCCAGCGAATTCCCCGTCAGCGTGTCATTGCCGGAGCCACCGACGATATTCTCAAACACATCGATGGAATTCAAAGTCAGCATTCGATTGACATGCACCATTTGAATGGCTATTGCCTCAAGATTGAGGATTAAATCCGTCGTCAGTGTACTGAACGAAAGCGTATCGGTCCCCGCATTCGCGGCTTCTGCCACCGTATCCGCTTCCGCCGTCGTTGCGGTCGTGAATACATAGTTGTCGTCGCCCAATCCACCAACCAGAGAATCGTTACCGCTGCGACCGCTCAGTGTATCGTTCCCGGCATTCCCTGAGAGTGTATTCGCCAGAGAGTTGCCTGTCAGTGTGTCATTGCCTGAGCCACCCTCGATATTCTCAAACACACTGGCCGCATTCAATTTCAGCGTCCGATTGGAATGCACTGACTGCACAAGTGAAGTCTCCAGGCCGAGCACCACATTTGTTGTCAGAGAGCTGAACGAAAGTGTATCAGTCCCCGCATTCGTCGCTTCGGCGACTGAGTCGGCCTCCGCTGTCGTTGCGGTCGCAAACACATAGGTGTCATCTCCCGATCCGCCAACCAGAGAATCATCGCCGCTGCCACCGGAAAGTACGTCGCTTCCGTCATTCCCCGTCAACGCATTTGCCAAAGAGTTGCCGGTCAGTGTGTCGTTGCCCAGGCCACCCTCGATATTCTCAATGACATCGATCGCATTCAACTTCAGCGTGCGATTGGCATGCACTGTCTGAACGGCCGTTGTCCCAAGACTGACGATCACATCCGTCGTCAGCGAGTTAAACGAAATCGTATCGGTCCCCCCATTCGCAGCTTCTGTCACCGTGTCCGCTTCCGCGATAGAGACATCGGAGTAAGCGCCGAGTCCGCCACCCAGAGAATTTACACCGCTGACAGCCGATGGTGCGTCGTTGCTCGAGCCATTAACGATTTTTTTAAACACACTGGCAGCCTTCAAGTTCAACGGCTGAGTCGGAATCATTGATTTGAGAAACGTCGCCACCTGCTTACCAAGAAATTCATTTCCCGGCTCAGAAAAGTGAACATCATTCGGGTTTTGCCATTCGGCCAGATGTGGCGTGATGGCCGTAAATAAATCGTCAATGGGGACTCCATGCTCTTGCATCACGCTGGCCGCGGCTGCGTTGCGTGGAGCAATCGATTCGGGGGAATAAGTGCCAGGAACGTCGGGAATCGGTGTTGTGCTGGCCCACGCCAACTCCGCGCCAGTCAGCTGCATTCGTTCGACCAGCTGCTGCAGCTGAGTTGTGTAATCCGCCAGCGGTGTCCTGCGATCATGAATTCCGAAGTTGAAGTGGATCACGTCCCACTTGCCCTCGCCCAACCATACGTCAAGCTTATTCAACCCGTTGGACGTTGGCCCGCAGATAGACGGAGCTCGATGAACATTGGCGATTCCCGCAAGTTCTTTTCGGACTGTTAGGGTGTAGGCGCGAGAGACCGAATCGCCAATGAGCAGGACTCGCGGCAACGCTGGATCGTCTTCGACGAAGTCCCAGGCGTTAGACCTTCCGGCAACCTTCTCACGCTTGTGAATTGGCAGATAATAACTGCCAAGCTCCGCCTGTAACGTCCCCTCCCATTCCTGCTGGGCGGGCGTCAACGTTGAAACCCAGGCTTGATACCTATCCTCCACCTCCGCTTCCTCCTGAGTTTCGGAAGTAAACAAATAGGTGTCATCTCCCGATCCGCCAACCAGAGAATCGTCACCGCGGCCACCGGTCAGCGTGTCGTTCCCGCCATTTCCAGTCAGCGTATTCGCCAGCGAGTTTCCCGTCAGCGTGTCATTGCCAGAGCCACCGACGATATTTTCAAACGTGGTGAAGGATCCCAGACTCAGTTTCAAATTGGCATGCACAACCTGAGGCGCGCCGGTGCCCAGATTGAGCGCCAGATGAATACTTGCGGTCGTTGTGAGCGAAAAGTCGATTGTGTCTATGCCGCCACCCGATTCATCCAGCGTGAACAGCCCCAGAGACGCATCGACGTCGAACTGGTAGACGTCGTTGCCAGCCATTCCCGCCAGAGTGCGATTTTCGATGCTGGTGAGAGTCAGGCTATCCCCGTTTATTGTCAGACCAGTGCCGCTGACGGTAAAAGTGTCTGCACTGCTGGTTCCGACAACTCGGACCGAATCCGTTCCGCCGAGACCGAACAGCGTCAGTGGTTGATCGAGAGGGAACGTACCCAGACTGGTGGCGGCCGCTCCATCGGTGGACACTGTGATCGCGACGCCGCTGCTCGAGTATGTCAACACAAACGCATCGTCTCCGGCCGTCCCTTCCGCCTGATCGAGGACGTTGATCGTCACGGCTGTTTCAGCACTGAGTGCTGGTGAGCCTCCGTCTGTTGCCACCACGGTAAACAAGTAGCTGGACTTCGATTCAAAGTCCGCAGATGCGATCAAAGTGACGGAACCGGTGGTCGCATTGATTGCAACCAACGCCGCATCATCCACGCCCGGTTTGATGGTATAGGTGATGTGGTTATTCGGCGATGTTGTATCGGGATCGGTGGCAACGGCTGTGTAAGCCGCAACGCTGACAGCCTCATTTTCAGCAATAGAGCCCGTAGTACCACTGATGAAGGAGAGAAGCTCGTTGGCGTCGCTGAACGTGACTGCGATGTTCTGCACGGTGGTCAATTCCGTTGTGCCACTGGCAATTTTCAGGCGGCTGATCACGGTGCTGTTACTGCGTTGGATGATACTGGCGGCATAGTCTTCCACTTCGCCATCGCTTGCTGCTCCGATTGAGTTCGCTGCTGCGACGTCTGTGCTCAATCGAAACCTGGCATATGTTCCTCCGGCGGAGGTGCCGACAGGGATCGTCGGAAACGTCAGGGTGAAGGTGCCATGGCTCGTCGATGTCGGGACGCCGACAGAAGTCCTCTCGGTCGAGTTGTCGAATACGCCATCACGGTTGTAATCGATCCAGCCATAAAGCGTGGCCACGGTACCGGTGGTGTTTGTCGCTCGCACGCGCACGACCGATGACGTGCCCGCGGTCAGCACCAGGTCCTGAGATGGCTCAATCAGCCCGTCTTCGTCGTTCGGCAGTGACGCGATGTCGTCACCATTCGCTCGGCTGGTGGCAGAAGCATCACCTTCGCCATCCACACTCGCTCCAAGGAACAGCGACGCCTGTGTCGTGGAGATATTATGACTTGGACCATTGTTGGCTCCGAGCGTCTGATAGTCACCAGTCCCCGTTCCCCCAGTCGTGTCGGCTGCATCTCCAAAATCAGACGTCAGCAGGATTCTTGCTTCCAGGCTCTCCAGTTGCTGTTGCTCGTGAATGACCTTCTGTGCACGACGTCGAGTCAAGTGGCGCGATCCACGGATTCGCAATGATGGCTGCTGTGCGATAATCAGGCGAAGCCATTTCGCGAGTTGCATGTTGTAATCTTTCGGGAACATTTGTCGTGACGGTTTATGCGGACGTGGCAGTCTGATGGTTCGTGGAACGCACTACAAGGGGGAAACTCCGACAGATGCTCATGCAAGGCTGCCTGACACGTTGTCTGATCGTGATTAGTGTTCGTTTTCACTGAGCACCAGACGTTTGATCAATCGGGGCTGTGAATCCCACGGTCCGTGAATCCCACCGCCCTCTAATGCCACGGCTCTCTAACTGGACAACACCATGTTCGGCTCCCTTACAAGCCCGAAGCGCCTGTTTTGAAGTTGCGATGTTCAAGACTGCGGGAGATTCAGGAATCGAAAACACAGGGGATTATCACAACCCGACGCGTAACGGCGTGTTGATTTAGTCGCTTCATCAGCCGCAGGGCGTTAGCCCAATAGCGTTCGGCACGAAATTTGCGCAGAGAGGTTCTTCTGAAGGAATGATGCCATGGTGGCAGCTTCAGGAGAACTCATGTCAGATCAGAACATTCAGGATCAGGAACCGCCCATTCAGGGGGCGCGGCTGCTGAAGCGGGCCATTGAGCAGTTTCGGCAGCTGGAATCAGTCGGCGTCGAACGTGATGTCGCCGGCAATCGAAAGTTGCTGTACTCTCACTATGCTGGGCTCGTTCTTCTGAGTCTGTTCAATCCGGCCATGCAGTCAGTACGCGGCCTTGCGGATGCTTCAAAACTCCGAAAAGTCCAGAAGCTGATTGGGAACCAGAAAGTTTCTGTCGGGTCGTTCAGTGAGTCGGTACGCGTGTTCGATCCTGAGCATCTGCGCGTCATTTTTGAGCAGTCGCTGGAAAGCTCGCCAGCAGCGGTCACGGGGGCCGGACCGCGAAGAAATATTCCCGAACAAATCCCCGATCAGCTTTTGGAACGCCTGCGAATTGTCGACGGCAGCGCGCTGCGAGCGTTGCCTCAGATTGTGGAAGCGGTCTCGGCAGAAGCCAACGGAAAGTGGCGACTGCATCTGCAGTTTGAACCTCTTCCCGGCACACCCGCGAAACTCGAACTTCGCCCGGACGAAACTGGAGGCGATGACGATGAACGCGTCGTGCTGGCGAAGAACCTCGTCGCTGGAAAAGTTTATGTCGGTGATCGTGGCTATGAAAAATATTCCCTGTTCCACGAGATTGTGACCGCGCGGTCGGATTACATCATTCGCGGACAGAGCTCACGCCCAGCCACAGTACTGGAATCACGAACGCTGGACGACGAAGCCCGCATTGCTCGGGTGATCAGCGATGAGATCGTAAAGCTGAGCCCTTCACGATCGAACCCGCTGAACCACACTGTCCGACGCATCGCGATCGCAGGCCGCAGTCAGGGACGTGTGCGGACCGACCGTCCCAACTCAGAGGAAATCATTCTTCTCACAAGCCTCGTCGACGTACCGTCTCACGTCATTGCGGCAATTTACGAACTGCGCTGGAGTATTGAAGTCTGCCAGACAGACTGCACATCAAGCGCGGGCTTGTATCGACTTGCCGGGTGAGATTAAGGTTTCCGCTGGAACTCTGCTGCGGCTGGCGGAATGGATTCGTCAGCGTTCAGAAAGCAGCAAATTTGCTGGTCAATCTGAGCAAGGAGGCGATGAATGCCAGATCACGTGCCCCCCCGCGCCGACGAAAAGTAGCGGCACCGTCGAAAATCGACTCGATGGCTGCGGAGTCGGTCCCGCTGGAGCTGTTGTGGACGCGAATCCCAACTCTGCAGCAGCAGGAAATCCTGCGGCGATTGACGCAGATGCTGGCTCAGCGATTGGTAGTTCGCGACGGCAGTCTCGAAAACACTCTCGGAACAAATCCCGGACGAAGGGAGGCCTCCGATGAGTAACCTCACAGAAGCCAGCTCACCCATCAGGACGACATCGCATCGATCTGACAAAATCGCCGATCATCATCTTCAGCGTCTGGCAATCGTCTACGTGCGCCAATCGACACAACAGCAAGTGCTCGAACATCGTGAGTCCACCGCGCGACAGTACGCACTCACGGATCGCGCCATCGCACTCGGCTGGCCGAGCGTTGCGGTCGAGATCATTGATGAAGATCAGGGACGCAGCGGCAGTTCAGCCGAAGGACGCAGTGGCTTCCAGCGACTGCTCGCGGAAGTCAGCGCGGATCGAGTCGGGCTCATCATCGGCCTGGAAATGAGTCGTCTGGCAAGGTCCTGCAAGGACTGGCATGCACTGCTGGAAGTGTGTGCCATCTACCGCACGCTGCTGGCCGATGCCGATGGACTCTATGACCCGAGTCA
Organism: Planctomycetota bacterium; assembly: GCA_052034165.1. Lineage (GTDB taxonomy): Bacteria > Planctomycetota > Planctomycetia > Planctomycetales > Planctomycetaceae > SXXK01. The sequence goes on along the minus strand of JBPOIW010000272.1, from coordinate 1,236 downwards.
CTACAACGATCGGTTGCTGCTGGGGCTCAAGGGTACGATGAGCGAAGCCGAGCTTCATATTCTGAAGAGTCGCCTTCAGATGGGAATGTGGAACAAGGCGGAGCGCGGAGACATCATCAATCATCCTCCGGTGGGATACATCCGCAGCGTCTCAGCCCGAGATGGGGACGGAGACTTCGTCATCGATCCGGATGAACAGGTGCAATCCGTAGTGCGTTTGATCTTCGAGACATTCAGTCGACGCGGTAGTTTGAACGGTGTGTTGCGCTGGCTCGTGAAGCACGATGTCAAGCTTCCCATACGGCCTCATTTCGGAAGCACGCGTGGGGAACTGGAATGGCGACGTCCAAATCGCATGACACTGAGCAACATGCTGCATCATCCCATCTATGCAGGCGCTTATCGATGGGGACATCGTGAAACCGATCCGCGAAAGAAGATCGCCGGACGTCCCACTACCGGCCGGATGTTCAAGTCATATGACGACTGTCGGGTGCTGATTCGTGATCGATTCCCTGCGTACATCTCGTGGGAGGAATTCGAGAGAAACCAGCAAAAAATGGCTGAAAACAGCGTAATCGGTAAGGCTTTGTCGGCTCCGCGACATGGCCCCAGCATTTTGTCGGGGCTGATCAAATGCGGTCGCTGCGGGGCCCACATGTTGGTCGGCTATGCCAACGTGAAACCGGCCGCAGGCACAAAGACTCTGCGCTACTCGTGCATGCGCGATGCGATTGATTACGGTCTCGAAACGTGTCAAAGCCTGTCGGGTGCCGTATTGGATTCGTTTGTCACGGAACGTCTGCTGCAGGCGGTTTCCCCGGCGTCGCTGGAACTGAGTCTGGCGGCTAGTGTCGATATTGAACTCGAACGTAAGCAGCTCGACGATCATTGGCAGCAGAGACTGACGCGATCACGTTACGAAGTCGAGCAGGCACGGCGGCAGTATAATGCCGTCGATCCTGATCATCGACTGGTGGCACGCGAACTGGAACGTCGCTGGGATGAATCGATGCGCGCGGACGAACGTCTGCAGGTCGAATACGCAAAGTTTGCAAAGGATTGCCCGAAGCAGCTGTCGTCCGAAGAGCGTGAGCAGATTCTTGCGATGTCGAACGATTTGCCCGCGCTATGGCATGCATCCACAACATCCCCTGAGGATCGGCAGTCGATCGCGCGTCTGCTGCTGGAGGCAGTCATCGTGTCTGTGGAGGGCAACACAGATCGTATGGAAGT
>JBPOIW010000014.1:0-44679 GCA_052034165.1 Planctomycetota bacterium | reverse complement strand
TCTGAACAAACCGGCCGGGCCAGGTTCACTGGAACCTGCCGCCGATGCGGAACACCGGACGATCCGCGGATTCCATGGAGGGGGCTCTAATGCTACGCAAGTGTCTAGTAGCGCTGATGATGGGCGTCATTTGCGCGGAGAACGCAACTGCCGAACAACCAGCGGCAAAGGGATCGAATCCGGCTCCGACGGGGATTGTGGGCTGGTTCAAGGGCAAGACTTCGAGCAAGACGACGACGTCCACGAAGTCAGCGACCGCAACGAAGTCTTCAACAGCGAAGACGACGAGCAAGTCTGCAAAGACCGTCGTCAGGCCGAACCCAACCATGCCGACTAACAAGGCAATGGTGTCGAAGCCTTCTGCCCCTTCGTCAGCTGCAGCCTCATCGGCGGCAGTGACAAAGTCAACTGATGCTCCTGCTCGATCAGCAACTGCAGTTCAGTCGACTGCTGCAACTGCGAAAGCATCGGCCACGAGTCCAAAGTTGACGCTGTCGAAGCGAGCCAAGTCAAAGACTTCCGAGAGCACTGCTGCTGTCGAAAGGGCCTTTGTGCGAGATGCGGAACGTCAGGCCGTGCAGGTTCGTCAAACTGCCGCTCAGCCGGATGATGCAGCACCAGCCGAAGTTGCAGTGGCTCCTCCAGAGTTGCCGATGCTGCCTCTGGAAGCTTCGGCGATGCCAACGGTGGCTGTGATCAGTTCACCAGCCTCCGCTGTTCCTTCAGTTCCTGCGGATGACTTTGTGTCGCAGGCGGAGTCTGCATTGCAGCCTGTTCCGATTCAGCAGGCTCCGATTCTGCCAAACACAGATTCCGTAGCTGGTCCGCAGTACTTCAGTGCAACACCAGCGGGAATGTCAAATCCCGTTCCTGTTCATCCGTCAAATAACTGGCAGCAATATCAGGGTCCGCAGCCGGTCCATATGTCCTCTCAAGGACAGTACTGGAATGCTTCTCACTATGCGGCAACGGGCCCAGTCTATCAGGGCGCGGCTCCCATGAGTGTTCAAAACGGGATGTATCCGCAGAATGGAAGCGGCATGTATCCTCAGACCGGAGCGGCTTTGTATCCGGCACCACGTCCGGGGATTCCACAGCAGGTCGGCGGAATTGCGATCGAGAATCAGGCCTTCCACCCCCATGAGATGCTGCATGCTCATCGTTACCGAGCGATCTACCCGCCTTACTATTACAAGGTGAATGGTGGCTGGATGGTGACTCCATTCGGAGTCTGGTCAAAGGAAGACTGGAAGCTGCAGGGTACGCAGGTTGACGTGAAGTATCACTCTTCTATCAGCCCATTCACACTCTTCAAACCACCGGTCATTCGCTGATCGTCTTCGTCGCAGGCCGATGTCCTGGTGTTTACGCGGTCGCGATTGAGGCCATGTTCCCAATGATGTCTCCGGCGAACACCCGGCCTGAGTCGTACCGTGCCTAAAACAGGATGCCGGCCTCCGAAGCTTTGAATCCTCTTCACATTCTCATCAGGTGTCAAAATGATCTCCCTAAAGAATCTGCTCAAGAACACAGCTTTGCTGTGTACGATGCTGACCGCCGGAGTGACTCTGGCTGAAGACGGCGTGGTCCGTATGTCAGACCGGAGTGCTGCGAAATCAGCCTCTGGAATCCAACAGGCCAGTTGCACATCGACGGGCCCGTGTGGAGAAACCTGCTACATCCCGCAGCCTTGTCCATCTCAATGTTGCCCACCGTCCTACGGAGTTTGCGATCCCTGCTACGGCGGGATGTGCGATGCGGGCAACTGCAACATGGGAAGCTGCTACACGCCGACTGACTGCAACTCCTGCTACAGCGGCTGTGATGTAAACGGCATGCATGGTGGCTGGGGTAACAATTGCGATTCATGTCAGGATCCCTGTTACGGTGGTCGCGGCCGAAATGGTCGTGGTCGCTGCGACGGACGGAATCCGAACTTCGCAGAGAAGTGCAAGGAAAACAACAATCGGCTGTGCGATCGTCTCTTCGGCTGGATGATTCCATCCGGAAACTGCGGCCAGGGAAGCCCATGGTTGGGCAAGTACCACATGACTTACGCCGACCAGCCGTCGTACATCGATCCTCGAGATACGCAGTTGTACGCCGCACAGGGTTACGGCATGCCAATGTCAGTGCCTTTGGCTCCGAATGTTCACCATGCCTACAACTACAGCTCCGGCATGCCTGCCAGCCGAATCACACACATCGGAAACTATAATCCGATGACATCTCCACGGCCGCTCAAGTGTCAGACGTGGTAAGCCAGAAGAACAACAAAGAATAGCATCGTTAACACCTCAAAGCCGCAGCAGGATTGTCGCTGCCGCACCCTTTGTCGAACGTCAATTCTCTCTGGATCTCTGGAGAAGGAACTCATGAGAAACTTGTCAGCAGCATTCCTCGCTACTGTCGCCGTTCTGGCGACCGGCAGCGCGGCCTCGGCTCAGGTGCAGCAGGCCAGCCATTGCGACTGCAATAATGGTGGTGGCAACTACATCGGTTACCATGCCAGCGAATGGAACAGTTACGGTCAGTGTCAGACGGGCTACCACGGTGGCCATCGTCAGGAACGGATTGCTCGCCGCGATGAACGTCGAGCCGCCTGGGCGAATCGCCCTCGACTGGCTCATCCGGATTCCGGCTGGGCTCCTCCGACCCACTATCCGGTGAATTACGATTCCACCTGGTACGCGGCGTATCATCCTCAGGCTTACTACGGTAACCCGGGCGGTGGCTTCATCGGAAACTATCCGGCCGTCTATCAGCCCAACGATACGACGCAACTGGGTTACACCTACATGAATGTCCCAACGTGGCAGAGCCATACCGGTGTCATTCCAGGGGTGCCATATCCTGGTAACTTCCACAATCGTGGCTGCAACTATGGCGGCTACGGAAACTGCCAGTCCTGCGATTCCAATGTTTACGGAACTCCGGACGGGTCTCAGGTTGTTCGTCAAACAGGAGCAAAACCGGGCTTCTTCACGAGGATGCGACTGGCATCATTCACGGACATGTTTGACTAACGGATTCTGACGCAACGTCCAGCTGTTCCTCCAACGAAAGCCCCGATGAGCCCCATGCTCATCGGGGCTTTTTCAAATTTCAAATTTCAAATTTCAAATTTCAAATTTCAAATTTCAAATTTCAGAGGCTGTTGCGAAGGTGGAGATGGCTCTTCCTGCGCAGTTGTTTGCATCCGGCCTCAAGACCTCTCACAATTCCAGTTCATTGAAACCGGTTCGGCGGCGAATTACCTGCCTCCTCCTGTGGCCTTTCGTTGGTCGCAACGTCGCACCGGTTTGGTTCCTGTCCTGACTGGAGTTGATATGCGCACGCTGTTGATGAGTTTCTTTGCGACTCTGACGTTGATTTCCTCTGTCTCTCAAGCTGAAGATGGCGTCTTTTTGACTGCTGAAGAAGCAGGGCCGGACTACGCGGTTCAGGGAGAATACTCCGGAGAGATTAAGATCGATGATCAGTCGATCAAGCTTGGTTTTCAGGTCATCGCTCTCGGCGATCACAAGTTTGATGCGGTGGCTTATCCGGGCGGTCTTCCCGGCGATGGCTGGAACGGCGATGAAAAGTTTCGGGCCAACGGCAGCACCACAAACGGTGAAACAAAAATCAAAGCCGATGGCCATGGCTATGCGATCCTGAAGGACGGCCAGGCTTCACTCTTTTCCGAATCCGGCGAAGCACGTGGCACGCTGAAGAAAGTCGAACGCAAGAGTCCAACGTTGAATGCCAAGCCTCCTGAAGGAGCCGTTGTCCTGTTTGACGGCAAGTCCGCCGATGCTTTCAACAACGGCAAGCTGACGATGACAGATCTGCTGGCCGCTGACTGTGAAACCAAAGATAAATTTGGTGATCATCAGTTGCACATTGAATTCCGTACGCCATTTCGCCCGGCTGCTCGAGGCCAGGAGCGAGGCAACAGCGGCGTCTACGTTCAGGGACGCTATGAATGTCAGGTCCTGGATTCGTTTGGTCTCGAAGGCGAAAACAATGAGTGCGGCGGGATTTATTCCATCGCACGTCCCAAAGTCAACGCCTGCTTTCCACCACTGACCTGGCAGACCTATGACATGGACTTCAAGGCGGCCGTATTCGAAGGCGACAAGAAGGTCAAGAATGCTCGCGTGACCATTCGTCAGAACGGCATTCTGATCCACGATGATCTTGAGCTGACTCATGGGACTCCAGGAAAGAATCCGGAAGCCGCTGGTCCGGATGTGATCTATCTGCAGGGCCACGGTAATCCCGTTGTTTATCGCAATATCTGGGTTGTGAAGAAGTAGACTATTGAGCAAGGTCCGCCTCCGCTCATTGCTGCCAGATCCATCGTAAAATCTCGTCAGGCAATGAGCGGACAGCGATCTGTGACCGGCTGCATGACTGTTACAGCCCGTTCAATCCGGACTCCCAATCGAAGGGATTGCTCCATTCAAATCGCTCTGAGGCATTTTCGCCACAGGGCCCGACTGATGACCTAGTGTTCGACACTCGTGATCAGGTTCATCGTTCTCCAGCTGGAAACGATGCTTCGCAGGGCTCTTCGCTTCAGGCTTGTTTCGATGCATCCGGAGTCATCCACCTTAGCAGAGAACCGATGTCACCGGGTGTCTCGACTCCTGATTGTTCCGGCCATTCTGCTCCTGGGCCTTGCGACGATGTCGTCCAATGTTGCCGACCCGGATCTTTGGGGGCATGTGCAATATGGTCGAGAAGTTCTGCGTGACGGAACTTTGCCTCGCACAGCAACATGGACATATGCGGCCGAGGGTGCTCCGTGGGTCAATCATGAGAATATCGCGGAACTCATGCTGGCCTGCACGGTAGACACTTTTGGGCCGGCTGGTCTGCCATGGATGAAGCTTACAATTGCGACCACGATTCTGGCGCTGATGATCTTAAGTGCCCGCCGATCCGGAGCTGACTGGCTGCCGATCGGAGCCATGGTGATGATTGTGGCTGCAAACCTACAGTTTCACTGGCACTTCCGTCCTCAGATCCTGACATACCTGAGCCTCGCGATGCTGCTGAGTCTCTGGCAGTATGTCTTCGGAGAATTTGATCCAAAGAGTCCGCAATCGGTTATTGCAACCACCGCGCGTTTGCGCTGGCTTTGGCTGCTGATGCCGTTGATGTGCTTCTGGGCTAACTCCCACGGCGGTTTTGCGGCGGGAGTTTGCATCATGCTGGCTTATCATGGTTTAATCTGCCTGCAGTTGGTGCATCGTCGAGGCTTTCGGCATCGAAGATTTCTGATTCATCTGTCGATGGTCACCGTTGCGGCAATTCTTGCAACGCTGATCAATCCGTACGGAATCGAACTGTGGCAGTTTATGCTCAGCGCGCTGACGCTGCCTCGCCCGGAGATTGCTGACTGGGGTCCTCCGGAACTGATCGGAATGGAAGCGACTCGACTCTGGTGCCTGATTGCTGTCGGCGTGATTGCCCTTTGCGCTGATCAGCGACGCGATTTCGCCAGACTCGTGATTCTGGGATTGCTGCTCTGGCAAAGCCTGAGTCATTGTCGACATCTTTCGATCTTTGCCATCGTGTGCGGTTTCTGGATTCCTCGCGCTCTGCAGCAGCTGGGGAACAATTTTCAACAATCCTTTCTGAAATTGCAGCCACAATTGACAACCGCGCGAGGCGCATCAAACGGACGGCTTCGTATGGCGTCCTTGATGCTGCTGGTCTCGTTGAGCCTAACCAAACTGCTGCCAACACTGCAGGAAGTTCCCGTGGAACGCAGTGAGTACCCGGTCTCTGCTATGCAGTTTTTGCACGACCACCAGTTGAACGGCCGTACTTTGGTGACATTCAACTGGGCTCAGTATGCCATCGGATGTTTTGCTGCCGACAATGGGGCTCTGCAGCAATCCCGAATCGCCGTGGACGGACGATTTGAGACGTGCTATCCGCGTGAGATCACGGATATCTGTTTTGACTTCTGGCTGGGAACTGATGATCCCGGCGATCGTTATCGCAGCCCGTATGCGCCTCCGTTCTCTCCCTCTTTGGCGTTGGAATTTGAAATGCCCGATCTGGTGTTGCTGGCGCGAGATCAACGCCCCTCCGTTCGCATCATGCAGAAACATCAGGAGACATGGACCCTGCTGTATCAGGATTCGCTCGCACAGATCTGGGGGCGTCGTTCTGAATACGATGTGCCCGGCCTGAAGAACTACCTCGCACCGTCGCAGAGGCGCATCTCTGACGATCCACAAGTTGGCACGGTTCCCTGGCCCGCGTTTCCGTCGGGGAGCCCTTCTGTGGACCGCATTACCCTGAGCCCGGCGGCGATTGAGGAGATCGCCTCTCGCTGAGGATTCGATCGTTGGAATTCAGAGACGACTTCAGAGTGCGTTTTTTGTCTGTGGACTTGAGTGCTCAAACGGGAAACCGGTCCTTGTGGCTTCGGACTTCGTGCCGTTGGTATTAGATTACGGCTTCGCAGTTCCCGTTTTCTCGGCTTGATGGAATTCTCCGCAGTGCAACTTTCCTCGAACGATCTGCTTTTGGTGACCGGGGCTACTGGACTTGTTGGCAGCCACGTCGCCGAACAAGCCCGGCAGAAAGGGCTTCGTGTTCGCACGCTGGTACGATCCGGAGCCGATACGACACTGCTGCAAAAATGGGGCTGTGAGCTGATAACAGGGGATCTGGATCAGCCGGAATCGCTCGCGGCGGCCTGTCGAGACGTTACGGTTGTGATTCATTGTGCGGCTCGAGTAGGTGACTGGGGGCCAACGGACGATTATCGTCGCGTTAACGTGGAAGGCACAAAGGCACTGCTTGAGGCAGCTCTCGCCGCCGGAAAACTGGCTCGCTGGGTACAGATCAGCTCGCTTGGAGTCTACGAGGGCCGCGATCACTACGGGACCGATGAATCGACATTGCCCAGCACGACAGGAATCGATGGTTACACTCTGACCAAAGTCGAATCGGAACTGCTGGTCTGTGACTACATTCGCAATCGCAAACTGCCGGCCGTTGTTCTGAGGCCTGGATTTATTTATGGACCTCGCGATCGCACGGTACTGCCGCGACTACTGGATCGACTGCGATCCGGAAAGTTTGCGTTTCTGGGGTCCGTCGACAAACTGATGAACAACACCTTTGTGGGCAATCTCTGCGAAGCGATCTGGCTGGCCATTGAACGCGATGATGTCGTCGGCGAAGTTTTCAATATCCGAGACCCTCGAGCCGTCACGAAACGAGAATTCATTGATACCGTTTGTGACGCGGTCGGACTAAGTCATCCGAAAAAGATTGTTCCACTTCCAGTCGCCAAATTGCTGGCTCGCCTGATGGAGTCCACGTGGAAGCTGCTGGGCAAAAAGGAAGCCCCATTGCTCAACAGTGCACGGATCAAGTTTCTGGGACTGAATCTTGATTTCAGTATCGACAAAGCAATTCGCCAACTGGGATATCAGCCATCGACTGATTTTCGTGATGCAATGAAGTCCTCCTTGAAGTCAAGAGTTTGATATGAATCCTTCACGAACAATTGTGCTGGCCAGTCGGAACCAAAAGAAAGCTCGCGAAGTTGCGGAGATCCTGGCACCGGCCGGATTTCGTGTCATTCCTGTGACAGAGTTTCCGGCTGTTCCTGAAGTCGAAGAAGACGGCCTGACGTTTGCCGCCAACGCGGCGAAGAAAGCTTCTGAGGTCGCGAGGCATCTGGGCCAATGGGTCATTGGTGAAGACAGCGGTCTGCAGGTGGACGCGTTGAACGGCGGCCCCGGAATTTACTCGGCACGGTACAGCGGCGAGGGAGCAACCGACGAAAAAAACAACCAGAAGCTAATGGCAGAACTGATCAATGTGCCGGAAGAGAAACGCGGCGCGGGATACCTTTGCAGCGTCGCGTTGTCATCCCCTGCAGGCGATATTCGAGTGGCCTGTGAAGGAACCTGCCGCGGACGAATCCTGCGAGAAGCGAATGGGGCCGGTGGATTCGGTTACGATCCTTATTTCCTCATCCCGGAATATCATCTGACGTTTGGTCAACTGAGTTCCGTCGTGAAGCATCGGCTCAGTCACCGTGCACGAGCCTTCGCGAAGTTTGTTCCGTTGTTGCTGACGATTCAGGACGAATTCTAGACGACAGGACTTGGGTTTCATGCAACATCTGATCGGCTGGTTACTGTTGATTGCCAGCATTGCCGGGCACACGGAATGGTGGGTGATAGTCGTGAATCGTTCGCATGCATTGCGCATTCGATCAACACGATTGAGGAAGTTTAGAACGCTGCATGACCTTGCCGTGCTGTCGTATCCGGTGATTTTGCTGTGGCTGACCGGAACGGGGCCGACCAGTCTGTTGCGAGGCGGTAGCTTCTCGCAGCAGTCTGCCCTTCTTCAGCGTCTACTGGTCATCGCGATTGCGGGTTGTATTCCTCTGATTCTGGCCATGATCCGCTGGCACTGGATCCGACATCCTCAGTTCAATCATTGCAACAGCAGCGCGCGGCATGATGTGCTTGGCCATGCGTCGACGGACGAGGAGCGTACTGCTGTGCGTGGACCACGGCGGCATCTCTCACAGTTGTGGCCGTGGAATGAAATCTTCCACCTGGAAGTTAACACCAAAGCCGTTCGTGTGAAGGCATCGGCTGGAAACGGCAAAGCAACCAGAACGCCGCTGCGTCTGGCTCATATTTCAGATCTCCATTTCATCGGCTGTCCGGGACTGGGTTACTACCGGTTTCTCGTGAACCAGATTACAGAACTTCAACCGGATGTGATCCTGTTTACGGGCGACCTGATCGACGAGATGGAGCTATTGCCAGAAGCCATTGATATCCTTCGACCGCTGCTCTCTGTCGCTCCATGCTACTTTATTCTCGGCAATCATGACTGGAAGTACGAACATGAACAGATTCGCTCACAGTTTGCGGCTTCAGGCTGGCGATGTGTGACGGGGCGTTCGGAGATTCTGAAAGTCGGAGGGTATCAAATCCTGCTGGCTGGATCAGAACAGCCATGGATCGGACCAACTCCGCCTGTTGTGCGGGATGCCGGGTGTGATCTTCGAATCTTATTGAGCCATTCGCCGGACCAGTATCCACTGGCGAAGAGATTTGGCTACGACCTGATGTTGTCGGGGCATACTCATGGTGGTCAAGTTGTTCTGCCTCTCTTCGGCCCCGTTTATTCCCCGAGCCTGTTTGGGGTCAGTTACGTTTCGGGATTGTTTCACCAGGGCAAGCTGACGATCCATGTTTCAAGAGGTGTTGGTGCAAAGGATCCGATGCGATGGCGATGTTGTCCGGAACTGACCTGTCTGGAAGTCACCTGCGGAAACTGATTATGCCACTCAGGCTCACCGAGCCGCATCTTCTTTACGAACCCAACCCTCGCCGACCCCTTCGAAGGAACCTAGCCACCAGTCACTGGTCTCGGTGAGAACAGTGAACTCAGCGCCGTCTCGCAGAGGTTGATCGAAGGCCGGCTCATAATCTTTTCCGGTGCCCTTTCGAGCTACTGTTTCGGTAATGATAACGGCGCGATGAGCCTGAGTGGGGTCATTCAGCACGCACTCTGCACTCAGGGCGACTCCGAGAACAAGCGTCACAGTCATCACGGTGATCAGACTTCGGCGTTGCAAAACAATCGCCAGCAGCAATTGCGCCGCCGAAAGAGAAAGACAGCAGCCCGCGAGACGGATTTTCGTCTGAGCGGAAAACCAATTCGTCCAGAACAAGACGTGGCTCCACCATGAAACAGGCGGATCCGGCAGGCGTCCGGGAGCTGCTGCCAAAGCCTGTTGAAGGTTGGCCGCCAGATAGGGATCTCGAGGACGATAGGGGCTCGCCTTTCGATAATTCAGGATTGCTCGTCCGAATTCGCCGGCTCGGAACCAGGCGTTTCCCAGGTTGTAATACACCGCTCCGCTGTGAACGCCGTCTGCAACGATCGACTCCAGTTCTTGCGCTGAAGCTCGATAATCGTCGGGCGACTTTGCCTGATCAAACAGTTCCAGCGCCTTCACGAAGGTACGCTCGTGAGCTCCCGGTTCTGCGGCAGCCGCATTTGCACCGGGCATGCAGACAACTGCGGACAAGAGCATCAGTCCAAGAGCATTGAGGGATTGTCGCGAAATCAAATCATGAGTGCGGAACATTCGCGGTTGCTGAAGACAGTTCATCGCAGCGATCTCCGCTGCAACACGGGACTGATACTGTCGATCACTTTACGCGCGATCTCAAGAGACGATGTTACATCCACGGTGTCACCTCCACCGTATTCGGCGCCTTCGATCGTTTCCAGTAACTGATTCGCCGCTTTTTGATCGACCTCAGGGACGCCGACATTCTGAAGAATTCGGCGGACATCGGCGGCCGTCAGTCCCTCGGTGAATTGATCCTGAGTGTCTGCGACAAGCCCCAGCAGCGCAGCTCGAATGTGTCTCAACGCTTCACGCGGGTTTCCGTCATTTCCGGACTGGCTGGCCGTTATCAATCGAGACTGTGCTACTTTCCGGGCTTGCGAGCGACGTTGTCCAACCGAATCGTTCGATCGTCGACGATGCAAAATGATGCCCGCGACGGAACCTAGCGAAAGACACCACAGCCCACCGACGACCGGGAACCAGTCCTTCAGTCGCACATCATCATTCTGGAGCTCCGCGGGATCAGTAATGTTCTGAAAGATCCCGGAATCACTCTTCCTAATCTCTTTGTTGCCGGAAGGAGAAATCGCCCCCACAAGTTCATCGGTTGAAAGCGAGCTTGCTTCCGTGACTTCCAAAGTGATAGGTTCAGTACTGAGCTCTGTAAAAGCTTCATTCGTGGGATCAAAATTGGTAAGTGTCAGTGCTGGCAACGACACTCCGGCCCGCTTCGGGCGAAGTCCGTACGCAAACTTCTTGATCTCTCCGTCGACTCGACCAGTGGGAGCTTTGTCGATGATTTCGAAATTCTCCACAATCTCCGGAAGTCGCGAAAGATCTGGTGCAGAAATCAATTCCAGCGACCCGGCCTGACTGCCACGAGCAAACTCAAGGTTGAGTGTCAGAGGATCACCGACCCGCAAGCGAACGGGATTCGCCGAGGCTGCAACGAGATACTCGCCAATACCGCCGGTAAATGTTGCAGGGCGAGGCGAGGGAACTTCACGTACCTCGACAGTCACAGCCGGCGCGATGGCAACCAGTTTGCGTCCCCGATACTCCTGACCATTCAGCCCTTCAACAAAGGTTCCTTTGACGAGCGCGGGCCCAAATTCATAGCGGCCTGTTTTCTCAGGAACAAACTGTCGACTCAGCTGATAGGCAAAGTAATTGATTGGCATCTCATCGAGGCCATTGCGAGTCTCCCTTGCCTGCGGAAGCTCAAACACGGCCGGGCGAGACCCCCCAAAGAATGATCCCGAGGAAGCACTAATTTCATTGATGCGAAACCCCGCGTCGTTTTGTGCCATCAATGGTTGCAGCCATTCCGATGTACCATCGGATGTTAAGCCGGCAGGAAGGTCAACCCAGTTGATTTGAAGCTGCGGAGGCTGACGACGCAAAGGCAAGAGCGGACTTTCATCGCTCTCCGGCAAAGGCCTGATCAGGATCTTCAGGGATACACTGAATGGTTGAGTCGGATAAATCGTTTGTCGATCCATCTGAATCTCTGCGATAACCAGATCCTGCACCTCCGCATCCAAAACTCGCAAACTCAAGGTGCGACTGGTCAATTCCTTGCCGTCGATCGTTGCCGTGACGGAGGGAATGATGAGATCTCCCGCAACTTTGGGCGTCAGGCGATAGAGATAGACATGACTCAGTACAGTCTCTTCGGAAACTCGTCCATTGACGATCAGTGTGGTCGCCTGGTTTCTCGAATGATCTCCGTTGGAAGTGACTCTGAAGTTTTCCTGCAGGGCGGACATGTCAGGGGCCGAGGGGTTTTCGGAGTTCCGAATTTCGACCTGATAATCGATCGTTTCGCCAACGAAGATTTCTTCAGCACTGATGCCAACTCTGATCTCTGGCTTCTGTTCATCCCCCGAAACAGGCGCCGTGACAATTATGGACAGCAGCAGGAATAAGAGTGCTCGCTGAACCGAAAGCCCACGGCACCAATAGCGGCAGCGTGAAGTGTCAGCCGAACTCGGGGGCGAAGCTGGCTGACGACGATCGTGTGTGATAACCGTTGGTTTCATCAGTCGAGCTTACCAGTCTTTTTCTACGGGCGAACGTCCAATGATGCGGGCACGCATTTCGCGATCTCGCTCACGTTTTTCCTGCTGGCGTTCGCGGACTTTTCGCAGGGCATCTTCGATACGGTCACGTGAAACCATGGGTTGTTCTGAATCTGCTTCGGAGGCTTTTGAGTCGTTCTTTGAGTCACCAGATTTGTTGCCGGACTTTTTCTGATCCTCCTTCTGTTTGTCATTCTTTTTCTGCTCGCTTTGCTTCTTCTGATCCTCGTTCTTTTTTTCCTGCTTATCTTCGCCCTGAGTCTTCTCGTTCTGTTTCTGTTTCTGTTTTGAATCCTGCTGTTGTTCCTGCGACTTCTTGTTGTCGTCGTTCTTCTTGTTGTCCTTTTCCTTCTCGTCGTTTTTCCGGGACTGATCGTCGTTCTTTTGCTCGCTCTGATTCTGGTCCTTCTGATCTTCTTTTTGCTCCTTCTTGTCCTGATCCTGTTGCGGCTGTTCAGGCTGAGCATTCTGGATCTCTTCAAGAATTCGACGAGCTTCCTCGGCAGGCACTGCAGCCGACTTTGGATCTTTTCGCTGCAGCTGGTCGACCGCCGCCTGCATGGCTTCAACAGCCATTGGCGACAGTTCGATAGCCTTTTGGAGGCCCAGTTTAATCTTCTCCGGATCAACATGAGGCGCGGGCATTGGATTGACGGGATCAGTGTCGGGCGAAGTGCCTGGAACTGGCTCATGAGAAACAGCCTCAGCCGGATTTGCTTCAAGGCGACTGAGTTCTGCCTCAGCTTTGGGAGCCAGCAATCTTGCCTTTCGAAGAGTCTTCGACTGTTGCTCTAACCAATGCCGCAGTTCCGAATCTTCTACTGTCGGCTCGGGAGAAAACGGCACAGATTCTGCCTCAGGACTGCTGTTCTGTGCGCTGGATGATGGCTTTTCTGCAGCAGTCGTTTTGTCGGAAGCGTCAGGAGCAGGGGAAATTGGTACAAAGCCTTCTGGTGATGGAGAGGCCGGTGATTTCGAAGTCTCCGGAGATGTTGGTGGCGTGGAATCGAATGGAGCCAATTGCTCGGCCAACGCGGTTTGATCCGTCAACTCTTTCGCCAACAGCGGATGAAACGGAATGACTGCGTCCCAGATGTGATCGAGCTGGGCTACTCCTTCCTGCTGGTGCGCCACAGTGGCAGCAGCCTCGGCCTTCAAGAGAGCTTGGGATGCCGAACTCATACTGTCAGCCGCTTTGTCGGACCAGCTTTGCAGGAGTTCGATCCCTTCTTTCAGCTCGGGCGGAATCGACTGTGGCGGCGCGGACGGTGGCTGCGTTGACTGTGGCGCGGTGTTTGCTCCCGGTGAAGTAGCATGAGGCTGCAGTTCCGCAGCGATCTTTTCACGCAGAAATGGCAGTTCCGCAGCCAGTTCATCCTGTTGCTTTTTTAACTGAGCATAAACGTCGAGCGAAGCATTCCCTGGCAACTGCTGAATGGAATCGATCATCGCATTCTGAGCAGTCATCAGAAATTCAAGAAACTGAATCAGGTTGGAATCATCTCGCCGTTTCTGACGATCGAGCTCGTCCCAGCGGTCGGAATAATACTTGATCCACGTGCGGACCAGTTCCAGGTTTCTGCGCGACTGCTGGTGATCGGGGCTAATCTCGAGGGCGTGTCGATACGAGGCCACTGCCTGCTTAAGCTCACCAAGGATTTTCTGACGGTCTTCCGGAGCGACGTTGTCAGGATTCTCGCCTGCAATGCGGCGGGCATTCTCTGCAGACAAAGTGCCGAGATTAAAATGGGCTGCGGTTGCGATTGTTCTATCAGCACTCAGCCCGGCTTTCAGATACCGTTCACGAGCCTTTTCTTTATCGCCGTTGCGGTGCAGAGCGCAGGCTTCGTCGAATGCAGCGACGGCAGCCTGTGATGACCGCTCCTTGTCCAGCTCTTCGGATGCGGTGGCAAAGAGCTTTCCGGCGGCGGCGTAATCACCGTCCTGAAAATGCTTCAGGCCCTCGCGCACCTGTTCATGAGATTCGCCAGCATCAACATGATTCGCCATCAGGCCGAAGCTGATCCACGCCAGCAACGGAAGAGTTGTCGAAGATCGACGAGTGGCTACGGAGAGCGATGGAGTTCCTGAAGATGTCCATTCGCGGTCGGATCGAGAATGTTTGGTTGCCGAAGACGTGGACGCTGCCGGAGCGGCGGTTGAGATAGAAGCAACGTTGCTTGAGTAACGGCTGATGCACAGATCAATCAGGAAAGCCAGCAGCGAGAGGCTCAGAAAGATCTGAAAGCGTTCAGACTTCCGGACTCTTTGCTGCGTCTCTGATTGATCACCCGTTCTCCCCTGCAAGTGTTGAGCATAAAGGTCTCCGAGGTCGTAGGAACGAGTCCCGGCTGGAATGTAAACGCCGTTTGTCTTCAACGCGATGTCGCTCAGGAGGCTCCCGTTCAGCTTACTCCACACCTGCTGCCCCTCATATTCGACAAAGGAAGAGGCCCCTGACGCCCCGGGAATTCTTGCACCGGAACCGGAATCGCCCAGCCCGACAGTAAACACAGTAACCTTTTTTTCGGCCGCGACTGAGGCTGCTTCGAGCGGAAAAGATTCCTGATCATCGCCGTCGGTCATCAACAGGACCGCCTGATCTCGTTGAGTCCCCGCATGAAAGACCTCCACCGCTTTGCGAATGGCATCACCGATCGCAGTACCACCCCGCGGCGCGCTGCCAGGATCGAGTTCCATCAACGCGCGGCGGAAGGAATCATAGTCGATCGTGAGCGGACACTTGACGACTGCCTTTCCGGCAAACGCAATCAGCCCGATGCGTTCCCCGTTCAGTCGATTCACGAGCGAACTCACATCCGCCTTCGCTCGTTCCAATCGGGATGGAACGACGTCATCAGCCAGCATCGAACGAGAAACATCGATCAGCACATACAGGTCACTTCCGCGAGGAACAACCTGCTCCACCTGCGTCCCAAACCGCGGTCCGGCGAGTGCAAGCAGTCCTGTCGCGAGTGCAAACTCAAACAACAGAAGTTTGCACCAGAAGCGAAGGCTGGACGTTGCAGGAAGAATTCGCTTCTGCATCGCAGGGGCAACGAATGTTTCACGGGCTCGCTGTCGACGTTTCTCTGAATACAGAGCCAGCCCTAACCAGCTCAGGCAAAGGGGAAGGATCAGATAAAGAAATTGTGGTGTTTGCCATTCCATAGCAGTCACGGCAGCGATCGAAAACGTGTTTCCAGGAGAACATTCACAGCAACGATCAGGGCCAGCCCGGAGCCCGCAAACCAGTGAAAGAGTTCTGAGTACTCGGAGTATTTTGATTCTTCGATGCGGCTTTTTTCAAGTCGGTCGATGGCACTGTAGACCTCGGCCAGCCCTTCGGAATCTGACGCATGGAAATACGTACCGCCGGTCGTTTGAGCGATCTCACGCAGGAGATCCTCGTCGATGCGAAATCGAGCCGGCACAAGCACGGTTCGGCCAAATTCATCTTCCTGCGGGACAGGCACGACGTCATTGCGACCAATCCCGATCGTGTAAACCTTGATCCCCAGTTCCTTGGCGATGGCAGCGGCTTCACGCGGCTCGATGGCACCGGCATTGTTGTCACCGTCCGTCAGCAGCACCATGACTTTGCTTTTTGCGTTGGCGTCGCGCAGACGATCGGCCGCAAGCGCCAGACCATCACCGATAGCGGTCGCCAGTTCTTCCTGCATGGAGGCAGCGTTCAGGATTCTTCCCTGACCATCGCGAACAGGTTTTGGAATCTGCAGACTCTTGATGATGTCGACCAGCGCTCCGTGATCCAGTGTGAGCGGGCACTTGCTGTCTGCGAAACCGCCAAATGCGACAACGCCAATGAGGTCGTCTTTTCGTCCTGGCAGTTGTTCATCCTCAGAACCGAGGACAAAATCAGTGATGACGTGCTTCACAGCTTCGAGGCGATTCACGTTCTGGCCGTTGAGCTCAAAGTCGAGTGCCTCCATGGAGCCGGAGACATCCAAAACGATCTCGATAGCAATACCTTCGCCTGTCATGCGGGATTCAGACTTGCCCGCTTGTGGTCTGGCCAGAGCGATCGTCACAAGAACCAATCCAGTACCGTAGAGCCAGGGCAAGGTCCGGCGAACTCGCTGCATCCATGTCACTGGCAATGATTTGAACGTCGAGATGCTGGAGAAGAGAACTGTCGACTTGTTGCGATTTCGCAAGGAAAAGCCAACAAGCCCGACAACGATCGGCAGGTACAGCAGAGACATCAGGGAATAGAAGCGGAAGGAATCCATCACCTCAGGATAGCATCGGAGCTCGCAGTTTTCAAAACGCCAGAGATTAATGCGATGGGGCAGAGTCGCAGAAACGAAAAAACCGTCGGGCTTCAGAAGAAGCCCGACGGTTCTGAAATGTTTTCAGCCCTTGCTCAACGCTCGATAAAACGAGGATTTGTGGTCCGAACAAGGGACCTAGATCATCAGGTTGAATGAACTCCGGGCAATCGTTCTCGTTCAGAATCAGAAATCGTTGCCCGCGAGCGGAGCTTCAGGGACAAAGCCAGCAGCTGTCAAAGATGTACGAGGGCGAGCAGCGCCCGGTGTGACCAATCTGACATAAACGCTGGTGTCGATGTTCTCGCTCAGAGTCTTAACTGTTCCATCGCAGAACGAAGCCACAACAATGCCGATGTGGCGACTGTTTGGAGATGGTGAAGCCCCTTCAGGACCGTTCTTCTGCTTATTGATTCGCGGATTCGAAGGACCAGCGAAATTCGCGATCGCATTTTGCAGGTTGCCAAATGTCGTCGTGCTGACAGGTGTAATCGGAACAACAAATCCGCAGCTGCGAATCGATGGGTCCGCCCAGGTTCGAGCGGAAGTGGCCGCATTGCTGCCGCCATTCACATTCTCAGTAAACATGATTGTGTTACCAGCACCGTCATAGATGCGGCCAATGTTGGAACTGCCGTTATCAGTCGACTGAGATGGCGGAGTCGCCCCAGCTCCCGGAGGTGTATCACAATCAATATTTGCCCAGAACACGCCCAATTCTTTCGTCAAGGCTGTGTTTGCAGGTGAGAGTGAGGTGCCGCCATCAAACACGAAAGGCTCAGCGGCGAAGCTATGGCCGAAATCTGCAGGGGTCGCTGGGGCAGCTGGAGCTGATGCTGCACTGATATCGATGTTGGTATCACCCACGCCGCAGTTAGCAACGTAGCTCAAACCACCGTTCTGACCTACGGATGAATCGTCGTTAGGGCAAGTGAGCACTTCGAAATTGTATTGTCCAACGGTGACGTTTCCACCAACGTTGAAACCACTACCAAAGCTCCATCGCTCATACACGGCAGTCTGATCCATGTAGGGAAGCAGGTCCAAAGCCCAGCTGTGACTTGGATAGACGGTTTCTTTTGAACCGTTGCTGTCTGTATCAAGCCCGGGATAGGTGCCAGATGAAGGCAATACTCCGCGGTGAGCTTCAGCAAAGCTGATGGCCGCGAGAGTGATATTCTTTAGGTTGTTCAAGCATTGAGTTCGACGGCCTGCTTCACGAGCCTGCTGGACGGCAGGAAGGATCAGAGCCATCAGGGTTGCGATAATGGAAATGACCACGAGCAACTCGATCAGGGTGAATCCGCGTCGAGATGTCTTCGACAGGATGAGTGAACGACGCGTTTGCATGAGCTTGACTCCCGAAAAGCGAGACTAAGAAAGGCACGGAGTGAATTCAAAATAACCAACACAGCAGAAGTCGGGAAAGGCAACAATCCGGGGACCATCCTGTCCGTCAGGTGAATCTTCCGACCCTTAAGACCGATCCGCGAAGCCTTGATATCATTCAAAACTCAGCAGATACCACCTGTCGATATCAGTAACGCAAATACCGTAGCACTTCCGCAAAAATTTCCTGAAGACTCAAAAACTTTGCCAAAACGACGCTTCTGACGATATTTGCCTGCTTGGGACCATACACCGAGACCCCTTGGTACGCAACCAAAGACTGTCGCAAAAAGCAGCGAGGAGCCCGGGCTGCATCGTTCTGCAACACCTGAAACGGCTTGTGGCGTCCTTCCTCGTAGAGCATTACGCAGATCGTTCGATTCACAGGAGGATTGAGAAACCTGGTCTGTTCCGACTGACCCCATCGCGTCCGATGCAGAAAAAAGCCCATTCTCGCCACAGAATGCTTTCCCCGCCCGAGCCCCATAAAAAAACGACCGGCCGAGAATTCAGCCGGTCGTCCTATTTCAAATTCGTGAGTTACAAACTCGATTATTCCTGGTCTTTCGACTTTCGGCTCCGGGAAACGACCGCTCCCAAAGCCATCCCTGCCATCAGCAGGTCCAGTGCTCGGTTTTCATTTTCAGACTTTGAGTTCTCAGCCGACACGACCGGTGTCTTAACAACTGGCAATGAGACAGGGACTACCGGAGTTGTGGCATCATCCAGGTTCCAGCTGGCCCAATCTCCCATGAGGTCATCGATTCCAGAAATGTCTTCCACGACAACTGATGGCTCCGGAATCGGTTCTGACACGGCTGCAATCGGATCGATCTGAACAACGTTCCCGGCCGGTGTCGCGGTGATGCTCCGAACGATCTCGTCAGACCAGAATCCGGCACTCGCATCAAACACGACCGGAGTTGTCGCTGCGGCCAATGCAATCTCGGAAGCATCTGTCGGGGCTGTGTCATCCGAATTCTGAACAAAGAACTGCAGTGGCTGGCTCCAAGGAAGCCCGTTGCCATCAACATCGAGTCCACGAATCCACCAGCGGTACGTTCCGGACGTAAAGACCGTTGGAGTTGTAAACGTCGTACCCGTGATACCTTTCTGATTCAGCACAACGGACTGATTCGGATCGGAGATCCGCTTGACGATGATTTCGTAGCTGAATGCTCCTGTGCCGGAAGACCAGTTGAATGTTCGTGAGCCATTGGCATTACGGAACGAATTCGTGAGGATCGGGGCAACTCCCACACCCACCGTGACTGTAAAGTCCGCCGGGCCGCTCCACTGAGAAATATTGCCGTCTTTATCGTAGCCACGAACCCAGACTTTGAAGTCACCATTCTCAAAAGGCAAAGTCGTCTGATAGGACGTTGTCGTGATGCCTTTCGTTCTCAGAACCTCTTTCGCTCCGCTGGTTATGTTATCAACCCATATTTCATAGGAAACATAACCGGCCACGCCACTCCATCTGAACAGTGGCAGATTCGTGGCAATTGAACCACGAGGAGACAGAACTGATGGAACAGGGACAGTGAAATCTTTCGCAGCGCTGTAGCTGGTCGTCAGGCCGGAAGGTGCGACAGTCTGAACCCACCAACGATAATTGCCGGCCGTGAGTGCTGTCGTCGGTGTGTAACTGATCTCTGTAGAATTGGCCTTATGCGGAACAGTGACAAAGATTGTCTTCTGAACGCCGGTGCTGAGGTTATCCACCCAAAGATTATATCCCGAGGCGCCCTCGGCGGCCTGCCAGCGAAATGTTGGCGTGGTGTCTGTGGTGACCCCGGCCGGAGCGTAGGTGACAGGTCCAACGCGATAATCCATGACGAATCGGCGAGTAAAGCTCCACAACCCGCCTTCTCCATCCGGTGCCAACGGACGAACCCAGGCGTCGTAGGTACCGTTTGGAATCGGAGTCGTCGGAGTATAAGTCGTCGATGTCAGCGCTGACTCGACAATGACTTTCGTCTGGCCGCCAATCCTGTTCAGCCAGAATTCGTACTTTGTTGTTCCCTGCCCGCCGTCCATGTTGGTCCATGTGAACGTTGGAGTCGTGTCCACTGTCACCGGTGCCGGTGCGGTCATCGCAATCTGGCTGATTGTGAGAGTCTGGACGTTGCTCCACGCACCAGCCACACCGTCGATGTCATAAGCTCGCACCTGCCATTCGAACTTTCCAAGTCCGAGTGAAGTTGTCGGTTCATACGACGTGTCGGAAATAAACGCTTCCTGAATGACGCCTTCTGCAACCGTCGGCAGCACGCGTCGAACCTTCAGTTCGTACCTTGAAGATCCAACGACCATTCCCCACCGGAACTTTGGTGTCACGTCAAATGTGTTTCCTGTCGGAGCAAGCCCGGACATACCTCCTACCAGGAAGCGATAGGGAGCACTTGGCGAACTAAAGCTGTTATTGCGAGATGTCACAATCAGCTCGTACTCGCCCATTGTCAACGGAGTCGTTGGGGTATAGGTCTTCGTCGTCAAAGAGACGAGCGGGAACACCTGAACTCTGCTGGTGCCTGTAATCCGGAAGAGTTCGAGGTCGTACGTTGCGGGGTCTGCAGTCCATCGGAACGTCGGTGTCAGGTCCGTTGTGACGGGCTTGACACCCGGTCGAGCGGCAGCCGGGCGATCGATGATCGGAGTCGTCGGTTTACCAATCAAGATGCCCTGAGTGTAGAAGCCGAAGTTGCCAAAATTGTCCGTCACCCGCAGCATGACCGTGTAATTCGTCTTCGGAGACGACGGATAGATCCTGCTGGCGGTCGAACCTGTCAACCGTGGCACGAAGCCGTTCGTGGCGTTGAAGTCATAGTCCCATTCCCAAAGAACAATTCTGCCAACCGCTGGGTTTGGATGGGTTGACCCACGACCATCAAAGTTGACGCGGTCACCAAATGCCGCTGGATTCGGCGTGGCCGTAAAGATGGCCACCGGAGTATTCACAAGATGCTCCACGGCACCTGCATCAATCGTAATGACCCCATCGGAGTTGCCCTCGATGAGACGAGGGTTGCCGATAGCATCCTTCTGAGCCAGAAGATTCGTGCTCGGGTAAACCGAATTGCTACCGCCGTCAACGGCCGCGCGACCAGGAATCAGTGCCCGGTAGCCCACACCATTGCTTGCACCGCGAGCAAGGTAGCTCGTCAATGCGGCGAACGGGGACGCATCACGGCCAAACTTGTCGGACGTCAGCAGCCCTGCAGTTGTGGCCGTTGTCGATCGACTGTCAAGAACCTGGATAAAGTTGTTTCCAAGAGAAATCACAACACCCATCAAGTCTCGATTGATCGTCGCCCCATTGGAAGGAATCCGAGCAACGGTGACGTTCGCTTCGATGATGGAGTTACCCAGAGTGCTGGTTCTTGAGCCTTCGCTGGCCAGACCTGCTCCGCGTGAGGCCGCAGTGTTATCCGCCACCGTCACGTTAATGAGGCTGGAGGTTGCTGATCCTTCATTGAAAATTCCACCGCCGCGTGAAATGGCAACGTTCCGTGCGATCGTCGTATTGAGATAGGTTGAGCGACCCAAATTGTTGACCGCAGCTCCACGTGAACCCGCGAAATTTGTGTCGATCGAGGAGCCGAACACATTCAGGACCGCGTTCGCAGCGTTGAAGATCCCTCCCCCCTGATTGAATGCCTCATTGTCCAGCACATTGACATTCCGCAGAATGACTGTGCCTTCATTGAAGATGGCCCCGCCATCGAACGCTTCACCTCCTCGGATAGTCAGATTTTCGAGGGTGAGCGAAGCTCCCGGGAAAACATGGAATATTCGGTCGAGGTCAGCCCCGAAAATGACCGTTGATGCAGCACTGACACCGCGGATGATCAATGCACCCTTGATGTCCAGGTCCCCGGTGAGAGCATCATCTTCAAAGCGGCCCTGCTGAGTCAGGTAGTATCCTCCGGCTCCCAGCTGAATCTCGTCAAGGTGTGGGACCTGATTACTTTCCATGACGCTGGCACGGAGTGAAACACGTCCGTTAATGTCACGGCTTAATCGGTCACCAAGATTCGCATCAGGTGTGTCAGCAAAGGTATTTACCGCAGTCGTGGTCACCCACGTATCCGAGGCATTGGTCAGCAGCGCCAGATTTTCTGAGTCGAGAATACCGGAGCCCGAGGCTTTGAGTGTCAACACATAAGTCCCGGCTGCCCCAGTGTTGCTAGACAGATTGAAGAAGTATTTGCTGGCACTGACCCGAGTCATCATACCGGCAGTCAAAGGAACATTGACTCCATTTCTGGTCAGGGTGAAGTCAGCAATATCGACGCCGTTCACGTCTTCAGTGAAATTCAGCGTGACGCCGCCTGCGGACGTCGAACGAGGATCGGGCGTGACAGCCACAAAGGCCGCTGTTGGTCGGGCACCTGGGATGCTGCCGCCGGATGTACCAGCCCCGGCACCGCCGGATTCAACGCTTGTTGGACCACTGACCGATCCACCGGAGACCACAACCGAACCAGCTCCGCTCGCGATCGGACCACTGGAGCCACCCGGGGGTGCGACCGGTGCGTCAATCGAGAGGCCGTATGTTCGAGCCGTACCGTAAACGAATGGCTTCGAAGTAGTTGATGAAAACGGGGACCCAAGGTTGGCGGATTCATTACCCAGCACTTCGATAATGTATTCGCGCCCCGCAACGACTGTCGTCGAGATTTGACCAGACGCACCTGCAGCGACTGAAACAAACTGAGCGGTTCCATTAGCATTCTTCAGAAGTGGAACTTCCTGAGTCTTTTGCCCCGGCACAACTTCATACAACATGAAGTAGAGCCGATCACCCTGCGCATCCGTTGCATCCAGGTTCAGGTCGAGTGCTCCGGAACCGGCAGCGGTAAAGCGGAAATAATCTCGATCGCCCTTCTTCTCAATGCTCAGAGTGTTGTTAGTGGCCCGGGAGTTCACGGAATAACCAGCCCCAGCAACCTTTCCAAGCTCGTATGCGCTCAGGAAGCTATCATTATTCTCCAGCGAGTCGGCCGCGATCGGCGCTTGACCGTTGCGAACATTGAAGATATCGCCGCGCGTGAGTGAATAAGGGGTCGTGCCCGTGAAGCCAGGAACATTTCGTCCGGTATCCCACTGGTACTGTTCTTCAGCCAGCGAGATCCCAAGATTTGTCACGTCAAAGAAGTCGCTGAAACCCAACGTCGGATCGGATGTTGTGAAGTTATTGAAGTCAAAGTCAGATTCAACTCGCCACGTTGGTGTCCCCCAACCATCGTAACTCCAGAAGGGCAACCCAACGAGATTCATAGCCTGACTGCTCGGCACATCACCGACAGAATTGAAATAACCAATCGTTCGAGTCTGGTTTCTGAAGCGGTCATAAGTCCGCGAAAAAGGCCCAGTTGGACTGGTCAGATTATGGCCGTGGTTCGGCGCGCTGGATATATCCGAACGAGACTTGAACTCGGTCTCGTGATTGTCGAGGTACGCAAACCCGTTAATGACATCAAGGGAGTTACCAGAGTTTTCACGAAACACCAGGTCGAATCGCGACAGGGGATCTCGATATCCCAAATCCCATCGGTAATCCGGATCATCAGCCGTATCCAGGTTGCCGATCGATTGAGCCGGTATCTGAGAGGTGAAGCTGTCGAAGTAGACATCAGCTCCAATGTTACCGTCGAAACTGTTTCGATAGACTTCCGCATCAACTCCGGAAAGTGACAATTCCGACTCGGGATCTGCCGCCTCAAGCTCACCGACAGAGTCAACTGATCCGACTCTGATGACCAGACCGCCCAAGGTTCCAGGAACCTGCCGGAACTGGTGGGTCCAATCCGGGTTAACCACACCTGATGCATTATTTCCGTTATTGGAAACGTTAATAGGCACCGTCGAAGTCTGCGTAACGGACCCGTTGGATTCAATCCGATTGTCCTGAGCGCGGAGTTCGATATTCGGGCTGACTTCGAAGTGGATCTCGCGGATTACGGTCCCCACGGAAAAATACCGGGCAGCGTCATCAGAACTGCCGGAAAATGTTTCCAAATAGGGAACGAGAGGATCGGACGACGACCCCTGCAATTGCATGTCAGAGGCAGTGTTGACAACATAGACCCCTTCAAAGCCGTTCGAAAGAATCTCATTATTGACGATCGAAATCGTGCTGTCTTCGCCCCGTCGATTAAGAATATCGATCCCGCGTTTGTCGTTATTCACCACTCGCGAATCTGTTACCGACAGACTCGAACGATGGGAGTACTCCACGTCCTGACCGCCGCCCACAATCGGCGAAATCCGAAGTGAGCTGTCGGCGAGATACTCGATACCGTCGCCGTCATTGCCACTAATCTCT
This sequence comes from Planctomycetota bacterium, assembly GCA_052034165.1. Lineage (GTDB taxonomy): Bacteria > Planctomycetota > Planctomycetia > Planctomycetales > Planctomycetaceae > SXXK01. Next base: position 20,457 of record JBPOIW010000014.1, on the reverse strand, counting down.
GCATTATCAATCGACACGTGGACGTCCGTGATGACTTCATCACCATGCTCGACGTTACCACCTTCTGTCAGAGCAAAGTGACCAATATCAATTCCGTCTCCGGTATTGTTCCTGAAGAAGTTCGTGCTGGCTTCAATCTGGCGACGCGTTACATACTGGAACAACGCAGGGTTAAAGAACGGCGGCGTCCATGTATTCTGGCCAGCAAGATATGGCCCGGCGCTTTGTGTGATTTTGAGGCCATCCTCACCGTTCACATCGAAAACATTGGCGTTACTAATGGTCCCATCACCCAACACAGCGGAAACGCCCTGCCCCAGCTGCATTCCACTTTGCCCGTTGTGGATATACTGGCTATTAAGGCTGGTCAAATAAATATTCATGCCGCCCACTCGACGTTCGAAGACGTCAGTCTTGTCGATATTCGAGATGCTGCGAAAACCATCTTCTCCATTATTGTTGAACTCCGAATCACGGATGTCGATCTGCCCGAAGGCTGCTCCATGATTTCGCAATCCTGTCAGAGTATTTCCGTTGAACGTCGTATTTGTAAACGTTGCGTTCAGTACCAGCGTATCGAAGAAATTGAACGCATCCGCGCTGAATCCGTCGCCGACGTTGTTATCAATCTGCGAGTCTTTGGCAGTGAACACGATATCGGCCTGCTGGAATGCGAGAATACCCACCCCGCCTTCGGCCTTCGTGTTTCCGACAAATCCAGGAACGGTGTCATCGGGGTGAAACCCACTCGCTGCGTTCCCTGTCGAAGTCCCATTCCCGGTGACCTGATTTCGGTCGAACTCTACGGCCAACCTGGCGTCTGCGACTACGTTTAGACGCATACCATAATTGGCATTGTCCGAGATAATGTTCTCGTTAACCCTGAAGTCGAGGCGGTCTTTCGTCGTATTGATGGCATAAAACTCAAAACCATCCCCCAGATTATTTGTGGCACGGTTCTTCTCAGCGACAACAGCGTTGAGGTCAGCATCCTCTGAACGCTCGAAGTGAAAGCCGTCCAGCGAGTTGTTCAGAAAATTGTTATTTGTAACTTCGAGATCCTGAAGCCGGGTTCTTTGTTCAATATCAAAGAAGACGCCGTGCCCCTCGTTCCCTTCATTGTCGACCCCGATGATGTTGCCATCAATGACCGATTCGGAAAGGAGTGAGACGGCCTCACTGGGAAGAACATCATCCGTCAATCGAATGACAATTCCGTCTCCCTGATAAGGCGTTGACGCCAGATTGTCGTTCCGAGAAGAGGTGATTCGATTGTTCTGAATGAGGAACGAACCGGTCCCGTGATCCAACGCTTCGATGACAACCCCGGCCTGAGTATTGCCATCAAGAATGTTCTCATCGCCCTTTGAAGAAGTTCCAATGTTCACATTGAAGCTGATATCCTGAAGTCCCGGAAGGGCCAATGGATCAGCCGGATTCAAGGGCAAATCGGTACCGAGACCAAAACTGTGTGACAGAACGTGTATGCCTTTTCGCAGGTTCTGAGAAACCGTATTGCCAATGATGTCGCCGTCAAAAACAGTGCCCGTGGCGAGGTCCACTTTTATCCCGGTTTGTAGGTTCCCCGTCACCAGATTCTTGCTGATGTTCTGCACCAGTAAGTCGCCCGTGGACGTCTTCTCTTTCAGTCGAACCCAGTTGCCTCCGCCACCGTAGGTCCCGTTACCAGTGGCACCGACAAGGAGGAATGTGTCGGCCGTCAGCACGGAGACTTTGAACGTTCCATTGGCAGCCGTGTTTCCAAGTACGCCTGTCACTCGAACCTCTTCCCCAGTTTTCAGCCCGTGCCCTGGTGAAGTAATGACAAGACTTGAGGATCTCGTTGCGCCGGTGATGACGTTTGCCTGCCACGTCCCAAAACCACCGGTGGTGTCATACGCGCCGTTGCCAGTAACCCCGTCCAGACGGAATCGGTTTGCATCAAGGACAGTGATCTTCTGAACGCCATTCGCAGCTGTGTTACCCGCCACGTTGCGGATCCGGACTCGCTGTCCGGATGTAAGACCATGATTCGGCGACGTGATGACGATAGGTCCGGTATTTGTCGCCGCCCGGATTGTCCCCCTTGGCACAGTCGCCTGCGTATCAATCTTCACAAGGCCGCGAGCTGAACCGTCCTGCTGGAAATCCGGGACATACCACGCTCCCCCACCGACGTATCGCACTCCCGTTCCCAACCCGCTTACTGAATTGACGCGGAATCGGTTGTTGTCGATCCGAGTAATCGTGTGAAGGCCGTTTGCGGGATGATTGATCGCCGGATTGTCATTGACAAGCCCCTGCAGAATGATCTGGTCGCCTGTCACCAAACCATGATTTGTTGATGTCACGATAACGGGGTTGGTATCCAGTAACGCCTCAACCAAACCTGATCGACTTGCGACCGGGTTAAGTGAGATTCCGTTACCCCCATTATTCGAAACGTTGTTCCCGATGATGGCACCAGTAAAGTTACTGTCGACCAACGAAAAATTAATCCCGTCTCGGCCGGAACCAAGGAACTTATTATCCTTAATAGTCCCCGTGACATCGCTGAACGCCGTTGCATTGATGAGAAACGCATGGCCTGGAGTGCCTGCGACCGTGTTCCCTTCCACAAACAGATTCGTCGTGGGAGAATTTGCCAGATTCAGGGAGATCCCCTGGGTGTTCCCCGTCGCACGAGGGCCAACCGCAAACTCAGACGCTGTCGCTTTTGCCGGATCTCCGATCATTTGGCCGGCAACAACAAAATTGCCGGTCAATGTCGCAGTCACATCGGCGCCGATGAGATCGTCACCGAAAATCGACGCAGGAGTTCCACCAGCAAGGTCGATGTCGATTAAAAACTGCAGCGTGTCGCCCGGCGCAAATGTTTCGCCGCCACTCGCCGTCGCGAATGTAACTGTCAAGATCTTCTTGTCTGTGCTTAACACGGCATTCTGAAATCCCGTTGTCGTGCCAGTTGTACCAACGGGAGTAAACCGTTTGCCAGTAATCGCGTTGTCATCAAACTGCAATCCAATGGCCGACAGATCAAGCTTGAACGTCTGGATCAATTCCCCCTGAGTTGAATTGTTTGTCAGTGTCAATGGCTGCAAAAACGTGTCGCCGTCGGCCCGGAACAGCAGTCCTGAACCTTGAGTGACCGTGCCAATCTGATTATCAACGATAGAAAGACCCTCTAACGGGGAGTTCGCACTATCGATCCGGACGAAGTCTCGATTCGGTGAACTTATTCTAAGGTTGTCCTTTATCTGGAAGTTGTCCGCAGTGCCTGCATTAACCTCCAGCAGGATACCTTCAACTCCAGCGCCGGCGACAATGGTGTTTTCTGTCACCACGCTCTCACGAATGTCCGACCCGCTGAGTGCACTGACTTTCAAGCCGGGAATCTTAGAGTCATCAATTGTCAGCGCATCAACATCCGTGTTTGTTAATGTCAGATCAATGGCCCGCGCCGTGCCTCTGATGTCAACATCTTCAATCGAAATGGTGTGAAGACCGGTGATGTTGGTCAGGTCAATGTCGAAGCCCAGCGTTGTGTACTGAGTCACCAGGATCGACTCAATGGCCAGATTCTTCAGCGTCCTGCCGGACAGGTTGATCGAAATCGCATCGCCGGATGTTGGCGAAATTGTGAATCCTTCGATGACAAGGCCGTCCTTGCCAGCCATATCAAGATCATCCACCTCAATACCACCAGCGGCATTCAGGTAACCGGCCTTCGTATCCGGATTAATTACCAATGCCGTCAACAGCGATCTGGCTTCCAATGACTCCGTTCTGATGGAATTTCGAGAAGCTGACCGAGCAACTCGGCGAGCACCCGATTTCTGAGTAAAATGAAGTCGGGCGGCTGAAAGCCATGTGTTCAATAGCATGGTGCTGTTACCTAAATGCAGACAGACCTGAGAAACTCACTCGAACGACGTTAACTTAATCCAGACATAGCCCGGAGCGCAGGAGGCCCCCTGATGAACAGAAGTCATCGCCTCCTAGACTCGGAACAACGTTTCCAGTGGGTTGAGAGAAACCCGTTATCCCACTTTGTTTAGGCAGGATTCCAGAGATCAGACGCGGAAAGGTTCGCTACCCAACACAGTCCATCAAAACCCCCGACAACCCCGGCAAAATCTGCCGCCACTGCTGGTCGTGTCGGGGAGGAAGGATGGTCAAAATGCACTTCCGGACCCCGCCCCATTGTGCCAATGAGGTGACTGGCGAAACGACCAGATTTTTTGGAGAATCGGCCCAGCCGGTGCGGAATTCTGGTGTTTGGACCCAAAACGGGGAGTCTCACTATGCGAATCATTTTAATTTTGACGATTCTACTGTTCTCTTCCCGTGGTATTTCCTGTGGCCAAGAAAAGAAAACTCGAGATCAAAAGGTCCGGGAAGACCAGCAGCGAGTCACTCAGGAGGGCTTCTGGATCTATAACGACCTTCCAAAAGCGTTTGAGGTGGCGAAGGAAACTGGCAAACCCATCGTTGTAGTGCTTCGCTGCATTCCCTGCGAAGAATGTGTCAAACTGGACGACGATCTTGTTGACACAGACCCAGTGCTGAAACCACTCCTGGAGAAGTTCGTCTGCGTGCGAGTCGTCTCGACCAATGGGCTCGATCTGTCTCTGTTTCAGTACGATACTGACCAGTCATTTGCCGTCTTCATGCTGAATTCCGACAAGACCATCTATGGTCGGTTCGGGACCAGATCTCATCGCACGGAATGGGTCGGCGATGTTTCCTTAAAAGGGCTTGCCGAAGCATTACAGGGTGCCCTCGATCTGCATGCCAACTATCCCGCCAACAAAGACTCGTTGGCCGCAAAGACCGGCCCGAAACCTCTTTTCGAACGACCAGAATTGTTCCCATCGCTCAGGGAAAAGTATTCCAGCTCTTTGAATTACTCCGGCGATGTCGTGAAAAGCTGCATTCATTGTCATCAGATCGGTGACGCCGTTCGAGAACATTATCGATCACAAAACAAACCAATCCCGGATGAGATTCTCAACCCGTATCCACACCCCAAAGCTCTGGGCCTGATTCTTGACCCTACTCGCCGCGCGACGGTCAAGGATGTTGTGCCAGGGTCTTTGTCTTTTAATGCCGGGTTCCGTCCAGCGGATGTGATTATTAAGCTCAATGGGCAGCCCATACTTTCTGTCGCGGACGTCCAATGGGTGCTGAATGGCATTCCGAGCACCGGCGGCGAGTTTACGGCCGAGATTACTCGTGATGGCGTCTCGCAGACTCTGATCGTACCTCTCGCCGCCGGCTGGAGAAATCTTGATGACATCTCGTGGCGAGTCAGCGCCTGGGGCTTGCGAAGAATGGTCACGGGAGGCCTCGTCTTCGAACCGGCTTCCTCCGAAGAACGAGCGGAGGCCGGAATTGCTTCCGATCGAATGCTGCTGAAAGTAAAACATGTCGGGATGTATGGTCCGCATGCAGCGGGCAAAAATGCCGGGTTTCAAAAAGATGACTTGATTGTTTCTTATGACGGTCGGTCTGACTTGATGACTGATTCGGATCTGCTGCGATATGGGGCCACACAAAAGAAGTTGGGACAGACCGTGGTGATTGATATTCTCCGAAAAGGCGAAGCTCGCCGCCTGAAAATTCCCGTGCAGCAATGATGCAATAGCGCACACTGTTGTAGAATTCTGTCTGCATTGGGTCCTCGCCAGCTGAGTTTCACGGCTTGTCCGAAAATGCCGTCCGGAATCGCTGGCGTTCCCACAGAACTTTCAGATCTTGTTTTCAAACCTTCGTTCAACGAGCTCAGGGTTTCTCCATGTTGCCATCTAATTCCAGTTTTGTACTACGCAGCCTGCTTAACTGTTTGTTCCTTGCCTCCGTCAGTGTCGTGGCAGGCTGCTCGGATCCGAATGACGAACAGCCGAGATCAATGATTGATTCTTTGGCCGACATGGAAAAAGCAAAGAAGGATCTGGAGACGCCTCCGGTGGCCCCGGAACCCGTCGTCCCGGCGGATAAGCCCGAAATGGCGGTGGACGAAAGCGTCTCCGTGGATCAGGGAAGTTATACGGTCAAATTTGAAACCACCGCTGGTGATTTTGTGGTTCTGGTCCATCGCGACTGGGCTCCACGGGGCGCAGGGCGATTCTATGAGCTGGTCAAGTCCGGGTTCTACGATGATTGCCGATTCTTTCGCGTCGTGAGCGGCTTCATGGTTCAGTTCGGAATCAACGGGACCCCGGCAACTCAGCAGGGCTGGGAACGAGCTTTGAAGGATGATCCACCGAAGAAAAGTAACCGACGCGGATACATCACGTTCGCAACGTCCGGACGCGATTCACGGACAACTCAGGTGTTCATCAACTTTGTCGACAATGGGTTTCTTGACAGCCAGGGATTCTCTCCGTTTGGTGAAGTCATCGAAGGCATGGACAACGTCGATAAGATTAATGCCGAGTACGGAGAAAGCCCCGATCAGGGGCAAATCAATGCCGGGGGAAATGTTTACCTGAATTCCCAATTTCCTAAGCTTGATTACATCAAGAAGGCAACGATCGTGACGGAGTAAACTGCGATCGCGCAGATTGCAATTCCTTCATCGCAGTGCCGACTCACCCGACAACCCGCAAACGTCTTGAGCCCTGAGACGTCGTTGCAGTATCCAGCGACGATGACCACTCGATGGTGTTCACGACAGAAAGCCAAAGCTCATGCTGATTGCTCTGGGCAACCATCAGCCCGTCCTTGAATCCGCTGATGTCTGGATCGCCGCAAATGCGACTCTGATTGGCCGAGTGACCTTGTCGGAAGCCTCCAGCGTCTGGTACGGGGCGGTGCTGCGAGCGGACAATGAGCCCATTACTATTGGCACTCGGACAAACATTCAGGACCTGGCTGTACTGCATACAGATCCCGGTTGCCCATTGACCATTGGGGCAGACTGTACGATCGGGCATCAGGCGATGCTTCATGGCTGCACGGTCGGCGAAGGCAGCATGATTGGCATCGGAGCAATTGTGCTCAATGGTGCAAAAATCGGTCGTCATTGCCTGATCGGCGCCGGAGCATTAGTTCCCGAAGGAGCGGAAATTCCCGATCGCTCACTGGTTGTTGGATTGCCGGGGAAGGTTAAACGCGAACTGACCGAAGAGGAGATCCTGCGGTTACTGGAGAACGCGGCCCAATATGCTCGCCGTGCTCAGGAGTATCGCCTGACCGCAAAAGTAATTCCCGGATAACCCCCCCCGCCCCTGTTTCAGCACGAAGCGGGAAACCGCAGTGAGCGAGAACTTCATGTCTCATAACGCGTCGGTGCCTGCTCCGTCCTCCGTCATTGTTGGCAGCGATGCCTTTCGGTTTGAAGCCGTGGCTGACTGGGCTCAGCGTCCCGCAGAGTATCAGTGGCAGGAAGTTTCTGCGGTGGCCGTCGATTCGCAGGACAACGTCTTTGTGTTCAATCGCGGCGAGCATCCGGTCATGGTCTTTGATCGCTCCGGAAAATTTCTCCGTTCCTGGGGCGAAGGTGTCTTCGCAAGAGCTCATGGAATCACAATTGGCCCGGACGACTGCGTTTACTGCACCGATGATCTGGACCATACCGTCCGCAAATTTTCGCCCGATGGAACCCTGATATGGAAACTGGGGACCAGCGGGAAGCCGTCTGACACCGGAGCCACCAGCATCGATTTTCGGACCGTCCGATATTCAGGTCCGCCGTTCTATTTCCCGACCAACATTGCTCTGTCGCCCGACGGAGCGATTTACGCGGCGGATGGTTATGGCAACGCGCGAATTCACAAATTTACGGCGGATGGGCAGCTGCTCTTTTCCTGGGGAGAACCTGGTCGAGGGCCCGGGCAATTTCAGGTCCCGCATGGCATTGCAGTCGACCAGAACGGAATTGTGCATGTCGCTGATCGCGAGAACAGCCGCTTGCAGAGTTTCACTCCGGACGGAAAATTCCTGAGTCAGCGCACGGATGTGGCGCGGCCTTGTCAGTTGACGTTTGATACAGATGGAAACATGTACGTGGCGGAACTGGGTTTTCGATCAGGGATGTGGCCGGGGATTTCTCCGCCGTCAGATAATGCAACCGGGGGTCGAGTCAGTCTGTTTTCGCCGGACGGTCATTTGTTGTGTCGCTGGGGTGGCGGAATTAATCCGACGGCCCCGGGGGATTTCTTTGCTCCGCACGATATCCGACTGGACTCACACGGAGACATCTACGTTTCTGAAGTTGTCTGGTCGGCCGGAGCAAATCGCGGGCATGTGGCCCCGTCCTGTCACACGCTCCAGAAGTTTATTCGGCGGCCGCTTTCTGAAGGTCTTTCAGGCTGAACCCCAATTGTTGCAGGTAATACAGTCCCAGCATTGTCACCGGGATCCACATGCTCATGTGATAATAAAGAGACGAGCCCAGAACGGTGGAGGCTGCGACGGGGACCTGAAGGGCTTCCATGCTGACCTTGAAGCACACTTGAATGACCCCGAAATACCCCGGCGTGGAAGGAATCATGACGCCAATCGCGGTCACTCCCGTCACGATCAGTCCTTCCACAGGAGAGACGTTGATGTGGAAGGCTTTCAAGGCAACGTAGGCGATCAGACCGTTAATAAACCATTGCGCGAGGCTGCTGACGGCAATCAGAAAAACGGCCTTGCCACTGCGCAATGAAGCCAGTCCGTGAGCTCCGTTCCGCAACATCTGGATGACGCCCGAGGTCAGCTTTTCGGGCAAGAACGGAAACCAGCTCATGCTCCATGTCATGAACTTGAGGAACACTTCGGTCCAGATCAGATAAACAATAACGGCGATGACCCCGACGATGCCCCCCCCCCCCAGCAATACTGCAAAGTTGCGATACTTGTCGGGAAGGTCATTCGTAAAGAATAGTCCTACTCCGAACAACGCGAGAATCGCAAGGACGTCGAAGATGCGTTCGAGCACCACGGTGGACAGCACCGTCGCGGCGGGGACCCCGTACTTCTTGCGAACGACAAAGACGCGAACAAACTCGCCCAGATGAGCAGGCAAAATATTGTTGGCTGCAAAACCAATTAACATCGGAGGGAACAATTGTCCGAACGTTAACGGCGCCACGGGGGCCAGCAGCCATTGCCAGCGCAGTGTCTTAAGCCAGTAAAACAGAAACAGCAGTCCCAGCATGACGGGCAGGGACCAATAGTTTGCACCCGCGAAGGCCGCTGTCAGTTGTTCCTTGTTCGTTCCCTGCAATGACAAGGCAAAGCACGCGACGGAAACAACGATGCCCAGTATCAGAAAAAATGCGCGCTTCATGTCCCTGTCTGTTCTTCCGGATGCTCTTCAAATCGGGATCGATACTCTTCCGGAATCTCCATCGATTCCAGCCCATGTCCCGAGCGAACGATACAACAGACGGTTTTCATCGAGCCGCGAGCGACATTGCGGTCACCATTCCGAAACACGACATCAAACGTCAATGACTTCATGCCGATCCGCTGCACCGTCAACAGCACTGTCAGTATATCTTCATAACGTGCCGGCGATTCGAACCGACATTGAGCTGACACGCGTGGCCAGCCTATCGTGCTGCCATCAGGTAAATGCCGGACGATGGAAAGTCCCTGAGTTCTGAAGAACTCATGTTCAGCCTGTTCCATCCATTTGTAGAAGTTCGAAAAGTGGACGATCCCGGCCATGTCAGTTTCACAAAACTCAACACGCCGCGTCATCTCAAATGACGAAGCCATAGTTATTCTCCGCATGGTGTGAATTGAGGCCGGGTGTTCGCGGCATTCCCTATAGAAGTCAGCCTCAATCGCGGCCGCGCACGGAACTCGCCAGTGCCCGCGCCAGCCTGCTCACCCAGTTCCCCAAACCAGATCGCCGGTCCAGAAACAAGAAGTCGGGTACGGTAGGCTGTCCGGCAATTCAACGCAACGCGATCTCGTGAAACCAGACGACCGATTCCGCCGCTTCGTGAGCCGCAGGATACTTTTGCATGTTTTGCGGTATAAACCGAGGTCTCTACGGTGTGGATTCCAACGTTTCCTCGTAAGCCGCAGGCGTCGTCGCTCGATTTCGCCTGAGAAATTTGCAGAGTGTGACAAGTTCGGCACCGCGACCAGCGACCTTGAATCCGTTCATCGTCTTAACAATTCAGGGCTCCTCAGAAGCCTCATCCGTGACGAATCACCCGAATTGTTAAGGTTGCGCAAAATCCCAGACTGCTTGCCATCCTGTTTGAATTCTCTCGCCTCCGTGGACACTCTGCTCATCTGTCCCCACGAGGATATTTCCTCTGCTGGTTCTCTTTGCCCCTGCATCGTGCCTGGTATCGTGCATGCCCCGCGCATCAAAACAGAATGCCACTGTGGAACAGATGGCGCAAACGCTTCTGAAATCCTGCCTGCGGGATGTGAAAGCACAACTCAAAATTGCGGCCGAGGATTGGCGGGGCAGCGTCGACGGAGTTCATAAGCTGCGGATTTCTCTGCGCAGAAGCTTAGCCTGTCTGGACTTATTCTCCGAACAGTTTTCTGCTGCAAAGGAATCGCGTTGGCTGCAGAAGACTCTGAAGGAGTTGCTCAAGTCGGCCGGCAAGGCCCGGGACCTCGATGTTCTGCTGGCTCGAGAAATGCCCGAACAGGGCAAAGCTCAGGCAAAGTTGCAAAAAGCGTGGACGCGAAAACGGAAGGAGTGCCAGAAACCTCTTAAGCTTGCTTTCGAGAAGTTGGTCCGTGAAGAAAAACTTCACACCAAAACTCAGGGGTTGCTGAAGTCAATGTCGGCGAAAAAACCTGGGACCTCCGGCGAAGTAACACCGGATCGCAGATCATGGAACGCGCAGCAGTTGAGTGATCGAATTGACTTACTGTTGAAGAAGTTGCCCGAGAGATCTCAGCTCGAAGGTATGCATTCATTTCGTATCTCGTCTAAACAACTGCGATACGTGGCGGAATTGTTGCAGGAGTTTCATGCCGACAAAACGACGAAACATTTGTTGCGGTCGCTGGCCGATGTCCAGAAGAAACTCGGCCGCTTGCAGGATGACGCGGTTGCAGCCAGATCGGTCGCAAAGTTCAGCCGCAAGGTCAACAGCAAACAGGGAAAGAGTCTGCAGGATATGTCCGAGAGTGCCAAGGTCGCGGCCGATTCCAAAGCCGTTGAGCTCGTCGGATGGCTGAATGAGAAAATCGTCCCCGAGTTAAAAGGTGTTCTGCAGGCACTGGAGCAATCTGTTCATCCTGCCTCGCAGCCCGTGAAAGCTCGTTCATCCGCCAAACGCACACGGACAGCAACTTAGCGTACATACAGGAACTCTTTTGTATTGAACATGGCATGGGCCATGGCTTGCCACACCGATTGACTCCTCAGGGCCTCTTGTTCGAGAGTCTTCTCTTCAATTGCAAAGTCGCGTGCCGCTTCTGACCAGCGTGACAACTCCTCACTGGTGGCTTGTCTCCCCACAGCTTTCAAAAACATATGCTGCACACGTGACTCGATCGTCGTGTCATTCCGCTGAATCAGTTGCGAGGCCCAGTAATCCGCCTGACCGGCGACAAACGGGTCGTTCAGCAAGGTCAGTGACTGTGCGGGTGTCGTTGTTACATCGCGACGGCCCGTCGGAATTTTGGGGGCCGGTTGATTGAAGGTGGCCAGAAACCGAGGTGGCTCCATGATAGTCACTTTCGTGTAGATCGAACGTCGACCAAGGCCGTCCAGCGGACCAGAGAACAGACGCTTCTGATCGTCTTCGCTCAGACGATAAGGATTCGAAGTCGGTCCATACAGACGACTATCCAATCGTCCTGACACAAGCAGCATGGCATCACGGAGACTCTCTGCATCCAGACGCTGCACTGGAAAATGATGGAGCAATCGATCGGTCGGATCAACATCCTGTGCACCGGCCACGGACTGCTGTGATTGCTGCCATGTTTGACTCAGCAAAATATTTCGAACCAGGTGTTTTGTCGACCAACCGCTGGCAATGAACTGATGTGTCAGATGGTCCAGCAATTCGGGATGCGAAGGCAGATCACCAACGTGGCCAAAGTCATCGGGAGTTCTGACCAGTCCCTGCCCGAATAACCAGTGCCAGACGCGATTCACGTAAACTCGGGCGGTCAGCGGATTTTGCGGACTGGCAACCAGTTCGGCCAGTTCCAGCCGCGTTCGCTGACTCTCCTTCGTGTCACAGACATCCAGTAGAAATCGGGCGGCTCCATGCGGAACAGGATCGCCCAACTGGTCATAGTCTCCTCGAACATTCAGGCGATAATCCAATGGCTGATCAATGTCAGCCATCCCATTGACCGTCATCGGTTCCGCCAGCTTTTGCTCCAGCGCTCGGTAGCTGCGGATCAGCCTTGCGATCGATGATTCTGCTGCTGGCGATTCTGCTGAGTTCTGCAGCATGCTGACGGAAAGCATCCAGTTCAACATTCGCACATGATCGTCCGTGGCATGTTCCGCTTGCCAGGCCGCAACAGATTGCTTCAACACAGCGCGGAATCGGTGGACCGCTTCATTCAGTGACTGAGGTGTTTCGCCGTCCAGCAATGGCAGCAGTCGAGTCAGCTCATCGTACGGCGAAAACGGGGCCGTGTGCTTCACAACACGACTGATCTGGAACCAGCTGCGAGGATCTGCGACTTGTTCTTCTGAGCATGCCCCGCCGAGGCCAACACGCGGAGGAAAATTGGGATTACTGGTCTTTGTTGCAAACTCGATGTAAACGTTTCTGTCCAGGCTCGAAAGCGTGTCGACCAGTCTCCACTGAGGCGTCGGGTTTGCCAGATACTGTTGTTTCTCAGTCAGGAACGCGTTATCGACAACAGTTCGTTGGGCCGAGAAATCTCCTCCGGCGACTTCAAAGCTGAGATGTCCCGGGCCAAGCGATTTTGTCCACGGTGTTCGCAGTGCACCATTCATCCGTGGTGACAATGAGTTTGTGCAGAGTCCCCCGAAAAGGATGGAATCGACAGCCTTTTCTCCTGACAGTGCCACGACAAAATCACCACGCGGTGAGATTTCCCGAGTTCCTTCCCCGTCGGTTGACCATTCTTTCGGAACGCCGTCGCGGAAGTCGACCACCGTCGCGAAGTGCCCGGAGTTCTCCGAAATTCTCCGCTGACTTTCGTCGCGATATGTTTTTTGCAGAGTCTGCCATGTGGTTGCAAGGCCCTGACCGGCGACCTCAGCGGACTGCAACTCTGACCAGATTCGCAGAGGATCCTCAAGCGGACGCCCGGCAACCGATTTGCTGAGGTTAGTGAGCGATTCCGACGTCAGCGTTTCAAGATCGGCTTGCCATCGTTCAGCCAGCTCGGAGCGCAATTGTTGCTTCAACTGTTTCAACTCTTCACGGATCGACTTGTTGCGTTCGGGGAGATCGACCGTGTTTGTAACCCAGCGAGCATTCATGAACAGCCCGCCGAGGGCGTAGTAGTCTCGTTGAGAAACTGCATCCAGTTTGTGATCATGACAGCGAGCACAGGAGATCGTGGTGGCCAGAAAAGCCTTTCCGAACGCGTCAATTTTGTTATCCAGCATTTCCTGATGGATACCATTGAACTCTGAACTGTCCCCGTGACGTTTTTCACCCATCTGATAGAACATCGGACCAATCAGTGATTCGTTGACACCGAGTTCGTGATTGACTCGCGGTGACTTCAAAAGATCGCCCGCAATCTGTTCTCGCACAAGCTGATCAAAGCCCACGTCGGTGTTGAACGCACGAATCAGGTAATCGCGATATCGCCATGCCCCTTTCGCCGGCATATCCCATTCGTAACCGTAAGTATCAGTGTAACGGACAACATCCATCCAGTGCCGCGACCATCGTTCACCAAAGTGCGGGGATGCCAGAAGCTGATCAACAATACGCTGCCAGGATCGAGGCTCCTGATCATTCAGAAAGACGTCCAGCTGTTCTTCCGACGGTGGCAGCCCGGTCAGAGCAAAACAGGCCCTGCGGATCAGAGTCCGCTCATCCGCGCGCGGCGCTGGAACCAGTTCACGATCATGAAGCTTCGCGAGAACGAATCGGTCAATCTCAGTGCCCGGATTGTCGTCCGCGGCCTGAGGCCATTTCATCGGCGGAGGTTCAGTTGCGACGGGCGGTTGAAGGCTCCACCACTGGCGACGATCCTGATAGAGCGCTTCGAAGGTTTCGGTTGCGATGGCCCCGGGATCGGGAGGGAGATCACGAGGATCGAATGCGCCGGCACGAATCCATTCTTCAACGTTCTGAATCTCTGCATCCGTCAGTTTCTTCCCCGGTGGCATCTCCAGCCCTTGATGCCTGATCGCACTCAGCAGAAGACTGTCGTTCGGATTGCCCACCGCCACAGCCGGACCGGAATCGCCGCCTTTCATGATGGCATCTCGATAGTCCAGTCGCAGGCTACCCTTGATTTCGTTACTGGCTCCGGAATGACACTCGTAGCAATGTCGAACAAAGAGTGGACGGATCTTCTGTTCGAAGAACTCATTCCGTGCGGTGTCACCAACAGCTGCTTGAGACGGCTCATCGGCGGCTGTTGAGCACTCCCATGTCAGCGCTGCGAGAACTCCGATGAGAAGCAAAGGCGTTGCCGCATGCCGGGGCTTTGCCGCATGGCACCGCGGCACTCTGTGCTCCTGCACTGTGGTGTTCTGAGTTCTCACCTGGCGGTTGATTTTGGCTGGTCGTTTCACGGGCTGTCATCTCTGATACAGGGATGGACGGCGGCTGAGCAACTCCTTCCGGAGAGAATAGTCCGCCTCTGTCACAGAGAACAGCATAGACTGATCACAACGAGCCTCAAAGCCAACCGGTTTGTGAGCGACCCGGCTGGACGTCTCACTCTGAACCGAGCCGACGGTTCGGGCTTGACGAGAATAATGCTGAAGCGGGGTTCAGAATTCTTTGATAATCTGGCCATCATGAATGTAAGTCATGCGCCAGAATGTCAGTAAATCCATGTCCTCACTGAGGAATCTGACAGAACCATCGGCCAGCAGGACCTGAATCCCGCCTGCGTGTCTGCTGCCGTAACCCCATGCGTACTGACGTTTTTGTGGATCGTTGTTGATCACAGCATTGATCTTGAAATGAGAAGCATACGTGCCGGTACCACTGATGGCGGAAACCGTTGAAACATCAAGTTTGTCACTGTGGCTTGACGGAGTATGAAGATGGCAGCAGGTATGGGTTCCGGTCAGGCCCCAAGGACCATGATTCCCGTCTCGTTTGAACTGATCACCGCTCCACGATTCTCCAATTGCAATCGAATTGGAAACTCCATCCGAGATGTCCCTCATCCGAGCACCGCCGCTGTTGCCGAACATGCCCTGACGAATATCACACTGATATGCCGTATGAAGAGAGCTATAGTCAGTCATGCCTCCGGTCGCGAAGCCGTAGCTGGCACGACGTGCTTTCTCTCTTGAAAAGAATGACGCGGAATCGGTCGGTGCGGATGTGGAAACTTCGCCAGCCTGCGGATGTGACGGACACTCCAGTGCTGACATCGGCATTGACGTTACCAACAGATTGGGATTCCTGTCGACCGGACCAGCCAGCGCGAATCCGCACGGAGATGACAAGCTGGCGGTTGTATTGAAATCGTAAAGACTGTAGGCCGCTGGCTGTTCGATATAGGGCAGCAGGTAAATCCAGCCAGGCGTATTCTGAACGCGATTATGATTGGAATACAACGACGCCCCATAAACTCCTGGTGTCGCACCGCTGCAGGACACACGGCCGGGATGATTCAGCGCAGGGGGAAAGATCAGATTGGTATCATGATAGTTGTGGAGAGCCAGGCCCCATTGCTTCAGATTGTTCCTGCACAACGTTCGACGAGCTGCCTCGCGGGCCTGCTGAACAGCGGGCAGCAACAGCGCGATCAGCATGGCAATGATGGCGATGACCACGATGAGTTCGACAAGTGTGAAGCCTCGAGTCTTCCTGACCGTCGCCATAACCACCATCCTGAGAGAGGCGCGCACGAATTTGTCCGGGGATCAGAACATCCGGCAGTGAGCACCTCATGGCAGCTCGACCTGCTGACGTGAGTGTACCGTAACCTCAGTGCGTTGCAACGTGACTCCCCGGCTTTTCATCTCAAATCGAAGTTGGTCAAAGCGGCCTTTGTTATTCAACAACTGATGAACATGTGAACGGGCCTGAAGCCCCCAATATGGCGATACAGACATTCAGATACTGGGTTGCTGCCAACTTCGATTTGAGACGAAACAACGGCAAACAATCGAACCCAGCTTCTCGCCAAACTGCAAATCCCGACATCGTTGAGACAACTGTCCTGATAGAGTTTTGGGGCGGGCATTGGTTTGTGTATCATGCAGCCTCCTGAGTTTCCCCATGCCAAGGGATCTTCACTATGCTGTTCATGTTGTTGCTTTCGATCGTGATCGACGAATCGTTACCTCGCGTTGGCGCAGACCCGACGAACGCGTCTGTGGCTGCGGACGATGTGGGTGATCAGGATTCGTCGCCGGCGCTGGGGGCATCATCTCCGCGACAGGAGACCGCGACACCTGCGTTTACTGCGGATCAAATTCGGCAGTTCGAAACTCACGTCCGTCCCATTCTGGACGAACACTGCCTGAAGTGTCATGGCAGTGCGAAGCAATGGGCGAGCCTGCGACTGGATTCGCGCGACGCCATTTTGAAGGGCGGCGATTCTGGCCCGGCGGCTGTGGCCGGGGAGCCCGATGCCAGCCTGCTTATCCGCGCGGTGCGACATGAAGACGAGAACCTGAAGATGCCGCAGGATGGTCGACTCAAAGATGCGGAGATCGAAGTACTTACAAACTGGGTGAAATCCGGCCTCGCGTTCCCGGCGGCTTCGGCTGCGACGAAGCGCCATCGTGATCCAAATCATTGGGCGTTCATTCCGCCGGGCGAGATCGCAGTACCGGCGGTGCAGAACTCAGCATGGCCACAATCTGATCTGGATCGATTCATTCTCGCGCGGCTGGAAGCGTCCGGTTTAACGCCGGCTCCGAAGGCGGACAAACGCGCGTTGATTCGGCGAGTCACGTTTGATCTGACCGGACTTCCTCCGACGCCCGCGGAGGTCACTGCATTTCTCGACGACAATCGTCCGGAAGCGTATTCAGAGCTCATTGAGCGGTTGCTCAGCTCACCAGCTTATGGCGAACGCTGGGGGCGTCACTGGCTGGATATTGCTCGTTATGCCGATTCGAATGGGCTTGATGAAAACGTGGCTCACGGAAATGCGTGGCGATATCGCGATTATGTTGTGAGGTCCTTCAATGCCGACAAGCCGTTCGATCAGTTTATTCGCGAACAGCTGGCAGGAGATCAACTGGACGCTTCCTCAGAAGAAGCCCGCAACGAACTTTTAACCGCGACCGGATTTCTTTCGATCGGCCCCAAAGTGCTCGCCGAAGTCAACATGCCGAAGATGCGCATGGATATCGTGGACGAACAGATCGATACCGTGGGCCGCGTCTTTCTGGGGATGACCTTCGGTTGTGCCAGGTGTCATGATCATAAGTTCGATCCGATCGACACGGCCGACTATTATGGGCTGGCGGGAATCTTCAAGAGCACTCGCACGATGGACACTTACACTAAGGTCGCGAAGTGGCATGAGTATCCACTGAAGTCCGCTGAGGCGACGCAGATGCAGGTCGACTACGATGCTCAGGTCGCTTCAAAAAAGATGGCGATCGAAGCGACGATCAAGTCGGCCGATGAAGCGTTGCAGGCTTCGCTGCCCGGCGGACAAACGCTGCCGGAGGCGAAAGAGTCGCAGTATCCTGAAGAGACTCGGACGGCACTGACAAAGTTGCGGGAAGAACTGGCGGCGCTGGAGAAAGCCGCTCCGGAACTACCAACAGCGATGGGTGTCACTGAGGACGAAATTGTTGATGTCCCCATTCATGTGCGAGGTAATCCGTCTCGACTGGGCGACGTGATTCCCCGTCATGTGCCAGCCGTGATGAAGGGACCGGAGATGCCCGGATTTTCTGGACAGCATAGCGGTCGCCGCGAGTTGGCGGAGTGGCTTGTGAATGATCATCATCCATTGACATCACGAGTTCTGGTCAATCGTTTCTGGCGATGGCACTTCGGACGCGGACTCGTGGCGTCGGCTGATAACTTCGGACTGCTGGGAGAAAAGCCTTCTCATCCGGAACTGCTGGACTGGCTGGCGAAAGAATTCATTCGTCGCCAGTGGTCGCTGAAGGAGATGCATCGGTTGATTTTGTTGTCGAGTACTTATCAGCAAAGCACTGAGGTCTCAGCGGAAGCGGTAGCGACAGATCCCGACAACCGACTGTGGAGTCGCTTTCCAGTGCGCCGTCTTTCAGCAGAAGAAATCCGTGATTCCCTGTTGTTTGTCAGCGGTCAGCTGGATGCAACAATGGGCGGGTCATTACTGAAAGTCAAGAATCGCGGCTACCTGTTTGATCACACGTCAATTGATTTGACGGATTACAACAGTCCTCGAAGATCGCTGTATCTGCCCGTAATTCGGAACAACGTCTTTGAGATGTTTCAGCTCCTGGATTTTCCTGACCCTGCTGTGCCAACAGGAGATCGAGCCACCACAACCGTGGCCCCTCAGGCGCTGATGATGATGAACAGTGACTTTGTCATGCAGGCGGCCGATGCATTGGCCGGAAGAGTCCTGACAGCAGATTCCACCGATTCAGAACGAATCAGGGAAATTTACGTGACCTGCCTTGGGCGCGAGCCCTCCGCTGAGGAAATCTCTCAGGATCTAAAATTGATTCAGGACACTTTTCAGACGTTGTCGTCTGATGATCGCAATGAAAAGGATCGGCTTGTGGCAGCGTGGAGTGTTGCCTGCCAGGTCGTGCTGGCTTCCAGCGAATTCATTTATCTGCAGTGATCCGCGAAAGAGGATCAGCGAGAAAGCGGCAGGGTGCCTTCCAGAGGATTTCCACCTTTGCGGTAGATCTGGCACTTCATTGAGGTGGCCTTCTGAATGCGATCCTGCTTCAGGATATAATTCAGATTGACCGGCCCCAGTGTCTCAAATCCATCCAGCCCAAGCAGAACGTCGCCTTCCTTGACGAATTTCGCGGCCGCGCTGTCGCTTTTCACTTCCGTGATTCGCAGCCCACCGTTGTAACGCACCGGACCGCGAGCTCCCGGATAGGTGCGTGATGTCACTTCCTGCTTTTCGACATCCGTCAGTGACTCCAGTCGCAGCCCCAGCAACTCCCACGCTCGATCCATGATCTGAGCCTCGGTGTTTGCAGGCTGCGGTTTTGGCTGAGGAAGCGTCGTCGACTGTGAGACGACAGCTGCAGGAACCTGAGCTGTCTTCTTTTCGGCCGATGCGACGGTCACTTCGGCTCCCTGAGCCGTTGACGGATCAATAGCGGGCGATTTGCCAACTCCTACAGTGAACTGCAGAGTTTGCTCACGGCCTTCTCGTTGCAGCACGAGGTCCACGACTTTGCCACGCGGCATAGCCAGCAGCGATCGTTCCAGATCTGTTCCATCGTTGATGCGGATTCCGCGAACATTGCAAATGATGTCCCCGGATTTGATGCCGCAGAGCTCGGCCGCGCTGCCGCTGGCCACTTCGTTCACCACGAGCTTCTTTTCTGTCGCAGACTTCACGTCAGTCGTGACAAGCCCATGTGGCGTACCATCCAGACGTTCCACACTCAGCAAACGTGCGATCGTTCGGCGAGCATCATCGATGGGAATTGCGAAGCCAATCCGCTGAGCACCCGAGCGAATGGCGACGTTGATGCCAATCACCTCACCGTGAACGTTCAGCAACGGGCCACCACTATTGCCCGGATTAATGCTGGCGTCCGTCTGAATCAGATTTTCGTATGACTGCGTCTCGTCAACTTCAACGTCACGATGCAACGCGCTGACGATTCCGGCGGTGACGGTATGTTCGTAACCAAAAGCATTTCCCACCGCGTAAACAGTCTCCGCCAGCATCAGGTCGGAGGAAGTCCCCATGGGCATGACGGTCAGAGGTTCGGTCGCGGTAATGCGAATGATGGCAAGGTCATGCTTACGATCATAAGACACTGGACGTCCATCGAAGGACGCCCCGCCGTCCAGAGTAACGGTGATCACATCCACGTCCTGAATGACATGGTAATTGGTCACGATATACCCGCGTTCGTCAATAACCACGCCGGTTCCCATCCCGGTCACTTTTCGTGACTTAGGGGAAAAGAACCGAGCTTCTTTGTCTTCCGCTGCCTTCTTTTCTGTGTGAATATTCACGACAGATTTGCGAGACGCCTGCACGGCACGCACCAACGGCGTTTCGCGCAGATTGCCATCGGCAAGGGAGGAAGAATGAAGCAAGCTGATGAGCAACATCATCGCCAACAGCGAGCTTCTGGTGAACAATCCTGACATTCAGAACCTGCTCAGTCTTGTCAGAAGTAAACTTCTGGTCCAAAGTACTCCGGGAGCCGATTCCCCGGATTCTCTGTCGTGGATC
>JBPOIW010000006.1:0-4607 GCA_052034165.1 Planctomycetota bacterium | reverse complement strand
CTTGCCCGTTGCTGGTTGTTGCTTCCATAGAAACAACTTTGACAACGGCTTTGATTGGCGTGGAAACGTTAGGATCAATTCTCAGTTCCCCGGCTCTCGACAAGAACACATCCTCGCCCATCTGGTGTAACACCAGTGGCATCTGACATGTCTTCGCGATACGGTTGAACCAACTCACAGAAGCGTTCCGATGATTTCTTTTGATCTGAAAAAGGGGGGACTGAATCGCCCAAACGGGCAGGCAGTTAGTGGGGGTGAGAAACTACTGGTTGAATTTCAATCCCCCCTCGATTTCAGACTACTCAGGAGGTGTATAAGGAAACGAGTTCAGATCGATGTAGGCGTCCTTGCCGCTCGCTACGTCATACAGCAGTGTTCCGGCATCGACTCCGTCGCCGCCCGTGGCTACTGCCGTCTGATTCCCGATATGCACCGCAACAACATCCCCGCCGCTCATCGTGGCAGCCGCTCGAACTTTGACGATGCCCCTGATTCGCACAGAGGCATCATCCGTGATCTCAACAGGTTCGATGTTTTGAACGATGCCGACTCTGCCATCTGGAACGATGACCAATTGACCGCACGTCAATCGTGACTCTGCGGCCATTCGGACAACTGGATCATCAGTGACAAGTTCGGCCATGATTCAAAACCTAAATGTGTGGTGCAGTTGCAGAGACTGATGACTACCAGGCAAGCCAGGTGTTGTTCTCAGCGTCGACGCACATGACGATGACGCCCTTGCCGCTGTCTGAACTGAACGCTGCGTTTGCCGACGCGCCGTTGATCGTTCCACCGGTTGGCGGATAGACCTTGAGAATCTTGTTACTGACACCGTTTCCGATGAACAGGCGACGTGAAAGAACCTTGTCGTCAGCATGAATGCGAACGCCCTTTGTGTCGTCCGCAGCCGATGTCGGATAGACTTCAGCCGTCGCAGCCGGAAGAACGCCAGCATCAGTCGTCGTCGAACCTGCAGCCGCCGTAGACGCCCCAATTGCATGGGATGATTTGTTGTATTCGTTCAGGTCAATCTGAGCTTTCTTACCGCTTGCGACGGTGTACAGCAGCGTACCAGCCACAACTGTGCTGGCAGTCCCGGCAGCATTGACTTTCTTCGTGGTCAGGTTGATGCCGACCACGCAAGGCACCGTCAGTGCAGCAGCCGCTTCAACTTCGACGATTCCCTTGACCTTTACCGATGCAGTCTCACCGATCGCAACTGGTTTCTGATTCTGAACGACGCCAACGCGACCGTCCGGAACCAGCACAAAATCTCCGCAACCGAGTGCGGCTGCTGCTGTTACTCGAACAACATCATCTTCATTCACAATTTCGCCCATGACAGTGGCCTTTCAATCAATGGTGACTCATCGCCATCTATGTTTTAGATCAGTGAGAACCAACCTGTTTGGTTCTTTTGAAAACCGTTGTCTGAAGTCAGCAACGGCGTGACTACTTCTTCAGCAATGCCAGACTGCTGAACTATCGCTTTCAATTGAAGCTTGCCCTTGCCGATCAGAGTCTTCACCGATTCGATCATTGCGATCTGCTCCGGTGTTTTCTCTGTGGCCGCTTGGTTGGACGACTCGCTTTCCTCGTTTGCATCAGCATCAGCGATGATCGATTCAATCGATTTGATCATGCTGTTGCGTACGAGATAGCTCCAGGTGCAAGGATCAACATCGCTTTCGCTGATCTCGAAACCTACAGAGACTTTCCCAAACTGACTGATGATGCAATCTTGAACAAGGACATGAGTCTTTTCTGAATCCGACACGGCTAGGGCTCCAACTTAAAATCTGCATTTATGAAATGCCCCAGGCGTTTCCGCCTGAGGCGTTCGATTCTGTTTCACTCATCGAGTGATGGTTACGCGATGCCCTTGACCAGACCCTGATGACCGGAAACTCCGGCACCAACAGTGTGCTGAACATCCAGAGCAACGCCGTACTTACCTTCACTGTTAAGGACAGTCGTCTTCATGGTCGGCATTCCGTTGGTTCCTTCGAGGTGACCAACCGCCATGCCATGATCGCCGTTCTCGCTGGCCACGTACCAGGTCGTTGTTGCAGGAGCAACATCGAGATCGGTGAGCGGATCAACGAAACCTGCGTTGATTCGGCCATCGGCCTGAGTCTTCAGGTTTCGCTTCTTCAGTGGGTTCGCCGTTCCGTTTGCGGCACCTGCCTCACGGACTTCAGCCGAAGTAGCCAACTGATCTGCAGTGAAACTCAGAAGCTCGCCAGTCACGACGTAGGCGTTTCGCAGGTTCAATGGCAATCCCGCAGCACCTTTCTGAGACGCCATCACAGACAGTGCTGTCTGAAGATTCGCCATGTTCAGAGCGCTGCTGGTCAACAGGTTGAGGTGGTCGGCATGGAAGATGGCAACGTTGTCGGTTTCCATAGCTGCGTTCGCAGCCAGCACCGCGTAAACGATGTCAGGTCGCAAACTGAGAACGGCCCGAGCGTATTCGTTCAGCGCTGTCTGCCATGCTCCCAGTTCATCGTCCATAGCATCCTGACGATCAATGATCAGAGTGGAGGCGAAGTCATTGACCTTCAGACCTTCCATCGTATCGGCGAATTTGGCGTGCTTTGCTTTCTCGCCTCGAACTCGCTTTTGAAGGCGACCACCTTCAAGCCGATGCAATTCAGCTTTTTTGTAGTTCTTAACCTGGATCTCTTTCGTCCAGCCCAATGTTGAATCGAGCATATCGCCCAGATTCGCCAGGAGCACAGCTCCCATTGCAGTGGTGTAGATCGTGCTGACAGTTGGCGTGGAGAAAGCTCGTGTGACCAGGGCACGGCGTTCAAGTGGAACTTCGATCTTGCTGATTGTCAAAGCTTCTCGGCACAGATCAACAGAGTGAATGTTGCGGAACTTGTCGGCACGTTCCAGGTTTCGTTCCCATTCTTCCTGTCGAGCCTTGTTCCGATAGTTCGGCTTCTCGAACAGAGTTTCACCGGTTTCCGAATCAAAGTTGATACGGTGTCCGACCGCTTCGATGTTTACACCGAACCGCATTGCAAGAGCAGCAGCCAGAGAATAAGCGTTGACGTCTCGCTCACGGTTGCCGATGATCATGCTAGGTGCATCGCTTCCCGCTGGTTTGACTTTCCGCTGTTCCTGTAGGTCCGTCAGAAACAGACTGCGAGCCTTTTCGACGTCGCATTCAGCATCGTCCAGAGCCTTTGTCAAAGTCTCAGATCGTACGCCTTCGCCGATGGCTTTGATCGAAGCCTGTCGAGTGCGTTCAAGTTGAACGCCTCGCTTCAGAATCTCGGCTTCATTAACTGCGGTGCCGGTAGTTTCCGGCTTCGTTTCAGTCGTCATTGTAGACGCCCTTTCGTTTTTGCCGTTCCCGGCTTCCGTTGGTTTGTCGCCAGTCGAACGTTCGGCTGGCTGTTCTGTTTGTCCGTTTGTGATGTGGATCACAACGGATGGTTCCTTTGTTGATTCGATTCGAGACTCGATCAGAGTTCCGGCAGACCGTTGAATGTTCTGCAGTTGCTCAATCTCTGCGTCGGTCACCTGGATCATTCGTGCCGCCCGCTCGTCGTCGCCACGGACCTTTGCTTTGCTGTCGGCTCCGAATGCAACGCAACTCAGTTCATCAACCCGCCACGCTGTCGCGATTCGCAAACGTCTGGCACCTGCCGTGAAACTTCGTCCTTCAACCGTGACGGTTTCTCCAGGCTTTACTTCCATATATCCCGTCACCATGTAGCCAACGCTTACATCGGTAGCATGATTTCCCCGGTACTTGTTGAAGGCTTTGACCGCATCAGGGTCTGATGCATCAAACAGCATCAGGCCAACGGTATCGCTGGCTTCCGTACGAATGTTTTCAACGTGCCCGAGGACTCGATTGATTGTCTCGGTTCGGTGTGAATCCAATAGTTTGACGCTCTCGGCGACGGTTCGACCAGATGCAAGCAGAACTTCATCGATCGGCTCCCACCTGTCGTAATCCCACATGCGGACAGGCTGCTCAGTGCTCATCACGGCTTCGATTGAGAATGCTTTCTCATCGGCTGTCTGCTGCCGAATCGATGCACGTCGCTCATGTATGCCGTTTGCTGATCGGTTCGTGTTGTCGCGAAGCATGGTTACCATCTGATTCGTTCCTTAGGCAGCCTGCTCTGTCAGGCTGTTCATGAATTCTTTTGCCGAAACGCCCGCGAGGTCGACGTTCTTCAGCATGTTGGCGAAATACATCTCACCGAGTCCTGGACGGACTTCATCCAGCGAATCCATTGTTCGTCGCAGCTTGTCGACTGCCTCGGACGGTCTAATTCCATTCTCTGCCCAAATATCAATCAGGCTTCGGCTCATAGTTGCCAAGTCCGTTGCACGTGCGTTGGCTTCCTTTTGAGGGTCTGCATGAACAGGCGGCAGGAATAACCCGCCAACCTTGACCGCGACTGGACGTCGACGGATGATTCTGCGCAGCTCTGCTTCTCGCAGAACTGCTGTGAGTGTTGGCATCATTCGCTTTTCAATCGCAAACTGTTCCCGCTCAAGGCTTCTCCAATACAACTGCCGATCCATCCGAGCAGATGCGTAGGAATGATCCTTCGAGTCCAGACGTGCGATCATCA
>JBPOIW010000050.1:0-18681 GCA_052034165.1 Planctomycetota bacterium | reverse complement strand
CGAACATGGCGCTGTCCAGTTAGGGTCTAATCGGAAACGCTCACGCTCGATGATTCAACTGAATCCGATGGTCGCCCAAATGTGACGTTCGGTAAGACCTTACAGCGGACCAGTATCCAGACAAGAGGCAACGGAAGAATGATCATCGGAGTGATGATCAGAACAAAGCCAATCGGGCCGGAAAGTGCCGTCAGAGATAACAGCAGCAACGGCACACTGCAAAGCGACAACAGAACAGTGACAACTGCACTCCTGAGCAGGATGCTTCCACCCTTTGACCGCAGAGTCCTCTTGTCACTGCTCATTTCATCAAGCCAATCAACATCAGTTGCCAACAGAGTCCGCGAACTTGAAGAAGTCCATCTTCACCATCGCCAGGTCCCCGGTGTTTCGGTTGTTCGGGCGTGGAAACCCGTAAGCAATAACATTGCCTGAGGAAAGTTCAGCGATATAAAGAACACCGAACGCAGGAGCATTCGGCCCGCTGCTTTGTAGATTCGCGGGACCGCTGACAATAGCGTACTTAGGATCTTTTGAGCCGGTCTGGAAGTCGGCCGCCACATTGTGCAGATATCGGTGTGTAAACGTGCCGGTACGTTCATTCAGCGCGCTGCCAACCAGAGCACCCGTCAGGTGATTCAAAACAAAGACCGCTTCATTTACACCCGTTTCGAGCAATGGAACTGTGGCCATGGAAAACTTGTCATTTCCATGAGCTACGGGGGCCTGAGCCGGTTTGGCCGGCACCGCGTACATGACGGCGGCCATAGTGATGGCTCCCGCTGTAAACATCATCGCCGAACGCAGAATGTGATTTTTCATACTATCGCCTTTAAGTTTTGCTCGACAACGTGGCACCGCAACAGTGACGATACCCTCCGAAATGATCATACTCTGTCGTCAGCACCTCGACCAGACAGACGGCAGGCTCCTTTTTCACCCTGCCCCAATGACGGCGCAATAAACGCAGACTGCGTGGAGTGTTCCGTCAGTTGTCCCATAATACTTCGCCGGATTCTGAATTCTTCAATGAGCAACCCGACTGCTTCTGCAAATACCTGCATTTGGTCCGCCATCCGCGAACGCGCTCTGCAGCGAGCCGCGACGGAACCCATGCTGGCCAGTTTTCTGCATGCCACTGTCCTGAACCACGATCGTTTTGAAGACGCGATCAGTTTCCACCTGGCCGGCAAGCTCGCTTCCAGTACGCTGACGGCCATGCAACTGCGAGAAGTGATTCAGGAAGCGATGGCCAAAGATCCCTCGATCATCGACGCCGTCTGCGCAGATATTCGAGCGGTCCAGGAACGTGACCCTGCCATCAAATGCAGCCTGGTGCCTCTGCTGTTTCTCAAGGGCGTGCACGCTCTGACCGGATACCGAATCGCTCATTGGCTCTGGGGACAAGGGCGAGAACTTCTCGCGTTGCATTTGCAGAATCGCATCTCAGAAGCCTTTGCTGTCGACATTCATCCGGCCGCCAGAATCGGACGAGGCATCCTGATGGATCATGCCACCTCGATCGTCATCGGCGAAACAGCGGTGATCGAAGATGACGTGTCCCTGTTGCACGAGGTCACTCTGGGAGGAACGGGAAAGGCCACTGGTGATCGCCATCCTAAAGTTCGCCGCGGTGTTCTGATCGGAGCCGGCGCGAAGATTCTGGGCAACGTCGAAATCGGCGAAGGCGCGAAAGTCGGTGCGGGCAGCGTCGTGCTGAAGAACGTGGCTCCTCATTGCACCGTCGCAGGAGTTCCAGCCGTTGTTGTCGGCAAGCCATGCTCTTCTTCACCAGCGTTGGATATGGATCACGAGATCAATTCCGGGGAATCGATTTGAGGCCGGAAATCGCCCGCCTCCATGGCTCACCGCACAACTCGCCCGCTGCCAGATCCCTGCGTCAGTTCTTCGATCTCCTGTTGAGTCGCGAAGTTGCAGTCGCCCACAATGGAATGAGCCAGACAGGCGGCTGAGGTAGCAAATTCCAACGTTCGCTGATGATCAAACTCGGGATGGGTCAGCCCAAAGAGCAGCCCGGCATCAAACGCATCACCACTGCCGACTCGATCCACGATATTGCGAATCTCGTAGGGGCGATATTCGCCGTCTTTCAACGGAGCCAGTTTCGTCTCACCCGTCTTTGCATCAAACAGCATAGCTCCCCAGTTATTATGCGATGCCGAAAGCTGCTCTCGAAATGTCGTCGAAAAGAGTTCGATATTCGGATATCGCTCATGCATCACCTTCGCAAAACTCACCGCACGATCAATATGAAACTGGCTGTCTGTCTTGTCTAACTCTGCCGTACCTAAGTTTGCTGTCGGCGGCAGTGTGACCCCCAGCAATTTCCCATCCTCTTCGTTTGCCATCAGCAGGCTCACGAGAGGAATCAACGACTGCAGAGTTTCCCCGGCCAGCTTCTGCGGGGAACGAGCACTATCCCAGCGCCAAAGCTTCGAGCGAAAATTCACGTCAAACGCGATACGAACTCCCATCGACTTTGCCGCCTGAGCCGCCTCGAGCGTCACCGCGGCAGCCGAGGCCGACAGGGCCGGAGTTATCCCGGTCAGATGCAGCCACGCAGCATCTTTCAAAATCTCCCGCCAATCGAAATCGCCGGGTTTGGAAAGACTGATCGATGAGCTGTCGCGATCATAGTAAACTCGACTGGGCCGCTGATTCGCGCCCATTTCGACGAAGTAAATCCCGAAGCGGCCTCGATCAGATCTCTGAATGTGTCCAGTGCCAACACCGAGGCTGCGAAGATCAGCAAGGCAGCCGTCAGTCAACGGACTACTGTCCGGCAACGCGGTCACAAATTCGACTTCGGTTCCCAGTTGGGCCAGCGATGCCGCAACGTTGGCTTCCGCACCGGCGAAGGTGACATCCAATGATCCGGGTAAGACCTGCCGAAGTCGCAGAACCCCGGATGGAGCCATCCGAGCCATGATTTCGCCAAACGTAATGATCTTTGCCACTGCGACCTGACCTCTTTCAAAACAATAGCTGCAGACGAATCATGCCCTCACGTCTTAATCTCTCAAACCGGCCGCTTTCATTAACGCGGATGTCGAAGTATAAGCTTCACGCACCCAATCCTCGATGCGATCGGGTTCCGGAGAATATTCCAGCTCAATCGACATCGTGCCGCCCATGTTCAGCTTCGCGATCTCATTCAGATACGGAGCAAAGTTCACGACACCATGTCCGGGTGGCAGATCGCCATGTTTGATTCCATCACAGTCGGAAATATGCACATGGATCGCCCGATCCTTCAGGCGACTCAGTTCTTCCGGAGCGACTTTCGCAAGATGCAGATGCGACACATCAATATTGGCCGCGAGAGCCGGGTGATTGACGGCATCCAGAAATCGAACCATGCTGTCGACACTATTGACGAGAGATAGCGGAAATGGTTCCAGCTCCATGGCAATCTTCAGCCCCAGCGATTCAGCATAGTCGGCGAGGCGACGGCAGTTATCTGCTCCGGTTCGCCATTGTTCGGCCGGCGGAATGACTTCCTGATTCCAGATGTACTCTCCTAAAACCAGCAGCAGATTCTCGGCCTCCAGTTCAAAACAGAGATCCAGAAAACTGCGGCAACGGTCCATATGAAACCGCTGCACCGACGGATTGAAGTCGATCAGCCCCGTGGCCACACAACAGACCGAAACAATTGGCAATCCCGCCCGACTGCATTCGCGCCGGATCAACTGTCGCTCACGAACATCAATGTCCAGCGGATCCGTGAAGATGTCGATGGCATCAAAACCAATCTCACGTGTCTTCTGAATTCCCCACGCGGTGTCTCGCCCCGCCTGAGCCCAGGCACTGTTGATCAATCCTAAACGCATCGCCAAGGTCTTCCTCTGTTGACTAAATATCCAGTTCCTTCACATCCAGCGCGTGCTTTTCGATGAATTCACGTCGCGGCTCAACGGCGTCGCCCATGAGCACTCTGAAGATTTCATCAGCGGCAGCCGCGTCTTCCATGCGAACCTGCAGCAGAGTTCGTTTTTCGGGGTCCATACTGGTATCCCAAAGTTCTTCCGAGTTCATTTCGCCGAGACCTTTGAAGCGTGTCAGCGTCAGGCCTTTTTCACCAAGCCTGCGGAGTTCAGCCAGCAGATCGCGAAGGCTGGTGAGTTTCACGATATCGTCATCGCGTTCCAGAATGAACGGATAAATCGGCTCGGCATTGCGAACACCCGCTGGAGTAAAGTCAGCGACAAAGAAGCCGTAGTCCTTGAGTTGAGCAAAGACATCATTCAGAGTTTTGATCTCATGCAGGTCGATCAGTTGAGCCAGTTTCTCGCGAGGAATCACGGACTCACCCGTTGTGACGGGCGTTGATACGACCGACGCCGACGACTCTGTGGTCTCAGTCGCTTCAGTCGGAGGCACGACCGGCAAAATGGACTTGAGATACGCTTCGGCTTCGTCGCGCTCCAGGAACCACTTCTCGGTATCACCGGAGAGAACTCGATAACGCGGCAGTCGAGACTTGTCACCGGCGTTGTACTTCAACAAGTGACGAATATCGATCCCGCGGCGCTCCAGCAACTCAAGAGGATGCTCCATCAGCGTGATCAGGTCACACACTTTCTGCAGATTTTCTCCTGCAAACGTTGTGTTGTCAGCCTTCACATTAAGCCGCGCGCCGTTCATGCCGAGGCTGATCAGTTCGGTCATCATCGCCTGATGCGTCTGGACGTAACGAACTTGTTTTCGCTGAATAACACGGTAAAGCGGCGGTTGAGCAATGTAGACATGTCCGCCCGCCACCAGATCCCGCATGTGCCGGAACAGAAACGTCAGCAACAGCGTGCGAATGTGACTGCCGTCAACGTCGGCGTCAGTCATCACGATGATCTTGCCGTAGCGTCGCTTGGAGATGTCCATTTCATCCTCGCCGCCAGCGGGCGACAGTCCAATCGCGCGGAAGAGATTGGTGATCTCCGCATTGTCCAGCACTTTGACGAGCTGTGCCTTTTCAACGTTCAGGATCTTGCCACGCAACGGCAGAATCGCCTGAATACTGGAGTCGCGGCCCGTGTCAGCCGATCCACCGGCCGAGTCACCTTCCACCAGATACAGCTCTGTCGATTCCAGATCGCGACTTCGGCAATCGCGAAGTTTCTCCGGCAGACCTCCGGTCGTCAGCGCGCCTTTGCGGCGAACCATGTCGCGGGACTTACGAGCGGCCTCGCGGGCTTCAGCCGCCATGACCGCTTTCGCGATAAGTTTCTTTGCGATCGAGGGGTTCTCTTCCAGATACTTGGTGAAGCCTTCATTCACCACCGTCTGAACCGCGCTTTCGACTTCGCCGTTCGTCAACTTTACTTTGTTCTGCGACGTAAATTTCGGATCAGGAACACGGACCGAAACGATTGCTGTCAGACCTTCGCGGAAGTCTTCGCCCACCGGCACAATGTCTTTGAACAGATTGCCGGCCTTGGCATAGTTGTTCATCGTGCGGGTCAGAGCAGCTCGGAAACCGCTCAGGTGAGTCCCCCCGTCCGGATTGAAAATGTTATTCGCATAGGTCAACACGTTCTCGGTGTACCCGTCGTTGTACTGCATGGCTACTTCGACCACGACGTGCTCTTCTTCCGCCTCCGCCATAACTCGAAATACATCCGAAGTCAGCGGAGTCTGAGTTCGATTCAGATATTTAACGAACTCGACAAGGCCGTCTTCGAAGTGAAATTCTTCCGTCCGGTCAGCTCGCTCATCCCGCAGAGTAATCCGGATCCCCGGCGTCAAAAACGCGAGCTCTCGCATGCGGCGTGTCAGAGTGTCGAGCGAAAATTTCGTCTCAGAAAAGATCGTCGGATCCGGCAGAAACGTCAGGCGAGTCCCTGTCGAGTCTGCTCCGCCCAGCTGTCGTAGTTCTGATGTGCGACGACCTTTTTCGAAGTCCATGACCCACGTCGAACCGCCTCGACGCACTTCAGCCGTCAGCCACGAGCTCAAAGCATTCACGGCGGTGATCCCCACGCCGTGCAGACCACCCGTGCCGACTTTGTAACCGCTCTCGCGATTGAATTTGCCCCCAGCGTGGATTTCCGTCAGAACGACTTCCAAAGCGGGACGACCATCGCCTTTGACAACGTCAACCGGGATACCTCGGCCATTGTCGACGATGGAGATGCTTTCATCGAGATTGATCTGAACATGAATCTCGGAAGCGTAACCGTTCACCGCTTCGTCGATACTGTTGTCGACCACTTCGTAGACGAGATGATGCAGGCCCGGAGCACCGGTGTCTCCGATGTACATCGCCGGACGAGTTCGAATCCCTTCAATCCCCTTCAGATGCTGAATGTCAGAAGCATCGTAGGTGTCACTCGCTGAAACAGGCTTTCCTGCGGCAACTGTCGGGAGAATATTATCGTCGTTGGCTGCGTTCGCTTCAGACACGTTTTCACTTTCTTCTGTTCAACCGAAAAGCTTCCGGCGATTTGATATCTCAAATTCCAAATTTGAAATCATCACTCGCCGGCTAGTCTACCTTCTCACTCTACCGAGCACGCACATATCGAATGGATCGAATATTGGACTGCGGTAAATTGGCCTTCATCTGCTCCAGCACCGTCTCATGCATGAAGCCTCGCAACTCTTCAAGAGTCGCACTGTTGGTCACCACGACCTCCACAATGCCGTCACGAACTTTGCGAGCCGTGCTGCGTCGCCCCAGCTCAGGGCCGACGATTCGCTTCCATTCAACATCCAGGCTCTCCGCCGCCGAACGATTCACAACGCCCGTGCTGCGAATAAAACGCATCAATGCGTTCTTCAACGAAGACGGCGGTGACAAGGTTTCATCAGACACGCAGGGAAGTCCTTTTCAGTCAGGAAACAGCAAGGTTTTAGGTTTGAAGTTTTCGGTTTTCGGACACAAATCTGCGATAATTTTCACTGATGGCGATTTACCGAAAACCGAACACCTTAAACCGAAAACCGCCCTTTGCTATCGATCCTGTGACAATGGCATGATGACATACGTGTAGGAATCTTCGACTCGGAACACCGCTGCCGTATCTGAATCCGTCAACTGCAGATCAACCAGCGTTTCCGGAGTCAGAACTTTCAAAAAGTCTGCAACGTATTTCGGATCAAAAGTAATCTTCACTTCTTCATGGTCATACTCGATCGGTAACTCAATCTTCGACTCACCAATCGTGCTGGCCTGGCTGCTAAGAGTCAGCATGGACGAACCAAACTGGAAATCTACGCCACGACTTTCTTCATCCGTGATAATCTGAGACTGACGAACCGCGGCGAAGAAAGGCGCTACGGGCAACGGGACATTCACGTTGCCGCTGCGAGGAATCACGTCGCGATAACGAGGAAACCGGCCCTCGACGAGGCGACTGTAAACGGTACACGCTCCGGATCGCATCATCACATCGTTGTCATGAACGGCTATGTCAACAAACTCAGCCTGAGGATCAATAGAACGCTCCAGCAATGACATCGCCTTCGTTGGCACCACAGTCGTCTTTGTCGGAGCCGCAGGATTGCCTTCCTTCTCACAGGCGGCCGTGGCGACTGCCAGACGTCGACTGTCCGTTGCAGCCAATGTGACGGTGCCTTCACCGAACTCGAGCAAAAGACCACCAAGGGCGTAGCGAGTACTCTCGGTATCCGTCGCGAATGAAGTGCGACGAATCATCTGACGGAACACTGGAGCAGGAATGCGGAAGTAGTTCTGCTCACTGAAGGAAGGAACCGGCGGGAACTCCCGAGGATCCTCGGAAGACAAGCGAAACTTCGCTGAAGCAGCTTTCAGCGTAATGTTCTTTTCATCAATCGTCAGGTCGAGCTGTTCGTCCTGAAGTTCGCGAAGTATCGATGAGATCCGTTGAGTCGGAAGAAGGGCGTCTCCCGCGGAACTGGTCGTGACCCCACCGACCTTAAAACGGATAGCCATCTCCTGATCGGTCCCCACCAGCTCGACGCCGGAACTGCTGACCGCCATGAATACGTTTCGCAGAATGTCTTTCGGCG
The DNA here is from genome assembly GCA_052034165.1 of Planctomycetota bacterium. Taxonomy (GTDB): domain Bacteria; phylum Planctomycetota; class Planctomycetia; order Planctomycetales; family Planctomycetaceae; genus SXXK01. The sequence continues at coordinate 10,668 of JBPOIW010000050.1, read as the reverse complement.
TACGCGATGGCACTGCCGAAGCCGCTATGGAAAATGCCGACGAGAACAAGGCGCGATTACAAGACAACTGCATGGGGAAGGCTGCTCCGCAATTCAAAATAGTCAACGGCCTGACTCAATTCCTTGAGCCGACGTCCCGCTTTGGGAGTTCATTTTCGGAAGCGTGCAGTTTATCAGAATTGTTTGGAATGCGGTATGCTGACGGGCTGTCGATTGCCACCTTCCTTCAAAGGTTTGGAGGCTCCGCGGTCGTCTGCCCCGATCAACGTCTTTCAGCGGCTTTTCTGGTGTCAAATTCCTGTTGCCAGGGGAGTTTTGCAGTCGGATTTGTGGCGAATCGCTTAAGCCTTTAGAATTCCGAACGGCGGGGCTTGCCTTCGTGTCCGTTTACCTTGAAATTCCGGGCAAAATCATGAAACCGTAGCTGAACTCGTGAGAGTTCAGAACCCACCGAATTCTCACGAATCCGGCTACACCTGTGATTCGTGCCAGTGGCTCGTAATCCAGGTAGTTCCGACAATCTTTTCGGCTCCGGATGGTTGTGCGGCTGGCTTCTCGACTAAGATCGCCGCAAGTCCTCTGATTCTCCCATCTCAAACTGTCTCCATGAAAGCTGCATCCGCGATGACTCGTCGCATCTGGAATTTCTCCGCTGGTCCTGCCGTATTGCCCGAAACCGTCCTGGAGGAAGCTCGTGAAAACCTGCTTTCACTCGGAAACACGGGAGTAGGCATTTGCGAACATTCGCATCGAGGCAAGCCATTCATGGCCGTGGCCGCGGAAGCTGAAGCCCTGTGCCGCGAACTGGCTGGCATTCCGGACGACTACTCGGTGCTGTTTCTGCAGGGCGGTGCGTCGCTGCAGTTTTCGATGGTGCCGATGAATCTTCTGCCAGCCGATCGCACGGCTGATTATCTGATCACCGGCATGTGGGCCGAGAAAGCCCTGAAGGAAGCCAAGTCGGTCGGGAAGACTCATGTCGCCTGCACAAGCAAGGACGCCAACTTCAACTACATTCCTGACTCCTGCTCTTACAGCGACAATCCGGTCTACGTTCATTTCACATCGAACAACACGATCTTCGGGACTCAGTTCCAGTCGGAGCCCGTAGGAATTCCGAGCTCCGCGTTTCTGGTGTGCGATGCCAGCAGCGATATCTTCAGTCGACCAATCGACATTCGCAAGTACGGTCTGATCTACGCCGGTGCTCAGAAGAATCTCGGCCCCAGCGGAGTCACGCTGGTGATCATGCGAAAAGACCTGGTCGAAGCGGGCAACAAGAATCTCGCCACCATGCTGCAGTACCGAACTCATGCTGAAAATGAGTCGATGTACAACACGCCTCCGACCTTTGGCATCTACCTGATGATGCTGGTCTTCCGCTGGATTAAAGCTCAAGGCGGTTTGGCCGCAATGGAAACGCGCAACAAGGCCAAGGCCGCGGTTCTTTATGATTACCTGAAGACCAGCAGCCTGTTTAAATCAACGGCCAAACCGGGTAGCGGATCGATGATGAACGTCACGTTCGTGACAGGTAACGAAGACAAAGACAATGCCTTCGTCAAATCGGCTGAAGCGAAAGGCTTCAGTGGCCTGAAGGGACATCGCAGCGTCGGCGGCATGCGTGCCAGTATCTACAACGCGTTTCCACCGGAAGGCGTTGAAGCCCTTGTGCAGTTCATGAAGGACTTTGAGGCGTCAGCGTGAGCAGCTCCGGAAACGATTCGTCTGCGAAAACGAAGCCTGCGGCCGTGGAACCGGTTCCTGACCGGTCCACCGCCGACGTGGGCATCGTGTGTACTCACAAGGGCGAACTGAAGGCGTTTCTGAAGCGAGTTGACCGGCAGCGAAGTTACACAGAAAACAAGATCACCGTTCGAGGCGGCTTTCTGGGGGAAACGATTCGTCTGGCGATCGCCGAAGCGGGCGAAGGCTACGCGTCTCATCGAGCCGCCACGGAACTTTTGATCAACGAACATCGACCGGCGTGGATTCTGGCGATCGGTTTCAGTTCGTCTCTGACGGCCGATACCAGACCGGGCGATATCGTGCTGTCGAATGAAATCAGCGACACGCACGTCAACAGCCTGCCGGTGAAGTGTACACTGGCTCCTCGCAAGCGAATTCACGTTGGCAAGCTGATCGTGGCGGATCAACATCCGGTGACCCCCACGGAGAAATCCGCGTTGGCCGAAAAATTCCCCGGGCTCGCGGTCGACACCAGCAGTCTCGCGGTGGCGCAGGTTTGCCAGGAACGCAATGTTCGCTTCATGGCGATCCGAGGCGTCGTGGATACTCTGGAAGAAGAAATCCCGGAACAAGCCGCCTCGATGATTTTCCATCCCACCAGCCGCGCACTTGGCTCGGCTCTTGGCACAATGTTCAAAGGACTTCGCAAGATGTCCGAAATGAACTCCTGGCGCGAACGCGCCAACACCGTGTCGGCAAATCTGGATCAGTTCTGCAGTGGCATCATTGAACAAATTGCCGAAGCCATCGAACGCAAGCGATAGCGTTTACCGCAGGATGAGCATTCCTGCCCGTCGAAACGCGGTCGGACAAGAATGTCCAACCTACAAGCCGCCGTCAGGATCAGCTACGTCGCAGTTCGATTTCCAACAATGCGAACCTTCCCCGACGCCAGCATTCGAATGGCATCCGGATACGCGATTTTTTCCTGTTCAAAGACCAGTGACGCTAACTCATCGGCCGTGCAGAGATCAGGAACGGCAACCGTGCGTTGCAGGACGATCGGGCCCTGATCGTATTCGTTGTTGGCGAAGTGAACGGTGCAGCCGCTGACTTTCACGCCTCGCTCGATCGCCGCTTCGTGAACATGATGACCGAAGAATCCATGACCGCAAAAGGCCGGGATCAGCGACGGATGAATGTTGAGCACTCGCCATCGAAAATCGTCGGGCACATGGAGCAGACTCAGGAAACCTGCCAGTGTGACGAGATCCACGTTGGCACTCCGCAATTCCGCAAAGACAGCGCGACTGAAGTCACCAACACCGGAAAAATCACGAGGACGTATCACCTGGCAATTCAATCCGGCCGCCAAAGAACGCTCGACGCCTTTGCAGGTTCGCTGACTGGCAATCACCAGCGGAACCTCCGCATTCAACTGTCCGCTGCGAATCTGATCCAGAAAATTGAGCAGTGTAGTCCCGCCGCCGCTGATCAAAACTCCCAATCGAACCGGACGATCAGTTATCGCTTCCAGCGGCTGAATGATGGAACTGTCTGTTTGACGATGGGAGGCGTTAGCCGAAGTGGTCATCCGCGAGTAGGCTCAATTCTGGGATCAGCAAACGGACCGGAAAAACGATCCTGCGAAGTTTGATGGAAATCGGGCCGTTCGTCCACCAGACTCAAGAGCCGTCTTCTTTCTCGCCGATCTCGCTGCACTCGCCCCCATACAGTCATCGTGACCAGCAAAGTCAAAAACCCGAGAAACAAAACCAGCGTATCACTGATTGGGCGCGTTTCACTTTTGGCCTGAGCAAGCAACGGGGAATTGGCTCGAATATGACCAGCCTCAGCCAGAGTTAATATATGCTTTGCGGAAGGGTTCCAGCTGACGTGTCCGGCCAGCAGCAACGGAGCCAGACGATTCTCATGCTGTGAACGATACACATACATCTTGAAGAAGCAGCCTGTCACGGTCACAGAATCGATCAGTTCGCTTCCCACCGGAAATTCTTTCGGCAATGAAGGCGTCACAATCACCGCCGGATTGTTCTGCGAATCTTCCGTGAAGAGCCACAGTTCATGCAGCGGCTGTCCGTTGAACAGCGTCGAGTCGCCATTGTAAGTGATGACACGCCGAACATGACCGCGGAGAGTAATCAGCCGACCTTGCCAATAGTCCGGATTCTGAAACACATCCACAAAGAGCGGAAAGGTTTCTGGATTCTTCTGATGCTCAAGGTACTTACTTTTTCGAAACCCGATCTGCCGCTCAAGCCTCCGCAGCCTGGATTCGTAGCCCTCTTTGCCCTGCGTGTCCGTTTTCGAAATCGCTCCACTGCGAAATTGATTCTCCAGGACGATCCGATCGGCTCCGGCTTTCTCAACCATGTTCACAAGTAACTTCTGAACGCGAATCTTTTGTTCTTCAGCGGCGATGGCTGACTGCACCTTGCTGCTCGTCAACTGCAGCTGTCGCAAAGTCTCGTGATACAACCAGCTCTCGTCGTCATTAACCTTGCGACGGGATCGCACATGATCACGAACATACTCGTCATACGGACGCGGCGTGAGCACTCGCACGACATCCGAAAACACAAGCGGCTGTCTCTGCCAAAGCTTGACGAACCAGCCTTTGACCATCACCGGCATCGCGACGCGTTTGTCAATGGGCCACGCAGACGACGGCTGATTCTGCGATTGCGGATCCACATAGCTGATCGCATCCACCATCGCGATCATCTCCTGTGTCACAAAGTTTCGCAGGATGCCGCGCTGCAGAGTAATGATTCGCTCTTCACCTTCCAGCGTGCGACGAGCCTGCAGTTCCTTCGGTCCCAGAGGAGTGAACATGCCGTAGAGAACAACTGGTCGGCCGACGAAATCTTTCGGATGCGACTGCATGTCCAGTTGCAGCAAATAGTTCTTGATCGGAGACAGATCGCTGGAATGATCCGTTGTCGAGATGATTCGTCGTGTCGCCTTGTCGTTTGGATCGGTTAATTCGGGCAAAGCCGCTGACAGTTGAACCTTGCCATTCTCCCATGCCTGCCTGCGCACTTCGGCGTATCGATAGAAAGCAGTCTCCCAGGCACTCGTTACGTTGGCATTCTCCGGTAACTGGCTGGGAGCCAGAGTTCGTCGAGCCAGAGCCGCTCGAATCAACTCGACGTAGTTGTCTTCTTCGGATTCAGAGAGGTTCGGTTTGCCATGTGCGAAATTCCATTCTTTACCGATTTCGATATCAGCGACAGACACCGGCTGAAGTGACCAATTGAATGCGCCGTCAGTTGTCAGGTCGTCCGCATTGGCTCCCGGAAGCACACTCCGCTCCGCCTCCGGATCAATTCCTGTCGAGGGTCGCAATGATCCTGATGGGGTACGTGATGAACCTGAAGGCGTGCGAGGACTGAACGGCGCGTTCTCATCCAGAGGCTGTAACCGGATTCCGCCATCTGGATCCATTTCCTCATCAAGCGAATCAAGTGGTGCAGGAAAACGCGGCGTGGAGGAATCGCGAACTCCCGGACTTGTTCGTGGATTTGCTCGTGGACGTGGAGTCGTTCTCGGAATGACCTCAGGCTGAGTCTCCGAAGGGCGAACGCGCGGAGGATCGTCGCCGGACAACGACGGAAAATCGGGCAGCGGCGGAAACAGTTCATCGCCGCCAGAAATTGTTGCCGAACCGCGCGAAGGCCTGCGCTCATCGGCGAATAAAACAGGCGAGCACTCGAACGACGCGCCAAAAATTGTTGCCAGATTTCCCAACAGACCGAGGGCGAAGAGCAGCTTCCGGTGCTGCGATTGTCGTCTGAATGCGTTCAGAAAAGCGGATTCCATTGTGGTTGACGTCATCATGGCTAAGGTTTTCCGTTCCGCAAAATGCCAGTTCTGCGGAGTTTAGGAATTCTGCGTGGTGATTTACCAGTGCGGAACGGACGAATCTGCACTACTGATCAGATCCGGCTTGTGTCCAGTCATGAGGACTCTCATAGCACTGGCTTCCGCCGGCAAGCCCCTTTAATCAGCCGGAACGCGTTAGCGTCCGGTTTTCGCCTCTGAAACCCAAGGAAAACAACCGGGGCCAACGCCCTGCGGCTCATGAAGCGATTTAATCAACACGCCGGTCAACGAGGAATTTTCCGCAACACTTGGTAAACGCTATAGCTCAATCCCTCACTGACGTTTCGGGTTGTGATTTTGCGCCGCGGTAGAACAGGATGTGATTTCGGGATGCGCCTCGCAGCACAGCGCCATGTTCAAGAAAACCCTTGAGAATACAAGCCCGAAGCGCCAGCGAGTGAATGAGTCGCAATGTGCTCACTCGCTCGCGCTTCGGGCTTGTAAGGGAGCCGAACAAGACGCTGTCCAGGTAAGTGGGCTAAAGCCCACGCTACACTGCCGCAATGTGGGCTGAAGCCCACGCTACAGTGTGGCGGAAGTGGGTTAGAATCCGTGAAACGTCTTCCATCGAAGCCCGGATTTGCTGACCGTGCCATTGCAAGACATGCTCCGTTTCCTCCAGTCCGGCGGGAATACCCAAGTGCCTTTCGACGTTGTTTCCGCTACAGATCCGATAACCACGAATCGTCAGAAATCTTGAGGGACTCTTCGGTGTGCACGACGATAGAGATTAGGCCTTTGAGCATTCAGGCATCACAACTAAAACGTTAACCGTTACCCAACGGTTTCCAGCTGTCGCCGTCATCGTTCAACCCCCTCTGAACGGTGACGGCGATCTTCGTTTGGCACACTGAAAATCGGCGGCCGCCGTTCAATCCGCAGATTTGGCAATTCACAGTTTGGTCATTTCGCAACACAGTGCCATCGAAACTTAGAACGACTAACAAAACCGTAGCTGGGCTCGTGAGAGCTCAGAAACACCTCCGAATTCTCACGAATCCAGCTACTTGAGTAAGTTTTGTTAGCCGTTCTTAAGCAAGCGCGGACTCGTTTGACATTGTGTGACGACCTCGCGAAGTCACGGTCATGTGACCGATAATCAGAAAAGTCGGAAATCTCTCTCCCCTCAAATGGCTTTTTACCCGAGGCCTCGATGACTCGTCGCAAGCGACCTCCGGAAGGACGAACCTTCGCGGTCTCGACATTTCGAGACCCGGCTTCCTGGCAGAATAGCTTCCTGAGCTATCTCGATGCCGAATGTGGGATGGCGAAGAACACGATTGATGCCTACCGACGCGATCTCGATCGCTTCTTCGGCTGGAATCGAGATCACGCCAAGGTCGGGGTCCATGACATCGGCGTCCCCACGATTACGGCATTTCTGGAGTTCCTGCAGACTCTGAATCTGGCTGCCAGCAGCATTGGACGGAATCTGGTCGCGATTCGAATGTTCTTCCGCTATCTCATGCTGGAAGGCATCGTTGCCGAAAGCACCGTCGATCTGGTGAGTTCTCCCAAGCTGTGGGAACGTTTGCCCAAAGTGCTCAGCCCCGACATGGTCGACGCTCTGTTAGTCGCGCCATTGGGCTCTGAGGACCGCTACTACCGTCGAGACCGCGCGCTTCTGGCTGTGATGTATGCGACGGGGTGTCGAGTTTCCGAAGTCGTGGGCATACGGCAACAGGATATTCATCTCGAAGAAAATTACTGCCTCTGTACCGGCAAGGGCAACAAGCAGCGCATCGTATCGCTGAATCCAGTGGCTTCGGACGCGATTCGTAAGTATCTCGAATTGGAACGGCCCGATCTGGTTACAGTTGCAGGAAATGATCCTGGCTACCTGTTCCTGACCCGCAGCGGACGACCACTGAATCGTGAATCTGTCTGGTCACTTGTGCAGCGCTATGCCAGTCGAGTCGGCTGCGGAGCCGAAGTGAGTCCTCACACTCTGCGTCACAGCTTCGCGACCCATCTTCTCGCTGGCGGCGCGGACATTCGAGCACTTCAGGAAATGCTCGGACATTCCAGTATCCGGACGACTCAGGTCTACACGCATGTGGAACACAGCCGCCTGAAGGCGATTCACAAACAGTGTCATCCACGAGGCTAATGCTGTATCCTGCCACGTCACTCCACCACCGGTCGAAACAGCAAACGGCCGGTCGTGACAGCACGCTTTGACCGGCGCTGACATTCGGATTCAGATTCACCAGCTTCACAAGTAACATCAGCGATGACACCTCATCAAATGCAGGCCCTGGTTTCTCAGTCATTTGCTTTGCATCCACTGTCGCGTGCGGAGAAAGCGAATCTTGCGGATCAACTGGCCGCGGGACTTCCCGAAGCGGCGGAACTCTCGGTGCTCAGAAGCCTCACGTTTCGCCAGGCGGAGGCTTCGATTAATGCGGAGAACACGAGTGAGATCCTTCGCTGGCTGGAAGACATGATGCGACTGCTTGAGCGTCTGAACGAGTCTCCAACGTCCGAGGTTGCTGAGGCGTGGTTCAGTCCGAAGGCTGATTGTCCGGGAAGGATCCGCTCCTTCCTGGCTCAGGCAAAAAACACGGTCGATATTTGCGTCTTCACAATCACCGACGACCGGCTGACCGCGGCTGTTCTGGACGCCCATGCTCGGGGTGTGAAAATTCGTATCATCACCGACAATGATAAAGCAGCCGATCTGGGGTCTGATGCCGACCGATTTTTACAGGCCGGCGTGCAGCTGCGAGTCGACCGGACTCCTTATCATATGCATCATAAGTTCGCGGTCGCCGACAACAAATTGCTGCTGAACGGCAGTTACAACTGGACTCGCGGCGCCGCCGAGAACAATGAAGAAAATTTCGTTGTCACGGATGACAAGAAGTTGGTGGCCGCATTCTCTTCCGCCTTCGAAAAACTCTGGAATGAGATTCACTAACTGGACAGCGCCGTGTTCACGAAAACCTTTGATAATACAAGCCCGAAGCGCCAGCGAGTGAATGAGTCGCATAGTGTTCACGCGCTGGCGCTTCGGGCTTGTAAGGGAGCCGAACATGGCGTTGTCCAGCTAAGGTCTGAAAGCTCGCCATGAATCATCAGACCTGTCCAACGAACTGATCCTGGCGCTCCTTTCGATCTGAAAGCTGACCTATGTTTTGTCACCGTTTTACTGCCCTGGGATTGCTGCTGATCGTCGTTGGGGCGGTCCCCATGGTGCAGGCCGATGACATCACGTCGCCATCGCAGCCGACTGAGACTCCGGCAGCGACTCCTGTCGCCACTGATCCTGCTGAAATTCGGCGTGCAGCCAACGCGCCGTTCGTCGGAGTATCGATTCGAACGAAAGTTGCTCAGCGTTTCGAAATGTACAGCCCTCGCACGGAAGAGGCCGTGAAAGAATTGAAGGAAATGGGATTCACGCAGGTCATGCTGGATCGCCCAAATCTCCACCGCGCGGCGACTGATGTTGGTCTGCCCTTCATTCTCGCCCATTGGTGGAACCAGGAGACGAAGCCGGAAGAAATTACAGCGGCGGTAGAACGAGCAAAGCAGGTTGACGGATCCCTGCTGATCGGCTTCAGCATCATGGATGAACCGGAACGAAACGCCCCGGACACGCCATTCAGTTTTTACATTGATGTCTATGAAAAACTGCGGCCGGAGTTTCAAAAAGACTTCCCGGAAACTCGGCTTGAGATTTCTCATTGGGGCCCATTGGCCGAATGGACAGATCAGCACTACGAATATTTTTCGTTCCTGTACGAAGCGGCCGATGTCATGCGAATCATGCCGTACCCCGATCTTGGCGAAGGTCCGCTCGATGACGTCTACTTCATGATCCGCCGAACTCAGCGTCCGATGGAGCTTGCCGGACGAAACCTGCCGCTGGTTGTGATCCTGCAGACATGGATCCTGCCGCCAAAGAATCAACTGCCGGAGATCAATGAGTTGCGTGTCATGACTTACCAGGCGATGCTTTCAGGTTCTGAAACCGTCTCGTTCTTTGATCACAACCCCGAGGTGTGGCAGCAGAAGGAAGGTTTCGAGTCTGGCTTTCGAGATCTCATGCGAGAAGTCACCACGTTTGCTCGTCGCTACAAGGACTGGGACGTGGAGACTGCCATGAGTGCAGACAGCGTCTTGACATCAATTTTGACGTCGCCGTCCGGTCAACGTCATCGAATCACCGTCAATACTCAGCGTAATGCAGTCAATAACCTGACCGCTCTGGAAGTTCGTCAGGAAATCCTGCCGTCGTCACCGGCTTCTCAATTCGGCTGCGGCGAACGACTCATTACCACAACGAACAACTGCCTGCCTGAAAATCAGACGGCAAAGTGCCCTCAATATTTCTCTCGCGCGCATAAAAAATCCTGCCGAGTTCTCGGCAGGATCAGGAAACATCACAGATAGACAACGTTGTTCAAGCGGCGTCATATTCCGAAATGCGATTGTGCGGAATAAACGGTATCGTTGAGTCTTCCGTCAGACAATATCTCATGTAATAAGCGTCTTCGCAGGTGTCGTCGTAATGCTTTCGCAGAACGGTCACAGCACGGAAGCCGTTGTTGGCGAAGAACAATTGAGCAGGAACGTTCGTCTCGCGCACTTCCAGAACGATCTCGCGACGACGTTGCTGAGACAACTTGTCGACCAGACGTTGAACCATCTGTCGACCAATACCGCCCCGACGGACTTCTGGTGCAACGGCGAAGTTGAGGATTCGCAGCATGGATTTATGGAGTTCATAAATCATGAACCCGACAATTTTATGATCCAGCTCGGCGACCGTTCCGATGCAGTTGCGTTGACGCAGACAGCAAAGAAACTCTTCCTCGGTCCAGGGAAACTGAAAGCTGCCGCGTTCGATGGATAACACTTCATCCATATCCCGACGAATGAGCCAGCGAATTTGAGTTCGCATGGCATCCGGAACGGGAGCCGTCGCATTTGCTGCTGGTTGCTGATTTGTTCGCTTCAATCCCATTGCGGCCTCCATGCCGATGAGAACGCCAAAAACTTCACGCGCCCGGATCCTGATCAGGACTCAACCTTTTTCAGCTTTCAGCGACCGCTCAATCGCTTCAAGAC
>JBPOIW010000171.1:0-1875 GCA_052034165.1 Planctomycetota bacterium | reverse complement strand
CAGACTTTGGCAACTTGTCGAGCACGTTCGCTGTCTTATGAACAGTGCAACGCTGGACTCGTGTTGTCGGAAAGACTTTCTCAAGAGCCTTCCAGAATCCCAAGGCCCCATCGCCAATAGCAAGCAGGGGATCGTATCGCAGGCCGCGAGCTTTGAGGTTCAGCAGCAGTTCCTTCCATGACAATTCGCTTTCACGAAAGCCATCAACAACGGCAATCAGTTCCTTCGAGCCATCTGCGGTGGCGCCCATTAAAACCAGCAAACACTGGCGTTTTTCATCAGAGTCGCGACCTTCGTTGTCGTTGAAGCGAATGTTGCTGTGGATGCCATCCGCCCACATGTAAACGTATCGCTTGTCCTTCAAAGAACGCTTTGACCATTCGTCGTATTCTTCTTCCCAGACAGACTTGAGTCGTGTGATCGTCGTCGGTGAAAAGCCCTTCGCATCTTTTCCGAGAAGTGACTGCAGTGCCTCTGGAAAGTCGTTGGTGCTGATGCCTTTGAGATAGAGCCATGGCACCAGTTCCTCGATGGATTTTGTTTTGCGCAGGTACTTCGGCAGGATCGAAGAGTTGAAGACTTCTCGCTCCCCTGCAGATCGCTTATCACGGACTCGAGGTTGCCGCAGCTGAATGGCCCCAACTCCAGTGATGAGTTCTCGCTCGGGAAGTGATCCATTCCGAATGACAAGCCGACGGCCATCTTCGCCTACGATACCGGATCGATTCTGAAGATACTCATCCACCTCCTGCTGAATCGCGGACTGCAACATCTTCTGAGCTCCTTCTCGCAGAATCTGACTCAGCACATCGTGGGCTTCACGGGTGGCGGAGTTCTCCGAAGCAACCTCCGAATTGTCGATGCCGCAGACTGTTTCAGAGACGCATTTCTGATTACTGTTCTTCATGGGTGGCGTTCCTTTCGGGGAGAATTGGTCTTTGTTTCGTAACCAACTTTTCTCGAAATACGCCGCCTCTTTCAACCCTCACTCAAACACAACTTTCGACAGTAACTCATCAGTCCGCGACATTTACCGCAAGCTGGTTCAGAATGCTCAAGTTGAGCCGTAACCCAATGTACCGCAAAGGTGCAGAATATGCGTACCGCGGCAGCAGTTGGATTCTCAGCAGAAAGAAGCTCGACAAACGACCGAGCAGACAACTTAACTCACCGAAATGACGTACATTTCTGGAATGGTCCATTCATCAGCCAACAATCACGCCTGGACTCGAAAATCAGGAATGAGTCCAATTCCGAAGATTCAAATAGGCACCTGGAATTAACGCTGTATGCCGGTTAAACATTCACCTCGAGTTGATTCTGTTTAGTCGAGCAATTCAACGGAGATCCGGACGTCCGTTTGTCCGAGTGCCCTCAAGCCAGGACCCCCGGCACAACATGTCCGTGAACATCGGTCAGGCGATAACGGCGGCCCTGGAATTTGTAAGTGAGACGCTCGTGATCGATGCCGAGCAGGTGCATGATCGTGGCTTGCAGGTCATGGATGTGCAGGCCGTCAGAGGCGATGTTGTAGCCGAACTCGCAGGTTTCCCCGTAAACGGATCCGGCTTTGATTCCGCCGCCTGCCATCCAGATGCTGAAGCAGCGAGGATGATGGTCACGGCCGAAATTTGGTGACAACTTGCCCTGACAATAGTTGGTCCGCCCGAACTCGCCGCCCCAGACAACGAGCGTATCTTCCAGCAAACCGCAACGCTTCAGATCTTTCACCAGAGCCGCGGCCGGCTGATCCGTTTCCTTGCACAGTTTCGGCAACGCACCGGGGAGGCCTCCGTGATGATCCCAGTCCTGGTGATAGAGCTGAATAAATCGGACGCCTCGTTCTGCCAGTCGGCGAGCCTGCAAACAGTTGGC
>JBPOIW010000344.1:0-4642 GCA_052034165.1 Planctomycetota bacterium | reverse complement strand
TAGTGAAGCCGAAACGTCCGCGATCAAGTCTCTTGGCGAAGCGAAAGCTGTCGTCAAGACGGATGATTCCGGAGCTGCTGTCGATGTGAGTCTGGCGAAGCTGGAAGTCACTTCCGACATCATCGGTCTGCTGGCCAGGTTGCCTTCGTTGCGAACAGTAAATCTTTCGGAGTCTACCCTCAGCGATGAGACTCTGACTGCACTGGAAAAGGCTGTTCCGAAACTGGTCAGTCTGGACGTGCGTGGTTGTGAGTTGTCTGACAAGTCGGCTGAGCTGCTTGCTCATTTCACCGGCCTGCGTGCGCTACGGTTTTCCGGAAAGAGCGGCAAAACAACGATTAGTGATGACGGTCTTAAGCTTCTGGCGGCCTGTAAGTCATTAAAGGTTCTGGCACTGGACGACCTCTGGATAGGGACTCCCGGTTTGGAAGCTTTGGCTGGTCTTTCTGACCTGGAGGAACTCTATCTGGCCGGTACTGTGATCGACGACGACACCTGCAAATTGATCGCAAAGTATCCGAAGATTCGAAAGCTGCGGCTGGCTCGTACTCAGGTCAGTGACGCCGGCCTGGAAGCGTTGTCGGGCTGCAAAACACTGGAAGAGATCGATCTGAGCGAAGACTCGCTGATCTCTGATGAGGGGATGACACACCTCGCTAAATTGACGAATCTTAAGAAGCTCAATCTCTGGCGCGTTCAGATTACTGATGCTGGAGCAGTTCAGTTGGCTCCTCTGACAAAGCTGGAGTGGCTCAATCTGGACAACAGCAAGCTGGCGGATGGGGGCTTGGTATTGCTGAAGGACATGAAGTCTCTCACTTTCCTTCACATTGGCTCAACGCAAGTCACGGAAGCCGGGGCCGCGTCTCTCTTTCACCTGAAGTCTTTGAAGGATCTCAAGGTCACTCGAACCGCTTTGGGTGCCAGCGACTCTGCTGTGGCGGAGCTCAAGAAAAACCTGCCTGACACGGTTATTCAAACTGAATACGTTGAGGCTGAGTAATTCGTTTGTGCTTGTCGAGTCGGTTAAAGAGACTCTTGTGTTCTCCGACTCATCTGCAACCCTGATACTGACCCCAACGCCACTTGTTGATAACTTGTTGATAACTCTCCAGTGAACGCCAACGCTACTTGTTTGTTTAGCAAATGACTTCGAGAAGCACGCGTGACCGGTTGTTGATTTCTGTGTTCTTTCTCCACCGATTCGAAAGAGCTTCTCCACGGGTTTCCTTGCGGTTATTCACTTTTGTCTTAATCTGTAAAGTGTTTATCAGAAACAGGTTGTGATCATGAATACGAGAGTTATCAACATTTGTCATTTGGTCTATTACTGATACTTTTATCTTTTAAATACTTTTACAAACACAAACGCAAAGCCACAAAAAATCCCGGTTGATGTGACTCAACCGGGATTCCTTTGGATCACACGATCTTGGCTTTGAACAGATCAGACAACTTCCCAACCTGCTCGATATTCCTTCGTAATCAGCTTGGCAGCTTCAGGAACATTCGTCGCCACAAGGTTCTCTGCATCCCACTCGATCGCCTTACCTGTGCGATAGGCTACGTTGCCCAGCAACACAGTTTCGGTCAGTGCACCGGAATAATCAAAGTTGCATGTGGTTGGTGAACCGTCTTTGCAGGCCTTGATCCACTCCGCGTGATGTCCGATCGAATTTGGGATCGTCTGAGCAGGTGGCTTGAAGTCGGCGAACTTGTCAGCCGGGAACAAGCGATAGCGACTGTAGTCGGAGAACAGTGAACCGTTCTTACCGACAAACATGACGCCGTTTGCCGGAACAGGCTGGCCGGCTACCTTCTTTGGAATCAGATCGCCGTCGTACCAGGTCAGCTTGAGAGCTGGCATGGAGCCGCGGGCCGGGAAGTCGTACTTCACGATTAGCCCGAGCGGACAGGTTTCCGGGTGAACTTTCGGACCTTCCGCTTCGCAACGGACAGGGTGTTTCAGATCAAGAGCCCAGAACGGCAGATCCATGAAGTGGCAGGCCATGTCGCCCAGCGTGCCCTGACCGAAATCCCACCAGCGACGCCAGTTGGCCGGATGGTATTGACCATCGGCATATGGACGCTCAGGAGCAGGACCAAGCCACAGATCCCAGTTCAGGCTGGCAGGAACCGGGTCAGCCTTCGCAGGACGTTCTCCGCCGCCCCAGCCCTTTCCGACCCATACGTGAACTTCCTTCACATCGCCGATGACGCCGGCCTGAATGATTTCGACAACTCGGCGATAGTTGTTTTCCGCATGAATCTGAGTCCCGAGCTGAGTCGCCAGGCCACGCTTTTTGGCTTCCGTGGCGATCAGGCGAGCTTCAAAGACAGTGTGCGTCAGAGGTTTTTCGCAGTAAACATGTTTGCCTGCCCGGATGGCTCGGATAGAGGCCGGTGCGTGATGATGATCAGCGGTGCCAATAACGACCGCGTCAATCTTGTCACCTTCTTTTTCGATCATCTCGCGATAGTCGGCGTAGGTGCGTGGTTCGAGCTTGTTCTTCTCAGTCAACATCGCTTTCGCTTTGTTGAGGTAGTTTGAGTCAACGTCGACGATCGCGACGATGTTTTCACTCATGACCCCGTTAACATCCTCGGCCGCACGATTGGCGGTCCCGATGCACGCGATATTCAATTTTTCAAGAGGGCTAAGAGAAGCTTTGGCAGAAGCTTCAGAAACGAACAAAGAAGACGACAGAGCAGCGGCGGAGCCAGCAGCAGTGGTCTTCAAAAACGAGCGACGATTCCGGGAGGAATGAGACGACATAGGCGGGAACCTTTGGCAAAAGGCCGAAAAGCGAGTTTGAAAAGCACCAGAACAAGGTGTCAGAATAGACTGAACCACGAGGGAAAAACAATGAAACAGATAGAAAACTCAGTCTCAGTGAGATCATTAGGGGTGATCAATGAACTCAAAGCTGAAGCCGAGGAGCCTCGCAGATGACAATGAGCCTGATCATTGGGCAGGGCATCGCAGGTTCGGTATTAGCCTGGTCGCTTCATTGGGAAGACAAGACCGTTCATGTTCTTGATCGAGACAGCAACATCACGGCGTCTCGCATCGCGGCGGGATTGATCACGCCGTTTGCAGGTCGACGATTATCGAAGGCCGGGGACTTTGACGAAAGTCTGACAGTCGCAAAGTCGTTCTATCGGCGAGTCGAGAAGGAAACGGGAGTATCACTGTTCAAAGAAGAGCCAGCGGAGCGGTACTTCCTGGATCAAGCTGAGAGAGAGTTCTTTCTCAAGGAACGTTACGAAACTCATCGCAGTGAGATCGAACTGGTCAACGGAGCAAACGGCGGAGTGAAGGGATTTCGAATGCTGCGGGCGGCTCGACTTCGAGTCAGCACGTTTCTCGAAGTGACAAGAAGATTCTTCGCCGAGAAAGGCCGTTTTCATCAGCTCGAACTGGACTCAACTAATGATATCGAGGTCAGTGAGACCGGTGTTCAAGTGGCCAAATTGGCTTTCGTCGGGCAGGAAGTCTATTTTTGTCAGGGATACCAACCAGAAAAGAACCCTTGGTTTCCGGGAATCCCGGATGCTCCGGCACGGGGAGAAATCCTGAGGCTGGAAATTCCCGATCGGACGGTCAAACATGTGGTTCATCAAGGTTTCTGGTTGGCTCCCGCCACGGATCAGAAAGAAGAAAGTTCCGAAAAAGAATACCTTCTGGGAGCCACATATGACCGCGAAAACCTGGATCGGAATGAGACACAAAGTGGCCGAGACGAGCTTTTGCGTGGGTTGAAAGAGCTAACGACCGAAAATTATCGAGTCCTCGGACATTACTCCGCGATCAGAGCCGGCATGAGAACACGACGACCGATAGTGGCTCGTCACGAAAAATATCCTCACGTGGCGATTCTGAATGGCATGGGTTCGAAAGCGTCTTTGATGGCCCCGATCACGGCTCAGCAACTGTTAAAACAGATGGCGTTGAAACCGGAAACGAAGGAGCAGGACCATCGGGTGACAGGAACAAAGGCAGTATCGCTGACCAAACTGGCCCACAGTATCGTACGGCGAGCCGTGCGTGTAGGTGACACCGTGGTGGATGCTACTGCCGGGAACGGACATGACACGGTGTTCCTGGCAGCATGCGCCGGGCCATCAGGACATGTTCACGCGATAGATATTCAGCCCGAAGCGATTCAGTCAACACGATCGAGACTGGAGAGCGAAACCGTGGTCAACGTAACGCTGCATCAGGAAGATCACAGCAAGGTGCTGAAGTCGTTGTTGGAATCATCGGAAGTCGTTGGGGCGATCATGTTTAACCTCGGCTATCTTCCTGGCGGAGATAAACAGCGAACAACATCAGCCGCAACAACAACAGCGGCGATAGCGGCGGGAATCAGCCTTTTGAAGGCGGGCGGTGTGATGACCGTCGTCGCCTATCGCGGACATGCGGGCGGACAGGAGGAAGCTCGGGCCGTTGCCGACTGGAGTGAGCGTCATCATGGACCGTCATTCTCCACCGAGGTGATTCCGGGAGCAGTCGATAACCACGAATCACCAGTGCTGTATGTTTTCCGCAAGAAAAGTTAGGTTGATCGAGAGAACCATCAGCGGCCGGGCGTTAGCGGGTAGTTGACTTAGTGGTTTACCGCCCAGCCGGAGGCGCCGG
>JBPOIW010000158.1:0-3847 GCA_052034165.1 Planctomycetota bacterium | reverse complement strand
CTTGCCCGTTGCTGGTTGTTGCTTCCATAGAAACAACTTTGACAACGGCTTTGATTGGCGTGGAAACGTTAGGATCAATTCTCAGTTCCCCGGCTCTCGACAAGAACACATCCTCGCCCATCTGGTGCAACACCAGTGGCATCTGACATGTCTTCGCGATACGGTTGAACCAACTCACAGAAGCGTTCCGATGATTTCTTGTGATCTGAAAAAGGGAGGACTGAATCGCCCAAACGGGCAGGCAGTTAGTGGGGGTGAGAAACTACTGGTTGAACTTCAATCCCCCCCGTTTTTCAGATTAAGCAGGTGTCGTGTATGGGAATTCGTTCAAGTCGATTTCGACATACCCGCCGCTGGATGCACCAACCAGGACGAGACCAGCATTCGTGGCACCGCTGCCACCTTCAGCCAGTGCAGTCTGATTCGTCGGATGAATTGACGCGACGTCGCCGACAGCAAGCGTTGCAGCCGACTTCACACGTACACGTCCCTTGAGACACAACGTCGCCTTCTCGCCGTCCGCAAATGCTCCGGCCCCGACCACAACGCCGATGCGTCCGCAATCCGTGACCTTGAACTGACCTGGCTTCCAGGGACCGCTCGATACTGTTTTTGTTACGCAGTTGTCAGTATTCACTAACATGGTTCTGAACCCTTCAGATTCATCAGTCCAAGACTGATTTGTTTTCACGTATGACCTGAATCACTCTGAGTCAGGTACTATCCTTTGCGGGTTTTTCTTCCCGGCGTTTTCTCATCAGTTGCGGATAGTGTTGGGGCAGATTGCCCTTCAACTTCCACAACGTTGGTTGATTCTTCTGTCTGTCGATCCTGAGCGTTCTCGGTATCCGAGACTTCATCATCCGCATCGGCTTCTGATTCGATCGATTCAACCGATCGCAGGAAGTTGCGATCAAGCAACCACTGCCAGGTTGATGAAAGAACATCGCCCTCGCTGATCATTGTTCCTGCTTCGCATCTTCCGATTTCGTTAATGATGCAGTCAGCCGTCAGCACATGCGTTGATTCAGCGTTCTCAGACACTTTCAAACCCTCAGTTTCTACATCGTTTAAAGAAGGTGCAGAGCCGATCTCTGCACCGTTCGATTTCAATTCAGCCGATCAGATTAGCCGGTTGCCTTCTGCAGACCTTGATAGCCTGAGACACCGGCACCGATGGCATGACTGACGTCAATCGCCAAACCGTACTGGCCTTCGGAGTTCAGAACCTTGGTGGACATCTTTGGCATGCGGCCCAAACCTTCGATGAAGGCAACCGTTGCACCGTGACGTCCTCGCTTTGAAGCCAGGTACCACAACGTTGGCGCTGCTGCGACTGCCGTGTTTGTGTCAGGATCGGTGAAGCCGACATTCAGGCGGGCATCAGCAGCCGTTCCAAGTCCATGCTTCAGGAACGGATTCTTAGTTCCGTTCGCCGCTGCTGACTCGCGAATCTCTGCTGAGTTCGCCAACTGGTCTGCGACAAACGAGTAACCACCTGTCACGATGTAGGCACTGGTCAAGTTCAGCACCGTACCGCCAGCGTCCTTCTGACCGGCCATCTTGTTCAGCACCGTCTGCAGGTTCGCTGCGGTCAATGCTGTCGAAGTTGCCAGGTTATTGTGATCAGCATGGAACAACGCCACGCTGTCCGTCTTCAACGCCGCGTTTGCAGCCAGCATCCCGTAGACCAGCGATGGACGCAGATCGGAAATGCCGAGTGCATAGGCATCCATTCCAGCCTTCAGGGCACCGATGCTGTCGTTCACGATGTCGATCACATCGAGAATCAGCGTGTCGGCAAAGTGCCCGACCTTAACTGATTCCATCGTAGCCGCGATGGTCGAGTGATCTGCCTTTCGGCCCTTGTTGCGCTTCTTCAGGCGTCCGCCTTCGATGCGATGCAAACCAGTTTCCATGAAGTTCGGCACGTCGATTTCATTCGTCCAACCGAGCGTGCTGTCCTCGTACTGTTCCATTTCAACGATCAACACTGATGCAGCCGCATTCGTGTAGATGCTGGAAATCGCAGGAGATGAAACGGCTCGTGTCACAAGATCGTGACGATCAACAGGCTCTTCGATCTTGGACATTCGCAGTGCTTCGCGGCACAGATCCACCGAGTGAATTCCCCGGTACTTGTCCGATCGTTCCAGGTTGCGAAGGAACTCATCCTTGTTTCCCTTGCTGATCTCGTCAGCACGACGGAACTTGATCTGCCCGGTGAAGGCGTCGAACATAATTCGACCGCCAACACTCTCCAAGTTGCGGACACCCATTCGAGCAGCCAACGCCAACGCAAGTGACATTTCGTTGCAGTCGCGTTCACGGTTGCCGACGATCATGCCAGGTGCATCACTGCCCGCTGGTTTGACTTTCCGTTGTTCCTGCAGGTCCGTCAGAAACAGACTGCGAGCCTTTTCCACATCGCAGTCGGCATCATCAAGAGCCTTGCTCAGAGTCTCAGATCGAACACCATCACCAATGGCTTTGATGTCCGCCTGGCGTTTGCGTTCCATTTGAACGCCACGCTTCAAGATTTCGCTTTCGTCAACGCCGGTAGTCTCCGGCTTGTTCGTTGCAGTAGTCATAGCTACTTGCCTTTCGTTGCCGTCACCGGCGTTAGAGTTATCTCCTGCTGAACGTTCAGCAGGTTTTTCAATCTGCCCGCTCGTGATGTTGATCACGACGGTTGGTTCATTTGCTTCACTTCGTTTTGGCGATTCGCCATTGGCCGATCGCTGCTGAGAAAACTGTTCTATCTCTTCAGGTGTTACCTGAATCACTGAGGCTGTTTGCTTCTCGTCTCCCCGGACTTTGGCCTTGGAGTCTGCACCGCGAGCGACTGCAGAAAGCTCATTCAGCTTCCAGGTTGTCGCAATTCTCAGTCGTCGTGATCCTGCCGTGAACGTGCGACCTTCAATCGTGGTGGATTCACCTGGCTTCACTTCGATGAATGCTGTCACGACGTAGCCGACTGACACGTCAGTCGCGTGATTTCCCCGATACTTGTTGAAAGCTTTGACCGCTTCAGGATCGTTGGCATCGAACAACATTAGGCCAACGGTGTCAGTCACTTCGCTTCGAATGTTCTCAACATGACCGAGAACGCGATTGATCGTTTCGCTCTTGTGGGAGTCGAGAAGCGGCACGCTGTCGGCAACCTGTCGACCCGACGCCAGAAGAACCTCATCGATTGCTTCCCATCGGTCCCAGTCCCACATGAGCACCGGCTGTTCAGTGCTGAGAACCGCTTCAATCGAGAACGCTTTTTCATTGGCACTCTGTTGACGCATCGACGCACGGCGCTCATGGATGCCGCTGGATGATCGGTTCTGATTGTCTCGTAGAATTGTGACCATCTGATTCGTTCCTTACGCAGCCTGCTCTGTCAGGCTGTTCATGAATTCTTTTGCCGAAACGCCCGCAAGATCGACGTTCTTCAGCATGTTGGCGAAATACATCTCACCGAGTCCTGGACGAACGTCATCAAGGGAATCCATAGTTCGCCGCAGCTTGTCGACTGCCTCGGACGGACGTAGCCCAGCTTCTGCCCAGATATCAATCAGGCTTCGACTCATAGTGGCCAAGTCCGTTGCACGTGCGTTGGCTTCCTTTTGAGGGTCTGCATGAACAGGCGGCAGGAATAGCCCGCCAACCTTGACCGCGACTGGACGCCGACGGATGATTTTCCGCAGCTCTGCTTCTCGCAGAACTGCAGTGAGTGTTGGCATCATTCGCTTTTCAATCGCAAACTGTTCCCGCTCAAGGCTTCTCCAATACAACTGCCGATCCATCCGAGCAGATGCGTAGGAATGATCCTTCGAGTCCAGACGTGCGATCATCA
>JBPOIW010000340.1:0-8354 GCA_052034165.1 Planctomycetota bacterium | reverse complement strand
TTCGGTTTCAACACATCAATTGGTGAGATGGAGTCTGTCATCACCGGTTTCTAGCGCAGCTCATCCCTGCCCGCCAGGCCAGATGCCTTCAAAATTTGACATACAGAACGTAAAAACTCACAACCTCTATGTCTTTATCGTCAATGAGAACGCGTGTCAACATTCTTAACGAATATTGTCCAATAAACACTCCCCACCGCTCCGTCTTGCATAGTTTTTCCGCACTTAGCATATTTACGCGAACACATTTAGGTGTGGCTATATAGCCACGCATGTCGAGCCCAATCATTTACCGAGGCGATTCGCGAATCCTGGCGTCCAGCGGAGTGATTGGCTCTTCTGGATGGACAGCGAACCCCGCTCTCGAATCAGGCTTCATCCCGTTTCCGTGCTGTCGCGAGTGTGGTGATCGGTATTGCCCGAAAGTGCTGGAGGGTATCGTGCCGCCTTTTCCGGAGCCTGGAGGAACATTAGACTTCCGCCGAACCTATCCGGTTACCGTGTTTCCATTTTCCCACAAGGATCAAGAACGGCTCATGTCCGCAAAGAGATTGTCCCACGTCGTGTTTTTTACTCTGAAGGATTCGTCAGACGCAGCCATTCAGACACTATTGGACGCTTGTCACAAATATTTGAAGAACCATCCGGGAGTTGTTTACTTTGGGGCCGGCACGCTGGCCAAAGAGTACGCTCGACCTGTGAATGATCACGCGTTTCACGTCTGCCTGAATGTTGTCTTCGACTCTCGTGCGTCGCATGATGCTTATCAGACGGCTCCGGATCATTTGAAGTTTATCGCAGATCACAAAGAGAGTTGGGAAAAGGTTCGCGTCTTTGATGCGGACGTGACATGAGTCAACCAGCGGCAGCGAATTGCGGTGAAGCGTCGTGGCGCGAATGGCTCGTTGCTTTGGTGATCGGCTGCGGCCTTTCGCTGTACGTCTGGAGAGGATTTCTGGCAGGGGGCGGACTCGTCGGTGGCGACACGTACCCCTACTTTTTTCCTCAGAAGCAAGTGCTGGCCGAGTCATTTGCACGCGGGGAACTCCCGTTGTGGCATAACCGCACGTCGCTGGGATATCCGTTGCTGGCGGAAAGCCAGGCCGGTGTTTTTTATCCCACGAATCAGGTTCTCTATCGCCTGCTTGATATTCATTCAGCTTACCATGTCAGCATCCTGCTGCACTATGTGGCGGCCTTTGTCTTTGCCTGGCGATTCTGCCGCAGTCAGCAACTGAGCAGTTCCTCTGCGTTGCTGGCAGCGATGGTTTTTGTGTACGGCTGGTTCCCTGTTCGAGTCTCCCTGGAGTGGAGCATCATCGGTGGCGTCTGGTTTCCGCTCTCTCTCTGGATGACCGAAAGATTTCTGCAGAAGCCGAATCGTCAGCGACTGGCATGTCTTTCTCTGAGTCTTGCCACACACCTGCTCGCCGGCCACTTTACGCTGGCGTTTATCACTCAGTTGACGTGTCTCGGCTTCGCATTTCTCAGCAGTCCTCGGCAACGCTTCGCCAGCGAATCCATGGGCTTGCGAGTGGCGTCGCTTCCAGCAGACTCCGCCATGACAGTTCTGAGCCGATGGCGAGCAGTCGCCGGAGTGGCTGCTGCGATCGCGATTGCTGTCGCTCTCTCCGCCATTCAGCTTGTACCCACCTATGAGCTGAGGCAGTTGAGCCAGCGCGATGGAACTCATGCCGTGTTTAATCCGTCCGATGGTCACATGCCCCCGATGTATTTGACTCAGCTTGTCGCGTCATGGTGGTACTGGCACACACCAGAGATGGCGGCTTCTCGTGAAAATCTCAAGCACCCATTTCTGCTGAGCGCTGGAGATACGAATCCTGTCGAAGCTCATCTGTACGTGGGACTGATTCCCTTATTGCTGCTGACATCTTTGCTGAGCAACCCGGTGAGAAGGTTCATTCGAAAGACCAACTGGAAGACATGGGGGATTCTTGCGTGCGCTGGAGTTCTGTATGCGTTCGGATGGTTCGTGCCGATCTTCAAACATTTGCCCGGCTTTGGATTCTTCATCGGGCCGGGACGTTACACGATCATTACGACATTGGGCTTTGCAATCATCGCAGGACTGGGGCTCGACGGGCTTTTGCGTCGACGCAGTTCAGCCGTCAGAATCGTACTCACAACATTGATTGCGGTGATCACGTTGCCCGACTTGTTGAAGTCAGCCGAATATCCCGTCTGCGATGCTCAGATTGTTGAATATCCTCCGTTAAAAGGTCTTGCCGAAAGCTGGCTGGTCAAGATGCTGCAGGCAGAAGATGCTCGGGCACCCGTGCGGCTTTTGTCAGGCGGGCCGAATATCGGAAACTTGTTCGGCGTTAGCAGCGTGCCTCAGTATCTTGGATTGGGGCCGGCTGAATACTTCTCGAAGGAACTTGCGGTCGAAACGCAACCGAAGTCTCCGGACTCTGTTTTTCCGACACTGGAACAATTGCAGCGACTGAACTCTCTCGCGGTGACTCATATTCTGACCACAGAACCGGTGCAGAATCTTTCGGAAGAATGTGAGTTACTGGGCTCCGGGCCGGACTCGTTCCTCAATCGGGTATGGGGACGAGGAACCGCCGACTGTTTTTTGTACCGACTGAAGAATGCTCAAGGGCGAGTTTCCACAGACCCGCCGGATGCTTTTACACGGCTACGATTTCTGCGTCGTAGCTCCGGCGATGTGGAGTTTGAGGTTGAAGTCCGGGAGTCATCGGAGGTGCATCTTTCCGAGCTGATGTTTCCAGGCTGGCAAGTCACCGTTGACGGAGCTCCCGTTGAAGCAACTCAGTCATCCGGAATCAGCCGGCGCATTGCGGTGACGGCTGGCGAGCATGTGATCCGGTGGCGGTATCGACCACAGTCGTTCCGAGTCGGTGCGATTATCAGTTTGCTGACTATCGCTGTCATAGCGATCTGCTGCGTTCGACGCCGTGATCGCAACCATCGCTGCTAATCGCGCAGAGTTTTCAACGAGTGAACCGGTACCACACCTGAAACCCTGAGGTGAAGGTCTTTTGTGTTCTGAAACTCAAAGGCATATCGCTTTGAAAACGCGACGGCGCCAATTCAAGAATACGATAGATCACAGGATGGGAACAGCTAAGGACCAGTCCCGTAATAACTTTCGTAGCTGAAGTCGTGAGACTTCAGTGCGAACTCTCACAAGTTCGGCTACCACAACTTCAGTCCGAACTCTCACGAGTTCGGCTACCACAGGAACTTATTCCGGGACCTTCCCTAAGTCCGCGCATCCCAGATGACCGCAGGAGAGTGTGCTGGTGTTCCGGTGGTCGCAACTTAAAAACATTCAAGTTACCACGAGCCATCAGCACCGGCAAACGCACTATTTGCTGGTCGTTTCTCTTTGTGACTCTGTGAACTCTGCGAGAACCAATTCCGGTTCCTTCAGGCGTTCTAATATTCGCGTCGCTGGCGAGAGCTGGGGATTTGCATCTGCTTGCGGTACTTGGTGATCGTGCGGCGAGCCAGGGTAATTCCCTGAGCAGCCAAAGCATCCACCAGAGCGTCGTCGCTGAGCGGATCTTTCCTGTCTTCTTTGTCGATCAGTTCCTGCAGCTTGATACGAATCGTGTCCCAGGCCACATCTTCGCCTGTCGACGATTGAGTTCCGCCGCCGAAGAAACGCTTGAGCGGGAATAATCCGCGGGCTGTTTGGATCCATTTTTCATCGACGGCTCGCGACACGGTTGTTACGTGAACACCAACGCGATCGGCGATCTGCTGCATCTTCAGCGGCTGGATGAATTCCGGACCTTTGTCCAGGAACTCATGCTGGTGATCAATGATCTCCTGAGCCACCTTGCGCAGAGTATTGTAGCGCTGTTCGATGGATTCGATCAGCCAGCGAGCGGATTCAATTTTGCGACGAATCCAGTCCCGTGTTTCCGGAGTTGGATTCTCTTTCAGCATCTTGGAATATCGCGGACTGATTCGCAGTTCCGGCACATACTCGTCCAGCAAGCGCACGACGTACCGGCCTGTGTCATCCTGTTCCAAAGCCAGATCCGGGGTTACTCGCTGAACCGGACGCTGTTCAAAGCCGCGTCCTGGGTACGGGTTCAAAGTCTGCATCTGTTCGATGCCGACCTTAATCAGATCCAGAGAATACCCCGTGGCCTTTTGAATCAGCGGCAAGCGGTTGAACGCCACGTCTTCCAGGTGATCGCGAATCAGCGTCTCGACGACTTCATGAAACGGCATGTGCTCATCGACCTGCAGCAACAGCATTTCACGATGATCTCTTGCGCCGACGCCCGGAGGGTCCAGATGCTGAATCATCTTCAGCACTTCGTCTGCTTGTTCGTTGGTCAACTGATGCTCGTACAGGCGATTAAACTGTTGAGCAATCTCCGGCAACATGCTTTGCAGTCGGCCGTTATGATCGAGATGCTGAATCAGATACTCGCCAAACTGCCGCTGAACGGGATCGATGCTGAAGAACGAAAATTGTTCCAGCAGATATTCGTGCAGAGACTGTGGACGAGCAGTCATGTTGGACATGACGTCGTGCTGGCGGTCCATGTCGTCGCTGACCTGATTCGACGAGCGCTGCATGCCGCCAAAGCCGACGTTGTCTTCTGACCACTCCGACGAGATCTCCAGCAGTCGCTCGAAATCAGACTCGTTATTCTTTTCGTTCCCGGCAACCAGTTCGCGGTTCTCGACATCCTTCCGCAATTCTCTGGCTTCACGATCATCGACTGGAGGCGAAAAGTCTGCGGCGTCAGGTTCAGCAACCGGTGTGTCCCGCTCTTTCTCGACTCGCTCCAGCGTAACGTTCTCGACCAGCTCCTGCTCGATACGTTCGTTCAGCGCCATCATGTTCAGCTGCAGAATCTCCATCGACTGGATCATCCGCGGGGCCAGCTTCATCTGCTGGCTCATCTTCATCTGCTGGGAAATATTCAGATGCATGATTTGGACCGAAACACACAAAAATTGCGATTATGGGAGCTGACCTGCTGAAATCTACTCTATTACGTCCGTCTAAGTCGACGGGATTGCCGACGATGCCCCACATTGTTGAAGCTGATACCAGAAAAATCGCTACACACGACAGCGCCTGTACACCAGTCAGAACTGTTGACGACCTCTTAAAGCGTCTGCCAACATCTCTCGATTTGCAAATTCCAGCACACTTCCGGAAGCGATCCCTCTTGCCAGTCTGGTGATTCTGACTTTGTCATTCTGCAGAAGATTGGTGATATACAGAGCCGTCCCGTCTCCTTCCAGAGTCGGATTGGTCGCCATCACCAATTCCGTGATCCCTTGTTTTCGAATGCGGTGAACCAGTTGATGAATTGTCAGATCTTCCGGGCCAACGCCTTCCAGTGGAGCAATTCGTCCACCCAATACGTGATAAAGCCCCGAAAAGGCTCCCGACGACTCAAGAGCCACCACATCTTTGGGCTGTTCCACAACACAAACAACATGTTGCTCGCGCCGAGGATCACGACAGATTCGACACAACGTGTCCTCTGTCAGATTGAAGCACATGCTGCAGCGTTTCACACTGGTCTTCACATTCCGGATGGCGTCCGCCAGTGCATTCGCTTCGGACACTGTACACGAGAGAATGTGATTGGCCAGACGCTCGGCCGACTTACGTCCGATTCCGGGCAAATGTCCAAATTCTTCGATAAGCGTTGCCACGGCCTTGCCGTAGGGATGCTCCTGTGTCTCCGTCTTCATCCTGTTACTTTCCATCGACTCCCTGGATTCCTTTGCGACTCGCCGCAGTTTAGGCGTTCGGAGTCGCGACAACCAGCGGGCAATCAAAACGATTTCGAAGGATAGGCACTGATGACTTCGTTTTCATTCTCCAGAACTATCCTGATAAAACGACAATCGGGATGGCCCTGCCGTTCTCCCTCGCTTCCTCCGACCTGACCAATTCGGCGGCGGAGATTCACCGTGATGACTCGACGGCCATTCTGTTTTTCACTGCGAACGTCTGAACCGCCTTTCCTGGCCTTCATGAACGCTTCATCGATCACAGCCAGAATCTCATCCCGATCGCCATCGAAAACGCCATGGACCGGTTTCGAAGGATTATCTTTTGCATGCTGCATGACATGCTTGAGACGATGCCCTTCTGCGCCGCCCGGGACATAGACCAACCCGGCGGTGGATTCAAACACGTTGTCATCGATCTCTTTCAGTTTTCCGAGGTCCGAAGACTTCTCTGCATCTCCTTCAGCCGGAGGCGGATTGTTCTTTTCGGGCGATGACAACTCCGGACGCTTCTTCTCCGGCGTTCGTTCCATCTTCGTGATTGGAGAGCCACTGTTCTTTTTCTTCTTTGGAGCGACCGGCTGCGACTGCGTGGCAGCTGGTTTCTGCTCTTCGACTGATGCGGTTACAGCCGAGTCGGAAGACTTCGATGATAATTCCGCGTCCGTCTCTTCAGCATTTGCTGGCGAAGGCTCTTCGACATTCACATCAGCGAGGTTGCGATCGTTCCCGGATTCAGTCGCACCGCCTGACTCATCAACACTGGTCGGCTCATCAAAATCACCACGGGAATCAATATCAGCGTTCGCCTGATCCGCCGTCGATTCCGAAGAAGCTGGAACCTGTTGCGCATGAACCCAGGATTCAATTCGCGGCTTCAAATAGAAAAGCAACGCCAGCACGGCGAATGCCAGCAGTTGAATCCAGAACTTGCGGCGTGCATCGGGAACGGATTTTTGTCGAAGTTGCGTCATTGGGGCATTATCTCGCCAACACACAGAAATGGAATTCAATTCGCCGCGGGGTGTGACTTGAGGCCAAGTGTTAGCGGAGAAACCCTGAAAGACCGTCTCCAGCGTGACCGTGGCATCGTGGCCGCGAATAGAATAAACGGCAAACTGAAAATAGCAAAAGCCCGACGCCAGAGAGACGTCGGGCTTTGACTGGATTGGCAGAAGTCAGAGAAGGAGCACCCGATCGCATGTTTAACGCGTTCACATGGCGATCATTCCTCTTCTCTCACCACGGAGTTACTTGTTGTTGATTGTAAGCCCCGGCCAGTCGTCTGTGCGAAACGGAGTCAGCGGGAGTCCAGCGCTGCTGAACATGTTGCAGACCGGATTGTCAGCCCAGGCGTAACGCACGGAGACAGGATTCGGAACGTCCTTGCTGGAGACTTCAATCTTGCCGTCAGGAAGAATTTTCGCGTCAGCCCAGACGAACTTTTTGTCTTCCCCGGCGATGGCAAACCCAACCGGCGAAGCAACATCAAACGGACGCCAGCCCTTGTCATTCGGAGCAACGTAGTCAAACGTCAGGACGATTTTAGAATCCTGCTTCTCCATGCTCTTGTACTGAGGACTATGGAATGGAACATCGATCCCGTATTCATTCGCCAGTGCCCAGCGAGCCAGTCGACGACCGACATCAACCTTGTTCTTTGGATGAATGTCCTTGCCTTCACCGATGTCGATGATGACCGCTTCTCCGGTGTGAGCGAGTTTGCTCATTGTCATCGTCTGAGCTTCCCGCAGTTCGGCCCAGTCACTTTCGGCGGGTTGAGATTGTTCCGCTTTGAAGTCCGCCAGCTGCACCCAATAAAACGGGAAGTCGCCCTGACCCCATTCGCTTCGCCAGTTGGAAATCATTAATGGGAACAGATCTCGATACTGATAGGCTCGACTGGCATTGCTTTCGCCCTGATACCAGATGGCCCCTTTGATTGTGTAGCCAAGGTGAGACTTCAATACGCCGTTGTAAATGTTGGCCGGACGGCTGTTTCCACCCATTTGGCCCTTCAGCTGCTGCAGAGCTTTCTTTTCATCTTCGGTCAGCTCAGTCTTTGCTGACAACTCTGCGAACTTTGCCTCCATGCCAGCCCATCGCTCGAGAAGAGGAGCGTACTTTTCATCGGCCTTCAGGACATCCCGATTGATCCAGGCTTCGCAAGCAGAGCCACCCCAGGCGTTGTTGATCATGCCCACAGGAACGCCGGTCGTTTCCTGAATCTGGCGAGCAAAGAAATAGCCAACGGCCGAGAACGATCCCACTGTTTCAGGGCTCGTGACCTGCCACTGACGATCATGCGTCAGAATAGGTTCCTGGGTGCCCACCTGTGGAAAATTGATCATGCGAATGTTGGTGTTCTTCGCCGTCAGTTTTTCCAGATCCGGATCATTGGACGCATTCACGCTCCATTGCATATTCGACTGTCCGGAACAGATCCAGACTTCGCCGACCAGCACGTCTTCAAAGGTCACAGTTTCATCGGCTTTAATTGTCAGCTGGTGAGGCCCGCCAGCGGTCAGATCGGGCAGAGACACATCGAATCGACCATCGGCATTGGCTTTTCCAGAAACCGATTTGTC
>JBPOIW010000180.1:0-68512 GCA_052034165.1 Planctomycetota bacterium | reverse complement strand
TTTCTTTGCCGGACAGTCCCTGGATGATGTGGCCGGATTTCTCGGCATGTCGAGAGCGACCGTGTACCGGCACTGGGCGTATGCCCGTTCCTGGTTGAAATGTGAAATGGAGGGCGGTTAGGCGGTACCTGCCTTGAAATTCACTGGTGAACAGAAATTTTGAAGAATTCGTGAGACGATTTGAAAGTCCCGTCGCATGAGTTGGTAGAAACTTCTGGAGAAAGCCATGTCATACGATCCAAGCGACGCCAAATCTGTGTTCCTTCGTGCCGCAGAGCTTACGGACTCGACCGAGCGTGCTGCATTTCTGTCCCACGCCTGCAATGGAAACCCAGACCTTCGAGCTCGTGTCGAGAATCTGTTGAAGGCAGCGTCCGATCCGGACAGTTTGATTGATGCACCATTGGGAGAGTTTGCCGCCACACAGCTCGACAATCGAAGCGAGTCAGAATTGCTGCTGAATCGGCTTGAGAACGAAAATGCCCCGGAATCGCCACTTCAGTTGGGCGGATACAAGGTCCTCGAAGTGATTGGTCGCGGTGGCATGGGCATCGTTCTGAGGGCACTGGACGAGAAGCTGAATCGAATTGTGGCCATCAAGGTGCTGGCCTCTGACCTCGCCCGTCAGCCGCAGGCACGAAAACGTTTCCTTCGAGAAGCTCAAGCTGCAGCTGCCGTAAGTCATGATCATGTTGTCACGATTCATGCGGTCGATGATGGATGCGGCACCAGCAACAATATTCCTTTGCTCGTCATGGAATGCATCGTCGGCCAATCGCTGCAGCAGAAGATCGATAAAGTCGGTGCTCTCGGCGTCAAAGAGATTCTTCGAATCGGAATGCAGATTGCTTCCGGACTGGCGGCCGCACACCAACAAGGTCTGGTGCATCGGGATATCAAGCCATCCAACATTCTCCTCGAGAACGGAGTTGAAAGGGTTAAGATAACAGATTTTGGCTTGGCCCGCGCTACGGACGATGTTGGCATCACTGTCCCGGGTCAAATTGCTGGAACACCGCTCTATATGTCTCCGGAACAGGCGGCCGGGCAACCGGTCGATCAACGAAGTGATCTATTCAGTCTTGGTAGTGTTCTCTACACAATGTGCACTGGCAGGCCTGCGTTTCGAGCGGACTCAGCGGTGGCTGTGCTTCGGAGAGTTTGTGATGACACTCCGCGAGATATCGAAGATGTAAATACTGAGATTCCCGATTGGCTTGTTGCAATCGTCAATCGTCTGATGGCCAAGAAGAAGGAAGACCGGTTTCAGAGCGCGCGCGAAGTCGCAACACTTCTTGAAAGCTGGCTCGCTCACACCCAGCAACCGGATTCCGTGCAACGACCGGTCACCGCAAAATCACGATCAGGAAAACCAGCACGTAGTGCATCCAGCAGCGTGCTCGGTCATGCCTGGAACGAATGGTGGTCACAGCGTGATCGTTGGTTCACGATCGGAGTGCAGGCTGCGCTCATATTGGCTTACCTTGTTTGCATGGTCTGTTTTATCAGTTTCCGGCTCTCGACAGGCGTGGACTCCGACGGTCATGCGACATTCGCCTACCGGCTCGGCGTCCCGAGCCCATGGTTCTACTTCGACGTTTATCCAGAGCCCCTTGTCCCCTTCCGATCTGGTTTTTATCCGTGGTCGAGGTCCGTATTGCTAGGGCTCCTGGGCAGTGTCTTTTTCTACGTCTATTGGCGGATTCAGAAAACTCACAGTCCAGGAGCCAGCAGGTTGGGCAGCCCCGCTGTCATGATTGGCATTTGGATTGTCGGAGCGTGCGCTGCTATCGGATTTGGTCAATGGATGGGTTACGACGCGTTGGGAAAGCCGCGTGTGGCAGTCAAGGTATCTGGCCCCGAACCGGAAAGAGTCAGAACAACTTCAGAAGAACAGGTTCCATTGCGGCGAACGCTGGACCTGGC
Organism: Planctomycetota bacterium; assembly: GCA_052034165.1. Classification (GTDB taxonomy): domain Bacteria; phylum Planctomycetota; class Planctomycetia; order Planctomycetales; family Planctomycetaceae; genus SXXK01. Next base: position 66,586 of record JBPOIW010000180.1, on the reverse strand, counting down.
GAAGCAGGACCTCGAAGACGTCCGCCGTCGATTTGAGGCGCAGACTGTTCCAGTCACAAAAGTGACAGAGGCCGAAGTTCGAGTAACCGAGGCAGAACTGCGCCTGGCCGAGACTCAACTCGACTGGCATAAGGTCGAGCAGTGTTTTGCAATGCTCGCGGAGCAAAATAAACGACTCGTTGAATTCGCAAGGAAACAATACGAGGCCGGAATTGTTCGAGAATCGCAGGTCAGTCAGTCTGAAGCGGCTCTGTTGGAGATTCTGCGTCGCTGGCATGCTTCGCGCAAACGTCCTGGTATTGGCGATGATGCCACTTTGCCAGGAATTGGTCTCACCGAGAACTCGGGACCAGAAACGCACGACACTTTGTCTGTGGCCGAGTCGTCACAACCGAAGCCGGCAGAACCAGTGCTTGCAACAACACCATTTGATGCGATTCAAGCTCAGCAGCACCAGGAAGCCTGGGCTCAGTTACGCGGAGTGCCCGTGGAGATTTCGAACTCTGTCGGCCTAGAACTGCGACTCGTTCCTCCGGGCAAATTTCAGATGGGAAGCACGGCAGAGGAATTGGAGAAGCTGAGAGAAGAACTCGAGCGGTCTAACGCCTCCAACTTTGATAGATTCAATGCTCAGTCGAGCGGTCCAAGACACGTCGTCGAGATTTCTCGGCCATTCTACATGGGCCAATACGAAGTAACTGTTGACCTTTTTCGTCAATTCCTTGAAGAGTCGAGTTACCAGCCGTCCGCTGAGAGAACGGAGGATGCCAGATTCACCTGGAAAGACTTTGTCCCGGAGTCCGATGCTTCAAAACAGCCTGTTTGTGGTGTTAGCTGGGAAGATGCAACGGCCTTTTGCGAATGGTTGAACAGCAAAACATCGAGCGAAGCGATCTTGCAGAAATATAGTCTGCCAACCGAAGCCCAGTGGGAGTTTGCGTGCCGTGCGGGAAGCGAATCTCTTTGGGCATTCGGAGATGCTGTCGATACTTTGAACGAGTACGCGATCATCGGTCAAAAGCAGACGTTGTTGCCAGCCACGATCGGCCTTCGTCGAGCAAATGCATTTGGTCTGTTCGACATGCATGGCAACGTCGACGAATGGTGTCTCGACTGGCATAGCGCGGATTTTTACGGTCGATCTCCTCTAATCGATCCAGTCTGCAGTGAAACGCCGCGTGATCCCGGCTCAAGACGCGTCGCTCGCGGCGGAGCGTGGAACGCTGAACCATGGTGGTCGCGTTCGGCAACTCGCTCGTATGACTTCCCGAGTTCGCCCACATTCCCAAAAGGATTTCGAGTTGTAGGTCAACTGCCGCAATAAGCATCGGGCCAAAACAAATGGTTGATGAAGAGGTCGACGTCAGAGCCAGAGAAGTCTGGCGCACTCCCATTGCAAGGATATTTTCTATGAAGACTTCGTTGGAGCGGATACTCCGCTATGTCTCCTGGGCTGATCAGCGTTCACTAAGAGCCATTCGAGATTCTTTGAAGGCGAGAGAGCAGGTCTTGCCAATCATGTCGCATCTGCTTGCGGCCGAGCATATATGGCTGAGTCGCCTGCTTGGTCAGCCCCCTCTGGTCGCTGTTTGGCCGAACCTGAACCTTGAGCACTGCGAACAACTTGCGGCGGAGAACACTGCTGGATTTCATGCGTATGTTGCAACCTCTACTGAGGAGCAACTGATGAGCGGAATCACCTTTCGGACGACAGCCGGACAGGAGTATTCAATTTCGGCTCTGGACATCCTCACTCAAGTTGTTACGCACGGCTCATACCATCGTGGTCAGATCGCCAAAATTCTCGGCCAGTCTGGTGAGTCTTCCATTAACACTGACTTCATTGTTTATACCATTGAGGAATTGCAGATCGCTGAGCATCAGAAGAATGCTGGTTGACTGCAGGATGTGCGGCCTTGACAATGGAGCCACTGCATGAATCGAATCTATGGGTTTGCCATGCTGTTGTATGCCCTACCAACGGTCGGGCTTATGCTGCAGGGTTTATTATATTTGACAACCTCAGAATTCATGCCCTATCACGCTGATGCATTGAGCGTTAACTGGAACGAGTTGTCGTTACCTTATCAGGGTTTTGTGATCGGTGTAATTCGCGGAATGGGTGCCGGATCGTTTACCGTTGCTCTGGCTCTGCTGATCATTTTGCTGATCCCCTATCGTCGCCGTGAAACGTGGACATATTGGGCCGTTCCATTGATTGGCGTATCGTTTTCGATCCTCACTGCGTATGCGGCCTTTACGATCGATGCCCGAACTCCAGCCTCAACACCCTGGCCTGCAACTTGTGGGCTGGCACTTCTGTATTCCATCGGAGGCGCATTGACGCTGATTCCACGACTGCGACCAAAGGAGCCATTGTCTTGACAGGACAAGTTCGCCGCATCTCTATTCTGTTCAGGAAGGCGCCGATAGTCTGCTATTTGACGATTGCTTGTGCATTTACCTGGACGCTCTTGTTCTTTGCGACTGATTCTATCCCAATAAGCCTGCTGGCTCTCTTTGGCCCGACGGTCTCGGCGCTGACCATCAACTGTTTTCTGACTCCGGATCGGAGGCAGGATTTTTATCGAATTTGGTCGTCACGAGGTGTCATAAGTAGCTGGTCAATGTTCGCTCTGTTGCTACCACTTCCCGTGACGACATTCCGCAGCATCTTCGAGTATGTGTTGGGGGCACGTGGAGAAGTCGTTTTTCAATCCATTAACGGGCTTGGACTACTTGTGTTTATCCTCGTTATTGGTGAAGAGATTGGTTGGAGAGGCTTTGCATTACCATTGCTGCTGCCAAGTTTTGGAGCGACCGGCTCAAGCGTGATTGTTGGAACAATGTGGGCATTCTGGCACTTGCCGTTGTTCTTTATGAGTTCGATGCCCCAATATGGCTCACCGTTTTTGGCTTTCGTAATCTACACGGTGTCTCTCTCGACAATCCTGACGTTTCTTTATCAGAGAACGCACGGGAGCATCATCGTGTCCACTTTATTTCACGGTGCCGTGAACACAATTGGCATTGTTAACGTCGCCGCCAGTTCTGAATTGCGGGGCTGGAGTAATGCCCTGTCGTACGGATTGGCTTTTCTGGTAATCAGCGGCGTGACAGGGGAAACTCGAATCTGCCGTTGAGATCTGCCTCTATGAATATCAAGGGTCAAAAACGCTTGCCCACCGAGTCGGCATCAGGCGACTTATTCGTTAGAAACATCGTGTCCTGTGGAGCCATTTTTGCACCAGTCCTGCACACACTGACGGATATCGCGGAATGGCTTCAGGGGGGCTTCACAGAATTGCAACTTTGGGCAAACTATATCGCGTTTCTGCCAATTCCAGCCACTCTCGTCGGACTGTTTGTTTTGCAAAGGCCGCGAATTGCATGGTATGGGCTCGTTGGAGCACTCTTGTATGGCTTCGCTTTCATTTACTTTGCACACTCAACCTTGTTCGCCATTGCGACGTCAACCGCAACGTACGGGAAACTTTGGGGACAGTTGGGCTGGCTCTATTCGCTGCATGGCGGAACCATGATCCTCGGCGGAATTTTGTTCAGCATTGCAAGTGCCAGGGCTGCAGTTCTTCCGAAGTGGACCTCAATACTGTTTGGAACTGGCCTGCTGCTGCACTTGATTCTTGCCTTGGTACAGCTTCCAGAGATTGCCCAGACAATAGCGAGCGGCGTTCGCAACGCCGGGCTCGTCAGCATGGGTGGCATGATGCTGGCGGCTCGACGTAACCTGCAAAATGGAACTTTTTGACCACGCTCCCTTCTCGGAACGACGCGTCAAGGAACACGAATGTTTCAACTTACAGAAAAAGGCTATAGAAATCGAATCGCGAGTCTACAGACGACGTACTTCCCTGAGTCACTGATGGCGTTTCGTAAGCAGGAAAACATGTTCGCTGTTTCCGGTTATTCGATCACACTTTCAGGAGCGACTCTTTATGAGTTGTCGAATTGCGCTCGCGGCCGCGTCAGGCTCATTTGCTGCGAGGAAACCGGAATGCACCCAGATCTGTGAGCCCTTGCGACCCCTTCTCCATTGGCCGCCCAACAAAATATCTCGTCGTCGGCCAGCGATTTCGAAAAACTGGACCTGATCAATCTCGAAGGCTTGCACTTCAACGCTGTTGGTTTGCACGGCCCATTGTGAGCCCCACTCGATTCCGTGAATGATCAACACACGATGCGTTGTCACTGCATAGACCGTATTCTTCAGCATCTTCCGGAAACGCCATGGGGCAGCGCACATCCAACCTCCGATCCCCCCGAAGATCAGTCCGCCAATTAGGAATGGCCACAATTCGAAGTTCCCTTGCTTGATGCCGACGTGGTAGACGATCGCAAGCATCCCAATCCCAAATGCTCCCGGGATCAACCCGAAAACAATTTCTGCCGACATTTCACTCCATAGCTTTCCCCATACAGGTTTTCCCACCCACAGTGCGGATTCTCCGGTCGCGAGATGCGGCGCAATTAATGACCAAAGAGGATGCTCGGGAGTGACTCGTGTTATGGGTTCCGCAGTAGCCCCGGCCGAGCGTTCCTCGATGATCTTTTTCAACTCGAGAAACAACTCTTCCGAATTCAGCAAGCATCCCGTCAACAGTTTCAATCGTTCGCCATTTCGAAAGCCAATGACTCTCCACGCCCCCGCCTCGCCTTTCGGGGAGTTTGGCCGCCGAGTTGAAACAGTATCGAATTCATCAATGTATCGCTCTTGCTCGGCAGAAAACATCGTGCGATATCGCAGTCGTACACCATCCCATTGAAACCAACGCACACTTCCCAGCCAGAAACGAAGGATGGCCGCATAGAAACCGACAGCCGATAAGGACAGGAGCACGAGCCCGAGAGACAGGAAAACGAATGGGGCAGCCATTAGATTCCCCGGGCGAAGGTAGACTGCGATACAAATGCAGCCGGCAAGAGCAACAGCAGTCAGAAAGCACGCCGCGAGCCATTGGTGGACCAGCAGTTGAGCAACCCTATTCCTGTTCAAGCCCCCTTCGAGGATAGCGTCCCGCGTGCCTCGTTCTCGCAAAATGGCGACAAGCTGTTGTGAATTCGAGAGTTCCTCATATCGAATCGCCAGAGTTGTGCCATCGCGCAGCCAAACATCGGCGCCTGTGGAAGCGTCCAACTCATCGTACACGCCCGCGACATCCGACAAAAATACGGTTCGTGTTCTCCAGCACGGTCGCGAGAAAGTCAGTGAACCGTCGACAAGATGAAAGTGTGTGGTGAGCACAGTCATCCAAATTATCAAGTGTAACAGGCTTGATGTGCCCACAAGCAGAGAGAACGCGTCAACGATCAGGTTGTTTCCCGCTCCTCTCCAGAGAGAGAATAGCGGTACAACGACGGACGCAATCAGCAGCGAGACAGAGGTCGCATGGCGAGAGAAGAATCTCTTCCATGAAAGACTTCCGATGAGCTCATTCACGTGCTGAGAATTTGGTTCACAGAGTTCCACGGTCTTGCTCCCATCGTGAGACTGGGTTCATGTTCTGCGTCACACAATCATGACGGGGCAGATGTCTTATCAGTTACGACTTCGAAACGCTCGTATTGTTGATTCTTCGGTTTGCGTACCATCGCACTGCAACGATCTGTGATGTCGACACCCGGAGAAATCAAACTACTTCGACATGAGTACTTTAATCAGCGAACGTTGCCGTCGATATCTGAGTTCTATCAATCCACTCGGAGATGACTGGCAGCTCTGGAACAACAATTCTGCTCTCGCGGATGATTGTGGAAACAACGGAATTCCCTTCCCCAACCCAATTGGATGAACGAAGATACGAGATTCATTGATGAGACTATCTGCTATAAACTGCCGAATTAATTGGCCACCGCCGACGAGCCGCACATTCTTCTGAATGCTCGTTCGCCCCGCAGCAGTGCGGCCAGCCGGATCTACCTGTACAAAACGGATTCGATCATCTGTTGAGGCAGAATTCGAGCCAGAGAAAACCGTAACCTGTTTGCCAGCAAAAGGCACTTCTGCGAAGGTGGTCGCTCGTTCTCAGGTCTTACGTCCCATCACGACGGCATCGATGGAGGTTGGGACGATCAACAACAATGTCTCGCAGCAAATATGGATACACCTTGTGGCGTGAGTGGCGTTTGATAGTAGACGGACCGGGAGCAATCCCTTCCAGGCCCATTATTCATGGTGGAATCTGCAGCTGCTGTTAGACTCTACGGTTTCGTCTATTACTCTCGATTGGATCGGCACCATGGCTAGCGCATCAGCTACGCTCATCAATTCATGAAGGCACCGGCGATTGTCGCGTAATGGATACATTCAATTGTCGCAGGACTCTTAGATCAAACGTCGAGTCCGTGTCCCTGCAGAGGTGTTTCAATGCCCTATTGGAAAAATGGGTTCCTCAAAAGCCTTGAACCAGATCTCGAAGATGAGTCCCACTTCGAATTCGCTCCGCCCGCTACGGTCTATGAGTTCGCCGAACTGGAGAGACTGATCTCCGCGACGATCCCTGAAGACCTTCGCAGTCTGCTGAGCGAATTTAATGGTATCGTGAGGATTTCAGGCGGATACCGAGAGCCCTATTTCTTCAGTACCCATGAGATGCCCACCGCCGCTGAGGTCTATCGAAACTGGGATCAGCCGACTGAATTATTGATGGACTGCTCCCGGAATATCCTCTACATCTGCCAGCTCAACGGTTTTTCAAGAATGTGGGGGTATGTTATCCGACCATTCGGCCCGTTCGATTACGGTCAGATTGTCGCATTTGATCACGACATGATTCGAATTGCGGAACATCCTGCGCAGCTCTTTGCAACTCCGTATGCTCGTCTCATTGACTTGGTGGAGAAGGACTGGAAACTGGCCTCGTAAACGCTACCTTGTCGACCGTATCCAATGCTGCAGATGCACGAAGAATGAGTTAAGTTAGTCTTGCCTGCATTTTGCCCCGAAAAATCAAAGAACTTTCCGACAGTCCAGAATGCTCGCGTTTTCCAGCTCGTGGCGCGCAGGAATTCCCGCTTTGGAAATGCCGCATTGTCCTGAAACTTCAGGTGCGGCCCTGATAGTGAGTTCGGTCTATGTCGGATACCATTCTCGTGCCGGTCTCGGCTAGGGACCAGCGGTTGATCGCTGATCGGATTTTCGTTCTGCGTGATTGGTATAACTCTCATCCACTAGTGCGGCCTTGCGCTTTCCATGGTTATCCGAGCGACCTGGCAACTCTCACCTTTATATCCTACGAACTCGGTACGGATCTTTGGAGCTGGGATCATGGCCAGACGTTATCCTATGCTTGGGGTAATGTTTTTGTGCGACGACTTTCTTTTCAATGGGTCCAGTCAGTAAATGACGGATCCATGCCGAGTCTGGCCCTCTACAACGCAGAAGTTCCGCTTACGATTTTTCCCTGGTCACGTCTGTCTGAAACTCTCGCCGGGGAGGAGAGTTCTCACTCGGCACCAGAAGAGTTGTTCCTGGCCATTCTCTGTGAACTGCATTTGAGGAATGCTGTTCCGACTGGCTGGCATCCCGTGCTCGATGCTCTAAGCGGTCACAATCGCTCTATCCCCGACGAAGTCGTCAGGCAAATTCGCAAGTTAATCGCGAATGAACAGAACTGGTTTCGACTCCTCGGCCTCTTTCCGTACGAATGGAATGTCGACGTCTCCTGGGACATGGTGTCGGCAATTCTTTCCAACATGATCGATGCAAGTGACACACGTCGCAAAGGCTCATTGAGGCGTTAATGTTTCGACAATCCGAATGAACAAGTCGGGAAGACGCACTGCGGTCAATACAAGTATTGCATATCAAAAGATTGTGACGACGGGAGACTTACTGAGGGGCTTAGTGAGTTGCAGATTTGGAGAACGATGACTGGTCTTCAGTCGCCCATTTACACAGCGCTGTGTACTGATTGTTGAGGTAATTGCAAAGGCAGGGCGCGTGCAGACTCCGGAAAATGATGTCAGGGTTGTTATGCACTCAGTGCGTGAAACCTTCAACCTGGACGACTAAAACAAGGTTTGCGGTGCCTGCAAAGCACGAGAGATTCGTGGGCGTGGTGATATTGTGATCGTCGCAGCGACGATTTCAGTCGCATATCTGATGGCATCTGAAGGTGCAGGCACGCCTCAAGACCAGCAGAAGGGGGTTGCAAATGACATTCCAGAGTTCGCTGTCAATCAGTAACGTAATTCTCTTAGTGGGTCTCGTAGGTTTCTTTGCGGACGGTGTTATTGTCTGCGCTGACGAAAACTGGGAAGCCTCTATCGCCGGAGGAGATCCATCGTTGGTGGACACGCTGTTTGACGAAGCGGTTCTTGCGGACAATGTGAGGAGAATCCGCCGCGACACGTCAAAGTTGATCGACGACGGCCGCTTTAAAGCACTCCTTGAATGGGTGTTTCCCTCGCAGACGCACACCACCTTCAGGATGATCGGTGAGTTCACCGAAGTAGACTCCTTGTTCGTTGCAGAGAAGCCTGAGAGTTTGGGTGATGCTCAATCCGGCATTTTGGTCTCACCGGTGTACGATCTGCTCGATATTGCAAAGAAAACCAAGCGGCTACCGGAATTGCTGACGATCGTCGATGCGCACCCTGAGCCCTCAATAACCGAGCAGCAACGAGCAAGAATTGCGTTGCGGGCGTTGATTCAGCTGGAACTAGAACACCGTGATGCAGCCGGTGAGTCGATACAGCAGTTACTACATCTGGTTGCGCAAAGAACTTCGGAAGAAATGTCGGAGCCTTGGCCGGAGACATTGGTGGTTTATCGCGCCATCATGAGTCCAGACAACTGTTTGGTCGCTAACGACCTGATTGCTCATCTTTACACACAACTCGCTCAGCGTGAATTACCGAAAGGCCGCTACGCATGGCAGAATCAGATCTCATCGCTTGCCGGGCGGCAGGCGGTATTTGCCGCTGGAGGAAGCGCCGAGGATGTTCGAAGATCGGGTGAATTGAATGATTGGGTTTCCGTGAGCCGCGTTTCGGCGACAACACGCGGGGCGGGCCACTCTGCAGCCTTCTGGAGACGACGAGAAGACCGGATCGACATTGTCTCAGCTCATGATGATGAATATCTGTTTTTCCGAAGTCCCATGTCAGGTCAGTACGAAGTGGAATGTGATCTGACTGCACCGAATCTCGGACGCTCGCAGATCATGGTGGCCGGTACGTTTGTTGGCCCGCGGTACGATCGAAAGCAACTGGAAGTCGGGACTTTTCGCTCAAGCGGTGCTTTCGAAGCGTTTGATTTTCCTCAGGTACAGTTTGGTCCGTGGGTCCACTATCGAGCGGTCGTACGCGACAAACAGTGCCGAGTTTACATTGATGGTTTGCCTGTTCGCACCTCGCCCATTGCGGAGCACTCTGATCCCTGGGTAGCGATCCGAAACTGGAGACGATCGCGCGGTGGTGTCCGAAATTTGCGGATCACTGGCAATCCCGTCATTCCAGACCAGATCAATCTGTCCGGGGCGCCGGATCTTGTCGGCTGGATGTCGTACTTCAACGAAACGGTGGCGAGCCAAGGTGCTCATTGGGAACACATTGCCGATTCCGAGAGCAGCGGAAAGATCATGGGACGACGCTCCGATGTTCTTGCCGCAACATCCGCGGAAAGCCTGCTGCGATATCAGCGGCCTCTGGAAGAAAACGGATCGATTGACTACGACTTTTTCTATTCGCCCGGCCGCATTGAAGTGCATCCCGCTCTTGATCGAATCGCGTTCCTGATTCACGCGGATGGAATCAAAATTCATAGGATCACAAACGGCCCGCTGGATGCAAGCGATGCGGCTCCGGATAACATCAGTTCGGATTCAAACATTGAGCAACAGGCAAGAAAACTGCCCCTGAATGCCAACGCATGGAATCACATGAAGGTGACTGTGAACGGCTCGAGGGTAACGCTTCGGCTCAACGGTGAGATCGCATTCCTTCACCGTCTCGACAAATCAAACGATCGCAGTTTCGGCTTGTTTCATTATTCCGATGCCACGGAAGTGCAAGTTCGAAATGTGACGATGCGCGGCGATTGGCCGATGACGCTGCCATTACTGTCCGAACAGGAACTGGCTCAGCCGCTCACGAGTCAGTTGAATGCGGACATGATGAAGCTGAAATCCGTCTTCACGCATGACTTCACCTCAGGTGGTCTGCCTCCCGAATTTTTCAGCACGACAGATTCTGATCAACGTGGATCGCAGCTTTGGGGTGATCCCGGGATCGCTGTGACTCGTCCGACGACAGGCAACTGGTCAACCAGCGATATTCGACTGCCGTTTGCACTGCATGGTGACTTTGATGTTGAAGCGAGCTTTGAAGAATTTCACGTCACAGGTGACAAAGACGGCTGCATCATGCTGAACGTACACTTGAACGATGAACGGCAACACGAAGTACGCCTGATGCGGATTCGGAATTCTACTCAACGGCAGTTGGTTCAGGTCTCAATCTCGTCATTGCAGCAGGACAACGTGAGATCGTACAACACACGATCGCAGGTTTCCTGCGAAGCATTTCAAGGTCGCCTGCGAATCGCCCGTCGCAACAACACGATTCACTTTCTATTTGCGGAAAATGATTCTGAAGCATGGCAAATCATTGGCACCGAAACGATTACGTCAGATACTCGCGAGACGCGCCCTACGAAAATCGATGCTGTGCGTCTGGAAACGATGGGCAACGGTATCGGCCAGATTCAGGTCGTGTGGAAAAGCGTCATTGTTCGTGCGGAGCGACTGACCAAGGTTCCGGTCGGGGCTACTGTGCAGCGTTCGCTCTACATGATGCAGGCCGACGGAACCGATCTGCATCCTGTCACTCCACCGGCACTCGGATTCACTCATCTGGGCTCGACCGAATGGTCGCTGGATAGTGGCAGACTAATCTGCGACATGTCTACGGGAGGCACCGATACATCACACATCGTGTTGATGAACGAGGATGGCACGAACATGAAAGATCTGGGACTCGGATGTATGCCTAGTCTTTCGCCTGACGGGCTGCACGTTGTCTGCAGTGATCCTCGTGAAGGAATCGTCCGAATGAAGTCGGATGGTTCCGATCGAGAAACCATCGAACGCAATGGCTGGGGCGCTCAATGGTCACCAGACGGCCACACAATTGCCTGGGGCAGCGGGACACAAATTGTACTGCTGGACATGAAGACAAAACGACGACGAGATCTCCTGACTGCGGAACAATCCGCGATGCTCGGGAGTGTGTATTGGAATCTCGGCTGGTCCCCTGACAGTCAATGGATTGCATTCAAGGCACGTCGTGCGATAGGGAACGATGGAATGATTGTCGTGGCGAACGTGGAATCGCCAGATAAATTCAAGATCCTCTACGAAGGCCCGAATCGGATCAACGAAGACTTCACGTGGCATCCGGACAATGTGCACGTTGTCTGTGCGATGCGTACGCCAGCTCACAGCAAGCTGCGATTGGCGAAATTCAGCCGAGTGCAACCGGCGGCTCCTGAGATTCTGGCGGGCCAGCCAGCCGACTGGGATGTGCTTGACTGTGACTGGTCGCCGGATGGGAAGCACATCGTCTTCGCCGCGATGGCTCTGCCGGCACCAGTGGATTGGTTTGCCAATGAGCGGTGAGGCCGACCAATTGGACTTTGCGCCGCTGCTGTTCGACGCCTGGGATCCGGTCGCCTCAGGGCACTCCGGGGTGTCGGACCGGAGCACTGAAGCGAACTCCCGTTCGCCACTCCGGTCGTGACCACCGGAGCGGAAAAAAAACGGAATCGAGCGTCACCTCTGCCAATGTGACTGGAGCGGCTTAAGAGTATGCTCAACGGGACGACAGTTGTTCTCGTTTTCTGTATGCACGTGGACCATGGCGCAATTCATGTCTCTGTTTGAGGCATTTTCCGATCATTTGTGGAACGACGCGGATTCTGCAATCAGAATTATGGACACTGCTCTGATTTGCTTCCCGCGATCCGGTCTTGTGTTCGGTTGGTGTTGATGGATGTCACAAAAGAAAAGCGTGGCCACCACGGCGGGAAACATGCAGGCCGCAGTTAGGTATAAACTATAGTGAAAGAACACAATTTTGATCTTAAAAATGGCAGCCTGAATGATTGATCACTGTCGGCAAGTACGGCAGAGTTTCAGCGTGGTTTCCCGTGTCGAATTGCAGCAAATTGATCCCCCGAACACTGCCCACAATCCCACCAATAATGCGAAAATCGAGGGAGCAAGGAGGTTTGAGGATCGTCGACATTGCGTATTGAGGAATCTTGCGGCACACTCTTTCGTCTGCGGTAGATGCGCGATGAGTAAAAAACTTTTGGGCATGTTTCCGCGACTAAGAACATGCAGCACCTTCGGATTCCCAGGTCGATTGCCATGGCCGATACCACCCCACAACGTGGACCGACAGGAAGCCTGCCTGCCGAAGGGCTACGGAGCAAACTCTTTGATTCGACTCCGTGGAGTGCGGTTCTTGCTGCCGGTGATGAGCAGCACGCAAATAATCGACAGTCCCTTGAACACCTTTGCGAGCTGTATTGGCCGCCACTGCATAAGTACGTTCGAAGGAAAGTTCGGGATGAGCATCTGGCTCAGGATCTGACGCAATCATTTTTCGAACGACTCTTGACCGGAAGGTCACTGCGACTCGCCGATCCAGCGCGCGGTCGTTTTCGGACCTTCCTTGTTCAGGCGTTTGAATGGCATTTGTCGAATGAGTTTCGTGAGGGACGAGCCATCAAACGCGGCGGAGACATCAGGATTATCCCGATGGATTTTTCGTCCAGCAGCCTCGACCTTGTGGACGACGTTAGCCTGAGTGCTGAGCAGGTATTTGATCGAGAATGGGCCTTGACGGTTCTGAATCAGACCATGAACAGGCTCGAAGAGGAACAGACCAACGAGGACAGGAAGCCGTTGTTCAACGTTCTGAAAAGTTTTCTTACGAGTGGCGCAAAGACGGAAGGTTACGCCGAAGTCTGCTCCGCCATCGGAATGAACGAGGCCGCAGCTCGAATGGCCGTCAGCCGCCTGAGAAGTCGCTACCGCGAAGTTCTACGCGAAGAAATCCTGAAAACCGTTGCTTCCAGTCAGGAAGTCGACGATGAAATCAGACACCTTTTTCGCGCGATTTCTACCCGATAGTAGCCCTGAGCCTTAAGGACTCGCGTGGGTCACCGCGGCCGGTCGTTCCACAATTTTTAAGAAAAGCTGTTGCGCTTTGTCAGCCTTCGTGTTCTAGGCAATGCCAGGATTCCTTTCAAAGCACTCTTTCAATGACTGATCTCGCAAAATCGGGTCGTACTATTTGCCCGGACTGTGGACTGAAATTGCCTCAGAACGCCCCGGCAGGACTTTGTCCGGCCTGCCTTCTGAGGGCTGCAATGTTCGTTTCAGATGATCCGACAACGGATGCCGCCGTCGTGGATTTTGCGATGGATACGGCATTGACTCCGCCTACGAGAAGTCGGATGCCCGGTCGCCGTGAAACCAGCATTTTTCCCTCAGAACTCCACGCGGATGACTATCCGGGATTCGGATCCAAGCTTCGCTATTTTGGCGACTACGAACTACATGAAGAGATCGCTCGAGGCGGCATGGGGGTGGTTTACCGGGCACGTCAGGTTCGATTAAATCGTCAAGTTGCGTTGAAGATGATCCGCGCCGGCAAGTTTTCAAGCGCCATAGAAATTCAGCGGCTACGTGTCGAGGCCGAAGCGGCCGCGCAACTGGACCATCCCGCCATTGTGCCTGTCTTTGAAGTCGGTGAATACGAGGGCCTGCACTACTTCACGATGGCGTTTGTTGATGGCGAGTCGCTCTCGGAGAAACTTAATCAAGGGCCTCTGCCAGCACGTGTTACTGCGACGTTGATGCAGACCGTCGCACACGCCGTTGCATATGCCCATGAGAAAGGCGTGATTCATCGAGACATCAAGCCGGGCAATATTTTGATTGATCAGGCAGGGTTGCCACGCGTCAGCGACTTCGGGCTTGCGAAGCAGGTTGCCATTAACAATGAGCTGACAACGACCGGGGAAATTCTCGGGACACCTTCTTATATGCCACCAGAGCAGGCAGAGGGGAATTTGGATCAGGTCGGCCCTGCATCCGATATTTATTCGCTCGGCGCCGTGCTGTACGCAGCACTGACGGGCCGCCCGCCATTCCAGGCCGCCACGTCGGTAGAAACGCTGCGTCAGGTCGTTGATGAGCAGCCAGTCTCGCCAAGAAGGCTGAATCCTTCGATCCCACGGGATTTGGAAACCATCTGCCTAAAATGTCTCGAGAAAGAGCCTGCCTCCCGATATGCAACGGCGATGGCCTTGGCACAGGATCTGGAGTGCTACCTCGACGGACACCCAATTTCCGCCCGACCAGTGACCGTATTGGAACGAGGCTGGCGGTGGGTTCGTCGCCGACCCGATCTATCGCTCGCATTTTTAGTTCTGGTAGTGCTCACCGGTTTCATGATTGTCGCCGCTGCCATCCAGCAACAGCGGCATGCTCAGGCGGAATTTCAGGTGAGAGTCGAGGGGCTGGTTCAGACAATTGAAGCGGCCGATTTTCGTCAACTTCCGCAGCGTATCACGGATCTGACGTCCTTCCCCGATCAGACAACGGCAATTGAGGAACTAAGGAAACGATGGACCGCTTCCGAAACACAAGACAATCGAGTGCGCATCGAACTGGCAGTTGCAGCGTTATCCGGCACACTGGAACCCTCTGCAATGGAATCGTGGTGGTCTCTGTCACTGCAAGAACTTGTCGCGGTTCGGCAAATCACAAGACCGTTGCGTCCTCAAATGTTACCCTCACTAAAAAAGATCCTGAGTTCTAAATCACGGGAGCCTGAGTTCCCGCAGAAGCAACTCCGGGCGATGGGTCTCATGTTGTCGGAATCGGATATGGTGACAGCATTCCACACAACTGGTGACTCCGCGGTCCTCGGCAACAGACTGTCTCAAAACGAAGATGAACTGCAACCAGTTCTTTGGGAAGGACTTGCGGAAACTCTGCTATACGTCCTGTATGAGAATCCCAAGGAATTCGACGCTGCACTGGAACTGTTTCAGCCGGCGGCTCTTGATCTTTTTTATGCATTGAAACGGCGGATCGCGACACAAAGCATTTCTGTTCAGCAACGACATTCTGCAATTGCCCTGATGAGCGAACTCACACGCGAGTCTCCGTCGAAGATCACGGACCTTGCCTGTATGGTTGATGCCGACACTCTGCCGCTGCTGCGCCGACATGTGGATCGCATGGGCGAAAAGTTGCTCCCAACGCTGATTGAGGAACTCTATCGGCCGGGCATTGATGTTGATAACTCAGGAGAATCGCTGCCGGTTGAGTCCCAGAAAAAACTGGCCGCAGAGTTGGTTCTGAAGAAAGCCAGCGATGTGCGCCGACGTGCCATGGCCGCAGCTTGGCTGTTCCGACTGGGAAAGGTTGATGAGGTTTGGCCTTTGTTGAACCAGCAACCTGACGATTCATTGCGCTATGCCGTGATTGATCGAATTCGGCTGGTAGGAGGTTCGATCGAGCCGGTATTAAAAGAGCTGGCAAGAGCGGCGCACAGGTCTCAGCCATTGTCATCACACGATGACTCTGGCGACAGCTCACGGTTGTCGATCCTGATTTTACTGGCCGGGGATTTGTCTGTTCAACTGCGTGATGAAACCCGTGACTCCACCGTCAGCCTTCTGGCCGAACTGTTTGAGAAACACCCGGATCCCGGAGTTCACTCCGCCTGCGAATGGACACTGAACCAGTTGAAGGCTCGGTCGAAGATTCAGGAAATTCAGAATCTTCTTTCGTCAGCCGTCTTGTCGGATCAGCGGGATTGGTATGTGACGAAATCCGGAGCCACGATGGCTGTCATTCGAGGCCCAGTTACTTTTCAGATGGGTGCCGACTGGACTGATCCAAATCGTCTGGCGAATGATTCTGTGGATCCTGTGACAGGGACAATGACGCTTTCCGATGAAGAACGTTTCATGAAGCGGGCGATCGGCCGCGATTTTGCAATCGGGCTGAAGGAGGTTTCTCTGACGGAATTCCTGCTGTGCGAGCCGGAGTTTCACCAGAAGATTAATCAGTTTATGTCGCCGACGGTGGACTATCCGGCAAACAAGGTGAACTGGTATCTGGCTGCAAGATACTGCAATTGGCTGACTGAGAAGGAAGGCCTGGATGCTTCCGAGTTCTGTTTCATCCCGGACTCAGAAGGACGATACGGAGAAGGTCTGAGATTGGCCGAGAATTATCTGCGTCGCAAGGGATATCGGATGCCGACAGAAGCAGAATGGGAATTCGCCTGTCGGGCCGAGACAACCACTCCGCGTTTTTTTGGTCACTGTTCCGAACTGATGCCGCAGTATGTTTGGTACGTTGAGAATTCAAAAGAGCAGGCATTGATCATTCCCGGAGCATTGAAACCCAATGCTCTCGGACTGTTCGATGTCTTTGGGAATGTGATCGAATGGTGTATCGATCCCTATGCAGGACGTCCTGCGGCCAGCGCGGGCGTTGTGCCGGATGTTGAGCGAGGACTTACTGCCGATGCCGAGGCGTGGCGAGTACTTCGCGGTGGCCACTTGTATGCGGATGAGCCGAATATCCGAGCGACAGACCTCTGGACCTTTCGCCCGCTGACCTCGGACGGGCACTACGGCCT
Organism: Planctomycetota bacterium; assembly: GCA_052034165.1. Taxonomy (GTDB): domain Bacteria; phylum Planctomycetota; class Planctomycetia; order Planctomycetales; family Planctomycetaceae; genus SXXK01. Next base: position 49,891 of record JBPOIW010000180.1, on the reverse strand, counting down.
GCGACTGGCTCGTACGCTTCGGTCGTACGATGGGGAATAGCCCGCCCGTTATTGAAGGCAACAATTTCCTTTGTGAATGCCACAGGAAACGGGAAGTTTGCACGTCAGGTTTTGAACTCCCGCTGTGAAGATTCCGTGAATTCCCGTGCCTTCCGGCAATTCACGGAAATTCCCTGTTGCGCCGACGCAAAAACTGGTTTCTGCATGGTCAGGAGGTGGCAATCCCCTGAAGTTTGCTTCGGAAGGATGTGGCACTCCGGTTGGATCTGGCGATTTCGCCAATCAGATCCACCTTAGACGTTCGTGTTTCACGTCCACAGGTGAGTCGCCATGTTGTTTCCCCGCCGCAAGCCGTTGTCTGCTCGCCGAACTAAGGCCATTCTACGTTCCCGTGCAACGGCGGAGATTCTGGAAACGCGTGCGCTGCTGGCCGTGTTTACGGTGACAACCGATCAGGATTCTCAGCCCGGCAATCCGTCTATATCAGGGTCACTGCGGTGGGCGATAGAGCAGGCCAATGCGGACCCGGCGTTTGATACGATCGCGTTCAACATCGCCACACTTCCTGGACAAACGGACGTCACCATCCATCCGAATTATGCCCTGCCAGCGATCACTCAGACCGCAAAAATCGATGGAGTGACACAGACCAGCGCTCATATGCTTGGGCGTCCAGTTGTTGAGATTCGCGGGAGATCCGATGAACCGAGTGCCGTCGTTGATGACCATGGCCTGCGGGTAATGGGGGACAATGTCGAGATTGCTGGGCTCGCAATTACTCGTTTCACCGGTGCAGGCATCTACGTTACTGGATCCGGTGCTCGGATCTATGGCAACTACATTGGCACAGCGCTGACCGGCGATAGCGATCTGGGGAATTTTGGGTCCGGAATTGTCATTGCCAGCACTACGTCTGCTGTGCTTCCCAGTGAGATCGGGACGTCACTGATTCCAGCTCCCGGCGCAGGCACGTTTCCTGGTCGTAACGTGATCAGCGGGAATTCTGGCGATGGAATTCGGATCGACAACACACCTGAGGTTACGATTTCCAACAATTACGTGGGTACCACTGCTGCCGGCACCTCGACGCCGGGGGCGGTGATCGGCAACGATGGGGACGGCATTCGCATTGGCGGAGCTCGCAGTTACGCGATCGAGATTAAAGCAGGACTTGCCGGAGCCAACGTCGTCGGTGGCAACCTCGGCAACGGAATCCATGTGCTGCCGAATACGCCCAGTGTCACAATTTCTGAAAACATCATTGGGCTGTCAGCGGATGGGCTGTCGAGAGCCTCCAACGAGCAAAATGGCCTGTTGCTGGAAGGGTTTAATGCCAACGTTCAGAACAACACAGTTTCGGGAAATCAAGGCAACGGCGTACTGATCAAAGGCCAAGCCGATCCAGAGGGTTTGCTAGATGGACTCAACGGTTGGGTGACCGGAGACAGTTTGGAGACGGAACTCCCAATTTACTATGACGACCGGGGCAATTATCAGAATGTTGCACTTGTTCCGGCGGTCGTTGGGCGGGGCTTGAGGTTCAATGGCGTAGACAGTGCTGCGTTTATTGTGGGAACAACTGCGAAGGTGTTCGAACCAACAGGATGCATCGAATTCTGGGCTTCGTTTAATTCGCTGAGTGGCGAACAAGTCCTGGCCGACAATCTGCTGGAGCAGACCGATGGCACGATCAGCGGCTGGAGCTTCTACAAAGCCGCAGATAATTCTCTTCGACTGGTTGTTACGGGCGGCGATGTCTTGAGTACTGCACCAGGGATCGTTCAGGCAGACCGCTTCTACCATATGGCCGTGACTCGAAACAGTCTTGGAGAGGTCTCAATCTATCTCAATGGTCTTCAAGTTGCAGCAACGACACTCAATTCGTCAACTAGTTGGTTTACTTACTCCTCCCGACTAAAACTTGGCTATCGCGCTCCAATTGGCAACAACAACGATGATAATTTCGACCCTAATAGCGTCCGGGCAACTCGTCGACTGAATGGAATCATTGATGAATTCACGCTCTATACAGACGCATTGTCGCCACAACGAGTTGCTCAAATTCATACCAGAGGAAGTCTCGGAAAACCAAAGCCTGCCATGGCAAATACACTGTCCGGCGGGCGCATTGGCACCAATCTCACGGGCACCGTAGGTCTTGGCAATCAACAAGACGGTATTCGACTCACGGGCGATACTCGAAGCACAGCGATCGGACTCGTGGTCAGCAGTGGAAATGCCGGGAGTGGCGTCAAGATTGACATCACACCTCATTCGGAGTCCCTGCCAAGTCGAAGAGCTTCCATCTGGGGTACATCTATTTCCGGGCTCAATGCCGGTTTGTCTGAAGATCGCCAGTCAGCGATCCCGAATCAAACGGGCCTGAATCTTCAGCGGGATTACAAAGGCGTCATCGTCGGATTCAATTCCAATTTGGGACCAGAGTTCCTGCCTACATTTTCGGGGAACTTGCATGACGGTGTCTTGATCGGGCCCTTCTTCGAAGACGTGCAACTGATGCATGCGATGGTTGGGTTGAATCTTGATGGCTCACGCGGACTGGGAAATGGTCGTGATGGGGTTCATGTTGAAGCTGTGAATCCGGACGTTCGTCTCCGTCAAATACAAATCGGATCCAGTGTCATAAGTGCAAACGGCCGTAACGGTGTTTACTTTGAAACGGATGGCCTCGACTTTGAAGCACAACAAGCGGGAAGATTTTCTTCCGTTGGTTTCTTCAACAATTTTATTGGAACAGACGCCACGGGTAGTAGAGGCATCGGGAATGGCGTGAGTGGCATCCACCTTCGTCGTAACTCAACTTCTGAAGGGGCTTCAAGCATTCAGTTGGTAGAAAACCTCGTGTCGGGAAATGGAATTGGAGTCTCGATCGACCAAGGCGTCGCGATTGACTACTTCGGTTTCACTCGGAACAAGATTGGAACGGATTCGACAGGCAAATTTGTTCTGCCGAACCAAGTTGGCCTACGCATCTTCGATGCTCTTAGTTTTGGAATGGCTGACGACAACGTCATCGGCGGAAATTCTCTCGTCGGCGTCGATGTGATTTTTTCTTCATCGGTGGTGCAGAGTCACGTATCTGTTTCGGGAACCATTGGAACCGATATTGATGGCGAAGCCGCCTTACCCAATGGAACGGGTGTTTCAGTGCAATTTGAACCGTCTGACTACGATGACTCGTCCGTTCGCCGGTACCTTTCAGTAAGCATCGGTAACGCAGTCATCAGCGGAAATCGAAACTACGGGGTTCATATCCGTGGCGAAGGCAGAGGGGGAGTTCTGGCGTCGTACGACTCCATCGGTACAAGTCTGGGGATTTCCAAAATCGGAACGGATCGTAGTGGAAGGCTGGCAATCCCGAATGGTCTGGGCGGAGTCCTCGTCGAAAGCGATGTTCAATTCTCCATGGCAGGGAATGTGATTGCCTACAATGCGGGGCCCGGAGTGCGGTATCAGGGTAACTCGTTGGGTTGGAGCCTGTCCGCGGTTGGCAGTATTCAGAATGGTGGAGATTACTATTCGGGTAACCGATTCTTCGGAAATACTGGGCTTGCAATTGATTTGGGAGTTGTGGGGCCGTCCAAAGGTTTAGACGTGGATCCGGACTTTCCGCACGCTCCAAAATTAACGTCGGCAAGGATTGTTGACGGATTCGTTGAGATAGCTGGCGAGAATGTGGTATTTCCAGGCGGCTGGCCTTCGCCGCTTGGCGGACTGCAATTTTATGCCACGCGTCCCACCACGGACGGACTTGGCCAAGGAGAGATACTTCTTGGTTTGACAGCACTTTCCGATGGGACAGGCAGCAATACAAATATTTCCGGGTATGCGGGCGGATGGATCATCGATCCCTACCGTGACTTTGATGCACGGAATGATCACTTCTTATTTCGCATTCCGGTTACTGACGGATTCAGCAGTGGCACATTGTTGACCGCTGCCAACGTCTACAGTCCGTACTCTCCGGAACTGATTGGAACTGCTTTTGCTTCACCCATTTCCGAATTCTCCAACATCATCCCCATCGGCAGCGTGTTGTCATCGCTCGCTCCCCTGGTTGATGCCGGTGGAAGTGTGCAGTTGTTTGCCGGTGACACATTGAGCCGAACGGTAAGTTTCCGTGATGAAGATTCCAACGCCTTTGAGATACTGGTTGACTATGGCGACGGCACTGGAAAGCAGCCGCTGGAGTATCGCCGCGACAACCGAACAATGCTCCTCGATCATGTCTATCAAAAGGCAGGTGCGTACACGGTCACGGTGAGCGTTCTCGATGACAGCACTCCAGTCGGACGCTTGGGGACCGATTCCTTTCAGGTCGTCGTGCAGAACACTCCACCGGAAATTGCATTTAACGAAGTACAGCTCACCAAACGAATCCGCGAAGGGGAGACTGTGGATCTGGCGGGCTCGTTTGCGGATCTGGGTGCAAATGATGCCCATACGATTGAAGTCGACTGGGGTGATGGAACGCTGGTGACTCCCGAGTCGATTGCCGTCGGGGCCCGGTCATTTGCTCTGAGCCATTGCTATGACGACGACGGCGTTTCCCGAGCAGATGCTCATGTCTATCGCGTTGTCGTGACGGTGCGTGATCAGTTCGGTGCCGCCTCGGCAACTCCCGTGTTTCTGGTCGAGGTCGACAATGTCGTACCGTCAGGATTGCAACTGGCTCTGGATCAGACCACGATCCATGAAGGCGGAACCGCGATTCTGAACGGCCGCTTCGTCGATCCGGGGTTGCTCGATACTCACCTTGTTTATGTCAACTGGGGCGACGGCTCGCCGAAAGAAAAAGTGCCGCTCGATCAGATTGCCCAGACAGGATCTCTGCGAGAATTCTCCCTGCAGCACACGTATGTCGACAATCCCGTTGACGGTTCGCCGTACACAATCACAGTCGAAGTCGCAGATGATGATGATCCGCTGAATCCAGTCAGTTCAACGCTGCAGATTGCGGTAAACAACCTGCTGCCGTATTTCATTGAAACCGGAGTTGGCCAGCCACCGATCATTCTCAGCGACGATGTCATTAACGAAGGGGACTCGGTCGCCGCTTTTGCTTACTTCCTGGACCAGGGGACGGAACAGCATACGGCTCGCGTGAACTGGGGCGATGGAACTCCTGAGACTGTGCTGGAATTGCCAGCAAGTGGATCGCCCTTCTTCCTGCCGTTCCTGAACCATCGCTACGACCAGAATGGGCTCTTTGCGATCACGATCACCGTGTCCGATCGCGACACACCTCCGGGCAGCGATGCGGTCACATCGAAACTGATTACGGTTCGCAATGTGGCTCCAACCGTGTTACCCATTTCTGTTTCGCCAACCGGTTTGATCAAAGAAGGTGACGAAGTTTCTGTCGCCGGTTTCTTCACTGACCCGGCCACTGATGAACCGTACGTCGTTTCTGTCAATTGGGGAGATGGGACGTCGTCACCGGCGGAAGTCGACCGAACGACTCGCAGTTATACGGCGAAGCACCGATACCTCGATGATCCGACCGTCGCGAATGATCAATACTCGATCACAGTGTCAGTGAATGACGGGATCCAGACGGGAACACGAACGACGCCGATTGTTGTGCGTAACGTGGCACCAACACTGTCCGTGCTGCCCATTGTCGATACATCGACTAACAACGCGGTGTTCCGCGCGGAGGCGTTTGACGTCAGTCCCCTTGATCAGGCGGGCCTGGTGTATTCCTGGACGCTGACGAAGAACGGTGTCAATGTGCCGTTTGTGAGTCGCTCCGTAACTGAGATTGCGATCGATCCGGCGACGATTCCAGCAGGCTCGGCACCGCTGATTTTGACGACAACGGTGGACGATGTCGATGGCGGTGTCACGTCGACCTCGATGGTCTTAATCATCGGAACGAACGGGGCGGATTCGCTGACGATCACCAACAGCAGTTTTCCGACCGGCTACACAGACGTGCTGGTTCTTGGGCTGGGTGGCAATGACTTTCTTGATGCCAGCGGCATTACTGCAAGCGGACTGCATGTAGCACTGTACGGCGGAGAAGGCGACGATCTGCTGTTTGACGGAGCGGGCAGCGACACGGCGATCCTGGGCTGGGGGAATGATTCGCTCAATCTGCCGGTTTCGGATCCTCGCAATACCACGGGGATTGTTGCCAACATGGGCGGTGATGATGTCGTCTATCTGATCCCCAACAGCGTGCTGACAGCGTACGACAGCGTGGGACATAACACGTTGAACTTTTCACTCGCGGATTCGGGGATTACACAGGCGAATGGCATCACTTTTGATCTGGAGCTGACTCAGAGATCAGCCATTGTCGCTCAGGATGTGGCTCCCGGAAGTGTGCAGCCGAATCAGCATTTTGTCGCAGCGCTCGGAACCTTCGACACACTCGTCGGAAGCAACTACGCCGACATGTTGACCGGGGCTTCGAATTCGGCGGTGTTTGGTGGGCTGGGAAATGACAACTTCTACACGAAAGACGACGTCACCGATGCCACATTCAGCGGCGGCGCGGATGCGGATGTACTGACGGCTCGGGGTGTGCGAGTTGCCAGGATCAGCTTCAAGGGTGACGACGGGATCGATGAACTGCGAATCGATGATTTCGCGGAAGTGCTGGACAATCTGGACTTCGACGGCGGCAACGATGCCGATCTGATGGTCAATCGCGGCAAAGTGGCTCGGATCGTATTCAAGGGCGGTGCCGATGCTGACGTACTGCAGAATGTCAAAGGGCGTATTTCAAAGATCTCGTTCAAGGGCGACGATGGCATTGACCAGTTGATCAATGAAGAATTTGCCAGCATTGAATGGCAAGCGGGCGATGATCCAACTCTACAGACGGAACAAGGGATCGACTTCGACGGAGGAAGCGACGCCGACATTCTGATCAATCGTGGCAAGGTTTCCCGGATAGTGTTCAAGGGCGGTGCGGACGCAGACGTGCTACAGAATCAGAAGGGGCGCGTCTCGAAGATCTCCTTCAAGGGTGATGATGGCATCGACCGGTTGATCAACGAAGAATTCGCCAGCGTGGAATGGCAGGTCGGCGATGATCCGTCGCTGCAGGCTGAACAGGGCATCGACTTTGAAGGTGGCAGTGACGCCGATGTGCTGACCAATCGCGGCAGAGTTTCCCGAGTTGTCTTCAAGGGTGGTGCGGATGCGGATGTGCTGCAGAATCAACGCGGTCGCATTACGAAGATTTCATTCAAGGGTGACGACGGAGCGGACCGGTACATCAACGAAGAAGACGCCAGCGTGGCATGGCAGGCCGGCGATGATCCGTCGCTGCAGGCCGAGGAGGGCATCGATTTCGATGGCGGGAACGATGCGGACATCCTGATCAATCGCGGGCGAGTTTCACGCGTTGTCTTCAGAGGTGGTGCTGATGCGGACGTGTTGCAGAATCAGAAGGGTCGCATCACGAAGATCTCGTTCAAGGGTGATGACGGGGCTGACAGTTTCATCAATGAAGAAGACGCCCTCGTGGAATGGCAGGTCGGCGATGATCCGACGTTGCAGGCTGAACAGGGAATCGATTTCGATGGCGGGAACGATGCGGACATCCTGATCAATCGCGGGCGAGTTTCACGCGTCGTCTTCAAGGGTGGAGCTGATGCCGATGTCCTGCAGAACCAAAAAGGTCGCGTTACAAAGATTTCGTTCAAGGGAGATGACGGAGCAGACACGTTCATCAATGAAGAATTCGCCACGATCGAGTGGCAAACCGGCGACGATCCGGATCTGCAGACCGAACAGGGTATCGACTTCGACGGTGGCAACGACGCGGACATCCTGATCAACCGGGGGCGAGTCTCACGCATCGTCTTCAAAGGCGGAGCAGATGCCGACGTGTTGCAGAACAAGAAAGGACGCGTCACAAAGATTTCCTTCAAGGGCGACGATGGCGCTGACACTTTCGTCAACGAAACGAACGCCACTGTAGGCTGGGAAACGGGCGATGATGCTTCGCTGCAGGCCGATCAGGGCATCGATTTCGATGGGGGCAATGATGCGGATGTCCTGATTAATCGCGGTCGCGTCTCGCGTGTCGTGTTCCGGGGTGGAGCTGATTCCGATTTGCTCGATCTTCAATCCGGAGAAGCGACAGACGATGTGCTCTTTGAAGGCGGCGATGATGCAGATGTGCTGGTCGCACGCAGCAGAGTGAGGCGCATTCGATTCGACGGCGATGCGGGAGACGATGCATTCCTGATCACTGGCACGATCGCCGGTGATGGTCCGGACGGCGGACTTGTCGAATTCAACGGCGGCGACGATGCGGACGTGCTGGTTTCACGAGGCACTCTGCGGCGACTGGTGTTTCGAGGTGGCGCGGATGATAACGCAGACGATGTTCTGCAGACGTCCGGCGGCTCGATCGAAGAACTCGATTTTCTCAACGAGAGTGGTGCCGGTATTCTTGTGAATCGCACCAATGGCATCGGTGCGCTGACATTTACAGGCGGCAATGAAGCTGACATGTTTATCAATCGCGGCCAGAACATCGGCAACATAACGTTTGTCGGTGGCGGCGGCGACGATGTGTTCGTGAACTCCGGATCAACCAATCCGAGCAGTCCGGGCATTTTGACCTTTGATGCCGGGGATGGCTCCAATGCCATGCGAAATGAGGGCACCGGCTGGACTCAGGTTATCTATACGGGCGGACTTGGTGAGGATTTCCTGCAGAACAACGGCACAGGCATTGGCTCGCTGAGCTTCGACGGAGGCAATGGCGCGAACGCCCTCGAAAACAACGCCAGCGGCATTTCGAACATCGCTGTCGAGGGCAGCAATGACAATGACATCTTTGCCAACGACGGCGACAACGTCAGCGGGATTGTGTTCCACGCCCTGAATGGTATCAACACGCTGATCAACACAGGCTCGAACGTCAGTGGTGTTGAGTATCGCGGTGGCAATGACGCCGATCGCTTCGTCAACAGCGGCTTTGCTTTGAAGAATTCGACGTTCTACGCTGAAGCAGGCGATGATCGGTTCTTCAACTATGGTGCGAGTACTGAAAATGTCACGATGATCGGCGACGCCGGCGCGGACTGGTGGATCAATCAGGCCTCTGCGGTCGGCAGCAAGCAACTGCGTTTCGAAGCGGGCGGCGACGAAGCGGCTGATGTATTCATCAACTGGGCAGCAAACCTCAGCAACGTCATCGTCGATGGCGGTGCAGGTGACGACTTACTGCAGAACGGCGGTCTGAACTCATCCAACGTCCAGTTCAACGCTGGCACTGGCAATGACCTGCTGCTCAACCTTGGCTACGGAGCAGATCAATTCACTTTCAATGCAGGCGACGGTGACGACGTCTTTGAAAATCGAGGCCGCAATGGCGGCACGTTGCGAATGTTGGGCGGAGCCGGTGACGATGCGTTTTACCAGAACGCTGGGTTTGCTGCGGACATTGAACTCGACGGCAGTGACGGCAATGACACGGTCCTGAACTTCAGCAGCAACATGGGACGAATCGCCCTGATCGGTGGAGCGGGTGATGACATTCTGCAGAATAGCGGCGATGATGTTGGCTCGCTGGAACTCACCGGGGGTGCGGGAAAAAACACGCTGCAGAATTTTGGAAACCGGATCGATGCAATCCGAGTGCTGGGTTCCGGTGTGTTTGTCAGTAGTTTTGATTCGCTGTTGAACTCAGGCAGTTCGATCGCTCTGATCCAGATGACCAGCGATGTGACCGCCACACTGCTCAGTTCCGGCAGTGAGATTGCTGTTGTCTCAGTGATAGGCAGCGGTTTCAACGATGTTGTCCGTGTCTCCGGAAACAATTTGGGCTCGATTGTTTTCGACGGAAAAATTGGCGACGACAGTCTGCTGATCGACACCCAATCCAGCCAGAGTTCGTCGATTGTTTACCATGGTGACGCGGGCGACGATTTGTTTCTGTTCCGTGGATTCACGAACAGTGTTCAATTTGATGGCGGAATCGGCAACGATCAGGTCGTCTTTGCCGGCCACGTCTCCTCCGCCACACTGCGAGGTAATACCGGAAATGACCTTTATCGGTTTGCAAATTTCCCAACCGGCAGCCTTACGGTTGATGAAGATTACAGCCGAACGCTGATGGTTGATGATCTCAGCAGCGACACGCTGGATTTCTCTTCCTACCGCACGGGGGCCATCAGCCTCGATCTCGCCATCACGACGCCGCAGCTTCAATGGTATTACTTTGTTCCATTGGTCTTCACCCTGACGAATCAACGCGGAATCGAAAACGTCGTAGGCACCGACAAAGCAGACAGCTTTCTGGGGAATTCACGGAACAACGTGCTGACTGGCGCTCAATATCTTCCAACCGGTTCGACCGGCGAAGCACCTGTCGCATTCACAAAGACGCAATGGGTCTATCTGGATTTCTTTGGAAGCAACGATGCCGGAGAACACGTTTACTCCGAAGCCGAAGCTTTGGAAGTCAAGCGGCGGATGGAGCTGGCGTATGCGGGCTTTGATGTGAGAGTCGTCCTTAACGTCTCCGATCTGCCGATAAACATCGCTGGCGATTCTGCGAAGTATGTCACCATCCATTTCAACCAGACACCGTCAACGGGACGGCCGGGCGGTGAATCTTCCGCAATCGACTTTGGCAATGTGGATCCGGGCGGCACCGCCACCGTTCAGGTCAACGGTCTGCTCGGCGGTCGCGAAGTACTCGATTCCGGACTGAAGGCTGTCGCGGCGGAATCTGCAGACAAGGATTCCATTCAGGCTCCTGACATTGCGAAACCAGAATCCAGCGTCGAAAACTTCATCGCTCTGTCGGCAAAGATTGCGACTCACGAACTGGCTCACCTGCTCGGCGTACGACACTACGACGCGTTCGGCCCGGTGGGTTTCGGCATCAATTCGCCGCCAGGTTCCGATCGCTTCAAACCGACTTTCTCCGGGATCGCCGGAGCTTTCGAAACAGCCGATCACATGCTCAGCTCACCAGCCTCCGCTGGCACGGATCGCTTCAATGATCTGCGGAGCCTGTATTTCGGCGAACGCGAAGCCATCAAGCTGGCGCTGGCCTTCAGTGATCAGGCTCGGGTGCGAGTTCAGGAAGCCGCCGGTGCTCATGCCACTCAGGCCACGGCATCCCACCTGAATCTCGTGACCCTGAGCGTCCCAAATCTGGCCACCGGTGGACTCAGCAAAGACAAGTCGTTCAGCGTGCAGGCCACGAGCGTGGTCGGCTCAATCGGATTGGCTTCGAACGGGAAAAGCCAGAACGACTGGTACTCGTTCGCAGGCAACGCAGGCGACATCGTGACCATCGAAGTGATGTCACGTGCTTTGAAACGCTATTACGAGAGCAACGCCACCAGCATTGATTCTGTGGTGCGACTCTACAACGCTGCGGGACAACTCGTACAGACGTTTGGGGCCGACGCGGTCAACGACGACGAATTTGAAAGCAGCGATTCGCTGCTGATGGATGTGACTTTGCCAGCGGGCGGCACTTACTTCATCGAAGTCGATACGTTCCGAAGGCTGCCAGGCGATGCTAACTACGATGCCGCTGTCGCTCTGCGGGCTCAACTCGCTGCTCGCAACAATCTGACGACGGACGAAACGCAGCTTCTGCAGCGTTTGATCGATTCTCTCAATGACACCGACACGGGCAATTACGAACTGTTGATCTACCGTTCCTCATCCGCCAACGCCAGCGATGGCATCGACGACATTCAGGGTCGGGCAGGAGTTGACGAAATTGATGGCGGACAAGGCGATGACTATTCGCTGGGCCTGCAAGTCACTGGAAGTGCCTCGACGAATCAGGGCAGCGTCTGGAACGGCAGCACTGTGTTCACCGATCGCGGGGGCTTCTCATGGACGGCGACGATCAATTACGGCGACGGAAGTACTCCGGTTACATGGTCGCCTACAGCAAGCAATCGGAACCAACAGCTTTCATTGTCTCACGTATACTTAACGAGCGGTCAACGCGCAATCACCGTCAACTTCGCAAATGACGACGGCCTGACGACTACGAAGATATTCACGGTTCAGGTCAATCACGTCGATCCGACGGTGAGTCTGACGGGCCCTGCAGCCGGCGTCACCGGCACGTCGCTTGTCTATAACGTTTCGGCGACCGACGCCACCGGCGCGACAAATACCCTGACCTGTTCATGGACCATCATCCGCAACGGAGCCACGTTCGCAACTCAGTCCGGCGGACTGTCGTACTCCCTGAACGCAGCTTTGCCGGGCACGTACATCGTTTCAGTCACTGTCAATGATGGCAGCGGCGGAATTGTCACGAAGAGCATTTCGGCGGCGGTCACTGGCGGAGTCGTTTCCTTTGATGTGGCGTCCGGGTTGACTCAGAGATCATGGATTGACGCACTTGATGTGGTCTTCGCCTCGCAGCAACTGGCGGCCGATCTGATGGCGAATCCTACTCGCATCAAGCTGACGAAATTCGGACTCGATGGACCAACAGCAACGGATACCGGGACGTCAATCAACTTCGGCGGAGCTGCTGCTTTATCTCGAAATGGTGCCAATCTGAAACTCAACTTCGGAGCGAACGTTATCGGAACGGCAGGACAGAATTCAACAGCGGCCGATGGATATTACCGGCTCGACCTGGATTTTGACGGTAACGGAACGATCGACGCCGTCGAGTACTTCTACCGTCTGCTGGGCGATGTGAACGGCGACAGGAAAGTCGATGCCACAGATGCCAATCTGATTCTTGCGGGAATGTCCAAACCCTTCAGTCGCGAACTCGATATCAATGGAGACATGGTGGTCAACAACACGGATCGTGGATGGACTCAGCGATCGAACGGACGCAAACTCAAAGACGGACTATTCCTCAATGATTAGCTCTTCATTCCAATCTGGATCGATTCCAATGAAATTCCGAGTCCAATTCTGTGGTAGTCTCTCTGCGCTCTGTCTGCTGTTCTGTTCGGGATCGGCATTCGCAGGAATCATTTTGTCGATCGATAACATCTCCTTAACGGCAGGCGGGTCTTCTGGATTCGCCAATGTCTGGGCTCGATGGGAAGACAATGGCGGAGCAGACCCCCCGTCCGTGAATATCGATAACTTCTCTGCAAAAGTAAGTGTTATTTCACCTGGGGGTACTGGCAGCGATGTGCATTTCAGCACCTACTTTGATCCACTTGTCGGAAGTTATAGCAACGGCGATCATCAGTTCCTGCCACCTGATGTTGATGACTATCTGTTCAACAACAACAGCCTCAATATCGCGATTGGCGATCACGCAGGTTCCGTCAGCGGACCCGGAGATACTGTATTTGCGGGCGGCGATTTCCGAGACGATTTGTTGACGGATGTAACGCTCGACAGCACTCTGAAATTGCTTTTTCGCCTCGAATTGTATGCGACCGGTGCGGCGATTGGGTCGGAGGTCTTCTCGTTGCAATTCGCGGGAGAGCCGGATACTGCGTTCTACAAGAACGATGGATTCACAACGATTCCCTTCGCATTGGATCCATTCGGCTCTCAAGGACAGATCACTGTTACGGGTGGAACCGCTGCCGTTCCGGAACCAGCCACTGGGATCGTGTTGTTGCTCGGCACCGGACTCCTTGCATGGCGGAGATCACGCAACTGTCGCCATCACACTTCGCGTGATGAGTTTTCACCAGCGGACTGCATCTGCCAACCGCATTTTCAAATGTCAAAAACGCATCATCACACGTCCGAAAATGCAACCGTGCTGAATTGACCACGATACAGCTCTAAGGCTCATCACGGCGGAACGTGATGGCTACATTTTTCAGGATCACTTCCGTGCCAAAACCACCTGTCAACAATCCGAATGGAGAACTCACATTTATCGGCCAACAGGCAGATTCCGGTATCAATCAATCGTTGCACGAAACGGTGATTGGCGAACGGAAAAATTCGGCCATCGAACAGACTCGAGTGGGCCTTTCAGATCAAGCGGACTCATTCGACAACTACGCGCCGACAGGTGTTTCGAGCGTGCTCGCAAGACTGAGACGCATCGGCGACTACCAGGTAACAAGAATCCTCGGCAAGGGCGGCATGGGGATCGTCTATCAAGCCCGACATCTGACGCTCAAACGAGACGTCGCCATCAAAATGATGCTCGCCGGTGCCCACGCCACCGTCGAACAATCAGAACGATTTCTGGCCGAAGCGCGGGCTGTCGCGCACCTGCAGCATCCGAATATCGTGCAGATCTTTGAAGTCGGCCAGCATGACAACCTGCCCTACTTCACACTGGAGCTTGTCGATGGCGAATCACTCGACCGGCAACTGAGGAACAACACACTTTCCGAACGCGACGCTGCGACGCTGCTTAAGACACTATGTCTTGCGCTGCAGTATGCTCATGATCAGGGAATTCTGCATCGTGACCTCAAGCCTGCCAATGTGCTGATGACGGTGGATGGTCGCCCCAAAGTCACTGACTTTGGACTTGCCCGCAAAGTGGAAGACGATGCAAATGAATCCTCGCGAACCAAAGTCGGCACGATTATGGGCACGCCCAGCTACATGTCGCCGGAACAGGCGCGCGGTGACGTGCATCTGCTGACGCCGGCCACCGATCAATACTCACTCGGGGCCATGCTCTACGAAATGTTGACCGGTCGACCGCCTTTCATGGGGGCTCGGGCAATTGACACGGTACTGCAGGTCGTCCATAACGAACCGATCGCACCTCGTGAGTTGCAACCGAAGCTTTCAATGGATCTTGAGACCATCTGCCTGAAGGCTTTACAAAAAGACGTAACCAAACGCTACGCCTCGTGCGCCGCTCTGGCCGACGATCTGGGACGATTTCTGCGAGGCGAGCCGATTCTCGCGCGTCCTGTCGGTCGAACCGAACGCCTTTGGCGCTGGTGTAAACGGAATCCCTTGGTTGCATCGTTGTCCGCTCTGGCTGTGGCTTCACTGGTTGCCGTCGCCGGGGTTTCCACTTGGTCCGCCATTACGCTCGCGTCGAAGAATACGGAACTGGCTCAGCGAACCGAACGTCTGCAGGATTTCGTGCAGACGATGTATACGGAGTTGCTGGATTTCAATGTCGATGAAACACCGCGAATCAAACCGGCTCGCGACCGCCTGCTTGGAAGCTTCAATGAGATCATGCTGCAGGTGGTGGAAGAGTTACCAAAGACCGGCGCTGCAGAACCCACCTACGCGGCTGTCAAGATGGGCCTTGTCGAATCGCTGATTGACCAGCAAAAAACGGACGAAGCGGAAGAGATTCTCGAAGAGCTGCGCGAAATCTTCGAACGCCGTATCATCCTCAAGCAAGGCAGTGACGCCGCCCGGAATAACCTCGTCCTGTTGATGTCGAAGATTGGAAATCTGAAGCGTGATCTGCGTCGTGATCTGCAGGCCAGCCTGAAGGATCATCGAAGAGCACTCGCGATTGCTCAGGACATCGTCGATCATCCGAAAGCGGCTGATGACGGTCAGGGACGACTGCCTGTCTACGTGGCGCGAACTCTGCTGGCTGATACTCATACAGATCTGGGAGCAACGTTCTATCGTCTGGGTGATCCACAAGAGGCATTGAAACATCTGGAACTGGCGACGACGCTTCGGCAGCAGGCTATCGTCGACTTCGACGAAGACTCGGAGATTGCAGAACTGTCGGCCGAAGACAGAGCGGCCGAACGTGACTATTTGGTTGAAGACCTGAATTATAAGAAGCTGGGAACAGCCGCAGCACTTTTTCGGGCGGGACGATTCTCCGAAGCCGAGCCGCTGCTGAAAGCAACGTTCGATGCCAGTACAGCGCGACGGCAGGATGATCCTCAGAATCCTAGACTTCGCCATGATTTTGTTGGCCAGGCAGGGCTATGGGCCGAGTTTCTGGGATTCACTGAACGAGGACCGGAGGCTCTGGCGGTTCTCGAACTGTCGGCACCGCATCTCGACGATTTATTGGCGGACGACCCCGCGGGCGTCGCCTTCCGCCGCACCGTGTCGGTCGCCCTCTATCGTCTATCACAGTGGCGCAGGGAATTGAATCAGGGAGACGCCGAATCGCCTCTGAAGCAATGCCTCAGCATCCGCCAGACTTTGGCAGACAACGAACCTAACAACGATCGTCGACAACTCGACCTCATGCTTGTGTTGGCACGATCCGGCGATTCCGTGAAGTCCCTGGAGATAGCAGGGAAATACATTGCGCAGACGCAGCGGGATAACGAAATGCTCATCGAAATCACTCGTGCGTTGGCCCAGGTATCTCTGGTGACGGAGAACGACGCGGAGCAGAAACGGCTTCGTAGCCGAGCGATCGACATCTTGAAGACTGCGGTGCAGAATGGATTCAGAGATAAAGTGTTTCTTCAAGGTGAACTGGATCTCAAACCGTTGCATGATCTCAGCGATTTTCAATCTCTGGCCAGTGCTCGCTGATTCAATCACGAAGAGAATGTTGTTTTGTGTTTGGTCGATTGAGAATCGATCGAATGCGGTTTGATCGGGAGAGATTCTCATGATAAATCGGACTGGAACTCGTTCGAAACTAGGTATCCGGCACGCCTTCACCCTGATTGAGCTGCTTGTGGTGATCGCGATAATTGCAGTCCTGATTGCTCTGCTGCTGCCAGCTGTGCAGCAGGCCCGTGAGGCGGCTCGGCGTACGCAGTGTAAAAACAATCTGAAACAGATTGGTCTTGCGATTCATAACTTTGAGGGCAGCTATGGACGGTTCCCTGCGGCCAATCTGATGGAATGGTCAAGTCAGCTGGGAAATGACGGGGTAAATCCTTCTCCGCCCGGCTATCCGGACTACACGAATTCACCGGACATCGGGCTGCTGCCTCAGCTCTTGCCGCAGCTTGAGCAGGCTAACCTGTATGAGCGGATGGGAACGACAAAGGGATTTGATGATCACTACCTGACGCCAAGCGCCGTTGGTTCCTACAAGTCGTTGGGCGCATCGTGGTTTGATGATCCTCCTACATGGATCCTTGCTCAGACAAGAATGCCAATGTTTGAATGTCCTTCGGATCCGCAGGAAGGTAAAGATTTTGTGTTATGGCATCGCGTAGTGCCGTGCACCAGTGAGCTTGTCTCATTTGGCGACGATGACCCCAGCGACGATGTACTGATGGGGACCAACTACGTCGGTGTCGGAGGGTTTCTGGGCGGCGGACGATGCAATGCGCAGCTGGATCTCAATAACGATGGAACCGTGGATATGCCGAACACCTATGACTGGAGGGGCATCTTCCACGGCTCTCGAGTGAAGGTGCGCTTCGCGGATCTTCTGCGAGGAACCAGCAATACGCTGATGCTGGGAGAATCCACAGGCGGCAAAGACATGAACTATCCGTGGATGGGAATCAACTTCTTGCCAACGTACTGGAACCAACTCGAAGGCGAGCCACACAATCCAGCAAGAACCGACAGATCGACCGGTCCCTATGCCTTCAGCAGTTTTCACACTGGAGGCTATCAATTTGTGCTGGCCGACGGCTCGGTGCGATTCATCTCGGAGAACATCAGTGCCAACACGTTCTGGGCGATCTCTGCGATCTCAAACAACTGGGTCAGCGGCGAATTTTGAACGCACCCATGCACTGCGAATTGTCAGTTCTCAACCTCAACCACGATCGGCAATCGGTATTTTCTCTGCGTGCTTATGGTTCGGCCTACGAAATGTTTTGTTTGGAAAAGAATTGACGATGAAGGTTTCAATTAGACGGGCATTGCTCCACGCAATACTAGTCGTCGTCGGAATGTTCGGGTGTGATTCTGGCAGCAGCTCTCCTGTTCCGCCATCGCGACCGTCTCCGCCGCCGGGTACCCGTTCGCTTTCGAAATCCGAGTCACGTGCTGAGTTTGATAAACCAAAACTCGCGGAAAAGCGGGCGCCGCGTAAGTGATTCCCGCCCTAAAGCGTTTCCATTCCATGTGAAGCGGTATCAGCAGTGCTTGATGTAGTTTTTACACTTGAGTTCGGTGAACTGACGGAGGACGAGACCACAGAGCTCCCGGAGTTTGTCGACGGTCCGTTCCACTCCGTTACGACGCAGCTTCTTGAGTTTCGAAAAGGCCAGCTCGATCGGGTTCAAGTCCTGCGAATAGGGAGGCAGGTATCGTAGTTCGGCACCGGCCCCTTCATTGGCTTCGCGGATTTCAACGACCTTGTGACTGTAGATATTATCCATCACCACGATGTCACCAGGTGACAACTTTGGCACCAGATTCTGCTCGACCCAGCTGCGAAACCACGGGGCGGAAATGGGACCGTCGATCCTCAGCGGAGCAATGAAACCTGTGGCACGCAGTTCTACAAGAAAAGTGGTTGTTTCGCAGCGGCCGAACGCGACTTCCTCAATCACCCGCAAGCCCCTCTCCGAACGGTCGCAACTCCGCGTCATATTGGTTTCCCGGACTTATCCCGTCCTGCTTCCACACGCCTAAGGCGTCTGAACATTGTGTCATTTATACGAAAATACTTAAGTCCGTGAAGCTTGTGATTCACCATTGAATTCGCCAGAAAAAATTTCTCTTCCAACGGAATTGCAATTTAGCAGACCACCACTCTTGAGTAAAAAACGTGCCGAAGACTATTGGCTCACGCCCCCGGCTGGAACCCACCTTCGCTTGCAAAGGTCAGACACGTCGGTGCCCATGATGTAACGGGCCAAGCTACTCCGGTGTGACCGGCAGAAGCGTTTTGGCGTCCAGCCGTTCGACGCTCCGGTCACATCGACCTCGGCGTCGAAACTTGTAAGGACAAGTCCCCGAAGTGCAGTCCGATTTTTGGTCAGCCATTTGCGTTTTGTGGCCAAATCCAGCATTGTTGAAAACCAGTTCGATCGGCCGATTCTGGGGCAGAATATTCAGAGTCTGCACTGACTGAAGACAAGAATCTGAGTCCGTTACTGCCAGTCGAAAACAGATGGCCGTGGTTGGGCTCGCCAATCTGTCTGTCGCCGCCGGCCGGTGAGAGGCCATTTAGCGATGCAACGTGCGATTCAAGCACCGGCTTGTTTCCCCGCACAGCCCTCTGTTTAAACCCAGCGTCTACGACTTCCAGGCTCTGGACATTCACCAGGGCCGCAACACTAGTTTGCAGAACCGACGGCATTGAATCTGGATCTTTGACAGCCAGTTTGGTGGACGCCTCCAGCACGTCGTCTGCAAACATCAATCGGCAATCGGCGATCAGCATGTTTGGCACCCAGACAGGTTTCCAATGACGGTTTTAGGGACTGACTTGCTGTGACCAGCAGTTCTTTTCGTAACCGCCTTGCTATCCATTTGTAACGGAACGTATGCTTCCGTGCCCCGCTCTTGATTTCCTCGATCGCTCACCCGCCTCTTCCAGTAACTCCGCCCTGGAGCTTTCCATGCCTCATGTTCCGCCGATCCATTCACAGGCAGCGATCAGCCGCAACCGATTTCTGCAGGTTGGCTTTTCAGGAGCACTCGGATTAGGGCTGGCAGACCTGGCGACCGGGCGTAAAGCCGATGCGGCAATGGGGTCGAATGCGTTGTTCGGACGGGCGAAGAGCGTGATTCTGTTGTTCCTTTCCGGCGCACCGTCGCATCAGGACATCTGGGATCTGAAACCCGACGCACCGGCCGAAGTCCGTGGTGAGTTCCGTCCGATCGATACGGTTGCTCCCGGAGTTCAGATCGGACCGCATGTGCCTCGACTGGCAATGGTTGCGGACAAGTTTGCCATCGTGCGTTCAATGACTCACAGTTTACCGAGTCACGAACATGCCACGCACTTTGTGCTGACTGGCGTGAATCAGATTCCACCGGGAGCGACACACATGGCAAGCCGCGCAGACTGGCCATGTTATTCAGCCACCATGCAAGCCGTTCGGCCGCGAGCAGACGGTGTGCCATCAGGCGTGATGCTGCCGACTTACATCCACAACGGCTACGGGTTTTCCGGACAGACTGGTGGCTTCATGGGCAGTCAGTACGATCCCTGGCACGTTACGAAAGATCCCAACGCTCCGGATTTCAATATCGATGAATTGACGCTGCTGCAGGATCTGACGGATCAACGCATTCAAGCTCGACGCAGCCTGCTGATGGCCTTGGATGACCAGCATCGAGATCTTCAAACCCAGGCCGCCTCCCAGTCACTCAGTCGATCGGTGGAGAAGGCTCATCAACTGCTTGGGGCTGCCGGACGATTTCGTGATGTGTTCGACATGAATCGCGAACCTACCGAAGTGCGAGATCGCTACGGTCGCCATTCATTTGGGCAATCGCTGTTGCTGGCGCGACGACTGGTTGAAGCAGGAATGCCCATCGTCCAGGCAAACATGGGGTCGATGAACAACTGGGATACGCACGGCGATAACTTTGGACAACTGAAGAACCGCCTGCTGCCGCCGTTCGATCAGGGCTTGTCGGCATTGCTAACGGATCTTGACGAACGTGGATTGCTCGACACCACGCTCGTGGTTGCCGTGGGTGAATTTGGCCGTACGCCGCAGATCAATGTCGGCGGCGGACGTGATCATTGGTCCGGTGTGTTCTCTGCTGTCTTCGCCGGAGCAGGAGTTCGTGGAGGTCAGGTGATCGGGGCCAGTGATGATCAAGCTGCTTATCCGGCTACTCGTGGCTGGTATCCGGCTGACCTTGGAGCCACTATTTTCGCGGCTCTGGGCATCGATCCGGAAACTACGATGACAGACCGTCTCGGTCGACCGCATAAGATCAACGCTGGGCAGATCATTGCTCCGTTGTTTTCCTAGTGTGACCTTCTGTCAGCCACCGATACGGCCATCGGGACGTCTCAGCAGCGGCGATGGTACGAGCAACTGCGTTTCAGCAGCGAGACGACGGTAACCTCGCTCTGGTCTCTGAATTCATCGGCCTGCCAATCAGTTGGGAACCCCGGCACCGAAAGCCTTGCAGACGATGAACAGCAGAATGATCCGAATCCTGACAAAGAAGCCTATGGCCGTATCGTTCAAGACAGCCAAAGGATTGCGTAGCTTTCGATACATGATGTCGACTCCTGAAGTAATGGGGCGGTTGGGGCTGGCTGAGTTAAGAGCTATCTGGGAGGAACCTGCTGTGGCTGCGGACGCTTCTGCGATGCCGGAAGAGGGTGTGGTTGGCGTGCAGTTTCGGTTTTCCCTGCGGGACTCCCACCGGCTGCTGGGAGTCCCGCCGACCTGCTTCCGTGTCGTGCAGTTAAGACGACGAACCCACTCGACTGGCCCTGTATCAAGACATCGCACAAAACCCTGCGAATCAATACCCACTGCTGGCTGGAGGGATAAACTCTACGATTTGCTGATGCTGCCAGACTTGGCAAATAATGGAACCTCTTTTGACACGGCGGATCGAACAACCTCGCACTTGAAGTAGATACTGGGAACGAATCGGCAAGTCATCCGGTTCTTCAAGTATCAAAGAATGCTGATTAGTTCCGCCCTGATATGAAGGGGGGAGAAGTTCGCCTCGGTGAATCTTTTCGAGCAGACGCTTGCAGCTTTTGCTGATTGGGCGTTCCTTCGATTCAAGGATTCTGCGGAGCTGATCCACTCGGGGCATTGAAGGGCTTTCTCTTGTGAGTTCCACCGCTAACAAGAGCCTGTCGAAGTACCGCCCCTCGAATCGATGACTCAAGGCGGTATCCACCAGAAAATCACTCAGTGAGTGCTCAGGCAGATACTTTGCCAGCAATAGCCCTTCACGCACCAACTCCATCTTGTTGCGTTTGATCATCAACGCAATGCACTCGCACAAACGAGTGACAACACCTGGTGACCGCCTATCCGCAGCCTTCGCGGCTTTGATGACGCCTATGATCGCCAGGGAATGTCCAAATGATAATTCATCACGCCTGACGATTCGATGCAATTGCGGGACGATCAACGGGCCAAAATCGGCCAGCACTTTCTTGCAACTGTCCTCGATCGCACGCGTCCCGCAATAGAGACAGCCAACCAGAAACGCAACAGTTGCTTCAACAAACTCATCGCTCCACCGGCGTGTCGGCTCGTTCCGTGAATTGTCGTCCATCATAGTCTTCGCCTTGAATTGCTGTGAGCGTGTGGATGCCGGCTGTTGAGTTGGCTTAACGAAGGGTAGAAGCTGAGGACGCGTATGGCTGGATGAACACTGCTGGCTGAAGACTGCTGACTGATGATCATGGTAAAACAAGAAGCCACCTGAGCTACGATCGGCAGTAGGCCAGTACCGGGCCGTGGTTGACGATCTGGGGTCGGTAACGAAAATTCCTCAACCAGATCCAGTCAGGGTTAGTAACGCGTGTATCCGGGCCCACCACAGCCTCACGCTCAAGCCATTCAAGCAACTTTAAACAGTGGCAAGCTGTATCGCTGTCGGCTTGCGTGAGCTCGCAACTATCGGGAGGAAGCCCACCCATCGAACCAAGCAGTTTTTTGATTCGCCACGCAACGCTTCTGGGTCCGTAGAAAGCAATCTGCCGCAAGAAATCGTGATGCCGTGGCGAAAGTGCGTCACGGATGCTGGCTATCGCGTCGATCAATTTGCCCGCGTACTTACTATCGCGGTGGTGGTCGCACAGCTCATCCATCAGCACGCTTGCGACGATAGGACGACCGAACAGGTCTGCCACAAGTCTGACGACGCGAATTACTTCGAGATCGTCAAACGACGTCGCAATCAGTGCCAGAAACGCACGAAAGAAGCCCGGGATCGGATTCGTTGAGTTGTAGGGACCATCATCGAGCCCATCAATCAGATCCTCGAGTCGCCGTCTGTGACCGGGCATCAGATTCACGCGCTTGGCGATGTGGTGCAGATCGCACGTCGCATCGATGCCAAGAGACAACAAAACGTTGCAGCAACCTTCGCGGAACCGCTGGCAATCGCTGCCCACACCATAGACCAGGATCACAATCATTCCTGAAGAGATTTCTCCGACCCTTGAGTCCGCCTCCATCATGTTCCTTGCTCCTTCGATGGCAATTTTGAAAGGACACTGATGACCTCTGCTCTCGTCCCCTGCATCTGACAAATCATCGCCTTGACCGCAGATATCTCCCGCCGCATCGCCCGGACTCCGGTGTAACCCCGCTTAGTCTTTCGTCCGTTCATTGCCGACTTTGCTTTTCCTTCTGCGGAACGTGGTCCCGTGGAATCCACCCACGGCTGGTGGAATCTCGCGGCCTCTTGCAGTTTCAATCGACCCTCGGGTGTTAATCCACGTCGTTTGCGAAAATTGGCCATTCCAGCGATGACACGACGCGGGTTGGGGATTTTTGAAACCGTTGCATTTCGGAACGTCATAGTGAACCTTTCCAGTCAATTTCTTAAAAATTTACTAGCAAGTTTGGTGTCAGTTTTTCTTTCAGTCGGGCTCTGTTGCCCCTCGCTGCACCCTCACCATTTGCTGGATAAACACACCGGCCTCAAGCGGCATTCGCTGCAATTCCCGGAGAGCGAGCATCGATTTTCGCAACTCAGTCTGCAGCTTGACTGCGGCGGAATTGAAGGCCGTGGTTGCCTCCGGCGTGCGACCCTGACTGCTGGAAACATGCAACGCCGCCACGCGGTGATAGCAAATCAGAATTTGATCCAACAACATTTGCTCCAGTGGATCGTCGACAGCGCATTTTTTGGCGATGCCTGTGACGTAGTGGTGCACGACATTGATGTCACCCACTTCGCCCACGCCTGCGTTTACGGCACTCTTGACATACGAGGCCGCCGCGCCGTTCTCAAGCCGCCACGCCAGCATCTGATCACTCACAGGGGCTGCAGGCTCGGGCTGAGGGGCGGGAGCAGCAGGCGTCTTCGCTGTCGAGTTTTCTGCGACAGGCGTTGGGGAGGTAGTGTCCTTTGCCACAGCAGTACGTTTCCTAAACGGTTGGTCTTCCGGAGCACCCAACCAGTTCGGATCATCATCATCGTCTTCCTCATGCATAGTACTCTCCTTAGTTTCTGTTACGCGCCATATCCAGCCCCGAGTAACTCCGGCAAAAGGGACTTAGCCTGCTCGCTATCCTATCGCGTCAAATCTCGATCATTCAAGATCAGCTCTAAGCACCGAACGTCATTTCGGAAAATTAGTCTCCTTCAAAGTATAGAACCGACGGCACCCGCAGGACACAAGTCGTTATTAGTAACAAATAGCATTATAAAATACACGAATGCCTCTGGCCCTGAAAGACACCTCACGATCTCTGGATCCTCGCCGATAACCGGCAGGCATCTGTGAATCAGGTTCGATGTGGACCCTAAAGCGGTCACGATGCAATGCGAAGTGAAACGATTCTTTTGGCATCAGCTATTGAACGAAAGAGCATCAGCAGGCCCGGATAAGTGAAGCGGCCGGCGTGAGAGCATCTACAAAAGCAGAGTCCCACGCCGGCCGCAGTGAAGTTGAATAGAGAGAGCGACTACTGTAGGCAAGCCAGTACCTTCTGTAATCGCTTGCGCAGGCGAGGGTGAATTTCGCGAGATTGCGAGAGCACCTGCCGAAGATGTCGGGCCAACTTTTCGATGTCTCGATTTATGATCCACTCCATTTCGGTCGGGTCGAGTTTCAGGAGTTGAGATTTCCGACCTCCCTGTGCCGCCGGATTGCTGACGAGACGTTCTTTGAGCCGTCGGATGCGTACGGTTCCAAGCTTTTCACGTATAGCCCGCATTGCCAGCTCTGTACGGACCGACCGGTCCGCAACTCCGAGTAAGACGCGAAAATGTGAGAACGAAAATACGAAATTTGCTGCGATACAAGCCGCAATTAGTGCTTCGACCTCCTCTTCGGTGTATTCGCTGGCGAACTGCGAATATCGCCTCGCCACCGCCACGGGGATGCCTTTCCCCTGGGCCGACTCTCGGATTCCGGCGCGTCCAGCAGCATTTGCCGGGTACTGAAGAAACTCCAACCCTGTCTGGTAACACCATCTGATGTGAGCAGCCTTTTCGGCGTCAGCGACAGAGATGGGTTGTGACTCGCCGCTCTGTGATTGTTGTGACAGAACGGAACGAATCGCGTATGACTTCCTGTTCATCGGGGACTCCTTGTCGACGTTTTGACAATCCATGGAACCAAGAGCGACACCTGGAGACGCTTACAAGGTCTGCCCTGAAATGATGTCGACTCGTAGTGCATGGCTGCAGGATTAGCCTTTTGTGAACAGTCGCTCGTCGGATACCGCCTTCACTTAAAACAGACGTCGTCCTATCGCGATTTCCCTTAAGCTTCTATCCCTGCATGTCAAGGTTATGTTTTTGATAACCTACTCTCTATACCAATTTCGTTTCCAATCTTTAGTTTTCCGGATACTGGAAGTTGATCATTCGCTGAATTCGCACCGAATTGCGAGTTTTCTCGACGACTGGGAGTTACAGCCTAATTTCAAACTGCTGTCCACGTATCGCGTTAAAATTAATGGATCGGTTATATATAATGAAAAGCGATTCACAGATAGGCCCCCTCGCCGCGGCACAAATGATGGAATAGTAGATTACGAAGGATCCACTTCATATACTGAGCCAATCTGCCGGTCTACGTCCGTGGTGACACGAGGACATCAACTCTGGAAAAACGACCATCGCGGACTTTGGTGATGTCTTGTCCCAAATCAAGCCGTACCCATCACAACCGTCGACACAGGAACCTCACCCGCAGTGCACCAAGCCCCACGATTCGGTTTTGATCATGCACAAGGGCTTTGTAACGAAGATCTGACGGCGACAAATGCTCCCGGCGTAAGCGAGAGCGACTGGCCGGGAATCCGACTATGGATTTACTGGAGACTCTGCATCTGGGCGCCAGACCCGGACTTTGTCACCATCGACGATCAGCTCTGCATTTTTTGACCAACGGTCACTGAGTGTGTACTCACAACACACAGGCACATTGCCAGTCATCTGCTGCATCGAATCACACATAATGCTTACTACAGATTCCACAACGGACCGATCCACATAACCTCCTTGATCCGGAAGTTCGATCAGAATCTCGTCATGCACAAATCCCACTACTCGGTACCCTTCCAACACCAGTCTTCCAAGTGCCCGTTTGGCGCCGTCGCTGGCGAGCGACTGGAATGGTGTATTGAGCTGTTGCGTATGTGCGACATCACCACGGATCCGCCCCGTCAACGTTACGGCAGCGTTGGTGAAGAGCTTCGCTGCTAGTTGGGGGCTACCGATTTTCCCGTGCAAATCAGCCGAAAACATCGGGTTTCTGTTGATGTCCACCAGATGTTGCCATGTCTTTGCCACAAACTTCGGATTGTACGGTGTACCGTCTTTCTTGACTGGTTGCCCCCTGACGATCTTTCGGACGGTGGCCGCAGCCTGAGCAGCCTCCATATCACCGAAGCAGAATCTGTCCATACAAATCGACTCGGCAACATTCAGCCGTCGTGCCAGCTGTGCCATCGCATCACCCGCCAGATAGCGACCGAGTTCCGGATAAATGATTGTCGTGAGTCGACTGTGGAAGTTCTCCGCCTGCTCGAGAGTCATCTGCACTTTGAAGGTATTTTTTGCATAGTCAACGAGAGCCGCAGGTCCCATTCCTCCCGGCACGCCGAAATTCACGGGCTTCGCCTGCTGCCGAGCCAGCTTGAATCGATCGTTGTCTGATCTTTTCCACAGCATGAACTCTTCGAGCGACACATTGGCAAGCATAGCCGCGGTGTAACAGTGCGGGTCAATACCCTTGCGAATAACGTCTCCCAAGAGTGAGTAACCAAATCGTGTCTGGCACACGGCCGCCAAGGTCACCAGCTCGATGTATGAGTAGTCCACGCACAACAACAGTTGCCCCAAGGACGGGACAATTATCTGTCGAAACAGATCATCGCGAGGCACTTGCTGCATGTTTGGTTCTGAGCAGCTTGTGCGACCGGTTCGGACAAGCACATTGTATCGTGGGTGGATAACTGGCCGATTTAGGGATTCGAGGAATTGCTTCGTCTTTGCAAGTTTTTCGAACTTCGACCAAAGCTTCACGAACGCATGTCGATCCAGAGGATCTTTCCAGTCATCCTGCTTGTGTGACACATGGCCCTTCGGTGTCTTTGGAAGAATCACATCAGTACCTTTTTGCTGACGAATCTCTTCCACCGCCACACTCAACTGTTTGTCGAGATGTGTGTGAGATCTTCGAGGTAACCCCCCAGCTGTGAGACGCGGTTTTCCTGACCGATCCTGAACAATGACTCCCGGATGCTTTGATATGAGCTCATCAACTACGGGCTCAAATTCTCTGCGAAATGCTGACTCTGCCAAGTGATGACGTTGTCGATTGGTATGCAGACCGTTGCGGCTGATCGCAGACAACGCAATGTCCGCTTCAACCTGAATTGCCTCACTGAGTAAGCCAAACCGAGCTGGTGCATCAGGGTAGATCTCATATGTGGGTTGTGTTTTACAGCTATACCCCTGGGACTCCATGACTTCAGTTGCCTGAGCTCTCATCTCGCGGTAGGTGTGGAACGTGCATATCGAATCTTTGATGGCGTATTCAAAGAATCCGCGTTCCACATCTTGCCAGTTCGCGCCGATTAACTCGCCGAACCGCAGCCGGTACGGGTCTTCTTTGGAAAGAACAAAGCCAGTGTAGTCACGAACTACTTCTGCGAGGTTGCGAGGTGGTAATTTCTCGCTGTCTCCATAGCTGTTCGCTCTGTTGCCACGTGCAAGCCGGAGCAACATATCCAAAAGCATCGTGTCGTGCATTCGTTGGTCCGACACGACCTGTACCCAACTGGCCAGTGCAGCCTGCTCGTTCATCTGATTCAGGTGAGCGTGAATCACCCAAAAATCGAATGCGGCGTTGTGGCACACAAACTCGGAGTGTGAATGCGACAACAAGAACGCTGGGAGATCGTCAGGATGGACGAGGACGTGTTTTCGCCCGCTACTGGCTACAACCAGAGCCAATGAGGGTATTTCGACCCCATCGATCCGCTCGGTCTCCGTATCGAGGGCGATGATTCCTGCAGTCATTCGTTGCCCAACGTGCCATCGCCTATACTGGAATTCGAATCCGCTTATCGAAAAACGGTAAGCACAATCTGCCGTCAATGTGGTCATTGTCATCTAGATCCTGTAGGCGTGTCGGCAGTGTCGGATACTTACCTGACACTGTTTTTTGCCGTAACTCGTGGATGAATCGGGTTTTCCGGAAATAGTGTCGGGTGTCGGACGGTTACCACTGTTTTGCATTGCATCTCGTGAGGTGATGCAACGGAGACATGCTCTTGATCTGCTTCAACTCTCGTATTATCCGACACCCGACAGTGTTCATGCATCTCGTTTACGATGTGCGACTTATGTCAAAAACCAGTGTCGGGTAGGTACCTGACACTGTCGGACATTCACTGTTTCACGACGAAGAAAGTAACCGGTTTGCCCTGCTCATTCTTTAGGTCCTCCAGCGTACCGAGACCGCGATCAACCATGTCCGCGATCATCGCCTTCGCCACACTGGCTTTTTTAATGTTCGCGACGCCTGATCGCTGCAAATCGCGGGCGCTGCACTTCCCGCCGTTTCGTTCGATCCATTTCAGCACCGCCTCAACGCGGCGGTCGTCCACGGTCCGGAAGAGGCAGGCGTAGACTTTACGTGCGTGGAACTTGAAGTAGTCGATGAGCTCGACTGCTCGCTCAACGGAGCACTTGCTGACTACCTGGGCCTCCAGACCTATGTCGGCGGCGTGGATCAGCTCCAGCACCAACGCTAACCGTAGCAGGTATGCCTTCAGTTTCATCCATGGATCTCGCAGCGTGTCGACAAGTTCCGATGAGCTAGTTTCGATAGTGTGGTCGTTGTACCATCTCTTCCACACCTCCTTGGCTTCTTCCGAAAAAAAGAGCACTCGGGGTTCGAAAACTTCTTCTTCCTCACTTCGTTGCATTTTCAGCCTGAAGAGCTCGTCCAGCAGTTTCTCCAGATACTGTGAGGCGGAAGGGTCGACACCTTGTTCGCTCCAAAGTTCTGGGGCAGGCGGTTCAGGATATGACAAAAGAATTCGGTCGAGGAAACCATCGGATCTCCCTTTTTCATCCACAAGTTCGTGGAGCATATCGGGCTGGATTCCTCCCAGTACGTTGACAAACGGGAACGGGATAATCACTGGTTCAGCCTGTGATTTTCGGTCTACAATCGCCGCTTCCCCGGACCAGCAGCTCAGAAAAAATTGCCGGTCAGTTCCCTTCCCGCCCTTATATTGGTTCATTCCGCGAATCCACGAGGCCAACTCGTCACGCGAATTCAAAATGCCGCGTGGGTTATGGGCCAGGATTGTTGCCAATGCCTCCGTTGTCACATCGCCGACGATGACGCGACGCATGGTCGGTTGGTCTCGCGACCTGTCCTGGGCTGGTTTTTCAGGTAGTTGGTTGTCGGGAACCTGCGAGCTTGGCGTCTCATTCGAACCTCCGCGAATCAGACTGTCTATAACGTTATCCGACACCAAGACTTCGCTACTGTCAGTATTGCTGTCTTGGTCACTAGAACAGGGATGTGGGGGGACATTAGGGCCGTCGTCGAGGTGGTGCGGTTCTGGAGCGGCATCTTTTATCTGGTTCGGGTTTGCACCTGATTCATACTCCGCCGTTTCTCGTCGAAATTGTTTTTTATACTTATTCTGGAGTCTGTAAACAGGCCGTTTCACCAGTTTCTCCGCAGGAGATTTGCCGCTGCCCGGTCTTGCGACCGTAGCGACATAAATCCGAGGTGCTTCGATCCATCCAGGTTTCGCACAGATTGCTCGACTTGCCCCAATGGCGGTTGCCGTCACTGCTAGGATTGGTATGGCGACAAGGTCAATCGAGCAGCCGACCGATGTCGCGGCTTGGCGGATGAATGTCTGTAGGTCTGTCGGGAAAATGTGGAGCGGAAACTGTTTAACGGCGTTAGTCAAGATCCGCTCATTTGCGTCAGATGCGTTGTTCGTCGTGATCTGCTCTGGTTCGGTTGGTGATCCCGATTGGGGTTGCAGTGATTCCAAAAATCGTACGCCATCTTCACCTGCGAGAACTTTCGGTTCCTTTCCAGAAGCCAGCAGGTCATCAATGCCTTTGCCGTCTTCCAGATTCCAGATTTCGATGTTGACGTCGTAACCCTGTTCGCGAAGCTTTGTGTCAAGTTCCACCAAGGGTCTTGCGACATGTGGTTTGGTTTGGCAATCCGAATCAAATGCCAAGTAAACCAGCTTAACACCCAATGACTGCAGCACAGGTAAAGCCGACGGCCAGTTACTGACGCCGGCAATACCTATCGTCGGTATATCACTTCGCACGGTTGCGATATCCGCCTTAAGCTCTCCCTCAGTGATTCGGACTGTTGGAACAGGTTGCTTGACACCCAGCGGCACATGCGCCGGTGTGCCGCAACTGGGGCCTCCGCCCCCGGAAATGCAGCTGTATTTGCCAACTTGTCCGCTGCCGTCATCCCGACGCACCTTTAACGCGACAATGCGTTCCTGTGGATCCCGGCACGGGATGATGAGTCCCTGTCCGGGCCCGACCAACCGCACGCCAGCATCAGGATCGGGAACGAAACCAGGAACGGACAACAACTCGATATCACTGTGCATTGTTCGAAGGTGAGCAATCTCGCCGCGAGCCGCTGCATTCGTCAGTGAGCGGTAGCCCCGTTCATTGATGTCGCTATCATCAAGTCCGCGTCGTTGCAGATCTTCTCGATGTTCTTCACTCAACTCCAGTCCATCACATAGTGTGGAGTAAATCTTGGACCGCAGATCAAAGTCTACGTCGTTGCTTTTCGAATCGCATGATGGAGCGTCGCTTTGGGCCAAGTCGTAGTCGTCGTTCGTGAATATCTCTTCGTCAGGATCTGGCGACAAGTCGTCGGGACACATGTCGATCGCTTTGAGAATATCGGTGAGCTTACAGCCCGCCGATCTGCAACGCAGAATGATGTTGTTCTCATCGTCCATCACAATATCCAGTGATGGGTTTGTGTCGTCGTGTGCTGGGCAACAGGCA
Organism: Planctomycetota bacterium; assembly: GCA_052034165.1. Classification (GTDB taxonomy): domain Bacteria; phylum Planctomycetota; class Planctomycetia; order Planctomycetales; family Planctomycetaceae; genus SXXK01. The sequence continues at coordinate 18,940 of JBPOIW010000180.1, read as the reverse complement.
CGATAACCCTTGCCTTTGCGTGAGGGTTTTTTCAGTAGGCCAAGTAAGTGTTCAAGGTGTCGCATTATTCCACTCCTTCAGGTTTTGATTTGAACAGCAAAAATGGAGAAACAGCATTGAAGGGGGGCCATAGATGCGGGATACTGCATGGGCTGAGTTGGGCATCTATGCCCCCGGGAGCAAGGTGCCGTTGACGCGGCACCTTGTTTCGTTTTGTGTTGTTATTGTTCTGAATCTGGATCTGAGCATCATGTGGTGGCGGTCGACATGCCGTACTGCCTGATGCTTGCATAAGGTGACGAAGGAACATGGTCGTTGCTCCTGACCTGGTTTGTCGTTTCAATGATCGTTAGATCGAACAGCTGACGGCAAATTGGACCTGCCATGGCAGGCACCGGATGCCAGCCATGCGTCTAACTTGTCGCGGTGGTATCTCACTGTTCGGCCGCGTTTGGCATGCGGTATGTAGCGAGCACTGGTCCAGTTTCTGAGGGTCCCGAGGGCGATGCCCAGATATAGTGAAGTCTCAATTGGCGTCATCCACGGAGTCGCTATTGGTTTTACTATTGGGTCGGGAGTGTCGGCTTTGTGGCGGTATTTCCTCATTTAATGACCCTGTCGTGAGCTTGGGTGATTAGTATTCATCTGGCAAGATGTCGGATGAAGTCTTGTGCTTCGGGATTCAAGCATGCACAATTGGCGTGGCGTAGGCGTGGCGTAGGCGTTTCCAATTTTCCAGGAAAAGATCGAACGGGTTCGGAGCTCAATCCACACCACTCAAACACAAGCCTTCACCAGAGCCTCTTCGTGCTGACGCAACCTGCGGTGACAGTGGTCGTCGCGAAAAAACACTTCCGACTGACCTGCAATTCGAGGTTCAATGATGTCGTCGCCCGAACCCGTTCTGCTCACACACCAGCGTTCGCCCGGCGATATCGTCTGCATGACGGGGGCCGTTCGAGATCTGGCTGTAAGTCATCCTGGAAGATTCGCGATCCACATCCAAAGTGAATGTCCCGAATTGTGGGAGCACAACCCCCATATCGCGGGCAATTGGCACACTCAATGGCCAAGGGACATGAAGACGATTCGAGTTTGCTGTCGGCCGCAGCTGAATGCAGCAAATTCAATACGGCTGCATTACGTCACAGCGTTCCATCGTGCGATATCGACTGCCCTCGATCTGGCAATTCCCGTATTGCAGCCTCACGGAGATTTGCATCTGACTGACGAGGAACGAGAGACGCCTCTCATTCGAGGTCGCTATTGGTACTTCGTCGCTGGTGGAAAGTCAGACATGGTCACGAAGATCTGGCCCGAGCAATTCTCGCACCGATTGGTTCCACTGCTGACGGATCTCGGCATCAATCTGGTGCAGGACGGTGCCGCATATCCCGGGCACATTCACCCAGTGCTGGCAGGGGTTCGCCGCATGGTCGGTCAAACATCCCTGCGAGATGTGCTCAGGCTCATTTACCATGCCGACGGCGTGATCTGCCCCGTCACATTTGCAATGCACGTGGCTGGTGCATTCAGTAAACCGTGTGTGGTGATTGCCGGCGGTCGCGAACCTTGGTGGTGGGAGGGGTATTTCGATTCGGCAGATCGTCACTTTGGAACGCAATGTTCAAGCGTTCGAGTCCCGCATCGATTTCTGCACACTCAGGGAATGTTTGATTGTTGTCGTGACGGCGGGTGCTGGAAGACTCAACTTACAGCCAGGCTTCCCGGAGGCCAACATGACTGTCTGAAGCCAGAGGCTGACAGCACGGGCGTTCTTTCACCGGCTTGTCTACGGGCAATTACGCCCGAGATGGTTGCTGAGGCTGTCCTGAGTTACTACCGCGATGGCACGCTTGAACCGTTGCGAAATGCTGTAGACAGTTAATTGATGCGTACCCGCACATCAACGCAATCTGACCGTTTGAAAACCTGGCTTCAAATAATTCAGTTCTTATGTCGCTTCGTCTCGGTGCAATTTCATCTGCGGAAAGATTTTGATATCAGGAGCAAAAAATGAATCAACCGTTCAACCTTTACGACCTGGCTCATCTTTACAAATTTCGGATGGCTGCTGCCGGAATTATTCGCGACATCCTCTCTGCAGTCGAACAGTCCGATCGTGATGTTCTCACGGAAGCAATCCGACGAGCTTGGTGGGATAAGGATCGCCAACCTTCGGGGAAACCTGTGGAGGAGCTGCTAAAGAATGCGGAGAAGAATCTTCGTGTCTTTCCTGTCAGATTCGCTGGTTCTCTTAACTCCATCCCGTGTTCTGGTGACGCTGACGGCGAGCCGACTGAGGAAAGTGTCGAAGATCGTGTGGAAAAGCTTAGGGATCTGGTTTACGGATTTGCAGATCCTGATGCGCTCAAGCAGGCTGTCGCCTGTAACGATCAAGCTTTGTCCGTTGACTGGGCGCAACTCTGCCAATGGAAATTGCTACCTGACATCAGAAAGCTGTTGAATACTTTCCCAGAGACGGTCGGCCAATCATCCGTTCTGAAGATCACTGACCTGACTGCGGAGGACCCTGATATTGTCCGGTATAAGGGTGTGGAATGCACCAAACCGACCAACATACCCTTTCTGATTCTAAAGCACCTGCTCAAGTCTAAAAATCATGCAACTGCTCTCGAAACCTTGAAAAAGGTCGTTTGGGGCGAAGATGGCGAGGACTTTGGGCCTGTGGATTCAGCTCTCAGGGAAGTAAGACGCTTCTTCGAGGTGAACGGGATTTCTTACGGAATAACCAGGAGTAAAAGACTGAAGCAGATACGGCTCACGAAAATCCAACCGACTGGCGGAGCGAGAATTCAAGCCGGGACATCACCAACGGAATCTAGAAAGCAGAAATCCAAAATCAAAAAAATTCCTGCTAAGAAGCGGAGCCCCAAAAAATGATGTAACAGCTCGCATTACAAAGTGCGGGCTCGTCAGACTCCGAACTTGTCTGTCGCTCTGTGTCCGCTCGACTGAGTTGATCGAAGTTAACCCGACCTCCAGATCTGGAAAGAGAATCGGGCGAGGCGAAAATTTTCTTCGAGGGCTTTTCGTAAGTCGTTGGCGATCGGTTTTAAACGCGACGTAGTGAGAAGAAACCAGACACACGAAATTCCCCTTCACGAATTGCCAGCTTCGACGACGGTATCTGGATACCTTTCTTCGTGCGCACAAGTTGTGATGGACGCGGGCGGGGCTATTTCCAATTGGATATCCATCCGTGGATATCCTTCTGGATTGTGTCAGCAAATGCTGACCGGGAGTCTGGCCGTTTGCTGACACGTTATCCGCGTCGACAAATGCCAACACGATACCAGGAGAGACCTCGATTTACGCCCCCCTGATGGATCGTTTCAACCAGCCCAAGTTGTTCCAGTTCGGTGATTGTTGTGCTGACCGTCGGTCGCTTCAGCCCGCAGCGTTTTGCAATGTAGGCCTGCGCCGACTTCGCAACACCGTCCCGTGAATCGCGATACAGGCATAACCAGACTTTTACCTGACTTGGACTCAGGCTGCCCATAATGTCATCGATAAAGCGATTCAACATTTTGAATCGCTCTTGGCTTTTCGTTGATCGAACTGCTGACGGAATCGCCGCTGGCCGAAACTCTTGTTTGCCCGCTGCCTCGAGCCGCGCGGGTTTCGGCTTTCTAGGGACCATTGGAGGCAAGACAACAGTCCTGGTCGCAGAGTCTTGTAAACTCACTAGGTTCATGATCGGCCTCCGCATTCAAGCCGTGGCATTGATGTTGAAACTGTAACTTCGCGATCTGCATCAAACTCTGGCTCATCGCTTGAATCATCTGCAGGTCCTTGGTCATCCACTGTTGTGAATTGCTGCACAGCGCCGTCGAATTCCAAGTGGTGATCAAGCAGCTCAGAATGCCGGGATTTGACGTGCTTCAGGATCATCGTCCCGTCGTTTGGTTCCGACGGAGCCAGGATATATGCATCATCGGCTCCATATTCCAGCTCTGACGATTCACGAAAGGAGGCGATTCCAAGCCCTCCGGACGAATAAGGTTTGCGACCACTCCCATTCCGTGTTCGGCTTACTGCGGCCACAACGATTACCGCCTTGCCATTGCCAGCAAGTTCCCTGACTGACGCCATGTTCGCATCAACTTTTCCGCGTCTGTCGCCTGACTCCCCAGTCGAAGCAATTCGTTGGATGTAATCCAAAACAATCAGGTCGGCCCGAAAATCTTTTGCCGCACGCAGGATTCGTCCCATTTCAAACGGGGGCTGCAGGAAAGCCAGCCTGTTCGCAACGTGTTCGATACGATCGAATCCATGTTCGAGCCTCCACTGATGCTCCGCGCGAAACTGGCGGTATCGAATCGTCCGAAGATCAATCCCACTGAACCGCGCCAATTGGCGGCTGAGCAGCACTTCCCATGGCATTTCGACATTGCAAACCAAAACACGTAACGATGGTGTTAGAACCATCGCGTCAACCACAAGCTGCATGACAAATGCAGTCTTTCCTGCCCCGGGAGCTCCGCCAAGCAGCGTGACCAACCCCGGCCCAATTTCCATTCTCGACAGCGAACTCCTCGGATCCGCGACCGGATACATGATTGGTGGCTGGCCAGACTCAATGCTCTGCCTCCACTCTTCAAATTCTCGATCCGTCCGTACAAAAGCTTGACTTACCACAAGATTCACCTCTAACAATGACCGCGTGCCATGCCGGTGTGCAATAGAAACGCCAGACATCTGGCGCACCCACCCGGCGACAAAGTGCATACTGCGAGCAGACAAGGCCGCTTAATCCGGACAGGCTGCAGGTCGCAATCGATACCGGTGGAGCCGATTCCGGGCTCACGCTCACCGAACATACACATGCACAACGCGGTGCATTCAAAGGCAGGTGCCTTGGGCTTCGACACATCGCATGCAATCAAGAGACTGCAATCACAAGAGGCAACAGACTCGATCAATATCGGCCGTTGCAAAATGGTCTTAGCAGTCGCCACGCCCCGGCATTGTTTGCCTTCTGACGCACGACTAAACGTACAACACACACATCGACTGTTTGGCAGCCGATACAAGCACATCCGCTTGACTCGTCCTGAGAAGCAGACATCCCGTTCACTGAGGTGGTTTCCTAAACCGCCCTTCAGCAGCGTAGCATCTTACTGGCCTTCATCCGCACTTCCAGAGCAGTTTTAGTCAGATTTCTGATTTTGACAGGCTTAATGATTGGGGCCACATCCGATGTCTTCCGTGAATGGCGATGAACCGAAAAACTGGCGTGTTTGATGAGTTGAGGTATGGTGCGACCGATGTCAAACTCTGCTCTGCGGGATAGGAGCGGAGTAATTACCCGATCCGAAAACCAGTTCACCAACTGGCTTCCCGCATTTTATTCTTGGGGGTCACTTTTGGTGGAGTGCATGAAATGGCTAAGCGAGCTGACGGCGAAGGGACAATTTCTCAGCGTGCCGACGGCCGATGGATGGGACGTCTGAGCGTATCCCGGGAGATTGACGGTAAGGTGCATCGGTTGACGTTGTACGGATCGACTCAGGCCGAAGTTGTTGAAAAGCTGAAGAATCTTAGGCAGCAGCGCGACACGAACGCAAAGTCCGTTGTCGGCAAGGATACGGTCGCGGGGTATCTCCAGCGCTGGCTCGAAAACGATGTTGAGGTCAACAGCGAGGACAAAACGCACCAAGAATACGAAGGTGCCGTCAGGCTCTATATCATTCCGTTTATTGGGCACCTGAAACTTGGAAAACTCGACGGCGAGCAACTGGTCGAATGGCAGGCAACACTGAAACGCAAGAAGTTCACGGCGAACATGCGTCACCGCTCTATTAAGGTTTTGAGCGTGGCACTCAACAAAGCTGTCAAGCTGCGCTTGATTCCGTTCACGCCGTGCAACGTTCTGGACAAGCCGAAACTGTCGCGGAAAGAAGTAACTCCGTTGGAACCAGAACAGTGTCACGCTCTCTTCGAAGCCTGCCAGAAACACCGTCTCGGGGACTTAATGATCCTGGCGGCGATGACAGGACTTCGAAAAGGCGAGTTGTTTGCGTTGCACTGGAACGCTGTCAATCTTGAAGAAGGTGTCCTTGTAGTTCGAAAGACATTGCAGGAGATCCGTGGGCGCAAGCTGAAAGACCCAAAAACAGCAAGTGGAAAAAGAGTCATCTCATTGGATCCGGTTGCCGTAGAAGCCCTGCGAAGCCGCCTGCGGAAAGCACGGGACGAAGGATTCGAACCCGAACAAGTGCCGATTGTGTTCGCCAATCTCCGTGGCGGGTATCTCCTCGGCTCAAACTTCGACAGGAACGTGTGGTATCCAATCCGCGATGGCGTTGGCATCCCCGACACCTTTGTGTTTCACGATCTGCGACATACGCAGGCATCGTTGATGCTGGCGGCCGGCGTAGATCTCAAGGTCATCCAGAAGCGGCTTGGACATCGCGATTTTGCGACCACCGCGAATACATACTCACACCTACTGCAGAACGCTGAAAGCGAAGCCGTCGACAAGTTGGCGGCAATGATGAAGAAAACCGCGCCGAAAGAGCAGGACTGAAGCCAGTTGGTGTCAATCGTTGGTGTCACCATGAAACGCAAGAAGCCTGTTTTCCGCAAAAAGTGGCAAAAACGGGCTTCTTTTTGATTGTCCCGGGCGAGGGTCGAACTCACAACCTTCGGCTTCGGAGGTCAGCGAGTTATACCGTTTGAAATTGCCCGAACACGCATATATACAACGAGTTGCGTCAAAAGCGAGTTGCGGTCTGCTCATAAGACGACTGCGGTATATTACAGCTTTTTTTGGATCCTTGAAGCGCAATCTCTGACATCTCTGACACGGTTTGAAAGATTCGATTCCGTCCAGCCATGTGCCAGATTCTCGGGTGAGTTTCTCTCATCGCTCCCGAGTACACGGCAAGGCGGTTCCCAACTCATTGCGTCCTTCCCCAGGAACCCCATTCCAAACTTCAAATGCGTCGTCAGCTTTGAGATGGCCAGGTAGATCCTCACCACGGCCCGCCAGCAGGAATAAAAAGTTCGCCGACAACTGCTGAAGCTGTTGGCTTCAGTTTTCATGCGAGGTCACCATAGTCGGTTGCCTTGGGAATTCGTCTGCGGTTATGCCGTGAGTGTCATGCATGGCCTTGAGGCGACAGCCGGAGCGTTTCGATGTTCTCCTTCAGAAAACCTTCCAGCGAAACCATTCAACACTTCTTGGCCGAGCAGAAGAAACGTGAGTTCACTTATTCCGCGATTGGTGGCACGGAGAGGACACCTCCTGCGGGCTTTGTGGTCGATCACACTCGTGTCAGGCTGGGCGACGGCGAACAGGTCTTCAACGAAGCCAAGGCCATCTTAACTCGCTGGGGGCATTTCCAGCTTGGCTGGGTTGAGACCAGTTCCTGCGATATTCCGCTCGAGCAGGGGCAGGTCGTCGCCGTGTTGGCCAGAGTCTTCGGCGTGTGGTGTCTGAATGCCTGTCGCATTGTGTCCGTGATCAATACAGTGCAGAGTGATCTCCATCGGTTTGGTTTTGTCTACGGCACTCTGCCCGGTCATGTCGAATGTGGTGAGGAGCGATTCCAGGTGGAGTGGGATCAAAGGGATGACTCCGTGTGGTACGATATTTTGGCTTTCTCTCGGCCTCAGCATGTACTGGCTCGACTTGGGTATCCTGTTGTTCGCAGGCTGCAGAAGAAGTTTGCCCGAGATTCTGCCGCGGTCATGCAGCGAAGCATCACGAGGGACGCATCCATGACTGCAGGGAGAATTCAATGAAGTCGCTCGGTAGGATCCTCTCGATTCAGACCGGCCGTGTGCAGACATTTGATGGCGATGCTTCGGAGCGCTGGTCTTCTGCGATATGTAAAGCCAAAGTCTCGGGGGCTGTTCAGGTTCAACAGACAGGCATCGTGGGTGACCAGCAAGCGGACCTTGTGCATCATGGTGGACCAGACAAGGCAATCCTCGCCTACGCGGCCCAACATTACGACCAATGGAATGCAGAGTTTCGTGGCAAAGGTTTTGAAGCTGGTGGCTTTGGTGAGAATCTCACCGTGGCAGATCTGGATGAATCACGGTGCTGTATCGGTGACACATTTCGAGTGGGCGATTGCGTCCTGGAGATTTCACAACCCCGTCAGCCGTGCTGGAAACTGTCGCGGCGGTGGGACTTACCCAGACTGGCTGTCCTTGTGCAGCAAAACGGTCGAACCGGTTGGTATCTTCGTGTCAAAGAGCCGGGACAGATCGAAGCTGGCATGACGCTCGAACTGATCGCTCGCCGATTTCCTGAGTTCTCTATTCAATGGGCAAATGCCGTGATGTATGCGAAGCCGCGACGTCCGGCAGATGATCAACGCCTGTCACAGTGTCCGGCACTTTCTGAAGCGTGGCGAACAGATCTGGAGAAAAGGTCGCCATCAGCAACTTCGAACAATCAAGAAAATCAGACGGGGAACAGTCATGTGGAATGATCGTTATCGTGGAGACACCTTTGCCTACGGCACCGAGCCAAACTCGTTTCTTGACGAGCATGCTAGGCTGCTCACTGGCCCGGTGCTGAACCTTGCGGAAGGCGAAGGTCGTAACGCGGTGTATCTGGCTTTACTGGGTCTGGACGTGTTAGGCGTCGATGCCTCTGAGGTTGGGCTCGCCAAAGCTCACAAACTTGCGGAAGCAAAAGGTGTGGTGATCAGAACAGAAGTGGTCGACCTCGCGACATATGTACCACCAGCAAACAGCTTCGGCTCAGTCGTCTCGATTTCTGCACACCTGCCGACTCTGGTACGTCGGCGACTTTACCCGTTGATTGAGCAGTGCCTGAAGCCGGGAGGCATCATTCTTCTCGAAGCGTACGCGAAGTCGCAGTTATCGCGCAATACTGGCGGGCCGAAAGATCCTGACATGTTGCTGACTGTCGAAGATCTTCGCGAGGAGTTCTCCAACTGCGAGCTGCTGCTGTGTCAGGAAGTCGATCGAGAAGTTGTGGAGGGCGAGTATCACACCGGCTTGGCGTCTGTTGTGCAGTTCATCGGAAGGAAGACCTGACGTTCATGGGCATGCTTACAATGATCCTCGCTGACTGTGAGGCCCGCAGTGACATCTATTGAAAGAATCGAACTCAGAGACGGCGGGCTGCTTCTATACGACGATGCCTTCCTGACGCCTGGTCATGCCGATCGCTACTTTGAAAACCTCAGGGACCACTGCAAGTGGGCACAGAAACCTGGAATCTTTGGTTACATGCAGCCCAGACTGATCGCGTCTTACGGCGACGAGGGCATCACCTACAAGTATTCCGGCGCGGAGAATGTCGCGTTACCGTGGACAGCGACGTTGCTGGAAATCAAGAAGAAGATCGAAGCCGTCCAAGGTGAATACAATTATTGTCTGTTGAACCGCTACCGTTCGGGATCGGACAGTATGGGTTGGCACGCGGATGATGAACCGGAGATGGGCAATGTGATTGGTTCCCTGTCGCTGGGAGCAACCCGGAAGTTTCGTATCAGACACAATGTGACCAGAGAGACGAAGACATTCGTGGCTGGACATGGGACACTGATCATCATGGCGGGGACGATGCAGCAGTTTTGGCAGCATGAGGTTCCTAAGACAAAGCAGGTTGTCGGTGAACGCATCAATTTGACGTTCAGAAGAATCATCAAGGTGTGACTGCCATGACTCGATATCTTGCAATTCTCATGGTTACCTTCCTGAGCAATGGCTGCGCGAGTGCTGCGGACGAATCACCTTTCAAGATCACAACGAAACGTGTCGACGACAAGATTGAAGTCACGGCCAGGAACGACAAGGCCGTCATTTCTGTTCATAGCCCGGTCGGAATTAGTCAGGCAGTAATTGAACGAAATAATGAACAGTGGCCGGACACCGTGACCCTACTCTTGCACCTGAAGGGGCTGGAGGGCTTGAGAATCAGCAATGGCAAAATCACCCTCGAAGCTGCAGTGTCGAGTCAGGATAGCACGGTGCGACTCTGGGAGAATGGCAAGGAAGATTCGCCCTTTGATTCCGGTAGTCAGTATTGGATGGAGATTCGCCTGATCGGTAAGGATGGGAAACCGACAAAGGGTATGCCATTGGATGATGGCTACTTCGAGATGCAGTTGCCCAGAACCCTGTTTGAAGACAATCCAGAAGCGATCACGATAAGCTGGATTGACTTTTACCGATGAGCAACGGCCATGCTCGCGCGCTCATTTAGAGACTATGCCATGTTATACCGACCAACCCGGTACCGTGTTATCCGCAGCATTGTCTGCGGGATCACTGTGGCTTGATCAGTTTGTTTTGATGTCTGTCTTTGCCTCTTGTGAACTGTTGATGGCGTTTTATGGACGTTGCTCGCTGAAGATGCTGAAGATCATGAAGAACTTTTCGCCCTGTAGCCACGATGGAAGCCCCTCGGTAACTTGCCGCTTCTTCTTTATTCTTTGGCAAAAGTTCTGAAGAGTCTGTCAGCTCACCTCAAACTGCATACCTGCTGTTTGCGGAAATATTCTGGAAGGTTAACTGGTTACTTGCCAAAGGTTTCTGGCAACGTCACTCGACTACTGAATGCGAGTGCTCTTGCGGTGTCCGGGGGCCGCAGTTCGCCAAATTCACACGTTACCCGCTGGGCTGGTTTGGTGATCACCGGTGTGATCAGTATCCTGTGGCGGTCTTCGGGCCGCAGGCTCGAAATTCGCCCGTGTTTTCAAGCCCCGGAATGAGCACCGCATGATTCGTCGTCCGGAAGTGGGAGAACTCGTCCATGTTCGGTCCCGGCAATGGGTCGTCAATGGCTTAAAAGTCAGCATGCTGCCCCCGGCTGCGCTGAAGCCGGACTTTTCCGGGCCGCAGAACCTGGTCAGCCTGTCCTCGGTTGAAGACGACGGGCTCGGCGAAGAGCTGCAAGTCATCTGGGAAGTTGAACCTGGGGCCAGAGTCATCGAAAAGGTCGCCATGCCGGAACCGACCGGCTTTGACGCTCCGGAAAAACTCGATGCGTTTCTGGACGCTGTCCGCTGGGGCGCGTCGTCCACTGCAGACGTGAAGAATATTCAGGCTCCGTTTCGCAGCGGCATCGAAATCGAAGACTATCAGCTCGATCCGGTCGTGCGTGCGATCCAGATGCCACGAGTGAACCTGCTGATCTCGGACGACGTCGGTCTTGGCAAAACCATCGAAGCCGGGATGGTCGCCCTTGAGCTAATGCTACGGCATCGAGCCCGCAGGATTCTGATCGTCGTCCCGTCGTCGCTGCAGATTCAGTGGCGAGATCAGATGCGAGACAAGTTCGGTCTGGAATTCCACATCGTCGATTCCAGCCTGATGAAAGATCTGCGGCGTAGTCGAGGCATCCATGCGAACCCCTGGAGTCACTTTCCTCGTCTGATCACCAGCATTGATTTTCTAAAGCGTGAACGTCCTCTGCGACTGTTTCGCGAAACGCTGCCTGCTGCCGGGGAATCGATCTATCCCCGCAAGTACGATCTGCTCATCGTCGACGAAGCCCACAACTGCGCTCCGTCCGGACGAGGCAACTACGCGACGGACTCACTTCGCACTCAGGCCTTGCGAGTTCTCACGCCGCACTTTGAACACAAGCTGTTCCTGACGGCCACTCCTCACAACGGCTACAGCGAAAGCTTTCGAGCCCTCCTGGCATTGCTCGACAATCAGCGATTTTCCATCGCTGGCGATCCAGATCGGAAACAGCTCGAAGCGATCATGGTGCGACGACTCAAAACCGATCCCAGCTTCGCCACAAAGTGGGACGGCACTCCTCGGTTTGCCCCGCGAGTTCTCGAACCGATCGAAGTGCCCTACACAGACGCAGAACGTGAACTGCATGCCGCCTTGAAGGAATACACAAAGCTGCGTTCAGAACGGGCGACCAGTCAGGCCGAACGCTTTGCCACAGAGTTCGTGCTGAAGACGCTGAAGAAGCGGCTGTTCTCCTGTCCGGCTGCGTTCCTGACAACGCTGGAACAGCACGAACGATCGTTGGCCTCGGCCAGACGGAAATCCGTCGAAAAGCCATCAGTGAAATACCTGCAGCGGGAATTCGAACGCATCGAAGAAGACTATGCCGACGATAGCGAATTCGACGAGGCCACAACCGAAGCCCTGTCCACGGCGACGAAGCTGTTTGCCGATCCAACGGAACGCGAACGGGCTCTGCTGAAGCAGATGAAGACTTTGGCCGAAGCTGGCAAGGCTCAGCGAGATTCCAAAGCAAAGCAGTTAATTGCCTGGCTGAAGGAACATCTGAAGCCGAAGGGCAAATGGACAAACGAACGAGTCATCATCTTCACGGAATACCGAGCAACTCAGAACTGGCTGCAGGAAGTCCTGGCAACTGAAGGTTTCTCCGGTGATGACCGTCTGATGACGATGTTCGGCGGCATGGATCCTGACAAGCGGGAAGCCGTCAAGGCCGCGTTTCAGACTTCTCCGGAACTCAGCAAGGTCCGCATCCTGCTGGCGACTGATTCCGCCTCGGAAGGTCTCGACCTGCAGAACTTCTGTTCCAAGCTGATTCACTACGAGATTCCGTGGAACCCGAATCGCATGGAGCAGCGAAACGGGCGTGTCGATCGACATGGCCAAAAGGCAGACAAAGTCATGGTGTATCACTTCGTCGGTCAGGGATGGACCAAGGGCGGATCCAACGACGTCAAAGGAGCCAGCGATCTTTCCGGGGATCTCGAATTCCTCATGCGAGTCGCCCTGAAGATTGAAACCATTCGTGAAGATCTCGGCAAGGTCGGTCCAGTGCTGGCTCAACAGGTCGAGGAGGCCATGCTGGGCCATCGCTCGACTCTGAATCTGGATGACGCCGAGAAAGCGGCTCAGCCGATTCGTCGCATGCTGAAGTTCGAACGCGATTTGCGGAAGCAGGTCAAAGAATTGATGGATCAGTATCTGGAGACTCGGCGGGAGCTGAATCTTTCTCCCGACAATATCCAGAAGGTCGTTCAGATTGCTCTGGAACTAGCTGGCCAGCCGGGATTAATTCCGGCAAAGACAGAGGACGGTCGGCCCTGCTTTCGGCTTCCGGCCTTGCGAGGCAGTTGGGCGGCTTGTGCGGAAGGATTGCAGCATCCGCATACGCAGGAGATTCGTCCGATTTCGTTCGACGATCAGGTCACTCGCAATCACGACGACGTGGTACTGGTGCATCTGAATCATCGGTTGCCGCAGATGTGCCTGAGACTTTTGCGAGCCGAAGTGTGGGCCGATAAGAGCCGCTCCAAGCTGCAGCGGGTGACCGCGCGGGTGATCGAGAACAACATCATCGAGAGTCCGGCAGCCGTCGCGTTTGCTCGCTTGGTGGTCATCGGCGGCGACAGCGTTCGGCTGCATGAGGAGATCATCACGGCAGGCGGAACCATCCAGCATGGCAAATGGAGCGGTCGACTGCCCGAGACACGACTCAATGATGCTCTGTCGGCGATGACTGATGACATGCCGTCTCAGAAAGTTCAGGACACGCTCCTCGCGATTTATCCACAGTTGACGGGGCAGCTCGCTCAGTCACTTGAAGCCCGCATGAAAGAACGCAAAGCGGCCATTCACCGGACGCTGTCCGCTCGTGCCGAGAAAGAAGCCAAAGATATCACGGCAATCCTGACGGAACTGAAAGCGGCGATTGAGAAGGAACTCAACGATCCTGAGAACCGTCAGTTGGAACTGTTCAGCGATCCGGAGAAGGAACAGTTTGAACGCAACAAGGACGCCTTGCGAGCACGTGTGAAAGAGATTCCCGAAGAGATCGAACGGGAAGTGGAGTCGATCAAGTCAAGGTTCGCAGAGCCGCAAGTAAGGCTGTTTCCAGTGGCGGTGACGTTTCTAGTTCCAAACAAGCTTTCGCAGTCGTGAGTGGCAGTTCAAAGCACAGGGCTTTGGCAGCCCCCCCTAATTCACTCAAGCTGGTCGCAAACACAAAAACGAAAGGCTTCAAAAATGAATCTGACGGGTTGTTCTTATGAGGTCGAGGGGTTCGACGAGTACCTAGAGATTACTGAAGCAATCATAAGCGACAAGAAGATTGCGTTTGATTACGACGATAACGGTTGGCCCGCGTCTGCCGTGATGTATTCCGTCGATGGCGGAACCTTCTACAAAGGACTATTTGGTACTCCAAAGCCAGAATCACATTGCACAATTGAAGGTCTACGATTCACTGCAAAATCCGGAGAGATTCTTCTGTGGCTCAAGTGGCACGATGCCGAGACTGGCTTTGGCGGAAGATCGATTGTGCATCTTGCTAGTGACTGGGAAGAATAAAAGGCTTTAACAATGTCCACCTCCCGTCATCACGCTGAATGGTTATCCCTCGTTCCGGTCTCTGGGCCGTTTTTGAGTTTGCCGGTGCTGCTCAAAGCGTTCCCGCAGGGACTCGATGCGCATGATTCTGAACATGCGGCATCACTGCGGATGGCGTATGAAGACTGGGATGACGCCACGAATTCCGAGAAGCGAACGAAAGGGCGAGGCCCCGGGCCGGATCCCAACGCGGCACAGAATGCCTGGATTCGATTCGTCCTGACGCACACGCTGGAATTCGATCAGAAGCTGCTGCTGGAAGGTCCGGCGATTCCTCAGACACTGCAGGCGGAGATGCCCGAGCATCATGAGTGGTTGCGTCCGAACATCGTGCTGAACGATCCGTCGACCAACAAGCCCCGGCTGCTGATTCAGACCTATCCTCGGTCACAGAACCTGAACAGCTACGTCGCTGGATCTCGCTGGAAGGCGTCGCCGGATACTCGGATGACCGAGCTGCTGCATGCGACCGGCGTGCGGTTGGGATTGGTGACAAACGGCGAACACTGGATGCTGGTCGATGCTCCCAAGGGAGAAACCAGCGGGTATTCGTCCTGGTACGCGTCCCTGTGGCTGGAAGAAAAGATCACGCTGCAGGCCTTTCGCAGTCTGTTGTCTCAGACTCGGTTCTTCGGCGTCGCTGACGATCAGACAATTGAAGCTCTGCTGACGGAGAGTTCCAGCAATCAGCAGGAAGTCACGGACCGCCTGGGCCTGCAGGTTCGGCGAGCCGTCGAGGTGCTCATTCATTCGCTGGACAAGGCCGATCAGGATTTCGATCGGGCTCTGCTGGCCGATGTGCCGGAATCGGTGCTGTATGAGTCCGCTCTGACGGTCATGATGCGGCTGGTGTTCCTGTTCTGTGCGGAAGAACGAGAACTGATTCCGAGCAAACCGTTTCCGGTCTACGAACGCAATTACTCCGTCTCTGCGATCATCAATCAACTGGAAGACCTGGCACAACAGCACGGTGAAGAACTGCTGGAGCGACGCAACGACGCGTGGTCTCGGCTGCTGACGGCGTTTCGAGTCGTCTACGGTGGCCTGCAGCACGAAGACGTTTACATTCCGGCCTATGGTGGCAAGCTGTTCAATCCCGACCGGTTTCCGTTTCTGGAAGGACGAGCAGCGGGGACAACGTGGCGCGTGGCGGGTGGTGGGTGGTGGGAAGGACAGGAAATCGCGGGGGAGAAGAAAGGGACAACACATGACGGTGCAGCATTATCGGGAACTGGAGGTTTGGCAAGTGGCGATGGATCTGGCGGAGCAGTGCTATCTGGTGACGAAGAACTTTCCGAAGGAAGAGTTGTTCGGAATGACCAGTCAGATTCGTCGAGCAGGAGCGTCGATTCCCGCAAACATCGCGGAAGGTCAAGGGCGGGCTCACACGAAGGAGTTTCTGAATCATCTGAGCATCGCGAGGGGATCTCTAACGGAGCTGGAGACTCATCTGTTGCTGAGTCAGCGAGTCGGTCTGGCACTTCCGGAAAAAGTCGAACCGCTGCTGATTCTGAGCGACCGCATCAGCCGCATGATCTCGGGTCTTCGCAAGGCCCTCGAAAAACGCCTCTAGCCCCTGCGATTCCCCCATCACGCGCCACCCACCACGCGCCACGCTTCGCTGAAGCCAAGCCTCTGCCGGTCAACAATCGCACCGTGCTGCATCTGCTGAAGTCGCTGCAGTACCTGGAAATGAAAGCTTCAAGCAGCGGCGGAGCGGTCGAGAGGCGACGCCTGAGTTTCAGGGCTCTGGACATCGAACAGATCGGCCACGTCTACGAAGGCTTGCTCGATCATACCGCAAAGCGAGCGACGGAACCGATCCTCGGGCTGCTGGGAGCAAAGAACAGGGAGCCGGAAGTCGCACTCGCTACGCTCGAAAAGGTGGCGGGTGACGGGTGGTGGGCAGCCGGAGAGGAGCCGAAACCGACTAATGAGTTCATTGAATTCTTGAAGGACCAGACAGGTAAGAGTGAATCGGCAATTCGCAATGCTCTTGTTTCTCCCGCCACGCACCACGATCCACGCGCCACGTCTCTCTTGCAGACCGCCTGCGGAGGGGACGCCGCGTTACTTGAGCGAGTTCTGCCGTTCGCAAAACTGATCCGCAATGATACGTTCGGTTATCCGGTCGTTATTCCGGCGGGAAGCGTGTTCGTCACCACGGGAACTGACCGACGATCCAGCGGCACGCACTACACGCCTCGCGCTCTGACAGAACCCATCGTGCAGTACACGTTGGAGCCGCTGGTTTACATCGGCCCGGCGGAAGGACTTCCGAAGAGTGAGTGGAGGCTCAAGTCAGCCAAAGAGCTGCTCGCACTCAAAATCTGCGACATGGCCTGCGGGTCCGGCGCGTTTCTCGTGCAGGCCTGTCGCTATCTGGCCGAACGACTGCTCGAAGCCTGGGAAGCGGAGGAGATCGTGGCGTGTGAAGCGTGGCGCGTGGCGAGCGAAACTGCAGCCGATCCCGCCACCCACCACGCGCCACGCATCACGCCCTTCGGCTCGCCGTCGACAGGGAGAGCAGAAGAATCCCTGATCCCCGACGATCCGCAGGAACGCAAGCTCTATGCGATGCGGCTGATTGCACAGCGCTGTCTTTACGGAGTAGACATCAATCCCCTGGCCGTGGAAATGTGCAAGCTATCGCTGTGGTTGTTGACGATGGCCAAGGACAAGCCGTTTGAGTTTCTGGATCACAACATTCGCTGCGGAGACTCGCTCGTAGGCCTGCACAATATCGATCAGCTTCGGCACTTCAATCTGAAACCCGATTCGAAGGAAGCCGTTCTGTTTGGCGGACCATTTGAAGAAGCCGTCGAAGAAGCCATCAGCCTGCGACTCAAACTGGAAGAGATGCCGTCGAACACGATTGAGGACGTCCGTGCCCAAGAGAAGCTGCTTAATGACGCTGACGACAAGATTGCCCGACTGCGATGCGCGGCTGATCTGCTCGTGGCGGCTGAGTTCTGGGGCGAGAACGCGAAGGATAAGTTGGAACGGGTGAACCATGCGGTGATTAAGTCGGGCCACTACATCGAGAATGGACCGATGGCGGATTTCCAACAGGTCGCGACCAAGGAACGCCGGGGCCAGACAATGTTCCACTGGCCACTGGAATTCCCGGAAGTAATCGTAACGCGGGGAGGATTCGATGCATTCGTATGTAATCCACCCTTCATGGGTGGAAAGAAGATTTCAGGTTCGTTATCCGCAAGTTATCGAGACTACTTAGTTCAGCAGATTGCAGAAGGTGCAAGAGGGCACGCCGACATTTCTGCATACTTCGCGCTACGAGGAGCCGCATTACTTAAGAACGGCGGCCATTTTGGCTTCCTCGCAACCAACACGATCTCTCAAGGAGACACCCGTGAAGTCGGGCTGGATCAGCTCCTTGGTGGGGGCTGCACAATCCCGCGAGCAGTGCCAAGTCTTGCATGGCCTGGCGTAGCAAGCTTAGAAGTTGCGGTAATTTGGCTGACGACAGGCAAATGGCATGGTGAATTCGTCCTTTCCACTTCCTGTGTCACGGGAATCACCAGCTTCTTGACTGTCCCCAACATCACAATCGGACTGCCGCATAGGTTGTTAGCAAACCAACGCAAGTCTTTCCAGGGAACAGTGGTACTGGGTACAGGCTTTTTCCTCGACCCAGTTGTGGCCGAGGGAATCATAAATGCGGATTCACGATGCGAGACGATTATATACCCGTACTTAAACGGGGAAGATTTGAATTCTCGACCTGATCAGTCTCCGAGCCGATTTGTCATCAATTTCCACGACTGGCCGCTTGAAGTCGCGGAGAGGTATGGCGACTGCTTCAAAATTGTAGAAGAGAAGGTCAAACCCGATCGCGACAAAGTGAAACGGAAGCTCTACCGAGAACGATGGTGGCAATTTGCTGAACGATGCCCAGGACTTTACGGGGAAATTGCGACGTTGCCGAAAGTGCTTGTAGTTTGCCAGACGAGCAAGTTTCATTCATTTGTATTCGTGCCCAACGGTATTGTCTTTGCGAACAAGCTTGTCGTCTTTTCGTTAAGTGAGTGGTCAGCACTATCGCTACTAAGTTCAACTGTCCATGCGGAATGGGTGTTTGCCTATGGTTCTACACTTGAAACACGTCCCGTGTACACACCGACCGACTGCTTCGAGACATTTCCCTTTCCAGAAGATATTGCACCTCTTTCCGAACTTGGCGAATCGTATAGTGCCTTGCGGCGACAAATAATGGCCACTCACAATGAAGGTCTGACAAAAACTTACAATCGCTTCCACAGCGTATCGGAATTGAAGTCCGACATTCAGAAGCTTCGGGATTTACACGTCGAGATGGATGTGGCAGTTGCCGCCGCCTACGGCTGGACCGACCTCGAACTCGACCACGGCTTCCACGAAACGAAGCAGGGAGTCCGCTTCACGATCAGCGAACCTGCCCGACGTGAAGTCCTTCAACGTCTGCTGAAACTCAACCACGAACGCTACGCCGAAGAAGTCAAACAAGGCCTGCACGACCAGAAGGCCGCCAAGCAGCGACCAGCAGCCTCCAGCACCGCAGAACCCGACGACCAGGACACCGTCGGGGGGCCGGCGCCCGGGGGGGGGCGCG
>JBPOIW010000152.1:0-60505 GCA_052034165.1 Planctomycetota bacterium | reverse complement strand
TCTATCAATGGAGGGGCTGTTTCGACTCTGGGAACATATACATTGGCGACACCTCTCACGATGACCGGACTCACGGCCGTCGACCTTGTACGCGTCGTCGGGACTTCCGCTGCGGATACGATCACCGTTGCAAATACTGGCGCCGTTGCAAATACTGGAATCAACATCAACAGTTCCTCTCTCGTGATTTCCGGCGTTCCAGTACTGACGATTTCAGGTGCTCATGGCAACGACACCTACCGGTTTGACGCCGACGCAACTTTGGGTTCGATTTCGCTGGATGAATCTGTCGGTGGTGTCGACACCCTGGATTTTTCACTGACTACAACCCTGGCAGTTGCGGTGAATCTGAATGCCCCGGCGAATCAGAACATCAATGCAAAGTTGTCGCTGAAACTTAATTCCAACATGACGTTCGAGAACATCATTGGCACGCCCAACGGTGACCTCCTGCTGGGTAATTCGCTGGTAAACTCCATCAACGGAGGCAACGGACACGATGTCGTTGTTGGTAGTGCTGGCAATGATCGACTCGTTGGTGGCGCGGGGCGAGACATCCTTATTGGCGGTGCAGGCATAGATACGCTGAACGGAGGTGATGATGAAGATATCCTTATCGCCGGGAAGACCGATTATGATGGTGTCTACAGCAAGCTGGTTGAACTGAAGACCGAATGGACTTCATCGAACACCTACGCAACTCGAATCGCTCGTCTTCGTGCTGGTGTCGGGGCAACTCTTTCAAAGCTGAAAGCCAAAGACACGGTGGATAACGATGCAGGTGAGATCGATACTTTGACCGGAGGTCCGGATTTGCCAACGGCTGAGACCGATTGGTTCTTCCGCGCTTCAAATGATGTCATTACTGACTTATTGTCTGAGACGATCGATCTTCTCTGATCAGCACGGCGGCTGCAGTCTCCACAAACTCACGAGTGGCTTCTGGAGTCGAACCTTTAAGCAACCCTGGTGAGGGTCGCGCTGTAGCAGGTTCAAAACCGTTCCGCCCCGCGGTGCCGAAGATGATCTGGTCATCGGCAACCGCAGGGGCGTCTTTGTGATGGGGGATTCGTACGGCGTCCAATCGCGCGAGTTGCCCCATCCACGGGTACACTGTCGCGGAAACGCTGTCGCGGGGCAGTCGGTTGTTATGGTTTCGTCGCGCTGGATAGATCGCTTCAGCAGGCCGCATTTGATCGGACGGAAGCGAACCTACCGACAACAACCTCGCTTGGTCGTGTCCCTTGCGAGCATTGCAATCAGAGTGACTCGAGCAAGCATTGAGCGTGCTGTCAGAGGATACGAAGCACTTCGTTAGCCCGCTCCAGCTGCCGCCGCGTTCGCTCGCTCGACAGCGGCAGCGATTTCACGTTCGATTTCTGGCAGGGGACGAAGAGGCTCCGACGGATTGTCCACGGCGGTGACTTTGTTAGTCGTTGGGTCCCAATGAACCGGGCCGAATTTCGCTGGCGCTTTGTTGCCCGTGAGGATATGTCCGAGCCCGTCGCCTTTGTTGTAATGCCAGAACTCAAACGGAAAATGCATAAAGCCGTGCGACTCCATCACCGAGGTGATCTCGAGTCGATTCTGCACAAATTCCGGCTCAACGAACGGACTTCGCATCGGCGTTCGTTCGCTCATCTCCAGATAAGTGTTCCCGCGCCAGACTTCGGTGCCGTCGTCGCGTCGAAAGACGGAGATATCAATCGCCGAGCCCGACATGTGAGTTCCCACCTTGGGAATATTGGCGATCAGGACAGAGCCGCGGCGAAACACCAACTCGACGGGAGGAATCGTGCCACCGTTTTCCCAAATGCATTTTTTCAAAATGGCGTCGAAGAGTTCCGGTTTGCTGCCGAGCTGTTTCTGCATGGCCAGCGATCGATAACCGTCCTCGATCTTCAGAATCCAGCCTCGACGATTCATCTCCCGACCAATCGCCAGCACATCCTTCACCAGGCTTTGACGCATGTAGAAGACTCGATCCAGTGAGCCCGCAATCTTTGAAGTGGAAAAGAGAATCTCGACGCCATCTTCTTCAACCGCGTCCTTCAGCGACGCAAAGCCTTCGCCTGATTCCTGCACCGGAAAAGCCAGAATCTGCTCAACGAGTGCATAGCCTTGTTCCATCTGGTCAGCCCAGAAGGCCTGAGGAGTCAAGTTTTCTGACGTGTTCATATTTTCATCCAGGGAAGAGACGTATTCTTACCAACCGATCATTCTGAGGGCATGGCAACGGATTGTGGCGGACTGTTCAAGCCAACCCGGTTGAATTTCAGCGGCTGTCTGACAGAATCGCAACTCGTGAGACGCGTGGCGTTCGCCAGTTCAGCATTTCTATCCGTTCTATTCCTCTTAAACGTAGCGTTGGCTTCAGCCAACAGTGTTTTTTGGTTTGCATTCGTGGCGTTGGCTTCGGCCAGCATCGCGTTTTGAGTTTGCGTTTGTAGCGTCGGCTTCAGCCGACATTGCCTTCTGATGTTGCATTCGTAGCGTTGGCTTCAGCCAACATCGCGTTCTAACGAAGAGTCCGCGGTGCCGCCTTTCACCCGCAATAAGTTCACAGATCCGGTGACAACGTCGACTGGGATCGGCACTCCAATCCAAATCGTGTTACAAAGCAGGGAGTCTCATTCGTGTCTGGCATCGTGGAGGCCTCATCGTCCGGCAGTTCCCACAATTCCGTGGCGGACTGTGCGCGCGGAGACTGGACGCAGATGGCAGACTGCATCGAGCGATTTTGCGTCGAGTGGCAAGACTGCAAGACTCCGCCGGCGCTAAAGGACTTCGTTCCTCCCGAGAATTCGAAAACTCGACGACTGACGCTGATTGAATTGGTCAAGGTTGATCTCGAACATCGCTGGACTCGCCAGACGGATCCGAAGTCGATCGAGCAATATCTCGATCAATGGCCCGATCTGAAGGAACCGGATGGAACCGCTCCGTGCGATCTTGTTTACGAAGAGTTTCACATTCGGCGTCAGTCCGGAGAAGACGTCAGGCTGAGCGAATTCGTGGCTCGATTTCCAGCTTTGACCGATCGACTGAAGCGCCTTATTGGTCAGGCCGATTCCGTCGAAGCCAGTTCGATGTTGGGAGCTTCCCGGCAGAAGATTACTCTGCAGCCAGGCGACACGATTGATGATTTTGACCTGTTGACGCGTCTGGGCAGCGGCGCCTTCGCCACGGTGTTTCTGGCTCGTCAAAAGTCTATGCAGCGACTCTGCGCGCTGAAGGTCAGCGTGACACGCAGCAACGAAGCTCAGACACTGGCTCAACTCGATCACCCAAACATCGTGCGAGTTTACGACCAACGCGTCATTCCGGAAAAGAATGTGCGCCTGCTCTACATGCAGTACGTCGCCGGGGCGTCGTTGTCGGAAGTGCTCGATCAGTTGCGACTGCTGCCGAAAACCGAATGGTCCGGCGCGGCTCTGCTGAAAGCAATCGGTCGTCAGCTTCAGGAATCCGGCAGCGGCTTCGGAGTCACGGGGAATGCTCACGAACATCCTCTGCACCGTCGCCTGCAGAGGGCATCCTGGCCGGAAAGTGTTTGTCTGCTGGGTATACAGGTCGCCTCCGCGTTGCAATATGCCCATGAGCAGGGCGTACTTCATCGAGATCTCAAGCCAGCCAATATTTTGCTGGATGAAAACGGGGCTCCGAAGATCGTCGACTTCAACATCAGCTTCTGTTCCAAGCTGGATGGCGTCACTCCTGCGGCCTACTTTGGTGGCAGCCTCGCGTACATGTCGCCCGAGCAACTCGAAGTCTGTCATCCCGATCATCCTCGCGAAGCCGACGACGTGGATGCTCGCAGTGACCAGTATTCGCTGAGCGTTCTGCTGTGGGAAATGTTGTGCGGGCAACGTCCGTTCAATGATCATGTCAGTGATCGCAGTTGGCCGGCGGCTTTGGCATTGGCCGGGCAATTGAGAACTCAACAGCCTGACCTGCGACACTTTGGCCAGTTGCCGTTCCGCTCTGTCGCGGCAATTCGTGACGTCCTGCTGCGAGCCCTCGCCAGTGATCGTGAGTCACGTTTTGGAACTGCGGATGAGCTTGCTCGAGAACTGCGTTATTGCACAGAACCAGAGACGATGGCATCTCTGCGTCCAAGCAGCAACTGGTGGCGTGGCTTTGTCACACGATGGCCGTTGCTGGTCTTGACGGCCATCGTCATGGGGGCAAACGGCATCGCGGCTGTGCTCAACCTTCTCTATAACAAAGAACAGATCGTCGATCATTTGCCGGAAATCCTGCCCCACGCGGACAAGATTTTCAACCGCATTCAGATTTGGATCAATGCAATCGCATTTCCACTGGGACTTGGCCTTGGAGCGTGGCTGGCCTGGCCGGTTATTCGCGGGGTCACTGAAGGTGTGGACAGCGCGCCGGATGCTGATGTCGTACGCCGACGAAGTCTGCACATCGGAAATATGCTGGCAATCCTGGGAGCATCGGAATGGCTGCTGGCCGGAATTATCTACCCCATCGCCATGAACCGTGCTGGTGCTCCACTCACCGTGCATCTGTATTCGCACTTCTTTGTCAGTCTGGCGTTGTGTGGCGGCATTGCTGCCACCTATCCGTTCTTCTTCATCACCTGGATCGCCGTGCGTGCGTTTTATCCGAAGCTGTTGTCAGGTAAGGCAATTCCGTTGAGCGATGTGGAATCCCTGAAAAGCATCCATCGCATGACGTGGGGCTACCTGGCTCTGGCCGCTGCCCTGCCCCTCGTTGGCGTGATGTTGTTTGTTTTGCTGACCGAAGGACAGGAACGCTGGGTTCCGGGATTGTTGAGCGTCACCGGACTGATGGGTTTCGGAGTTCTCTTCGTCGTCGCTCGCTCCCTGCAGAATTCGCTTGCGTTGCTGGTAGAAGCGATTGAAATTTCCAACGATCCTTCGTCACTGCGAACCGACAGTATGAGGATTCGTATGTAATGAGTATGTTCCGCGCGATTCCTGTGAAGAACGATTTGTTCGGAAGGATCGGAAAATGCGCTGCGTGGAATCAAGGGGATGGATCATACCCCGATGCGTCACTCTTGAAGTTGCTCATTCTGGTTAGGCCGGGAAGCCCGGCACCTCCTCTGCCGGTGGCGTGAGAGGCTGTTGATTTAATCAGCCGGAACGCGTGAGCTTCCGGTTCTCACTGCAGAAAAGCCGCAAAAACGCTGCGGAGACAAACGGGCCTACCGTCCTGCCACTAATTGACACAACACGCCGGTAAACCACCGGGCACGCCGGTGAACCACCGGACTGCAAAAAAACGGGCGCTCATCACTCCGGGTCTGAGAATGCGCAGCTTCAAAAGGCGTCAGCGAGGGATTGACGGATACTCTGATAAAACACGACGAAAGAATCCCCCAATAACGTCTCTGGTCGCGATCGTTGGAGATTCACAACTTCAGGCATTTTGGCACTGCCAGTGCCGGTTTTATCAGGGGGCGTAAAGATCTCGCCGTAACCCATGTGAAAACTTCGGAGGCCGCTACAATCCGGCAGGTTGTCATAATTCTGAAAGGACTGCTGGTATGAAAATGGACTCGATGGTTCTGAAAGTTGCGGCTGCGTTACTTGTGCTCTCAACCTTTAAGCCAATGATGGCCGCAGAAGGCGAGCCGACTCTCATTCGCTCAGTGGAAGGAATCTCTGAATTTCATCTGGAAAACGGCATGAAGGTGCTGCTGTTCCCGGATAAGTCCAGTCCGAAAGTGACCGTTAATCTGACGGTGTTCGTAGGGTCACGCCATGAAGGTTATGGCGAAGCCGGGATGGCTCACCTGCTGGAGCATATGGTCTTTAAGGGAACTCCCTCGCATCAGAATATTCCCAAGTCATTGCAGGAACGCGGAGCCGAGTTTAATGGAACGACCTGGCTTGACCGGACCAACTACTACGAAACTTTGCCAGCCAGTGATGAGAACCTGGAATTCGCGTTGAAGCTGGAAGCGGATCGGCTCGTCAACAGTTTCATCAGTGCGGAGGATTTGGCGAAAGAATTCTCCGTGGTCCGCAGCGAATTTGAACGTGGGGAGAATAGTCCTCAGCGAGTTCTCATGCAGCGAGTCACAGCGGCGGCGTTTGAATGGCATAACTATGGTCAGTCGACCATTGGCAATCGTGCGGACATCGAAAAGGTTCCGGCCGACAGTTTGCGTCGGTTCTATCAGAAGTATTATCAGCCCGACAATGTGATCCTGGTGATCGCTGGTAAGTTTGATGAAAAGAAGTCGCTGGAGTACGTGAAGAATTACTTTGGAGTGATTCCTCGGCCCGAGCGCAAGCTGGAACCTACCTACACGGAAGAACCAGCTCAGGACGGTGAGCGCATGGTGACGCTGCGACGTGTCGGCGATGTGGCTCTGGCGGCAACGCTGTACCATATTCCCTCCGGCGGTCATCCGGACTTCGCCGCAGTGGATGTCCTGTCCACGATCATGACCAGTGAACCGGCCGGTCGACTGTACGAATCTCTGGTGAAGCGTCGAATTGCCGCCAGCGTTTTTGGAATGACTTTCGCTCTGCATGATCCCGGCATACTGATGTTTATGGCCGAGGCGACGCAGGGAACCGACGGCACAGCTCTGGTTCAGAGTCTGATTGAGTCGGGCGAGGGCACGGCAGAGAAAGCTTTCACTCCGGAAGAAGTCGAACGCGCTCGGTCTGAACTTCTGAAGCAGCGTGAACTCACAGTCGCCGATTCTCAACGTGTCGCGATTGAACTGAGCGACTGGTCAGCGCAGGGGGACTGGCGTTTGTTTTTCCTTTACCGTGATCGCCTCGAGAAAGTAACCGCTGAAGATGTCACTCGTGTTGCGGCCACCTATCTTGTTCGCAACAACAGGACTGCCGGCGTCTATGAACCGACAAAGGAAGCGCAGCGAGCAACAATTCCGGCCACCCCCGATCTTGCCGAAATGATTGGCGACTACAAGGGCCGATCCGATGTGGCTCAGGGCGAAGAATTCGATGTGGATCCAATGGCTATCGAAAAGCGACTGGCTCGCTCGGCCCTGTCATCCGGAATCAAAGTCACGCTGCTCCCGAAGAAGACTCGGGGATCCATCGTGAATCTGCGCCTCAACTTCCGGTACGGTAATGCGGAAGCTCTAAAGGGTCTGGCTGTTGCCGCTGAGCTGATGCCGCAGATGCTGAACCGTGGCTCCGAGCATATGACTCGTCAGCAAATCACGGATGAACTGAACAACTACCGCGCGCAGATGCGAGTTTCGGGAACGCCGGGCGTCCTGTCGGTTTCTGTGCAGACCAGCCGCGAGAACGTTGCGAAGGTGCTGGACATCGTGAAGGAGATCATGAAGCATCCACTCTTCCCAAAAGAAGAGCTGGAGATTATTCGCGAAGAACAGATTGCTCAGATCAATCAGCAGATGTCGGATCCTATTTCACTGGCCATGACAAACGTCAGCCGAAAAATTTCTCCGTATCCTGCGGATGATCCTCGCTATGTCCCCACAATCGATGAAGAAGCCGAACGCGTGAAAGCGGTCACGGTCGAACAAATTAAAGATGTTTACTCCCGCATGTTATCGTCGGCTGTCGGCGAACTGACCATCGTGGGTGACTTCGATCCGGAACAGTTGCTGCCTGCCATCGATGAATTTACTCAGGGATGGACTTCGGATGTCAAGTTCGAGCGACTGGCTCGAGTTTCCGTGAACAACGAAAAAGGCGACCGTGAGCAGATCGTGACACCGGATAAGCCGAACGCCGCATACATCGCAGCGATGACGATTCCGATGCGAGATGATCATCCGGACTACGCGGCCTTGTCGATCGGAAATTTCGTATTAGGCAGCAGCGGTCTTTCATCACGGCTGGGTGATCGGTTGCGACAGAAGGAAGGACTCTCATACTCCGTGCAGTCCAGCCTGCAGCCTTCAGCCGTCGACGAGCGAACAACGTTCTTTCTGTTTGCAATCTCCAATCCGGACAATGCTCCTAAGGTCCACGAAGCCATTCAGGATGAACTGAAGAAGCTGCTGGAGAATGGCATCACGGCGGAAGAACTGGAAGCGGCCAAAGCCGGCTATCTTCAGGAACAGCAGGTGCAACGAACCGAAGATCGAGCCATCGTGCAGACGCTTGAATCGTACGCGTTCATTGGTCGCGACATGACATTTGTAGCCGCGTTCGAAGACAGGATCAGTAAGCTGACGGTTGAAGAGGTGAACGCTGCTTTGAAGAAACACATCGATCCCGAACGCTTGTTCATCGTTCAGGCCGGTGACTTTAAGCCGGAGCAGCCAAAGTAGAACATGGCTCCGCTGCGATGTTGAAAATCGACGCATTGGAAGGCGACAGCCGGTCAATGTGTCAGAAGTTAGATGTCCGATCGGCAGCTCCCACCCTGGCTGCCGTATCGGCAAAACCGATCGTTTCTGAGATGGCATCAATTGAGTCCCTGAATTCGCGGCGTCTGCCGTCCAGTTCATTGCCTCAACTTGGGCCATCTCATGAATCGTGGCCGCGCACTGAATATCTTTTAGACCGTCCGTTGAAGCCGCGATCGCCGGCTCTTTGTTTGTGATCGAACGATTCTGCAGTGCTAACAGGGATATGATCCAATGAGTATTTGGCGATGGAGTCAGAAATTCGAAGCTCTTCGAGAAGAAGCTCAAGTCACACTGGGGGAAGGAAATACTCCGCTGGTTCGATCTCGCAGGATCGGCCCGGAGGCTGGTCTGAAGAACTTGTTCTTCAAGCTCGAATGTTGCAACCCATCGGGCTCGTACAAAGATCGTTTTGCGGCTTCCGCGATTTCCCACATGGTGGCCAATGGACAGACGCGTTGTATTGCCACGTCGAGCGGTAATACCGGCGCATCGCTGGCGGCGTATTGTGCCGCCGCAGGAATCGACTGCCGGATTGCAATTGTCGAAGGCGCGCCGCTGGGGAAGCTGAAACAGATGATGGCCTACGGCGCGAAGATCGCCCGCGTGCGACGGTTTGGGACTGATCCTACCATGACGGAGCAAGTCCTCAGTCGACTATTGGCGATCGGTCAACGCCCCGGCAATGCTCTTCAGATCAGTGCGTTCGTTTTTAGTCCGGCCGGAATGTCCGGAGTTCAGTCGATCAGTTTTGAACTTGCGGAACAATCTCCTTCTTTGATCGATCACGTTTTCTGTCCGGCGGGAAGTGGTGGACTGTGTATCGCGACGGCTCGCGGATTTCAGCAGCTGGTTGTCGACGGAGTTCTGGCGAAACCGGCAGCCGTCCATTGTGTTCAGCCGGAGGGAAACAACACTGTCGCCGGGCCGTTACGACAAGGTCTTCTTAAAGCTCAAACGGTGACTTGCACGACAAAAATCAGTGGCCTGCAGGTTGCAAGCGTGATCGACGGAGATATCGCTGTCACCGAATGTCGCGCGACCGGTGGCAGCGGGCATCTGGTCGCCGATGACTATGTGTGGGCTCTGCAAAAGCGACTGGCTCGCGAAGAGGGAGTATTCTCGGAACCCGCCGGTGTGGCCGCTTTGGCCGGAGCACTTCAGGCTGCGGCTGCTGGTGAGATCGACCCTGATGCGACGATTGTCTGCCTCGTGACAGGTTCTGGCTTCAAAGATGACGCAGCGATTGATCGTATGAATTCAAACGACGATTGCCCAACGATCGACGCGGATCAGCTGGATGAATGGTAGACATCCTGGATGAATGGTAGGCATCAAGATGCCTGCATGTGCTGAGACGAACTTGTCACATCTTCCACGCAGGCACATCCATTCTGTCGCCGTCAATCCAGACGGGAAGTGAGTGTGGGACTGTTGCTACGGAGCATCCGCAGCCCAGAGGTCGCGGATCCGTGCGAGTTTGCGTTTAATGGTGGCCACAGAAAGACTCAGTTCAGCGGCGATCTCGGTAACTTCAAATCCTTCCATTCGCTTGACGGCAATGGTCCGCAGAGTTTCGTCCGGCAGGGCTTCGATTCGCTCGCGACACTCGCCCAAAAGCTCGTCAACGAAATGATGGGGATCCGCAAAGTTCGTCCCACCAACGCGACCTTGTGCGACCAGACGAAACACCGAGTCGCCTCGCACAAGCCCATCGCCACGTTTTTCGGCTGCTTGTCTTTGTTGAAACGCGTGAGATTTGCGAGCCATCATGGTGATCAGAATTCGCCAAAGTTCGTCGCTGTTCGTCAGCGATTTAAATCGCCCGGCTTCTGCCGCCCGAAAGAAGCTGTTCATCGCGCTTTGAGCAATGTCTTCTTCATCCGCAACTCGCTGGTCTCGGACAGATATTCGCCCCCGAGCATACGTCACGATTCGCTCATAGACCGACTGCCAAAGCTTCGCGCAGGCTTCTTCGTCGCGGCTGTTCTGAATTCGCAACAGCAACTGAGTCAGTTCGCCCGCGTCTTCATTCGCTGTCAATTCTGCATCCTTCCTCTTGCAGTTTCGATTCAATTTGAGTGCCTGCGGTTCGCCGGCCATTGAGTTTCCGGAGGCTCATGACAGGCATGAATCTGGCTGTCGCTGCATCCGCAGCATACGGCTCGACACTTACCTGTGACAAATTAGTTGGACAGCGCCATGTTCACGAAAACCATTGAGAATACAAGCCCGAAGCGCCAACGAGTGAAGGAGTCGCAAAGTGTTCACTCGCTGGCGCTTCGGGCTTGTAATGGAGCCGAACATGACGCTCTCCAGTTAGGCACGGTATCAGCACACGAAAACTTCTCAATTCAGTTCTTTGCATGATGTTGAACGGTCACCTGGATAAAACCGATCAGAGATGGTCTTAAGAGGCGAATTCCGACCCGCTCAAAGGATCCGCCGCGGCTTCGCGTTCTGCACGGCGATTTCTCAATCGGAAAACATCCGTGAAATAGAGGGGGTTGTCGCATATCATGAGCGGACTGAAAGGGCAAAGCCCGAACCTGCAAAGGTTGACGCTGGCCCTCTGAACACTGACTATCACGGATAAACCCTGACTATCACAGAAAGAAATCGCCGTGCAACGCCCACATGGAAATTCGGCTCCTTTGCCTGCCCCCACTGTGCTGATGACGGAAGGTTGGCACTGTCTGCATATTTACTATCGAGTCAACCAGCAGGCTCTGATGGCTTTGGATCCTGCGGAGCGTGCTCATGGTCGAGCCGAAGTGGTCGAGATTCTTAATCCTGAAGGAGAATATGTCCCGGTCCGCATGCAGGTGTCTGTTGTGTCCGGCCATCGCGCTGATTTTGGCCTGATGATGATGGATCCGGATCCGTTGAAAATTGACGCGATCACTCAACGCCTTCGTGCCAGCCGACTGGGGGCCGTTCTGGAGCCGACCTATTCATTCGTCTCAATCACCGAAGTCAGCGAGTATGTGCCGACGATCGAACAGTATTCAGAACGATTAGTTCGCGAAGGAACCAAACCGGAAGACCCCGCTTTTCAGGCCAAGCTGAATGCGTACAAGCAGCGACTTCCTGCAATGAACCAGCAGCGGCTCTATCCTGACTTTCCACCGTTTCCAGTGATGACCTTTTATCCGATGAATAAAGCTCGCCACCCTATGGCGAACTGGTACGCCGAACCATTCAGCTTCCGCAGTGATCTGATGGCCGAACACGCGACGTCAGGGATCAAGTTTGCCGGGCGAGTTTCTCAGTTGATTACCGCCTCAACTGGCTTTGATGACTGGGAATGGGGCGTAACCTTGTGGAGCCGTGCTCCGGAACACATCAAGGAAATCGTCTACACGATGCGTTTTGATAAAGCGTCTGCGAACTATGCCGAGTTCGGACCGTTCTATGTCAGCTACATCATGTCGGCCAAAGAAGCGCTCGAACATCTTCGCGTCTGATGGCACTCGTCGAAGCACAACGACTTGATGCGTAACGGCGGAAGAAGTCCGGTGAGCGACCGCATCGCAGGGTCTTGTATTTTGCGTAGCCGGATTCGTGAGTATTCGGAGGCATTTCCGGTTCGCTCCCCGAATTCTCACGAATCCGGCTACCTCCGCTTGTTTTGTTAGGCGTTCTTGCTGAAAACACGGAACGCTCGGCCAGCCCCTGCAAGGTTTGGCCGAGCGATTTCATTCAGCCTACGAACACAATGGTCGCAGTTGCTCCAGAATCTTCGGAATGGCCTCAAACGGAGATTCGGCTTCTTCGTACTCCAACGCGACAAAGCCGCGATAACCAGCGTTCTTCAGGATCTCAATGATCTTCGCATAATCTGCTGGCTGCTTCTTTCCGTTGACCGAAATCGAAGCCTTAATCTGAGCATTCACCGCGTACGGCGCGATTTTCGCGAGATCTCGATAAGGGTCGTCGGTCTGAAAATTCCCGCTGTCAAAGTTCACGCCGAACCATGGCGATGTTTCAATCTTGTCAATGATTTTCATCATCTGTTCCGGCGTCGCTGTAATCCCTCCGTGATTCTCCAGAGCCAGAAACACGCCCTTGGTGGCCGCGTACTTCAGCGACTCGTTAATGCCCGCCGCACATCGTTCAATCGCTGCGTCTTCATTGTCGCCGTTCGGCACCTTGCCAGCGAAAATTCGAATGGCCGGGGCGCCCATAATCGAAGCGTAGTCGATCCATTCGCGACACTCGGCCAGCTGCTTCTGGCGAGCATCTCCTTCGGCCAGACAAAAGTCATTGCCGATGGCTGTTCCGGAAATGCTCAACCCCAGCCGATGAGTCATCGCTCGAATCGACAACAAGTACTCCGGAGTAATCACCTTCGGGAAGTAGTAGCCTGTGAGTTCGGTTGCCCCAAGACCCTGAGCTGCACAGAACTCGATGAACTTTTCGAGGTTCATTTCGGCCTTGGCAATTTCCTCCGGCGTTCCACGTTTCGCAAACATGCGATTGAACGAGTACCCGGCAAGGCTCAACTTGAGCAATGGGCTGCCGGTTCGTTTGGGCGGATCCGCCGCAGTTAGGCTGGACAATCCGGAGGCACAACAAACCGCTGCGGAAGCAGCCGTAAACAGCTGACGACGTGACAATGTCATGACGTTGACCTTCAAAAGATTAGAAATTGGCTTGAATGCGAATCACCGAGGAGTCCACTGAGAGTCTGGATTGATCTGCTACCACTCAGAATTCATAGAGATTCTCGCGCCGTCATTCCCTGAGACTGGTGGTTCTGCCCAACATATCAGGATGATTTCCTCGTTGCGAGGCATCGCAGCTCGGCAGATCCGGTGGGGTGTGGTCGCGGATTTCGGAGGGTTGGCCTTCCGAGCAGGTCTTCGCGGCTTGTCGCGATCTGTGTGTAATTGGACTGACAAAGCAAATTTCGATATTGAGCTTCTGGCCAGCAGTCTGCTGACATTGACACGGCCGTCGTTTCCAAATTCCGAAATTCTCACCCAATACTTGGGACTCCTTGCAGCCTGCTACAGCGTTCTCCTTTCAGCAGCCTGCTGCCGAGGCAATCAAAGAGACCTGACCCCTTTTCTCCGCCTGACCCCATTTCCTCCGCCGATGGGGGTTAACTTTCAATGATCGGATGAACCACTTCTCCATGCACGTCGGTCAAACGGAAGTCTCGACCTGCGTATCGATAAGTCATCCGTTGATGGTCGTAACCCATCAGATGCAGAATCGTGGCGTGCAGATCGTGAGCGGAGACGGGGTTTTCGACCGCTTTGAAGCCGAAGTCGTCCGTGGCTCCATAAACCATCCCTTTGCGAATTCCACCCCCAGCCATCCACAGCGAAAAGCCCCAGTGATTGTGATCGCGGCCCTGGCTGGCTCCGGAGCCGTCCTGTCCCATTTCGACCGACGGCGTACGTCCAAACTCGCCCGTGCACAGAATCAACGTTTCATCCAGCAGACCTCGCTGCTTCAGATCGGTAATCAACGCGGCCAGGCCCGAATCGCACTGGCTGGCAACTCGTCGATGTTCGTCTTTGATATTCGAGTGACTGTCCCACGGCTGCATGTCGCCATGCCACGTTTGCACGAATCGAACACCGCGTTCCACAAGTCGACGAGCCATCAACAACTGACGGTTTTGAGGTCCTTCGCCGTACATCTTCTGAATATGTTCAGGCTCCTGAGAAATATCAAACGCATCACTGGCTTCCGTCTGCATGCGAAACGCCAGCTCGAATGACTTGATCCGCGATTCGATCGCCGCTTCGCCCGGGCGCTCGGCCTGATGTTGAGCGTTGAGCTGTTGCAGAAAGGCAAACTGCTTTGACTGTTCGACGTTCGAGATCCGCTTATTCTGCAGGAAGTCAATCAGCCGCGTGGGATCAGCATTTGATGTGTCGATGCGAGTTCCCTGGAATGCTCCGGGAAGAAACGCGGACCGCCAGTTGCCAGCTCCACCCACCGGCATTCCGCCCGGACACAGCGCGATAAACGCGGGCAGGTTCTCGTTGATGGATCCCATGCCCCATGTCAGCCATGATCCCAGACTTGGACGCACCAGACGCTGATCGCCGGTGTTCATCAGCATGAGAGACATCTCATGACTTGGGAGCTCGGCATACATCGAACGAATGACGGTCATCTCATCGACGCACTTTGACAGATGCGGAAAGATATCGCTGACTTCGATGCCGCTCTGGCCATGCTTTTCGAATTTAAAAGGACTCGGCAGTGCAACGCCGGTCTTGCGTTCGGTTTGCAGGTTCTCGAACGGCAACATCTGGCCCGCCAGCCGAGTCAGCTCGGGCTTCGGATCGAACGTGTCGACCTGAGAAACTCCGCCATTCAGAAACACATGTATGATGTGCTTCGCGCGACCGGGAAAATGAGTCCGCATCGCTCCGCCGGAATCTTCAGCCGTGGCCGAGTTTTGCAGCATATTGGCCAACGCCAGCCCGCCGAAGCCCATCCCGCAGGTCTGCATCCAGTGTCGTCGTGATTGATTGAACATATTATTATCTCTTACAGTCTTTGAGACCCACCGGACGGCTTGCGCCGTGCCGCTTTAATGATTAGTCGAGGAACGTAAATTCATTTGACGCCAGCAAGGCATGGGCCAGCAAAACCCAGCCTCGTTCCGGATCTGTTACCGCACCATTTGCTGTCGTAGAGTTTGCTGTGGCCTCCGTCATAAACGCCTTCGCCTGAGCAATCTCTGAGTCGGTGGGGTTGCGACAAAGGATCTTTCGGACCATCACCGCGATTCGCTCATCATCTGAAGCAAGGTTCATTTCTTTCGTGAGCATCGCGACTCGGGCGGCACGATCCTGAATAAAATCAGAGTTCAAAGCAAACAACGTCTGCTGAGGAACCGTTGTTTCCTGCCGACGCGCGGTACACGCATTCGGATTGGCTGTATCAAAGGTGCTCATCAAATTGGCGATGACATCGCGATTCACAAAGCCGTAAACACTGCGGCGAGGAACCGCGGGAGAAGCATTCAAATCAATGGGCCGACCGCCCATTGTGATGTCCAGTTCGTCTGACGCAGCCAGCATTGCGTCACGCATCGCTTCGAATTCGAGCCGGCGACGAGGCATGCGCCATAATAAAAGATTCTCGGGATCAATCTGACGCTGGTGTTCATTCTCAACCGCCCCTTGACCATACGCATGGCTGAGCATGATCTGCCGATGCAGCCATTTGAGGGACCAGCCGTTTTTTCGCAATTGGTCGGCCAGATAGTCCAGCAACTCCGGATGCGTCGGAGCCTGACCGCGAGTTCCGAAATCGTCCGGTGTCCTCACAAGTCCCGTCCCAAAATGATTCTGCCAGGCCCAATTGACCAGCACGCGAGCCGTCAGCGGATTATTGTCCGCCACCAGCGACTGGGCTAATCCAAGACGGCGATGGCCCGGTTCATAAATCTGGGAATGATCGCCGGGCAATGACGATAAGAATCGTGCTTCAACAACTTCGCCTCGCGCCAACGGGTTGCCACGCAGAAAGATGTTCGCCGGTTTGGGATTCGGATCTTCTCGCATGATCATCGCTCGAGGAGGCGATCCTGGGGACGAAAGATTCAGCTGATGGATCGCTCCCTTCTTGCCGCTGGCGAGGTCCGCGATGGTGCGATTTGTGAGCCGAATCGCGTCCTCGTCAGAGAGATCAAACGGGGATCCTTCTGCATAAAGATGGTGGCGAATCTGGCGATGAGAAGGACTGTTGATCACCTGATGCTGAGGATGTTCATCGGGCAGAACTGTTCCACCCGCCTCAGCTTCCAGTGATGAATCCAATAGCGCCTGTAACCACATGCGTTGTTGATCGGCGAACACTTTGCCATAGACCGTCGCAACGGCGCTCAATGTCGCGGGCTTCTGCTCAACCAACGCGTCGATAATGAACGGGTTCCATTTCAACGGCTCTCCGCGCAGCGCGTGTAGTTTGTCAGGCGTGCGCCCGATCGCATCCAGTTCCGCCGAAAGTCGACCGAGATACTCGTCGCGTCGGGTCTGAAATTCGGTTTCCGGAATTGAACCCCAGGACTGCATCTCCAGCCAGGGGCCAAAAACCGGATCTTCTTTATTCATACCCGCCAGCCACGTCAGCCAGCGATTGAAAACCAACGGGCGAATGTCGTCTGTGCGATAAGACAGAAACTGAGTCGACAGGTCCTGCTCACCGATGCCTTTTGCAATCTCAGCAAGATACAGCCCGACCTGCATTCGCAAACGATTCCGCAGGACTTCATTCTGCTCCCGAGCAAACTGCCGAGCTTTCAGCTTCAGGTCCGCAAGCTCTCGTTCATACTGCTGGCGAGCCTGCTCATCCCCCACTGAGCCGATCGCCGGCAATTCCGGTGGAGCTTTGCTCGGAGCAATCGCCGCGTACAACGCATAGTAATCAGCCGTCGGAATCGGATCGAATTTGTGATCATGGCAACGAGCACACGTGACGGTTAGTCCCATGAGTCCTCGCGTCACCACATCGATCTGATCATCGATCGTGTCGTGGTAATTGCGAAACTGCATTCCGACCGTCAGAAAGCCCAACGCCGCCAGCGCGGGATCGCCGTCTGGAAGTCCCAGTTGATCGGCCGCAATCTGCTCCTTCAGAAAACGATCGATCGGCAGGTCCTTGTTGAGCGAATTGATGACATAGTCGCGGTATGTGTAGGAAAACGGGAATGACGTGAAACCGATCGCCGCACCACCATGAGTATCCGCATACCGTGCGATATCGAGCCAGTGGCGCCCCCAGCGTTCGCCATAACGAGGTGACTCCAGCAGTCGATCGATCAGACGCTCTTCACTACCGGCCGTCGTGTCATTCTCAAACGCTTCGACTTCGGCCCATGTCGGAGGCAATCCCGTGAGATCAAACGTCGCTCGACGAATAAACTGAGCTCGGCTGACGGGCTTCGAATATGTCAGACCTGCCTGTTCCAGCTTGTGCATCAGAAATCGGTCAACCGGCGAGTTGCCTGCGTTCGATGTTGGCAGGGCCTTAATCAGGTCGTCCGAATTCGCAATTGGCTGAAACGCCCAATGACTCGAATACTTCGCGCCTTCCTGAATCCATTGCTTCAGGATTTGTTTCTGAGCGTCATTCAGAATTTTTCCGGTTTCTTTGGGTGGCATCACGGTTTCGGGATCTGTCGAACTGATCCGATGGATCAGTTCGCTGTCTCCAGGTGAGCCAGCCACGATGGACGATTTCTTCGCATCTGCTTCAACGTCCAGACGAAGATCCGCACTGCGTTTTTCGCCATCGGGCCCATGACATTGAAAACAATGTTCGGCCAGAATTGGACGCACCTGCCGATTGAAGTCCACCTGAGCGTTTGCGTTGAGAGTCGCCGCAAACCAGACGAACAGACATAGCGCTGCTCGTGCCTGAGTAGAAGCAGAAAAACGAGACATGATGATTTCTCGGTGCGGTGGGAGGGATGCCGAGTGCAGGTAGGATTTGGACGCGGACGCAAGGAGCGTCCTGCAAGGATTCTACGCTTGCGGATCGCGATTCGAAAGCAAAACCCCGGACGAACCAGAATCGAGTTCAAATACTAGGAACGCCTAACAAAACATGTGCACGTAGCCGGATTGGTGAGAATTCGGAGTAGATTCTGAGCTGTCACGAGCTCAGCTACGGTTTTGTTACGGGTTCTCAGATCGTTGCGAGAATCTGCGTCACTGGGGCCTTCATTTGATGTCGACTACAGCGGAATTCGGGGAGCTTTTGCACCTCCTGGGAATTCCTCGACACGGAACTCAACAAATCGAGAGTGCTCGTCTCAGGCAATAAATGCCATGGTGAAGACGAACAATATTCCGACCCAGATAATCCCCAATGCATGCCAGAACCATTTCGCGAACGTCACGCCCCAGAAATACTCATGGTCGTATCGATCTGCAAAGGCTGACAACGTTACCCACAGCAGTATGGACTGAGCGACGATAAAATGCATGCCATGCAGAGCTGTCAGCATGATGACAAAGCCATGTACTCCCAACTGCGACGCTGGATTCCTCACACCTTTGTCGATCGCCCAAAGCCCATAACCCTGCACTGCGACAAATGCTGATGCGAATCCGAGCGACAGCAACCAGGCTCGCCGAAATGCCAGCTGGCGTTCGCGCTTCACGAATGCGTGAGCGCGTTCCATGTACCAACTGCCGATGGCCAGAAGAATTGTACTGATGCCAAAGGCCCAGGGGAGACGCAGTTTTTCAGCCGGAGGCTGCCGACCAAATGCATAGCACAACACGATGGATGCAACGAGCACCGCGGCGGCCTGCAGAATGGTGGCGAGATAAAAACGTCGAGCCAGTGAAACGCGAATCAAATCCCAGCGATCCGACATAGTTGGCTCTGACCAAATTCGGAAAGGTCGGCTTTCCGAACCGTCTCCTCTGCATCAATCTGTGCGGTACAGCCACCCCGTTCAAAATGACTCGGGGCCAACATTACTTGACAGCAACGTCGCGCAGTTCCCGTTCGATGGTACTGACCATCGTGGACTTGCTGTTAATCTCACCGTTGATGGTTGATCTTGGGAACAGCAGTTTGGGCACCGAGCCCTGGCCGACCTTCTTGTACAAGTCCACGTGTCGTTTTACGTACTCCCCGGGAATTTTCGAGGAATATTCTTTACGGAATTTCTCCGCTCCGACAAGTTTCTCAGCCTGAGCACGAGCCGAAGCGGGGGACCGAGTCGTGTCGAACATCCAGTCGTGAAACTCATGAAACTTGTCCGGGGAAACTCGCCAGACAGCGATTGAAATCTTCGCCAGATCACAGGCCCCTGGATGACCTCCGCCACTTGCCGCATCATTACAAGCTCGTTCCAGAGGCACCGGAAGAGCCACGATAGCAAGCCTGTCGCCGTAGTTTTCAAATGCACCTTTGATGGCGTGGTGAGTATTCCGGCAGTGAGGACACGTGTAGTCGAACATTTCCACGAAGACGTACTGAGCTTCTACATGGCCCAACAATGGCCATTGCTTGACGTCCAGAGTCACTCGATTGCCGGCGACGGTAATCAACTTACGAGCCGGTGCGGCAGGAATGACTTCGGCTTTTGGTTCTTCAGACTTCTCGTCCTTCTTTTCCGTCACTTCCGTAGTGCTGGTCTGGGTTGAGGCGTCAGCCGCGGGTGTGCTGCCTTCGACTTTCGCCGCCGCGGAACCGCTCTGCTCGCCTTCGGTCGCTGTGGCGGCTGCGGCAGGCTGTTCTCCCTCAGTTGCCGCGGCTTCCTGACCGCTAAACGTAACCTGACTCAGGTTCAACAATCGTGGCGGAATCAACAGCAACAATGTCGAGGCAACCGGTTGAGTCGTCTCGGCCTTCACAGCTTCGTCCGATTCTTCCGTCGTAGTGCTCGCGGAACTGTCGGACGGAGCCTCGTCGACCGCAGGAGCTTCGAACATCTCTCCAGGAGCCGCAAAAACCTCGCCCGGAGCTTCAAAAACATCATTGCCGGAATCACCGGAGGCCATCGTCGTGGACGAAGTTTCGGGAGACGTCACTTCGTCATACCGAATCACTTCGAAAACTTCCGGTTCCGGAGTCATCGTCTGAACAGTGATCAATCCCGCCACAGCGGCGGCACTGAAAGACGCGGCTATCTTCTTGTGGTGAGGTTCTGAGAAACGATTGCGAAGCATTATCGCGGCCATCGTCAAACCGCACGAATGTACCGCCACGCAATACGGACAAATCTTGCTCAACGCAAAGATCTGGAGGCTGATAAACCACAACGCTGCCAAACCCGCCATACACGCTCCGGCGGTCAACGCATTCCAAACCATCTGCCTCATCGATCGCGTCGCATTCAGCCCGGCAAAACCCAACAGCACCAGCATGCTGGCGTATAAACCACCAGCCGGGACGCTCACCGGTATCCCAAACACTTTGGACCATTTGCTCTTCAGAACGTGACCACAATCGATCACTTCCCCGCCGCCGCAACCGTAGACCGGCGTCATGCTCAGCGCCGTCCACGCCAGATACACGGAAATCCCAAGCCCAGCAACACAAAGGCCGCGCAGGATCCACAGCATTCGCAACGAAGGATGACCCTCCCCAGGGACATCGCTCAATCGACGAACTTCGCCCGATCCACCCATTTCGGAATTGACCGTTCCAAAAGAAACGCTCATTGGACTTCTCTCTGCGCAGCCGCAACGCTGCAAAAAACAGATCCCACTGTTTTTGACCCAGTATGACGAATAGCACCCCACAAAACCGGAATCAGCGGCCGGACATAACTGCGTGTGCAGTCACAGTTCAAGCCATCAATGCCTGCCTCGATTTTGTTGAAGCCTCGAAGGCTGATTCCACGCTGAAGTCGATAGGCAATCTTCGTGCCAACGAACCCCCGCCTCTCAGAATGTGCATGCTCCCCAGCACGGCATTCTGACTTTTAGCTTACAAGCGCAACTTCAGCCCGTCATGATGCAAAAATGTATCACGCCGTTTTTCTCGCAAGAATACTGTTTCTCGGAGAATCCAGGATTATCAGCTTCATCGGGGCGGTCGTCAGCGCATTCGGCTCCGTCGGAGTTCTTTGACAGCAGAGCCTCCAAGGCGACAGGAGAGCCATTAGGGCGACCCCAAACCGCCCTGATGACGCAGCTTGTTGCGGGTTGCTGCCCAGGCGATGAACTCAGCCGTCTGAGCGTTCACGGTTTCGGCTGGACGCCCCGTATCGGTCATCCAAGCGGGCGGGACAGTCTCTTGCCCTGGCTATTTCGCACCGGTCGGCAGTTGTTCCGCTGATGCCGTTTGGAATGGCTGATCCGGGCAGACGTCAGTCAGGATTTCTCGAACAGCCTGCCGGTCTTCAGCGGACAAATGCACGAATTTCTCCGATGTGTCCTTGCCCGACAGGATCTCATCCAACCTCTGCCAAACGCGAGTCTTGACGCCGACCGGAAGTTGCTGAAACGAATCGGACGTGATCAGAAAACTGCACGGATATTTGAACAGACGTTTCTCCAGATCAAACTGTCGCAGACTTCGCCCTTTCGAATCCAGCGGACCTCGTGCAGAGAATTCTTCCTGAAATGTCGACGAACCTTTCACTGTATCTGTGAGCAGTGGTGAATCGCAGAACAGCAATGCCTTGACAACGCTCTCGGCGGCCGATGCGTAGCGGCGAGCTGTCGATTCAGATTCAAAGTCTTCCGGTCGCTCCAGCGCTTTGTTCATAATGATGGCATCGCGAGCGGTAATTCGTCCCGAGTGATTAGCGGCGGTCAGCACGTTATGCATCATGGCCTGATGCTCCAGAACCAATAACGCCACGATATCACTGTGAGCCGTCAAATAGGGCTTGACGTTGAAGTGTCCCGACAGATCCGTGAGGTTGGCTCCGGATTCAACGTCCAGCTTCTCGGAAACATTTTCATCGGCGATCACACAGTTTCCCATGTGACGCTGCTTCCCGTGAGTTCCCGTGACATACCAGCCTCCCCAGCGTTCCGCGAAGGGGCTTGTATCGTCGGTCAAATGAGTTCCGAGTCGATAAATTGGCTGCCCGCCGGGATCAGAAAACACAGATCTCACAATATGTCCGGGTACTCGCCTTGTATGCGTCGATCCGTGGCACTGCAAACACCTCGCGTTTTCACGCTGTATCAGGGCTGGCTCATCATGGTGCTGCGTAAGCGTATAAAACGTGCCCCCAAGCTGAGGATCGGCGGCCGAAATTTCCACAACGTCGCCCCGCTGAACCCAGCCGAGGTACACATCATCGTTGAAGTAAATCGCGCGAGGTGTTCTTGGTGTTATACGACTGATCTGCAAACTGGTTTTTGAAAAGACCAGCGTCTGACTAGAGGCTGGAACATCCAGATGCTGCATCAATGACGTGAGATACCCGTGCTTCGGTTCCCACTCAAGCTTTATCTCCCCCGCCTCGAGCCGCGCGGCCAAACGGGCCACCGGGTCTGTGGGTTTTTCGTTGCTGTAGTTGATCGGTTCCTGCTCATGATCCAGTTGCCCGAAACTGGTCTGAGCAACCAACAGCATCGTCAAAATCAGTAGTGATCGCAACATGGCAGAATGTATCCCTTTCCGCGAGTCCAGCAGGAGCAGCAAGTTAGTCCTCGCGTTGCATTCCCTATACCGAGCACATGTTGGGCCGGAAGATTCCGCCGAACACGTTGCGCGAATCGTGCACTCGATGAAAGGTTCGGATGCAAAACCCTCGCAGTCGATCAAAAACAGGACATAATCATCCAGTTTCCCGAGTTTGGTGACTGGGCTGCCAATTCATGGCAAGTTCCCATCCTGTGCGAATCGGCACGCAGCATCGTGCAAATTCGGCCGTACACCACCTCGGCGAGCAGCAGAACGTGGGCCCTCAAAGCTTTCACTTGCCTCGATCAACGTCGTTTTTCGCGATGAGGCCGTGAGTTTATAGGTCCACTCAAAGTCGCAGACATTTTCCAAATGCCGGCGCCAATAGAATGAACCAAAGACCTGACAGCACACTGAGCACGTCTGCGACTCTGACGCAAGGCCGCTGCCATTGGGCGTCACTGCCTTCGGCCCGCCGCCAACTCAGACGTCCGTCCTCTTCAGCGTCTCATCGTCGACTCGCGCAACGACCAGTGACACGTTGTGGCCACCGAAGCCGAAGCTGTTGTTGATGCAGTACTTGACCTGCTTTTTAATCGCCTTGTTCGGGATGTAGTTCAGATCGCAGGCGGGGTCCGGAGTCGTATAGTTGATCGTTGGCGGCAGAATGCCCGAGTTCATCGCCAGCACGCAGGCCGACATTTCGATCGCACAAGCGGCTCCGATCATGTGCCCCAGCATGCCCTTGGTTGAGCTGATATGCAGCTTATGAGCG
This sequence comes from Planctomycetota bacterium, assembly GCA_052034165.1. GTDB lineage: Bacteria > Planctomycetota > Planctomycetia > Planctomycetales > Planctomycetaceae > SXXK01. The sequence continues at coordinate 37,289 of JBPOIW010000152.1, read as the reverse complement.
TCCTCACCAAACACAGACTTCAATGCAACCGTTTCCATCGCATCGTTGAAATTTGTGCTGGTTCCATGAGCATTCACATAGGTATTGTCGGCAATGTCCGCAGGATTCAGGCCTGCCTTCTGCAGAGCCGCCTTGATTGCCTTCACGGCCTGACGCCCTTCCGGATCGGGCTGCACCAGGTGGTAAGAATCACTTGTCGAGCGGCCAGACAGAACTTCCGCCCACGCTTTGCCGCCACGCTTCCGCAAGTGCTCTTCGGTTTCGAAGATCAACACAGACGCGCCTTCAGCCATGATGAATCCACCTCGATCCGCATCGAACGGACGCATCGATTCCTTGGGGCGATCATTCATCGTCTTGTTCATCGCCTTCATGTTGACGAAGGACGAAATTCCAAGGCGAGTCAGCGAAGCTTCTGTTCCGCCGGTGATGACGAAATCCGCATCGCCTCGTCGCAGATACTCCATCGCATCAATCATCGAATGTCCCGATGATGAACACGCGCTGCTGGTGGTATAACAGGTTCCGCGAGCTCCAAACGCGAGGCTGATATTTCCCGGAGGAGCGTTCGGCATCAGCATCGGAATTGTGAACGGGCTGACTCGTGACGGTCCCTTGGTCAACATGCGTTCCATCTGGAACTCATAGGTTTCCAGCCCCGCGAGCCCGGCACCGATGATCACGGCCGCGTTTTCGCCGATATCTTTGGTCGGCAGACCGGCATCTTCCAGAGCTTCATGAGCCGCATGCACAGCGAACTGACTGGCGCGGTCCATTTTGCGAGTCGAAACAAGGTCGTTGACGTTGATGCGAGCTTCATTCAGATCGCGAACTTCACCACCAATGTTGACTTCCAGATCCGTCGTGTCGTGCAAAGTCAGGCGGTCAATCCCGCACTGGCTATTAATGATATTGTTCCAGAAGGTTCTTCGGTCGTTACCAAGGCAACTGACAACACCGATCCCTGAAATAAAAATACGCTGCATGAGGATGATCCGAAATCCTGTATCTGCTCTTTGACAGTAACTTCCCGACTGGTTGCCGCATTGGCGATCCAGAGTGCAGCCGGGCTGTCATCGCGCATCCCGCGCGTGTGCGCGTACTACAGCAAACGCTGGCGGGACTTCAACCCCACCGAATCACTCGACTTCGGAATCTGCAGGAAATGACTGGCTTTCGGGAAAATCAGAGTTCCCGTCGGCGAGCCTCCGGTAATCGATAAAACAAGCAAACCGGAACCATCAACAAGGCCAACGACGCAAACACGGCCCATTGATGGCGGGCATCCCCGTTCGGCCCAGCAATTCCTCGTAGTGCCACCCCGGCCACGCCGACAAACGCAGCCGACAGTAAAATCCCGATCCAGGTGACCAGATTCTGCACGCCCAGCAGCCGTCCCTTATACTCGGGAGGCGGTGCCTGCTGCAAAAACACCTGAACCGGAACGACAAACATGCCAGCGGACACCCCCAGAAACACCATGCTGAATCGGAGACTCCATTCCAGCAGATCGGCCGACAGCAGGCTGACCAGAATCGCCTGATCTTTCGCTTCAGCATTGATCGCCGTCCCCGCAAGCCCGCTGCCAAGAAACGCTATCAGCGACAACGAAATCAACAGCAGCCAAGAACCAATCAGTACCCAACGCCGACCGCTTTGTCCTTTTCCGAGAAACCCCGCGATGATACAGCCCGCCATGATTCCAAACCCGATCCCCGCGACCATCAGACTGGTTCGCGTGTCGCTGAGTTTCAACGTGGCTTTACCCAGAGTATTCACGGACATCTGAGTCACCCCGCCCAAAAACCAGAAAATCGCGGCAATCAAAATCGCCAGCAGCAGACCTCGATCACGACGAATCAGTTGAGCGATCTCACGAGGCAGAAACAGGTCTTCCCATTTCAGTTGCAGATTCGGCTGTGCGATCGGAGTGCGAGGAATAAACAGGGAGGCGGCCGTTCCCAACATTGCAATTCCCATGGCGATCAAACTTCCAATCCACATGGATCTTTGAATCTGATCCAGAGCAATCCCGGCTCCGGCCGTCCCAAAGATGATCGCCAGAAACGTCGTCATCTGCACGGCACCATTGACGGGGAGCAATTGTTCTTCACGAAACAATTCCGGCAACACTCCATACTTCGACGGAGCAAAAATCGCACTATGAGCACCCATCAGCAGAAGGACTCCGATCAGACTCAATAGCTGTGCATCTGCGGACAGCCCGTCAATCAGAAGGACCATCAGGCCCACGCCCATGATCCCGACTTCCGCGATCTTACAGCCCACGATAACTCGCTGCTTGGCGCACCGATCGGATAAAAATCCGCCCAATCCCGACAACAGCACAAACGGAATCGCAAACGCCGCCAGTGCAAGCGGCTGCCGATCCGGAGCACTCTCGCCCTCGGCCTTTGCAACCTGACTCACACACGTCAGCAGCACCATTTGCTTAAAGTAGTTGTCGTTGAATGCCCCGAGAAACTGTGTGAGCAGAAAGCTCCAGAATGCCACGGACAGCATTGATCTGGGACGATCCGATCGAACAACAGCAGTGTCGGCGAGCAAAGGCTCGGAAGAACTCATAGGGCATCCCTGCAATAGAGGTCAAGAAGGATGAGGACTCTAGCAGTCCATATCCCCCATCGCCAGCGGAACTCCCATCTGTGAGTATCCTCGCGGATGGAGGCCGACTTTCGCGGGTGTTTGATTCATCAAGTGCAAACAGATGCATGGGCCCCTGACGTGCATCGTCCTCGTCGACCGATCCGAGACATTCCAACAGAGCGCCCGGGATTGGCAAAGCTCAGGAGTTTACTTGGTACTCGAGGAACACTAATGCTCCTTCGACGGTCGTTTGAGGAGTTGAGTTGAATTGGGCGAGACGTCCGTGCTCCGGGTCTGCAGGTGTCTCGCCCGCTGACGACTGCTCAATTCATGCCAGACAAAGCACGAGTCGTTCTCTGCGTTGTCACGGCCAATCGGAGCCAGATTGCAACAAACCTTTGCCGTCACGACGGTCGAACCAAGAGCGAAATAAGGTGGAGATTTGAGCCATTCAGAAAGGACCTACTGAAATTCGCCGCGAAAAGGTAGTCCATTGGTGATCGAGGCGACGATTGTGCTGCCGCTGACTTGATCGCTAAAGTGCCCATGATGTCGATGTGAATCCATCAGCCGTGGGGGAGAACGCCGTGCTCGTGCATAAAAGCCTTCAGAAGAGTTCGCTGGTTGCCGGCGTGTTGACCTTGATGATCAGTGCGGTACTCCCCTTCGCTGGACGAGTTTCCGCTGAAGAACCCCGGCGGCCGAACATTCTCTTTTTCTTCGCCGACGACTGGGGACGCTATGCCAGTCTTTATGCTGAAGTGGACGGTGCTGGAGGCATCAACGACGTCGTCAGAACTCCGAACTTTGATCGCATCGCGCGGTCGGGCGTGCTCTTCCGCAATGCTCACGTCAATGCTCCGTCATGTACGCCTTGTCGTAGTTCATTGTTGTCCGGGCAGTATTTCTGGCGAACCGGTCGCGGAGCGATTCTGCGAGGAGCAGTGTGGGATGAAACGATTCCAGCCTATCCCTTGCTGTTGAAGGATGCCGGCTATCACATCGGGAAAACCTACAAGGTCTGGAGTCCCGGCTCGCCAGCCGATGCGCCGTACGGAGGACAGAAGTTTTCGTATCAAAAGTCGGGTGGTCGCTTCAATCAGTTTTCTCAGAACGTGACGAAGCTTATTGGTCAGGGAGTCAATCCTGATCAAGCCAAAGAAGAGCTCTACGGTGAGATTCGCGGCAACTTTGCTGCGTTCCTGGAAGCTCGTCCGGCCGATCAGCCGTTTTGTTATTGGTTTGGTCCTACCAACGTCCATCGTTCGTGGACGAAAGGCAGCGGCCGGGATCTGTGGGGGATTGATCCTGATCAACTCAAAGGCAAGATGCCGCCGTATCTTCCTGATGTTCCGGAGGTGCGAGAAGATCTGGCAGACTACTTCGGGGAAATTGCTGCGTGGGATGCTGGCATAGGAGTGCTGCTCAAGCAACTGGAAGAATCAGGTGAACTGGACAACACATTAATCGTCATCAGCGGCGATCATGGTGCCCCCGGGTTTCCGCACGGCAAATGCAATCTCTATGGTTTTGGGACTGGCGTTTCTTTGGCCATCAGTGGTCCGGGTGTCAATGGCGGACGCGTCGTTGAAGACTTTGTAAACCTGACCGATCTGGCTCCGACATTTCTGGAAGCCGCAGGCGTTCCGGTTCCGGAGGTCATGACCGGACGCAGCCTGTGGCCCGTATTGAACTCTGATGCAACCGGCCTTGTCGATCCGCAGCGAAGGTGGGTTGTGACCGGTCGAGAGCGGCATGTCGAGATTGCTCGTGCCGATTACAGTCCGTATCCTCAACGAGCGATTCATACGGCCGATTTTTTGTTGATCATCAATTTTCGTCCCGAACGCTGGCCGTTGGGTGATCCCTATCGGCTGGATGGAGACGATGTTCCGTCGGCTGAGGAGATCACAAATTCAACTCGAGTGACTCATCCGGATGAAGACGCAGGTCCGACTAAAGCCTGGCTTGTTGGAGTGAGGAATTCGCCCGAGTGGAACTCGCACTACAACTGGGTCTATGGGAAACGTCCGAAGTATGAACTTTACGATCGCCGCAATGATCCTCACGAAACCAGGAACGTTGCGGAAGACCCGGCTTATGCGAATGTGAGAGCGACTTTGGAAGAACAGCTTCTGGCGGAACTGAAACGCACTGGGGATCCTCGCATGATCGACGATGGCAGCTACTTTGAAGCGCCGCCATTGGCCGGCCCCCTATCAGATGAAGCCACGTTCTGGGAAAAGCCCGCGAAGAAGAAACGCTGAACGCTGCAGAGATTTGTTACGAGCAGCGGGACCGATGCATACCCAGATCCATTTCAAAAGAAAAAGCCTGGACCATTTCTGAGCCCAGGCTTTTCTATCATGTGATTGCCGGAATTGTATTGAAACGACAGACTCAGCGGAGTCTGATCAGATCCATTACTCCATCTCAGCCGTCAACCAACCGTCGGCCAACTGAACGTTTGTGATCGTGACCGGCAGAGTTTTATCACCAGCGGCCTGCAGGTCGATCGTTGAGCTGAGTTCCCTGCGGACAATTCGTCGAGCAAGAACTCGCTTGATCTGAACGGACCGCGTTGGTCGTCCGGTCACGGCAATGTTCCCCGGCTCAATGATCACTTTGCCATTCTGCAGAGACATGGCGATCGGAATAGTCACAGTCTCTTCAGGAATCTCTTCTTTGCCTTCCTGACGAATACCTGTTCGCAGAGACAGAATGATCTGGCCGTTGTTGAAACGCACTCGAATCGGGTCCGTCTTGCTAAACAGGAAGATCGTTGGTGGTTCTGCTTCTTCGCCTTCAGCAGGCGGAGTTGGCTCGCCATTTGTCAGCTTGATTTCGCGTTGGAACAGATCGCTCAAAGCGGCTTCCAGTTCTGTTACGAAATCTTTTTCCGGAACCGCACGCCCCTGAAATCCCAGAGCGTCGATCGCATTGTTGAGAGCGGACTGATGAATCTGGGCGGCAGCACCTTTGGCTACCAAAGCTGCTGGCGGTTGAACTGAACCGCCCAATCGAGCGACCCCGATTGTACGCGAACTGACCGCAATGTGAGTGTTGCTGGAACGAGCACTGATGCTGTCCGGAGCCACGCCGCGGCGTTCCAGAGAATCGAGCATCCTGGTCAGTGTTTCATTGCCGGTTGTAAACTGCTGATCTGTTTCCGACTGGAATTTTGGCAATGCTTCTTCTCGCAGACGACTGGCCGTGAGTGCTTCGCTCTGAGGTTTGCTTTCTGCAATCTTCTGAGCCGCCATCTTTCGGACAATTCGGCGAATAATCGGGATTCCGTCGTAATCGGTTGCGAGGCCCACCGTACGGCTGTTCGTGTCGACGTTAAAGCTGGCTCCCGATGCGTTCACATGTCGACCATCGAAATGCACAGATCGATTCATCCAGAAATAATGATTACCATTGGTCCAGACTGTTGCAGGGCTCTTCTGAGCTTTCGTGTTGGACTGAGTGTTGCCCGTGACATTCAGATCGAACGCCGCAGTATTCAGTGACGGCCGAATGTCGGCTCGCACATCAACGGTCGTGGTTTGAGATCCCGTTACCCAGGCACCCATGATGCAGTCCGCGATACAACCGCTCTCACTGCGGTAGTCTGAAATCAATCGAGAAAGCAGGTCTTCTGAAACCGTGAAATGGACGTTGTGATTGAAGTAATTTTCATTCACGACCGGACGGATGACCTCCGACGCGGCCGGGAATCGACTTCGCAGAGAACGCCATGCAGTACGAGTATTCTCTGCATCTTTCGCAAGTGCGCTTTTTTCCCATGCGAAAATGGAAGTCAGCAGGGAATTGATATGAGCATTCAAGGCGGCACGAACTGCCGCTTCGTCGCCGGTAATCGAACTGGCGGCCAAAGACGTTTCGAGCGCTGCTTTCAGCTTCTGAAGCGCGGGGCGAGTCAGGAACAGGAGTTGTTCGCTGTTGAGTGTGTCAGCAGGAGACAGGTTTGCGAGTACCTGCTTCTTCATCGTGTCATCAGCATTTCCTGCTTTCAGTTCCGCCAGATGCAGGTATGACACCCAGCCGGCACCGTTCGTCATGGCGGTCAGCATAGCTTCCGCGGCGTTGACAGCTTCCGACAGCTTATCAGCAGTTGCCTCCTGAGAAGCGGTCAGATCACTCGCTTCTGCAGCCCGCAAGGCGGCCTGCATCAGAGCAGTGGTTCGGAGTAGATGACGCTTGGCGGTATCAAGAGGAAGAGTGCCGCCCTGGATTTGATTTGCAGCATCCGTCAGTTCCGTTGCGGCGGTCTTGCGAGCGTCTGCAGATTGTGATGCATCAAACAGTATTGCGAGTTTCGGATTCAGTGACTTTGCGAGCTCTGCGTCAATGGCCTCCAATGACTCTGCAGAGAGATCATCCGGAATGGTCAAAGCGGTTTCTACAACTGTCGGTGCGTCCTCCTGAGTCGCCTGAAGTGTCGTGGACGACGAAGCAGCGGCGGTCAACAACGCAGTGGCGAGCGAAAGAACGCCCAACGCTCGTTGAATCGATCGTTTGTGCAGTCCCAAGAACATGATAACTTTCCTTTACTACTTGCCTGCAACAGCAATCTGCTGACGACACACATCCAGTATCGTCGGGAACATTTAGCAGATTGTGAATTTGCAGCTTAACAATGAAAATCCATACAACTGCGCATCTTCTCATTGTTGCTGTAGAATTCCCAACCTATCCATGTCGTTTTTTCGGACAATTTACCGCACTGGGAACTTCTTCCCAAAAGCTCCTAAACGGCGTTGCAAGCCAGCCTCTTTTCTACAGGCAAAAATGCCCGTAAGGACTGATTTTGGAGAGGTATGGGCGGAGTTTGGGGCACCACACTGAGACGGCAGAATTTGGGATTCTGCGACTTTGTGGCCCGAGAGGTCTCGCGTTCTGAGTCCTTTCAGTCGGTGCCCGGAGCCTGAATGTTATCCCATTTGTCGGGTCGGAATGTTGCTCTCACATACTGCGTTCCTGGCCAACGTTGGAGGCCACGAACAAGAGACTTACGACGGCCTCCCGGTTTGAGCCCATTCTCGTCTCAGGAGAATCGCCGCGAGTCGTGTTGTCCGAAGGAAGAACGCCCCGTGAAGTCATTGGGCTTATCGAACGACCTCATTGATGCAATCGTTGCGCCGACTTGTCAGGCGCGAAACTGCTGATGGCAATTCCTCAGCATGTTGTCGACATCCACGATCCTGATTCGCAGAGCAGGTCTTCACTTAGCTGACTACTGCTGTGTGGCAGCGTAAATTCCGGCCGCTGCAGCCAATCCCAGAATCACTGCAAACATAATCTTCCAGACGCTGTAGGGTCGCTCCCCCTGAACTTCGCCAGTGGCTGCATTGATAAAGACCTGGAATGTCTTGCCATTAAATCGGTAAGCCATCAACCAGACTGGCAGCAGCAGATGCTTGTAGGTAATTGCGTCGTATTGGCTTTTGACACTGCTGACCATTTGCGTATCGCCGCCAATCCGCTGATGGACCTCGGACAGAATCGCAGCGTCGATACGTTGTCGACCTTCTTTAAAACACTCATCCAGCTCAATGTCGTATGTTCGCGCCATCAAGCCGGCCAGCATCTCCTGATTGAATGGTACGACCTTGAGCAGTGGCCATGGTTCCAGGGCCAGCATGTAATCTCTGCGCAATCCCGTGTTTGCAAGAACCAGCACGTCATCGAAAAATCGCTGGAAGGATCCACTGGCCGGATACCAGCGAGTTCTTCGTTCGGTGCGTGGATTCTTCCCATCTCCCACGGTCACGTAATAATACTCGCCGCGCTGACCTGAGTAGGCGGTGGATGTCATTGAATCAAATGTGTAGTAGGACAGATAGATGCCGTTAAACTTGCCATCTGCTCCGTCTTTGGAGAATCGATTGGGGGCGAACCAGCGAGAACGAACCCACTCCTGCAGATTGCGGCGAGCATCACTCTTGTCAATTTGAAACGGAAGAACACCGTCGACAGGAATGCGATGTTCCTGGAACTTGTGAGCATTCTCAAGCTGTACCGGCGATGCACAATATGGGCATAGAGTGCTGGTCAACGTTCCATAAAACTCAACATTGCCACCACAGGATTCGCACCGCAATTCGCGATGAGTTTCCTCGGTTGCGGCGATTGATGGATCCTCTTCGACTTTCCGGTCGCGAGCTTCCTCACGCCACTGCCGAAGTTGCTCCAGCATGGCGTGAAAATCCTGCTCACCCAGGACCGCGTCGCCTGACTTTTCAATTTCTTTGACGTGACCGCAATACGGACATTTCAGGGACTGTGCGCCAATATGGAACTCGAGGTCGGCACCGCACGATTCGCAAGGGAACACTCGCCCTTCGCCGGAGTCGAACGTGCGTCCCACTTCACCGGTCCGCACGTCTCGACGATGAATGTCCAGCGGTCCGTTAGGGTCGGTCTCAGGCGGCAGATCCGCAGAGTCATCCTGTGAGTCTGTTTCAAACGGCATGAAAGAATTGACCCGTTGAGTAGCGTGACAAATTCCGTGGAAACAACAGAGTCCGACATTCGTGAGCGATCAGAGATTCAAGCTCGACGTGTTGGCAGAAGGAAAGGTCCGAATAAGACCTCATGAGTTGAGCGGGAACCGATAGCGACCGCCAGTGCACCGTCGGTTCACTACGGGTTCCCGGATCGAACTTTGTCCAATTACGGCGCCGGCATCGGAGGTGGCGCTGGTGGTCCGAATGCACTCGCTAGTTGCGGCACTTGTCCGGCCGCAGCCCAGTTGGCCATTCCTGCCGTCCAGACCAATGTGGCCGGAGTAATCTGCCCGGCTGCAATGCCCGCCGCAACCTGCTCCGCGCCGTAAGGTCCCTGAGATTGTCCGTTCATCGCGACGTGCCACATTGCAGGAGGAGCCGGTGGTGCCATTCCTGGCGCCGCGCCTCCTGACGCTGCCCCGGGGAACATTCCCGGCTGCATCATTCGTCCGGCCATGGCAACGCCGATGCCGAGTCCCAATCCGGCTCCTGCACCGCCGCCGGGCCCATTGTCGGCGGTCAACGCCTGACCCATTTGATACTGCTGGAATTTTCCCAGGTCGCCGATGACTCCAATGCTCGTGCGAGTATCAAGAGCTTTCTCGACGGCTTCGGGGAGCGAAATATTGACGATGATCAACTGAGGAATCTCGAGCCCGTACTCGTCATCAATTTTTTCCTGAACAGCCTTCCGCAGCACTTCCCCGAATTCCCCATACTTTGTCGCGAGGTCCAGAGCCGCCACATTCGACTTCGCCAGAACTTCAGCGATCGTGCTGGAGATGATTGATCGTAGTAGTTCCGTAACAGCATCCGCGCCAAAGTCTTTGTCGGTGCCGACTAACTCCGTCAGCAATGCCTTCGGCTCAACGGCTTTCACAGCATAGGTACCGAATGCGCGGATTCGGATCGGGCCAAATTCCGGATCTCGCATCATGATGGGATTCGGGGTACCCCATTTCAGATCGGTCAGTTGCTTTGTGCTGACAAAATACACTTCCGCGCGAAACGGGCTGTTGAAGCCATATTTCCAGCCCGCGATTGTGCTCAGGATTGGAAGGTTGTCGGTCTTCAGTTCGTAATTGCCCGGTTCGAACACGTCGGCAATCTGGCCTCGATGAACGAAGATCGCTTTCTGGCCGGGACGAACAATCAGTTGCGCGCCGTTCTTAATTTCATTCTGGTAACGAGGAAACCGCCAGACCAGGGTGTGTCGCGAATCATCAACCCACTCGATGATGTCGATCAATTCATTTCGCAGTTTGTCAAACAACCCCATTTGAACGGGCTCCCCAAAAAAAATTACTTTGAAAATAGCGTCAGCTGGCCTGGCCGGCGTGAAGGACAACTTCTGACGATGCAGGTTCCGGCGCGGACATGGAAACGTCGCGAAGTCTATATCAGATCACACGAAATCCGCCACAGTGAGTTTTTGCCTGCTTTTTACTTCCAAGAACCTGTTCAGGTGGGCTCTTCGTTCTTAAAGAGAAGCCGACGAACTCTCGCAACTCAGCAACGTCTTTGTTTCCGTTGCAGCTTTTGATCAAGCCATGCATAACATTATTTCTGGACGGCGGCTGCCCGTTTCGGCAGCGGTTTCCGTGCTGATTGACTCTTCCGGATTCAAGGGGCAGACACATACTCAAGGCGGATTTCAGATTCGGAAATGACCGGCCATTTCTCCTCCTGCAGTGCGGTTGCACGCACTGCCAGGTTCCATTGGCCTTTCAGTTGTTCGTCGGTCTTCGAAAAGATTTGCAGCACTCCGCTGTTTTTGTTCGGCTCAAGCAACAACGGTGTTGCGGAAATGAATCCTGTCGCCTCTTCCGGCACTATGAGCTCCACCTTCACCGGTAAAGGAAGTTTGGGAGACCGAGCGACACTGACGGTAATCTCCTGAATCTCACCCATTGGCGTGACCACATCAGAATTCTCTGTGGACACCTTTAATAGAGCGCCTTCCATGATCATGGTGATTCGAGCGTTGCCGGGCTTCGTAAGATAACGCACATTGCCTTTCGGATCTGGTACCGCCACAACGCCATGCACAATGATGCGGCGAGTCAGGTCCATCGGCAGCCACTCCGGAAGAAAACACGGATACCACGCGCGGTTCTGATCAGGTGGTACCGTGAGGATTCCTCCTCGAGTTCCCATGCGCTGGCGGTCTTGTTTCGCGGTCATCTCGAGTTTGATCTCTCCGGAAAATCCATCTTTGCGAACCAGTTCCAGTTCGGCCAGGTAAGTCGTGCCTCGATGAACATCTCGCTGTCGTTCTTTGTCGACGACAAGGACTTCAATCGGCGCTGCTATCGTCATGGCCAGCAATATTTGAGAAACCTGGCGATCAGCGAGTTCCCGTGGGCACAGATTTCCTGCACCATTGGCCATGGCGATCCGACGAGTCTCTGTGGTTCCAACGACCGAGCTGCCTGCAATTCTGATAAGCTTTGCCACCACGGCGGCGTCTGCGGCAGATTCGAGAGTTACTTTTGCTTCCGATTGACCAGCGGGGATTTTCCAGTCTCCTATGGCAGTCACTCCGTCAGGAAGACCTTCGACACTGAGAGCAATCTCACCATCAAAGCCGCCTGAACGAACTACCTGCACGGCAATCTCGGATTTTCCGGCGAGGGGCAGAGTGGCTGTCTGAGTTGTCGTCAATAAAAAGTCCGGCATCTGTCGCACACATTGCAGCCGATAAACCTGATTGTCTGATGCTGCGGTTACCTTCCTGACAACGGCCGTATAATTGCCCGTTGTCGCGGCTTTGAACTGAAGTGCTGGATCTGAATCGACTGTCCCGTCATCGTTCTCGGCGATGACTTTCCCGGTCTCATCAACGACTTCCAACGACAGATCGGCCATGGGGCCACCGCTCGACGATTCCACATCCAGAGACCATTGCTCGCCGCTCATCACGGCTATCGAGTATCGATGAGCCGTCTCGTTGCTGCGAATCAATGCCGTGACGGCTTCTGATTGTGCGATGGCCCTGAACTCATCGCCACGAATATTCTCAGGCATCTCCGAGATCGGAATCTGAATCGAAACAACTCCGGTCGGCGTTTGCAACGTGTGTTGAAAATGTGTGACCATCGGGTCTGATGGAATCGTGATTGCGCTTTTGATCGACTCACGTTGCGCTATGCCGGTTTGTAGCCCAGGACCCAAAGCTTCCAGTTCCAGGGTACTTCCACGTTGTACCCGAGCTGGGATCGTGTCGTGGATCTTCGGCCCTGTGCTGAACGCGAGACGATACACGAACGCTCGATCGCCTCGAAAATCCAGATCGAACACGCTGACGGTGTAAGTTTTTCCTGCAAAAGCAGAGAAGAATAGTCGAGCGTCCAGGCCGAGTGTGTCCGTGTCATTGGCTATCAGTTGGCCTGACTCATCGCGGACTTCGATCACAGCATTTATGTCGACACCCAATCTTCTCGCCATTAAGTCAACGGACACGATCTGATCGCGATCTGACAGGAACTCGTAGCGGTCGACTTCCGTGAGCCGACTCAGACGGCCCGATATCGCGACCGGGATCGAATTGAGCCGTTGAGGAAGATCGCGCGAGCGATGTTCGATGATTTCTTCGTCATGGCTGACATAAAAGACGGCCGTCTCCGAGGAACCATTGGCGTTCGCAACCTGCCATCGAATCAGCCCGTCCGGAATCTCCGCCGGAATGTTGATCAGGCCGCGAACTTCTCTGGGAATTGGCATCGCTGGCAGGCTACTTCTGGGGCCAAACCAATACGGAGGTGGAGGGACCAGATAGTCGCCGGGAACACCATCCGTTTGCAAAGTAATTCGCTCATCAAGAATAAACCATTGCTGGTCAATCGTAAAATCGTAACCTCCCAGAGCGACCTCGTGGGTCTTTCCCGCCTGAAGTGCAGGTGGAAAAACATAACCCAGTCCCGGGGATTTCTGAGCCAGAGCCGTTTGCTGAATGGTCGCAAGCAGGAAGATGCTGACAAACAGAATTCGATTCAGGCCGCAGGTTGTGGTGACGTTCATCGCTCAATGACCCCGATGGGAATACGACGTTTTTCGACAACGGAGCTTAACGGGACTGCATCAGGATTCTACGAGCAGGAACCAGGCGACGATGCTTTCCAAAAGAAAAACTGACCTCGCGAAAGAGGGGCATCTGACAAAATGTCGGCGTTGACCAGCTAAAGGGCATCGACCGGTGAAACGGTCACAAGGCGATCAGATTCCAGCTCCGTGACTTCGATCTGCACGGGCAGCAGCGTCTGCAGAAGGTCGATATGAGTGGTCGTGTGACGTGACAGTTTGTGGGTTCGAAACGAGCCGCCTCGTTTTGTTCGAACTGTGTTGGGTTGAGCAGCACTCATCGACAGTGGAAGCAGAATCTGATCGGCCAGAAATTCTCCAATCGGCGCGGGTGACTTCAGATAGTCGCGAATCTGCCGGACCGTTTCTTCGGCCACATGCTCCGCCGAAGTGCCGACTCGACCAAAGCCAGTCGCCAGTTCTGTGACGTGCTCATAAGCCAGCTCAGCGAAAACAAGATTTCCCGGACCATGAGCGGTCACGGGATCGATCAGGATTTCGTCGGGTTGCAGGTTCAGTCGACGAGCCAGACGTTCCGCTTCTCGTTCAGCGATATTGAGCGGCAGATTACTGATCAGGATTCTGGCGGACTTCGAGACCACTGCCCCGCGTTCCAGAAGTTTGAACCCGGTCAGCATTTTCGCCGGTTGAATCGTAACATGAATTCGCCCGCCGCCCGCAGGGAAGAATCCATAGCGTTCCAGAGTTGCCTCGACAGTGGGGCCCATCCGATTCAGCAGAGGCAGAAAGACTCGCTGGAGATAGTCGAATGGCGGAGCCCATTGATTGTGGGTGCCTCCTTCGATCACAATTTCAGACGGCGCGTCGGCCTGAATCAATGCTGGCAGAACAGTCTGAAGAACAAGTGTCGCACTTCCGGCCGTTCCGACTCGAAACTCATAATGCCCGGGACGCACGCGACCCGGCTGAAACTGCAGCGTTTGAGACCCGAGCTCGGCCCCGATCATTTCCGCACTGCAGATTTCTGCGGCGGCTTTAATTGCGGTCAGATGTTGTCGCATTAGCCCGGGCTTCTCGCGGCCGGCCCGGATGTGTTCGATCCGGATTGCTTTCCCGGAGACAACTGACAACCCGACAGAAGTTCGAAGGATCTGACCACCGCCCTCGCCCTGCGATCCGTCAATTGTGATCATCTCTGTCGCTGCCATGCTGAACCTGAAGTTTCCAAAATGTCCCGGGCGAAATGCGCCAATCCTGACGCCGGTTCTGACTCTGTCATTCGCGAACTTTACTCTGATTCACGGTTTCGTCAGAAGATGAGAACGCGGACACATGTTTGAGGAATGATGTTCACCGGACGGGGACGTGAGATCTGCAGGTCGTGAGATCTGAAGATCGTTGAGTGGGACAAGTGAATATCGCGAAAGTCGGCCGGGCAGGCAGCCGTGTTTGCAATGTTCAGCCTGTACTTCATTTGTTCACTCGGCGACAAAATTCTGCGTCACGAAAAGCAAGGCCTGTACTTCTGTTGAGGTTTCAAATCGGCTCGTTGACTGAAAATGGACACAGAGCGATCTGGAGAAGCGGAATTCAGATGCCCTTTGTGGAACAACCGGACTAACCGGAATTCGGCAGCCTCGAATCACTCCCGAACCGCGCCGAATTTGCGCCTGATGCCGTTTATGGGGTAAAGTTGACAAAACGAAACATCGCTTTCGACACGGATGAAACCCCCCATTGTTCACTGGCCTGTTGCGCCGCGGGAGCCTGGCTCATGCGTCAATTACTGAAGAAGCTCATCGAAGATCAGAACGGTATCATACTCTCTTCCGAGATCGTTCTGGTGGGAACAATTCTGGTGCTTGGTTCGATCGTTGGTCTGGCTTCACTTTCTTCAGCCGTAACTCACGAACTGAATGACGTCGCTCAGGCATGTGATCAGACTTATAACAATAACTACTCCGGTGGTTCTGACCGCAATGACTATTATCTGACCAGCAGTCAGGGAACTCCGGAAATAGCCGGAGGCGGCTACTAGTGTTCTGTCAAGAAAAAGATTTGGGGTTCAATGCGAGCCCACGGAGCGGCTCGACTATATAGCTTCGCCGTTCCGTCTGCGAACATGGGATCGACCGTAACCCCCAAATCAAAACTTGACGAGCCACCAGGATTAATCTTCGTACGGCTCCGCTTCAGCCGCGACTGAATACACACTGATGTCTTGATGGTTCTCCGCCATCGTTCTGCAAACGCCCCCGTCGAACTCACGCGCGACGGGGGCGTTTGTGTTTTTACAGCAAGGATGTTTCAGGGCTGCTCCGTCCCGATCGGCGTTGCCGCTGCGGGAGTGCCTGTCGGCGTCGTCACATTCGGCGTCGTCCAGCGCAGCAGCAGTGGCAGCAACACGAGATCACTGATCAGCCCACCAATCATCGATAAGCTCAGCAACGCGCCGAAGTAAACCAGCGGAATAAATTCAGACGCCGTCAGTACAAGAAAACCGGCCACCAACGCGAAATGGGCCAGCACCACCGCTTTGCCAACACTCGACTGAGCAATCAGCAGGGCCTGAGACAGCCCGACTTTGGGCAGTGCATTCTGGAATACTTCGATGTAGTGCACCGAGCATGTAAAGCCCATCGATACGCTGGCGATCATCGCCGTGCCAATATTCACCGGCACATTCAATAGTCCCATGGATCCCGTGACAAGGGCAATCGGAAATACATTCGGAACGAGCGAAATCAAGCCAATTCGAATGCTGCGAAACGCAATCGCCATGCAGACAAATGTCCCGATGCAGGCCCACAGAAAACTCTTCCACTGATCTTCCAGCAGACTATCAATGATTCGTGCCATCAGAACGAACAGGCCGGACGCCACTGGAGCTTCCGCTTGCTTTGTTTCTGCGGTGGCCGCGGCCTGAGTCCGCTCAAAATGGGCGGCAACGGCGTCCCGAACTCTCTGGATCTGAGCCAGCTTGGCTTCCGTGGATTGCTGCTCCGTGGATCGCAGCACGATTCGCATCCGCCGGCGTTCCGGATTGTAAAAACTCTGCACCAGGTCACGTTGTCGTTGCTCGACCTTCTGAAGCCTCGCGCGAGCATTCCCGAGGCGAGGCGGTACGTCGATGGCATCGTTCAGTGAGAGCACATCAAGTTGGCAGTCATCCGTTGATAACTCTTTCAGAACATTCGTCAGCTCACGGGTCTGATCCAGAAACTCACTCGTCAGCGGATCAGGGACATCAAAGGCAACGTCCCATGTTCCGGCAGGGCCCAGTCTGGATTCAACAAATCTCAGCGACTGAACGATCGGTGATGATTCACGAAAGTTCTTGCTGAAATCGGTCTCGACCTGCATCATCCACAGGCCAGGCGCAGTGACGGCGGTCAGCACAAGGCAGATGATTGTTGTGCCGAGCGGATGCCGATCGATCAAATGGGCCATGCGATTCAGGACCGCGTCAAGCTGATCCTCAAGGCGCACACGTCCTGGGATGGGAACGTTCCTGCCCGATGCAAACGCAGCGGGCAATACTGCCAATGTGACGACAATGACCAGCAGCGTGGCCAGCGTCATCATGATGGCAAAACTACGGACAGGGACGATCTCCGAGACCAGCAGCGCGGCAAAGCCCACGGCGATCGTCACGACGGTCCACAACACCGGATGCCAGAGCTCTCGCAGGGTCTGCACAGCGGCTTCGCGTGCATCAAGAGTTGCTCGCAGTTCGCGATAGTAGACGATGATGTGTGTAGTGGTGCTGATGGAAATAATTGTGACCAGTGAGTTGAGCATTGAGCTGACCATGCTCAACTGAGCCCCGGCCAGCACAAGCAGTGCTCGAGTGCAAACAACCGACGTGATCACAATTCCGACAGAAACCAGGACCCAGCGAACGTTGCGGAAGATGATCATCAGCATCAACGACAACACACCCAGCGACGCGAGGTACAGCAGATTGCCATCTCGCTCAACCAGATCAAACATGTCCTGAATCTGAACGGCTTCCCCTGCGACCGACGTCTCTGCATCAAACTCATCGGCAACCGCGCGAATGGCACGAATTGTGTCGACTCTGGCCACACTTGCTGAATCGCCCGCATAGAGCTGGAGGACGATTGCGGTGGTTTCCTGATCCGGTCCAATCAGAATTCCATCAAACAGACTCAGCAGGGCTCGGCGAGTGTTTTTGTTGCGAGGTGTCTTCTGGAGGAATCGAGCAAGGTCCCGAGTCCTCTGACCGTCGACTCCCGGCAGTTCTCCAAGTTTTGCGGCCAGAGTTTGAATTCGCTGTTCCGCTTCAGGAGTCAGCTCCAGATATTCGCCTTCAGGATTTGTCTGCAGCAGTCGCGGCTGATGCCACGCAACGATGACAAACTCATCGCCGCCGAAATCCTGTCGTGACTTTTTCAGGACCTGAATGTCGGGGTTGGCGGGGGGAAAGAAGGACTCGATCGTCTGATCGAACGAGAGTCGATTGGCAACCGGGATGGCTCCCAGCAACAAGACAACCGAAGCCAACAGCAGCCAATTTCGATAGTCCACAAGCCGATTCATGACAATCCTTTGCACGATTGCCATCGCTCACTCAATGGAGAGTCTGTCTGCTCCGCTCGGAGCCACTCACAAGGAGCTTTTTGACTCTCCACGTTGATAACTTTCCTCAAAATTCAGGGCGTCTGCCAAATCGATCGCGGCACTGTAACGGATGTGTTTCTTTCGTGTCACTGCCGGTCCTGAATTCCCTGTGGTTTCACGGATCAGGATCGCTTTCCTGGTGCCATACCCGCACAGTCCTGCAATCAATAACGAAAAAGTGGCTTCTTCCGCACAGGACGCTTAAAACGGCGTCTCGTAATCGAGATCCTCAGCGGCCCCGTCTGTCAGATCCGGGGGAATTGAAGTTACAGCATTTCTTTGGGTATAAACGAGGGTATCATTTGACGTCGGTGTCCGCGGCTCATCGCCCTCGGTGTGCTGAGACGCGTCGCCGTCGAATCTTCCTGCCTCCGCATTGACCCACCAGCGGATCATACCTTATGAGCATTCCCACCGGGCGTTTATTCGCAGTGTGCGCGTTTGTTTCCCTCTTACTATGCAGTCAACAAGCATTCAGCGACGTTGATTTTCAGAGGGACGTGCAGCCCATTCTGACCGAACACTGCTGGCATTGTCACGGTGTTGACGCAGAAGATCGTAAAGGCGGTCTCCGACTGGATCTTCAGGATGCGGCTTTTAAAGGCGGTGAATCAGGAGTCGCCGCGATCGTGCCGGGCAAGCCGGATGAGAGCGAACTCATTCGCCGCGTCATGACGCACGATGCCGATCTGATTATGCCACCACCGGATCAGAAAAAGCCGGTCTCCGAACTTCAAGTCCAGACGCTGAAGCAATGGATCACCGAAGGTGCTAAATTTCAGGCTCATTGGGCGTTCACGCCGCCAACGAAAACTCCTCTGCCCAATGTTGCGGCGAAGAATCCGATCGATGCGTTCGTATTGAGCCGATTGCAGGCCGAGGGTTTAACGCCTTCACCGCAAGCTGTGAATACTACTCTGTGTCGACGTGTGTATCTTGATCTCACGGGCCTTCCTCCGTCGCCCCAGGAATTAGCTGCATTCGAACAGGATGGTCTGGACGCAACGGTCGATCGATTGATCAACAGTGATCGGTTCGGCGAGAAGTGGGCTCGACATTGGCTCGATCTGGCTCGTTATTCCGACACGAACGGTTACGAGAAAGATCTGCAGCGAGAACAATGGGCGTGGCGAGACTGGGTCATTCATGCCGTCAACCGTGACATGCCGTACAATCAGTTTCTGATTGAACAGATTGCGGGCGACCTGCTTCCGAACGCGACTCAGAGTCAAATTATTGCCACCGGTTTCCTGCGCAACAGCATGATCAATGAAGAAGGGGCAATCGTAGCGGAACAGTTTCGCATGGTCGAAATGTTTGACCGAATCGACTGCATCGGCAAGGCGGTGCTTGGTCTGTCCACTCAATGCGCTCAATGCCATACGCATAAATTTGACCCGATCACTCAGGACGAGTATTACGGGATGTTCGCATTTCTGAATAACTCCTACGAAGCCCAGTCGTGGATTTACACCGACGAACAGTTGCGACAGACCGTCGAGATTCAGGAAAAGATTCGGGCGGCAGAGAACCGAATTCGCACCGAGCGACCTCAGTGGCAGGACGAATTGAATGCGTGGTCGACTGCGTTGACCTCGGCTGCTGTCGAGTGGCAACCATTGGACGCAATCGAACTGGGCAGCATCAGCGGCCTGAACCATCCGACTCAGGAAGCCGACAAATCGTTGCTGATGAAGGGCCACACAAGCGCGGATGTCTTTATGATTTCGTCGCCAGCCTTGCAGGGAATTACAGGCTTACGACTTGAGGCTTTGCCTCATCGCGATCTTCCCCATAACGGCCCGGGTCGAAGTCGTAACGGGACCTGGGTCATCAATGAACTGGAAGTTTTCGTCCGTAAGCCGGACAGCAAGGACTGGGAAAAGCAGAAGCTGGTGAATGCCACGGCGGACTTTTCTGAGCCGGAAGTCAAGCACGACGAAGGCAAGCGAGTCACCGGCCCTGTTGGTCATCTGATCGATGGAAATGACGCAACGAGCTGGAATGCTGACCGAGGAATCGGGCGTCGGAATCAGCCGGGCGTCGCGGTCCTGCAATTCGAAAAGCCGCTGGAGTTCCCGCAGGGTTCACAGCTGAAGATCGCATGGCGCATGGGCGACATGCTGGGATGCGGGCGGTTCAGTGTCACAACGGCTCCGACACCATCGGCCCCCGCTGTCGATCATGCCGCGATTCTGGCCTTGCAGACTCTGCCGGAGCAACGAACGCCCGACCAGTCGAATGCGATCTTCACGGCATGGAGAGATTCAGTCGCGGAACTGAAACCCATCAACGATGAAATCGATGCTTTGTTCAAGTCGTTACCCGCTGCATCGACTTCGATTTTGCATATGGCCGAACGTGAGCCTGCTTATCAGCGAGTTACTCACTTCCTTGACCGAGGCAACTGGGATCAACCACTAAAACCTATCGAGCCGCATGTGCCGGCGGGATTGAATCCGTTCCCGGAAGAAGCTCCGAAGAATCGCCTTGGCTTTGCGATGTGGCTGGCTGATTCCCGAGCACCATTGACCGCGCGAGTGGCTGTGAATCAGGTTTGGCAGGCGATGTTCGGGATTGGTCTTGTCGAGACTGCAGAAGATTTTGGAACTCGCGCGCCGGTGCCTCAGTATCGTGAATTGCTGGATTGGCTCGCCGTGGATTTTATGGAACATGGCTGGAGTCGAAAGCATCTGATTCGCACGATTGTCACCAGTGCGACCTATCAGCAGTCTTCGAATGCGTCGCCGCAGCTGCTCGAGCGTGATCCTCGCAATCAACTGCTGGCCCGAGGTCCTCGGTTCCGCGCGGATGCGGAGGTTGTGCGTGACATTGCATTGTCTGCAGCCGGATTGATTCATCATCGCATTGGTGGCCCCGGCGTAATTCCGCCCGTGCCTCAGAATGTGCTGGATTACAACTACGTTTATCCGGGATACTGGACGCCGGCGACCGGGCCGGAACGTTATCGACGTACCGTGTATGGTTTCAGAAAACGTTCGATGCCAGATCCGGTGATGTCAAATTTTGATGCACCAAATGGCGATTTCTCCTGTGCTCGCCGAGTTCGATCGAATACACCGCTGGCCGCTTTGACGGGTCTGAACGAAACGATTTTCGTTGAGGCTGCTCGGGCGTTAGCTTTGCGAGTTCTCAAGGAAGCGGGCAGCGATGATACCGAACGGGCAAAGTATGCGTTTCTGCTTTGTACGTCTCGACTGCCCAGCGATGCGGAATGCGCCGAAGTTCTTGACCTCTTGAAATCGCGGAGACAACGGCTGGCTGACGGCTGGTTGAATCCTCGCGAAGTCACGACAGGAGATCCAGGCACGTTGCCAGCCTTGCCAGAGAACACGACACCACAGGACGCTGCGGCCTGGACACTTGTCGCGCGAGTGTTATTGAATCTTGATGAAACGATGGCCAAGAATTAAGAACGCCCAACATATCCGTAGCTGGGCTCGTGAGAGCTCAGAAACACAACCGTAGCTTGGGCTCGTGAGAGCTCAGAAACACAACCGTAGCTGGGCTCGTGAGAGCTCAGAAACACAACCGTAGCTGGGCTCGTGAGAGCTCAGAAGCACATCCGAATTCTCACGAATCCGGCTACGCTCCACAGGCACTCCGAAGAGTTCATTTCCTGCTCAGTATCGTGGGTCCTTTTAAAACCCTTCCTGACGAGAACGCTACCATGAATATTCAAGATCTTCACGCTGCTCAGGCCAGCTATCTTCGCCGCCGCTGGTTTCTGCGAGATTGCGGCGTCGGACTTGGTGCGATCGCAGCCGGATCGTTATTGTCGTCGGACTTGAAGCAGGCTCAGGCCGATGCGAGTGCAAATCCCTTAGCACCTCGACAGCCGCATTTCCCCGGCAAGGCGAAGCGAGTCATCTACATTTTCCAGGCGGGCGCGCCCAGCCATCTGGAAATGTTCGACAACAAGCCCGAACTCACGAAACGCGATGGACAGTTGCCACCGGCCGAGCTTCTGAAAGGCTACCGCGCTGCGTTTATCAATCCGAATTCGGCATTGCTGGGGCCGAAGTTCAAGTACGAGAAACATGGTCAGTGCGGAATGGAGCTCAGTGAAGTTCTGCCGCATACCGCAAAGATTGCAGATCAGCTTTGTCTTATCCGCACCATGCAGACCGACGCCGTTAATCACGCCCCGGCGCAGATTATGATGAATACCGGATCACAGCAGTTTGGTCGCCCCAGTCTGGGCTCATGGACTCTGTATGGACTGGGCAGCCAATCGGCCGATTTACCCGGCTTTGTTGTGCTGACCAGTGCGAAAGGAACCAGTGGCGGGGCCAGCAATTATGGCAGCGGTTTTCTGCCCACGATGTACGGCGGAATTCCGTTCCGCAGTGCCGGTGATCCAGTGCTCTATCTGTCGAACCCAAAGGGCGTCGATGCGGAGACTCAGCGCGCCTCCCTGGATTCGCTGAATCGGCTGAACGAGATGTCACTGCAGACTGTCGGCGATCCGGAAATTGCTGCTCGCATCCAAAGTTATGAGATGGCTTATCGTCTGCAAACCAGCGCTCCGGAGCTGATGGATCTGGGCAGCGAGCCAAAACAAATGCTCGATCGCTACGGTATTAAAGATCCGAAAGAAGCCAACTTTGCTCGCAACTGTTTGCTGGCTCGACGGCTGGTCGAACGCGGCGTGCGATTTGTTCAGCTCTTTCATGAAGCCTGGGATCAGCATGGTAATTTGACAGGTGGAGTTAAACAGAATGCTCTGGATACCGATCAGGCCAGCGCGGCCCTGGTGATGGATCTGAAGGAGCGAGGACTCCTGGAAGATACGATTGTGATCTGGGGCGGAGAATTCGGGCGAACTCCGATGGTCCAGGGCGGCAACGACGGACGTGACCATCACAACCGCTGCTTCAGTCTCTGGCTGGCTGGAGGCGGGATTAAAGCGGGACACGTTCATGGGCAGACGGATGAACTTGGATTCAACGTTGCCAACGATCCGGTGCATGTGCATGACCTGAATGCAACATTGCTACACCTGTTGGGCTTTGATCATTTGCGATTAACGTTCCGCTCACAGGGCCGCGACTATCGACTGACGGATGTGCATGGGAATGTGGTTCAGGGAATTCTGGCGTAATGATCTGAGTTGTAGGATGGACAATCCTGGCCGTCCTTTTGTGGTCGGAAAAGAATGTCCAACCTGCATTTGTTTGCAACAACGCGCTACGGAATCGGCACGCCGAGTTCTCGCAGGGTTTGCGAGACTTGAATCAGTGGCAGTCCCATGATCGCCGTGAAGTCTTCTGTTTCGATTTTTTCGAACAGGGAGATTCCGAGGCTTTCAATCTTGTAGCTGCCGGCACAGTCAAGCGGCTGATCGCGTTCGACGTAACGCAAGGCTTCGTCTGCCGACAAGTGACGCATCGTCAGCCGAGTTTCGTTCATGATCGACTTGACCGGCTTACCGGGGGCGGCGATGCAGACTGCGGTGAGTAGCCGGTGCGTTTTCCCGGACATGGACAGCAACTGATCAATGGCCGCAGCGATTGTCCCGGGTTTCCCGAGGACTGTGCCGTTCAGGTCCACCAGTTGGTCCGAGCCGATCACGATGGCTTCCGGAAAACTGCGAAATACCGCGAGAGTTTTCTCCATCGCAAGTCGTTGTGCAAGGCTGACTGGGGTGGGTTCCAGGTGGTGAAACGCGTGTTCGTCGACATCGGGCGAAACGGAATCAAAGCTGGTGAGCAGTCGTCCGAGCAGCTCACGCCGGTAACGTGAGCTGCTGGCAAGGAGGATTTGCAGTGGCATGGACGACTCCGTTACCTTCGTTGATCAAAGGCCGGAAGAAAGCGTGGCGAGGAATAGTTTCACTGTTCCCGGATCTCGTTTATCGACGCCACTCAGCTTGTCTGTAATGTCGTGGACTTAGCAATGGGAATGTATTAGCCGCAGGGCGCTTGCCCCGGTTTGCCAACAAATTCGATGAATTGAACCGTTGGCTGGCGCCCAGCGGCTGATTAAGTCCACGACATTGCAGTTTGTCCGGGTGGTGAAGCGTTTGGCAACCAGGATTCAGCAGAGATTTAAGGAAGATCCATACTCTGGTCGCCAAAGCACCTCACCTTCGGCACGAGGCCGAAGGGCGTTCTTGAACACTCGTACTAATTCAGAGTCATCGATTTCAGAAACGGAAACTGATCAGCGTTTTGAAGACCGTCGGTAGACAGGCCTTCCGCGTACCATGCAGGATTACTTTGGAATCGTTGACGGTTCGCTTCGTTCTGGAAGAAGAAGAGTCTTCCTTTGTAGATAGATCCCAATTCAATCGCCCCAACCTGAGCGCGACGAGCGATCTGAAGCTCGACGGGATCACAGCCATGCAGACGAGGAATGTATTGTTCCGGGCTGGCCTGAAACAGTTCGCGTTCTTCGGGGGTCTGGAAGAAGTAGTCAACTCCCAGATAGTTGCCGACGAACTCTTCCTTGCCCTTGACCCATTTCTGTTCTTTATGCATCGCAACTGGTGAGTAACCACCAAGTCCGACGACGTGGCCTTCACGTTTCACCAGCAGGCATGGACGAAGGTTTTCATCCAGCGTGTCTGAACTGGTTGTTTCGTTCGGGGAGCCTACAAGAGTTTTTACATTCTGCAGGCGAGACAGGTAATCAGTCAGAGAAGTCCCGCCCACGTAGCGTCGCAACTCTTTGCCATCATCACCCACGAACACTTCCGTTGGCAACGATGCGATGCCGTACTGCGAAATGAGTTCGGGATGGTGATCCGCATTGATTTTGACAGCAATAACTTCAGTACCCAGTACGCTCAGTACGGAGTCCTGATTCATCACTGACGATTCCATTGTGCGGCACGCTCCGCACCAGTCGGCTTCAAAATGCAGCAGCAGCGGCAGTTTCTTTTCGAGAGCGATGGCTTTCGCCTCTTCAAACGAATGCATCCACTGTTTTACAGCAGACACTTTGGCAGCAGCCATAGGATCGGGCATGCCCGAAACCGGCATTTCCACAACATCCATATCCGGCGCAAAGGTCAAGATCGTGACGGACAGAGCCATCAGCGTACTAACGGAGATCATCCGCAGCATCCTTTCAGTCTATCGGAAGGTCGCGGCACTTCCGTCCTGAAAGGCCCCGCGATCGACAGAGACCTCTGTGGTCTCAGGAGAAAAACACGGGCCTCATGCCCGCTTCCATTTTCACGGTCTGCTTGATTTCTGCAGCAACCAAGCCCACCGAAGTTGATGCCTCAGGCGAAGGCCTGAGGCATCGATCCATGTCTGCAAACAAGCAAACCAACAGCCTAGGCTGGCAGAATGCCCTTTGAGGTGAGGTAAGCGATTACTTCCCGAGCCAGTGCTTCGATCCCTTTGTTGTCAGAATCCAGAACAAGTTCCGGGTTCTCGGGAGCTTCATAAGGAGCGCTGATGCCGGTGAAATTCTTGATTTCGCCAGCGCGAGCCTTCTTGTAGAGGCCTTTAGGGTCACGAGATTCGCAGGTTTCGAGACTGGCCTGAACCATGATCTCGATAAATTCACCCTGGGGCAGCAGAGTTCGAACGAGATCGCGGTCAGCCTTGTAAGGAGAAATGAAGGCTGTCGAAACGATTGTCGCTGCGTCGGCGAACAACTTGGAGACTTCACCGATCCGGCGAATGTTCTCCGTGCGATCTTCCGGTGTAAAACCAAGATTCTTGTTCAGTCCCATGCGGATGTTGTCGCCATCCAGAACGAAAGTATGTACTCCGCGTTCGTGGAGCAACTGATCCACCGCATTGGCGATCGTGCTTTTTCCGCAACCGCTCAGACCGGTAAACCACAGAACCGCACCGCGATGCCCGTTCAGCTTCTGTCGATCTTCGCGAGTAATGTTGTGTGCATGCCATGTAACGTTCGTCGCCTTCTGTTCAGCCATCCTTCGTGTGACTCCAGCAAAATCTCGTGTGACTTGTTTGAAATGCCCGATCCCAAATCCAATTTCAGGTCGGCAGCGCCAACTCACGTGCATCCTTTGGCGACCCGCCTTCGGACTTTTCTTCAATGCTGCCGGACTCTGCCGGTCAGCACGGTCGCGTGAGCCGGGGATCATAGGGAAGCAGGTCATGGTCGCAAACCGTCTCACGACTGCCCGTCCATTCTGGCCAACTTTTCCCATAAAATAACTGTTCGTACGTTCATTTTCGGCCAATATCTCTGCGGTTCTGCGGAGACTGGGGTGTATGCGTTGTTAGGAAATGACTTCCTGCGACACATTTGTCAGAGCTGATTGATGGCGCAACCCGGGGCTGAATCCATCGCCGTTCAGATCGCCGTGCAGATTTCGGCAGGCGTTTCCGAGTGGCTCTGGTTCAAGGGCCCGAAGGATTTCGGCGCTGTGAATCAATTCAGGGGCGACGGCTTTCGGCACCGCGAATCAACTCAACAGGCCACTTGCCTGATGTTCATTGGAGCGGCGACTGTTTCAATGTCGCTCGCAGAGCATCGACGGACAGAGCCACTCGGAAGCCGATCAGTGTCGCGTTGTAGCCGGAAGCCTCTGAACAGCGCGATCCGGAGCGGCAGGGGATTGCTGTTGAGCTGTAGTTTCCTCCGCGAGTCATGCGTTCCGAACCCGGTAAAGCAGGATTGATCGGATTCCTGACAGGACTGCCGCTGAGTGCCGTATATCTGGTTGGACTCCACGCATCCAGTACCCATTCCCAAACATTCCCATGCATGTCATGCAGCCCAAAAGGGTTGCTAAGCTTTTGACCAACGGGATGCGTTGTTTTCGCCGACGAGCTGTTGAACCAGGCCGCCTGCATCAGATCTTCGGACGAATCTCCGCTAAAGAACTGCGTCAACGTGCCGGCCCGGCAGGCGAATTCCCATTCTGCCTCCGAAGGCAGACGATACGCCCCACTGGTTTGAGTCGCTATCGCAGGATCGTTGTCCCCGCCCGGAGACGTTATGTGCTCCTTCTCAAGGAGTCGGCGACAAAAATCTGTTGCCATGTCCCAACTGACACCCTCGACAGGAAAGCTGGAAGTATCGATCCCCACCACATACTCCGCCCATCCGCCCGACGCCGCGAAGTACGAAGGATTCACTTCCATGATCTGCTGATACTGACTCTGAGTCACCTCGTGCACACCCAGATAGATTGGCTGAGTCAGGATGACCTTATGCTGCGGGCCTTCGCTGCGGATACATTCCTGCCACAACACATCTTCACCGGCGACCGGCAGAGCCGACGTGATTTCTTCGTCCGTACTTCCCATCAAAAATTCACCCGGCGGAATCAGTCTGAACTTCATACCGATGGAATTCGTGTACTCAACCGGCACCATCAGATACGCTGCCCATTCTTGCTGATGCAGTCGGGCTTGCTGAGCGGCGAACGGAGCAACCGCCGGTTTCGGAGCATCCGCAGGCCAGCCATGCCAGCCAGAGACGAGAGTCAAAGTTTCAGATTCGAGATTTGAAATTTGAGAAGAAGATGTCTGCTTTTGCTCGCTCAGGATGCCGGGCGAATTCACCCATGTGGCTCCAACAATGTGGCCGTCGTGTCCGTGACCGCTGGTATCCTTCAGCACATCGCCTTTGCCTTCGTCGAAGTTGTACAGCGCCAGGGTCTGTTCATCATTGTCGACACTCGTTACCGGCGCGAAGTTGTCAGCGTACCGAGCCACTCGGGAGATGCGGACCTGATCAATCCGACCTTCAAATAACTTCTTCCCGTCACCATCGCTTCCCAGTCGCAGTTGCTTCAGTTTCCACATCATCCCGTCGTGTGCTTCGGCCGAGCGTTTGCCTTGCCAGATTCCGTTGACGTAGTAATGCATCTGCGAACCGTCGAACACCAGCACGCGGTGCTGCCGAACTCCGACGGTCAATGGTCCATACGCCGTTGCGTACGGAGTTTTTCCCATGATCTGAGCTCCGCTCTGCCGCTGCCCTGAGCCAGTATGATGCCCGTCATACAACTCCATCAGCTCCCACGGTTTGCCGCCGCTGGTCAGGCTCACGGTGATCCCGTTGTCGCTTTTCGGAGCCGACGTCACGAATGCTTCGATCGTAAACTGCGGATAGGACCAGTTGACAGGCGGGAATTCGACGTAGTCGTCTTTGCCATCAAAATTCAGCCCGGTCGTGAGTTGCGTTGCAGAGAGTGTCGGAATCGCTGGCCAGAACCAGTTGTTGAACGCGGCAGTGAAATGACGACCAAACAGGATCGGAGAAATGACCAGCAGCGGCAGGATGAAGACAATCAGCCGCTCGACCCATCTGTTGGGCCCTCTTGAGGGGGCGGCTTCGTTCGACACGGATTGCAAACTGAGGTGCTGCAATCTCTTTCTGAAAATCAGCAGAAGGATGATAAGAACTGCGATTGCCGACACTGGCGTTCCCCACCCCGACTTCCCTGCCAGGAGCGCACTCACAATGGGTAAAGCGCCGATGAAAATCATGCCTGGTACAATGATTCTCCAGAATCGGCTCTCGCTGGGCGAAAACCTCTTCCACTCATCTCCTTTCTCATAGACCGCCGCATTTGAATCACGATCACCTGTCATAGTCCGGGCGCTTTCGCTGCCAGCGCCATTGGAAATCACGCTCGAGACCTGCCCCGTCCGTTGAAGTTCCGACTGGCAGCGGGCTAGCAGATCGGCGACTTCGCTGGCCGTCTGATAGCGGTCCCCAGCACGTTTTTCATGCAGCTTTGAAATAATCGCACAGAGCCAATCCGGAACTTCCGGGATGATTTCCTGAATCGGCCTCGGCGTGTCTTCGGCAACTCGCTTCATCACGGCCAGTGTCGAGGAAGCTCGAAACGGAGGCCGGCCGCTCACCATCTGATACATCACACTGCCAAGGCTGAACAGATCGGATCGCTGATCAATGTTGTTGCTATGCGCCTGCTCGGGCGACATATACATCGGCGTCCCGGCAATCGTACCGCTTTGAGTCACGCTGGCATCATCGGCAGCTCGCGCCAACCCGAAGTCGGTGATCTTCACTTTCCACTGAAGACCTTCTTCCAGCAGAATGTTGGCCGGTTTGATGTCGCGATGAATCAAGCCCTGTGCATGAGCAGCAGCCAGACCACTGGCGATCTGCTGACCAAGCCGCAGCGAGTCATTCAATGACAGGGGGCCTTCGCCGACAAGTGCATCTGCCAGTGTCTTGCCGGGAATATATTCCATAACAAGATACGGAATAGGCTGCTCCTCAACCGCGTAAATCGCGACAACATTTTCGTGTCGAATCGCCGCGGAGGCCCTTGCTTCTCTGAGGAACCGTTTGCGAGCAGGCGAAGTTGAAGCCAGTTCGATCGACATGAGCTTGATCGCGACCATGCGATGCAGCTTCTCGTCGAATCCCTTCAGCACGGTACCGAACGCGCCTTTTCCGAGCACATTCAGAATTTCATAGTGTGCTAAACGACCAAGCGAGCCCGCTGTCGTCGATGGCTCAAGGTAGCCAGGGGGAATTGCATGCTCACCGCTGTCGTTCTCGTCGTCGTTCAGTTCGGCCGACTGTCCCGGGGCAAGCTGAACCGTTTGTTCGACGGCCGCGGATGAGCCAACAAGATCGTTTGACGCGGTATCGGCGGATGATATTGTCCCCGGTGTCTGCACAAGCGGAGTCTTCAGAAAACTGCCGGCTCCTTCGTGCGACGCAAGCAGAGCTGTGACGGCGGCTCTTAGAGCAACATTACTTCCGCACACGTTGTCCAGATACGCCTCACGAGATTGCCGATCTGAGATGTCGAGAGCAGCGAGAAAAATGTCGCGTTCAGTCATCGGTGTTGCCTGTCGTAAGGGAGCTGCGTCGACATTGGAAGTGCGGGGACGCTTTCACAAACGGCGTTTTATTGCCAACGCCTGGAATTGGCGAGCGGCTGGACGTCCGGTCTCCTAATGCGTTTCCGAGTTGTCCTCGGAGTGCTGACGCCGTGCCGCTCGCCTTCGGATGGAATCAGTGCGAGATCCGTGAAGACGTCACGCCAGAATTTTCTAGAGATTTTCTGACATCGCCGCGGAGCCGGAGATTTCTCGATGTAGCCATGCGCGAGCGAAGGCCCAGATTCTGTCTGCCGATCGAGGCGAAATCCCGAGATTCTCGGCCGCTTCCTGAATCGTCAGGCCGGTAAAGTAGCGTAACTGCACCAGACGAGCGGCTTCTGGATCGACATTGGCGAGGTGTGTGAGAGCTGAATCGAGGGCGATCAAGTCATCCTGAATATTCTCGGCGACAATAACAATGTCGTCCACTTCCGACTTCTGAAATTGACCGCCACGTTTCAACTGCTGACGTCTGCGAGCGTTCTCCACCAGAATACGCCGCATGGCTTCGGCCGCCGCGGCAAAAAAGTGGCCGCGACTGTTCCACTTCTGAGCGTTCTGGACATCGACAAGCCGCACAAAGGCTTCGTGGACAAGAGCCGTGGCCTGCAGTGTTTGCCCGGGATTCTCCTGGGCCATCTTCGAAGTGGCCAGCTTCCGCAATTCCTCATAAACCAGCGGCAAAAGCTGATCCGCAGCAAGAGTGTCGCCGCGTTGGACTGCAGTGAGAAGTTGAGAGATATCAGGCATCTGGATGCAAATCGGGGGCGTGAATTGATCGGCCACATTCAAAGTCGAGCCATCAAAGTCTAATCGTTTGGAGATGAGAACGCCTCGATTTTCGAGGCCCTCGGCCCTGACGATCCCCTTTTTTTCTCCGAGAGTGCAGGTGCGGGAACCAGGAACGACTGTGTTCCGAATTCCCGAAACCTGTTACGTCGCTGCGGGAAGGGAAATTAGAGGGGTTCCTGCATATGATCAGGTGTTCTGGGGGCGAGGATGGAATTGTGCCGGAACAGAGTCCCGAAAGCTCGGCACGCGATTCGGTCCCGACCCGGGCTGCAACCACCCTGAAATGGCGTGGTGACATCCTCTGACTTTGATTCATTTGTGATACTGGAATTCCCTATGTCGTCCGGACCTGATTCATCACAGCGAGAGAATTACGCGGCCGCAGGAAGTCGTCCTGAGGAATTGCCACCGGTGACGCCGCCATCGGCCGGTTATATCGTACAGCTTTTCCTTATCCCGGCGTTGATCGTGATGGCGGTCGTGGCGGTCTGGGCCTTGTTTGGCAAGCTGGCCGATTCTGAGAGCGACTGGCAGCAACTGGTCGCCGAACTCGGCAGCAGCAACGAACATCGCCGCTGGCGTGCAGCGCTGGGGTTGGCTCAATTACTGCGCAATGAAGAGATCACACCTCCGGAAGACCGAGAGCCACTGGCCAGGCATCCGCTGGTCATCGATTCCCTGACAGAACTGCTGAGCCAGTCGCTGAAGACTCAGACGCCTTCGGAGGAAGACCTCAGTCATCAGGAATATCTGGCGCGGACGCTGGGAGCATTAAACGCAGACGATAAGACGCTGCCAGTTCTGGCTGAAGCCGCACAGGAACTGCACAACATCGAAGTTCGCAAAAGTGCATTGATGTCGATTGCGGTGATCGCCGGTCGACGTTTCGATGCCATCACAGGCTACTCGGCAAAAGATGACAAGGTCACGGTCGGGGGAGAGACGAAATCCGTCCCGCTGGAGAAACCGACAATTTCAGATGCCGCCGTTCAGCAACAATTGAAACTGTGTGCTCAGGATAAAGAACCGGTTGTGAGGCATTTGGCGGCGTTCGCAATTGGAAACGTCGGTGGGCCGGACTCCGTGGATCTGCTGAAGGTAATGCTTCTTGATGGTGACCGTTTTGCTCGAGCCAACGCGGCTGTCGGCCTGGCCAGAAATGGTTCAACGGATGGCGTTCCGGTACTGCTTGAGCTTCTAAAGGAATCACTGGCGCCGTTTGACGCTTCAGCTCTGAAGGGCAAGACAGCCAATGAGATTCAACTGGCCGAGAACAATTTTCAGGTGGAACAACCGTCTCTGGTGCGCACGTGCCTGAGAGCCGTCAATGACCTGTGGCCTCGCTTGTCTGATTCGGAGAAGGCTGAACTGAAGACTGTTGTCGAAAAGATCTCAGCAGAGTTCTTCGCACCGCAGGTTCGCATTCAGGCAGATGAGCTTTTGAGAAAGATTGCCGGACCGTAATCCGTAGCGACGATTTCAGCCGCCATCCCGATTGCGTTCGTAGCGTCGACTTCAGTCGACATCCCGATTGTGTTTGTAGCGTCGACTTCAGTCGACGTCCCGATTGTGTTCGTAGCGTCAACTTCAGTCGACGTCGCTGCCTTCTTCGTCGCGTCGCCCTGGCGTCTGTGTTTTGCGAAAGAATTCCGACTCAAGCCATCACGATGGAATCGAAATCAAAGATGAGGAGTGCACGTCCACATCCTCCGGAGTTAGCTGCGGATCACGGAGCGATCGGGGCCGGCGCTTTGTTGGCGTTGACCAGGTCCACTATTTTTTGCCATTCCGGATGGCCATGAAGACTCAGCAAATCCTCATCTTTTTGCATGTGCTCAGAATCATTGAACTTCAGCTCGGCCGTCTGTCTTAATAGCTCAATCGCCTTATTGGCGAACGTCTTTTTGTCGTCTTCGGTCGGCAACTTGCTCTCCGTGGCACGAGCATAAGTGCAGGCTCCGTTGTAAAGACTGGTCCAGTCTTTGGGAGCCATCGCAATGACCTGATCGGCATAGGTCAGTCCGCCGGGAATATCGTCAAGTCGCACCATGACCAGAGCGATCATGCTTTGCGTTTCGACATCCTCCGGCGACAGTCGATCGGCATTCTTCAGGGCTTCCATCGCGTCCGAAAATCGCTCAGCATGCATCTCCTCCGATGCCAGTCTGACGTATGCTTCGGGCAGCAGCGGATCGACTTCCAGGCACAGCTTCAGGCTTTCCTCGGCCTCTTTTAGCTTTCCCTCACGCCGCAGTTGAGATTCCTGCAACAGATACTGAAATCCCGGCGCGCTGCGAAATGCGAGTCCTCGCTGGCTGACTGCGATGTCGCTGATGTACTTATTGGAATCGCGAGCAAGGCGATTCATGACTCGTCGACATTCCGGATGAACAAAAGCGGACAAATGAATCAGCAGAGTCTGATACATTTGCATGCCATCCACGGATGCGTCTCGAGTTCCCTCGAGGCCTGCAGCATAGGCCAGAGCATGATCACACAGAATCCTGAGCGATTCCTCGGACCCATCCTGCGATAACAACGGAATGATATGTTGCCAGTTTCGTTCTTTTTTGGCCAACAGTTCTGTCGCCAGAGATTTCCAGCGAGGATGGTCGAGACGCGCCAGATGCGTAATCAAGGCCGCTTGTTGCGGGATGGAATATTCCGCTGGATTCTCGGCCATTTGGTAAAGTTGTTCCGGAGACGCACACTCCAGAGCTGCGTTAAGAAACTGGGTCGCCGTATTTTCATCCTTTGACGCCAGCCGGAAACTGGCCATCAGCGGTTCCGTCCATGATGAGTCGCGATATTTGATCGCCGCCGTACAAATCACGGTGGAGACCTGTCCTTCTCTCAGTCGTCGCGTCACGCACTCGCGAATCAACGCATCGTTACTGGAGATCCTGAGGTTCAGAAGATGCTGCAAGAACATATCCTGAATCATCGGATTCTGGATGTTTAACAAATCGCGTCGAATGGCCTGTTCCACTCGCGATTCATTCTGAGCCGAAAGAAATCGCAGTGCACCACTGATATTCTTCGAAGGTATCGTGGCTGAATCGGGTTGAGCCGCCTGCCGGAGGAATACCAACACATAGTCCACAACGAGAGGTAACCAGCGTTCATCGGGGTACTCGGAAATAGCCTGCACAACTTCGGACTGAAGTTTGGGGGTTGTGGCTCCGGCCTTCCACACTTCGGCCATCGCCGACTCAGCCGCATTGTCGCGGCTTCTGACGAGAGAACGCAGGGCCACCTGAGCGATCCGTTCATTCTCGCCAAGACACATTTCCTTCAACGCGTGAACGGCTTCTTCGCCCGGGATCAAATTCAGATACGCGGCAATCTCAAGTTTCACCGTCGTGGAGCCGGTCTCTGCCTGCTCAATGATCGCACTGGCCTGTTCGGCCGTCAGTCGATCAACAGCTCCGGCCATCGCAGCTCGCCTGACGCCGCTGTCGGGATTTCTGAGATCAGCAACAGCTTTCTCAACCGGTACAAACCGATAGATCGGAGTCAACGCGGCGCAGACGGCATCGTCGAGAGATTGGTAATGAGTGATTTGAGAGCGAGGATTCCGGAAAATTCGTTCGGAGGCCTCCGAGAAATCCGCCAGGGAGACATGCTTCAGCTTCACAGGAGTTTTGGGAAGCGGAATCATGCTGGGAAAGTCCTGAGCACCTTCCGTCTTGTCGTCGATCAGGGATGCCAGAAACTGAACGCATTCCGCATGCACCACCGGAGTCTTTGACGTGGCCGGTGTGAAAATAACTCGCTGAGTTCCTCCTTCAGAAATCTTCTTTAGGTGGTCGCACAAAACCCAAGTGGCCAGTATATCCAGAGGCCGACGGACGGAGACAACCGCCAGATCGCGGTCTGCGCCAAAGTACTTCTCTTCGAAGTGACTGAGCTGCCTGATCGTCTCGTTCAGGTTGAACTTGATCACCTCTCGCGATGGTTTTGTGTCCTCCTGAGAAGACTTCTCCGCGTCCTGTTGATCATTTTCCGGACGATCACGTGCCCATTGAAGTTCGAGGGGAATTTCCGGACCGTTATAGGCCATGGCGGTGAAAGTGAGCCATCCGGAGACTGATTTTGATGGGGCCAGTTTCGTCGCCGTCAGCGGATCACTGCGGTTCGAGTGGACGGGATCCAGAGCGACTCCGTTGGCATCCAGCCTGAACAGATGGCGGTCCACAACAAGCGGCACATCACGGGA
The DNA here is from genome assembly GCA_052034165.1 of Planctomycetota bacterium. GTDB lineage: Bacteria > Planctomycetota > Planctomycetia > Planctomycetales > Planctomycetaceae > SXXK01. Next base: position 2,646 of record JBPOIW010000152.1, on the reverse strand, counting down.
ATTCGTAACGGTGACATTGATGTCCAGCCGCAGAAGTCGAGTGTTCCGGTCGTTTCCCAGAACAAGGGCCGAATCGATCTCATTGACGATCAGATCCTGAGACGCGGGATTCGCGTCATCAGCCAACGGCATCATCGCGCAGGTTGCTGTCGTGAGAATTACAAATACGCTGGCCAACATGAAGCTCTCCGGCAATAACATCCTGTTACTTCCGGAACTATGGCTGACCGAGCCCAATATTTCCACTCATTTTCAGCACTAACTCGCTTCCGCGTCATCTCGCACGCTGAATTCTAATTTCCAGCGTTTGTCTTCTGATTCGTGGACGCACCACAATTCAAGCACGCCAAGTTCAGTGATTCGCGAGTGGAACCTGACCGGCACGTACTCGTCGTCAGAGTTCTCCGCGGCCGGTAGCGTGGCTTCCAAAGAATCCGTCTCGAAGATTTCGTCCGGGGACCAGCGACTGAGCAGTTCTCCGGGACGATCATTCTTGCGAACCGGCGAACTGAAGAAGCGAAAACGAGCGGCCTCCCCGACGATCAGGCCGATCGATTCCGAAGGGACATCGGTCTCCGTTCCTTCTTCCATCCCGGCTGGAACAACGCACAGTGCTTTCAGTGGACGACCTGCTCCGGGAATCGCCAGCCCTGCGGTTTCGATCCCGACATAATAAGAGCGAGCCGTCCCGCCGCGAATTCGCACTCCACCCCGCTGCTTTGTCCAGCCGTAGAAACAGGCTCCTCGAGCCACCGAGAAATCCAGATCCTCTGCACCCTCCACCAGCTTCGGCGGATTCTGAGGAAACCATTCCTGCAGCTGGTGCAGAAGTCGTGAACGCAGGGCCTGAGCTTTGAAGACTCCTCCGTTCAGCAGAACATGAGTCAAACCGTTGCCGCCCAAAGTCTGTTGTAAGAACGAAGCGAGGTGTCGAGTGATCCCGGTGTCGGCTTCGTAAGGCAGACCAATTTCGCGGAAACCGGCTCGCGACTTTGCAGGTTTCGAAGAGAGTTGAGCGGCCGGCAGAAAACCATCCAGTAACAAATCAGTCGCCGCGTGACGTTCGACGGTCACAGAAACCAAACCGCCGATCAATCGACTGCCGCGGCCTGGCACAGAGATCGTCTGACTGTCCGGTCCTGTTCCTGCCAGCAATGCTTCCTTGGCATTGCGACAGGAGTGCCACAATGAAATCGATTGCCATGGATCGAGATGCAATCCTTTCTGCTCATACAACTGCGCGACGTAATGAGCCAGTGCGAGATCCATGTTGTCGCCGCCGACCAGCAGATGATTGCCCACGGCCGCACGCTGCAGAGTCAGTTCACCGTTCTCTTCTGCGACTTCTACCAGCGTCAGGTCCGTTGTTCCGCCGCCGATATCGCAAATCAGAAGTCGGTCACCAACTTTCAGCAGTTTTCGCCAACGATCACCGACTCCGCTCAACCATGCGTAAGTAGCCGCCTGAGGTTCTTCGAGCAGCACGAATGAATCCGGCAACCCCGCATTCAAAGCCGCCTCGCGCGTGAGTTCACGAGCACTCGCATCGAACGACGCCGGGACAGTCAGCACCACTTGTTGGTCTTTGATCGGCGATCCGGGAAAGGCCTGATGCCAGGCCGCTATCAGATGTTCCAGATAACGTTGTGAAGCCGTAACTGGAGAAACTTTTGCAACCGAGTCTGGTGCCTGCCAGGGAAGAATCGCCTGATGTCGATCGACTTTGCTGTGACACAGCCAGGACTTCGCCGCTCCGACAGTCCGCTCAGGAAATTCGGCCGACAGATTGCGAGCCGCGTAACCGACGGCTTCTGAAGAGTTCGTAGACCAGGGAACGTTGAAAGCTTTCGTGGCGGTTTCATCTTTCGTTGCCAAATACAGAAACGAAGGAAGCACGGGCCGTGATTCAAGAGTGTTGGCTGAGACAAGCTGAGGAATGGGCAGCACGTGGACCTCGGGTTTCTCTTCGCCGAGTGCTGCGTAGGCCAGAACACTGTTTGTGGTGCCGAGGTCGATGCCGATTACGAACTGCGCAGACATGATGCAAGCGGATCTCTAAAACCAGGGAAACGTCATTAAAACCTGAAGGCCGAACTGTACCAGTTCAGGAGTTGCCAACAGTAAAGGCAATTTCTCGACGAGATAATATCCGGCTCGCGCCCCAAACAGCCCGAGTTCCCCCATCACGCGTTGAGATTTGAGCAAATAGGACTGGGGGCGATCTGCCAACGAAAACAGGCTCTGAGTCACGGAACCGAATATTCGATTCCACGACTCAGAGCCTGCATGTGTCAAGCGTTTGCTGTACAAACAGCTTTCCGGTGCGTCCGATCAGAACACGTCCAGAAGATAGTGATGACCGCTGTGGTAAGGCTTCTCTGTCGGGTAGAAGTTGTACCAGTTCTTGTTGTAAACCGGAATTCTCATGGAAGGCTCATAGCGATAGTACATATGGTCGTACTGCTGTGGCTTCTGAAATGAGTGTGGATAGTAAACGTAGGGATAGTGGTAGAACCGCTGCCAGTCGGACGGCTGTCCTGGAGGAGCAGCCTCCACGGTTCGGACGGAAGTCAGCACGGCCACGGTGATGACGGCCAGTACGATCAAACGTTTCAGCATTTAACCTCTCCTCTGGACAACACGGTA
>JBPOIW010000300.1:0-2186 GCA_052034165.1 Planctomycetota bacterium | reverse complement strand
TGTTCATTACCAGTCGCTGCCTCAACCGGCAAAAACTGCTGCTCCGATTGACCTTGTCCGTTTTGGCGGATAACCGGTAAAAATCGCGTGTCCCGAGCCTACTAGGTCGCGCGGGCAGAGTGAGATGTTGCTTTGTAGCCGGATTCGTGAGAATACGGTGCGTCTCTTTCGAGGGCATCCGAATTCTCACGAATCCGGCTACTCTCAGCACATACCACTCAGACTAAAAAATGGCGGGCAGGAACCCTCCAGCGTAAGAAACCAGACTCATGTGGTGCCGCGATTGTCACAGGGAAGTTGACGTCAAGGCCGCCGGATCGGCGTGTCCTCTGTGCGGTCGCGCGCTGACCGCGAGCACTCGGCAGACCGACGATATTCGCCGTGCGTATGAGATTCTGGAACGCTGGCAGTCCTCAGATCTCTTTGAACGGATCAGCACCACTGCTCCTCTGACCACCTTCAAACAGCAGGATCGAGCCCCTCTGTTAAATATTCCGCTGGGGAAACCCGCGGCTCCGGTAGCACAGCCGGAATCTGTCCCGCCGGCAGAAACCGCAAACGTGCCGAATTCGAATTCGAATTCGGTGCCGGTGCCGATGCCGGTGCATGAACCGGTTGCGGACCGAGTGGCCAACAAGCTGCTGCAGATGCCTGCAAATTTGAGGGTTCCACGAGAACTCCTCGATCCTGCTCGTGAGTTTGTTGGCGTGCCTGTGAATGCAATCGGAACAGGTCGCAAGGAACAGCTCATCTGGGACCTTCTCGTTTCGCCAACGCCATTGATGGCCAATGTGATTCCGCAGATTTCTGAGCCTTTGCAGTCGTCGTCGGCTGTCGTACCGCCCACTCTTGTCTCGGGAGTTTCTGAGCGACCATTGCGCGGCGTTAAGCCTGCGAGTACTCCGGCATCACCCACCGTGATCGTGCCCGATGCGGTACTCGTGACGGAAACGAAGCAGGCATCAACGGCTGAAGCTGAGATCATTGATGCTGAGGCGGCGGCTGTTCAGGCTACTGATGCCAGAGCGGATGCGACGGAATTTGAAGCTGTGCATGTTGCCGAAGATGTGAATGAATTCACGCAGACAGAATCGGCAGTCCTCAACGAACATACCATCCTGAAAAAGGCAATCGAGCTCGATGCCTCGAGTGTCGTTGCTGAACATTTTGGCCACTCCGAATCCCCACAGGTCGAAGTCGAAGAGCCTGAGGAGACGCACTCAGCTGCCGCGCACTTGTCGAACAGTGAATTCTATGAGCAGGATGATCAGGACGAGCCCATCGAACGGGCTGCCGCTGACGACTTGTCTCATCTGGAGACTCTGTTTGCCGATTTGGCGCAGGAAGACTTCTCTCAGGAGGATCCTGAGCCAGCAGTCAGGGAAACCCGCAATTCTGTGTCGCAATCAGTCGTTGAAACTGCGGCACAGTTTGCGGCATCAGCAGAAGTTTCCCAGACCGTTTTACCGGTGTTGATGTCATCGGCGTCGGTTCACGAGGAACCGGCGAGCCTTGAATTCAAATCGGCAGAATCTGCCAATGATACCAAACAATCGACTGCTGAGACGACGAAGAAGACTCAGCGCTCTGCCATTCGTCGACCGCCCTTGCATCGCCGTTTTCAGCTCGAACGCCCCGTTTCCGAAAGTTCAGCAGGATCAGAAACCGTGACTCGAAAACTTAGACTCGACCAGACCGGTGGCAATGCTGAATCTCCTCAGGAGAAGGAGCCGGTCACGTCACTGCCGTCTTCTGTGGCTCCGGAGACGAAGATCGTTTCCAATTCCCCGATGCCCGGAAAACGATTCCGCATCGACAAAGCAGAATCCGTCGAATCGATCACTGACACTGCTGGCCAGCGTTCACGCACTCACGGTCGCCCTCGTCAGCGATATATCGATGAAGCTCATGAATCCCAACTCCGCGGCCCACACTTCGAAGTCAGCGCGCCAAAGCGATCCAATCTGACCAGCATGACGGGGCAGTTCCTGGCGTATCTGGGAGTGCTCGGGCTGACGGTCGGAACGGCGATGGTGATTTATGGCCACTTCGGTGGTTACTCCGAGATTACCCCGACCGGCTGGCTGGTGACAACAGTGGCTCAGATGCTGCTGTTCCTGGGCGTGATCAATCTTGTCTCCGGCGGAATCGAACAGAACAACGACGACGTTTCTCGCCGCATCAAT
>JBPOIW010000303.1:0-10975 GCA_052034165.1 Planctomycetota bacterium | reverse complement strand
CCATCCTGAAGGCCGCTCGCAACGCCTTTTTCGAGGTCAATCTGGGTTGCATCGCCCGTGACGACAATGCGGGAATTGAGGCCCATTCGGGTCAAAAACATCTTCATTTGAGTGGTTGTCGTATTCTGCGCCTCGTCCAGAATCATAAACGTGTCATTCAGCGTTCGACCTCGCATGAAGGCCAATGGCACGATTTCAATCACGTCGTTGGCCATGTATCTGCGGACCTGTTCGTGGTCCAGCATGTCATTAATGGCGTCCAGCAGCGGCCGCAGGAATGGGTTCACTTTGGCAAACATATCCCCAGGGAGAAACCCCAGTTTCTCGCCGGCCTCCACGGCCGGACGGACGAGGACGATCTTTCGAACCTGCTCCGCCCGAAGAGCTTCCAGAGCCATCGCGACGGCCAAATACGATTTCCCTGAGCCAGCCGGGCCATCACACAAGACGAGTTCGTGCTTGCGAATCGCCTCCATGTAAACTTTTTGCCCCTCCGTCTTGGCTCGAATCTGACCGACTCGATCTTTACCGACTCCGGTTCGCATTTCCTGAACGGCTCGGTTCGGAGCAAATGTGTCGGCGGCCGTATGACTGCCGTGATGTCCGTCAGTTTGTAGCATTCGATAGGATCCTGATGGCTCCGGCGTGAGAGAAATCTCGACGTCTGTTGGAGTCAGTTCGTGACTAGTTTGAAGAATGTCCCGCCACCGATTGAGCAGATCCGTGCAATGACGAACCTGCTCTTCGTCCCCGGAAACCCGAACCTCGTTCCCTCGCAACACAACCTGAGCCCCGGTCAGTGTGCATAACCGACGCAGGTGCTCGTCGCGAAACCCAAACAGCGCGCGGGCTTCGTCGTGATGTGTCAACACTACGGTAGAGTCAGCCATAGATGGCTCATTAGCAGCAACAGGACAATGAAAGAGCCGTTCTCACGCAGAAAATCGCGATGACTCAACAAAGTTTCCACGCACCCATTCTTACGTGCGCGATTCTTTACGATCGCTTCGAATTCTCGTTGATCATCAAACAGAAGACACGTGCTCAGATCGAGGCCATCGCAATCAACGTGCCGTCAACCAAAAATATCCACGTTCAGTTGTAGGAGACTTCGCGCTCCTGTTCAAGCTGTAACGTTTTTCTTTCGTGATCAAGCTTCAGCGTGAAAACCTTTTTTTCTCGACACATCTGCAGAGAAGATGTTCGCCGCGTTCGTTGAACACCAGCGATAACAGACAGAAGTCACGGACGCCGAACTTCCGACAAGGCTACTCTTCGTTCAGCCAGTCCATAATAAAATCATCTTCACTCGCCGCGCGGCGAGTTTGTTTGCCTTTGTTCTCTGCCGACTTCCTGGCCGATTCCGGCATCTTGATTTTCTGACGACTGCGTTCCACTTCGAGTCCGGCTTTTTCCATCAGACTGCGTGAGAACGTGCCTTCCTCTTCAGGAGGAGGCCCATCGCCTTCGACCGTGTATTCGATCGTAAACGAATGCTTGGCAATGGTGATCTTGTCGCCCGGGGAGAGGCACTTGGAAGGCGTTCGCTCGTCATTCACCTTGATGCCGTTGCTGCTGCCAAGGTCGCGGATATGCCAATATCCCTCTTTCAGCTCCAGCTCGCAGTGATGCGACGACACATTCTGAAAGTCCAGCTTGATGTCGCACGACGAACGCCGCCCGATCAACAACTTGGGGCTCATCAGAGGAATGGGGTCCCCACCGCCGACAGGTATAAGCTGACCCAGCATGTGAATGGCATCTCCGTTGTCGTTCAGATGCTCAACATCCTCTGAAGGTAGAGGAGTGATGCAGAAAGAGTATTGCACAGTACGAAATTGATCGGCCCGTCGACCAGAGGTTTAACACGACCTCGGACAGATCTCCTGCAAAATCTGAGCCGCATCAGGAAACCATCTGGCAAACTCCACCAGGACGACAAGCCCCGGGGAGGGTACTGCCTTTGTTTCCCCCGGTCAAACTCTTTGACGCAGGTGAAGACAAAATTCAACAGCTCCCGCGCAAAAAAATCTCTCATTAAGATTTTGACGACTCTTACGCCGCCGATCTGACTTTGCAAAATGACACCGTGTGTTGCGAATCCATTCAGGATCGCGACAATGCGACACACAGGCAGAGGAACAGGCGTTCGCTGGGCTTCACGGTTCAGAGGAAAGTCCGGGCTCCACAGGACACGATGGTGGGTAACGCCCACCGTCCGCGAGGATCGGGAAAGTGCAACAGAAAGCAAACCGCCAATCGGAGGATCGTTCGCGATCCTTTAGAGGTAAGGGTGAAACGGTGCGGTAAGAGCGCACCAGCGATTCGGGCGACCGAGTCGGCTGGGTAAACCCCATCGGGAGCAAGGCCAAGCAGAAGGGACGGTCGTCTTCGGACGGTCACGAGTCGGTTCGGCTCGTCATACCTTCGGGTCGGCTGCTAAAGGTGTTGAGTAATCAACATTGTAGAGAAATGAACGCCCTCGACAGAACCCGGCTTATCGTTCCTCTGCCTGTTTTGTTCGTCTTGTTTTGAATCATTGAACGGAGTCTTTGAATTATGCCGCGGTCTCTGACAAGTCTGCTGTCCATCGCATTGCTGTTCGTAATGGCTTTCAGCGATCTCAATTTGACCAGCCTGACTTTCGCCGATGACGCCAAATCATCGACGAATGCAGCTTCGACCGACGAAGAAGATGGGCCGCTGCTCTCTGTCGTGCTGCTTCAAAAGAAACTGCCGACTCTCTCAGAGAAAAGCATCGCTGGCTCGATCGAGAAAGCATGGAAACAGAAAGTCTCTCTCGGCGACGACGACAGGAAAAATGCCACGGATTTTGTCGTCAAAGGAGGCCCCGGCTTCATCATTCAATGTCAGGACACCTTCTGCATGATGATTCTCGCCAGCAAACCTTATCTGGAAGCTGAAGCCCTGAAAGAAGTGAAGGAGTTGCGAACTCGCAAGATGCTGCAGGAACACAAGGCGTGGTTTTCGCTGGACCTTGTCGGAGACATCAGCAAAAAATCGGCCGCTGAGCAGAATGCGGAGATGACTCGTATCATTCGACTCGCTGCTGAAATGGTCGACAAGAACACTGTCGGAGTCCTGCTGCCGTCCGAGAACATCATCCTTCCGATCAGCGACGAAATCATCGCGGCGATGAAAAAAGAAGAGGCACTGAAGGCTCTGCGGAACTCGTCCAACGCAGCTGTTGTCGGCGCTTCCGGTGATGATGCGGAGATGATCGCCGCAACCGCAGAAGCTCGCCGAACCTGGCCTGAGTTCGTACAGGCCTTTGCCAGGAAGCCAAAGAACTCCGAAAGCTTCTCAGCCAAGTTCCCATTCGACGCGCCGGACCAAAAGGAGTTTATGTGGGTCGAAGTCATTTCCATCAATGGCGACACAGTCGTCGGCCGTCTTGGGAATGATCCGGTCTGGGTGAAAGATCTGAAACTCGGCGATGAAGTCAAAATGAAAGTGTCCGAATTGTCCGACTGGATGTACCTGAAGGACGGCGAAATCGTCGGTGGTTACACGGTGAAGGTGCTGATGGAGAAACAGAAGCAGGAAGTCAGGTAGAACGCAGACCGTGAACGCTACAGCCCGTCCGTATTTTCGGATAGAAATACCGGCCCTGAAACACCCCACCTGTTGAATCAATCCTGGATATCCTCGATCGCTGTAACTTACCGGAGTGCTTTCATGCTCAATATTCGCCCGCTGACCGGACGCCGCCGATTTCTTTCCACGGCCGCCGCTGCCATGGCCGGTGCTGGAATTTTCCAGGGGATTCATGCCAGTGATCCGCCTGTTGTGAAGAACCCGCGTGCTACGGATGGCGACGAACGGTTTGAGCCGAACTGGGACGAACGACTGACGATCACAGTGGGCGAAAAATCCGGCGACATGATCGGTCATAGCGACAGAGTCATTCAGGCGGCACTGGATTATGTCGCTCGACTCGGCGGAGGAACGGTCAAAGTGCTGCCGGGGACATACACGTTTCGCAATGCCGTGTGGTTACCGTCCCGAGTTCGCCTGCTGGGCAGCGGAGCAGACTCGGTGATCACTCGAGGCGCGTCGGTACGAACGGACGTGACAGCGGACTCCGATTGGTACGATCAGGAAATCACCGTCAAAGATGCCAACGCGTTTCAGGTCGGGGACGGCATCGTGCTGCAGGCGACGAATCCCCATAACAACGGCGCAACGGTCATCAAACGCACTCTGGTTGCTCGCAACGGAAATCGCTTCAAACTGAACGACGGACTGCGCGAGAATCTCTGGACCAGCGGCAAACCAACGTGTGCATCACTATTTCCATTGCTGACCAGCGAACAGACAGCGGACGTGTTGATCGAGAACATCACGCTCGACGGCAATCGCGCGAACTGTGAAAACTTCAACGGCAATTACGGAGGCTGCGTCTTTCTGCAGGATTGCAATCGATACGTCTTCCGTAATGTCGAAGCACGCAACTACAACGGCGACGGGATCAGCTTCCAGATCTGCCACGATGTCATGGTCGAGAACTGTCACAGCCATGACAATACTGACCTCGGAGTCCATCCGGGGTCAGGGTCTCAGCGACCAATCATTCGCGGAAACCGCCTTGAGAGAAACAGTCAGGGCATCTTCTGGTGCTGGGGCGTCAAATATGGTCTCGCGGAAGACAACGTGATTGACGGCAACGTTTTGTACGGTGTCTCGATCGGTCACAACGACACCGACAACGTGATGCGAAACAATCAGATCCGTAACAGCGGCAAGTTTGGAATTCTGTTTCGCGATGAAAACCGAGGTATCGATTTCTGGGCGAACCGCAATGTGATCGAGAACAACATCATCGAAAACAATGGTGGCGAAGACGGTGCCGCAATCGAAGTCACTGGCCAGACGAAAGACATTCGACTCTCTGGCAACACCATTGCGGAAACTCGAGGTGCCGCGAAGCGAGTTGGTATCCGCATCGCGGAAAAGGTTGGACAAGTCGCGATCGCCGACAACAGGATCTCCGGGTTCTCCGCCGAGATCATGGATCTGCGCCCGAAGGCCTGACGATCAACGAGGATGTCTCAACAGGCCGTCTGGCACAACCTACCGCACCGGCACGGGCTGTGCTCGTCGAAGCGGGACATTTGCTTGCTGCGCGGCATGATTGGATGGGAAGAAGACCGGTGCTTCCCAGCTGACGGGATCAACCATCGGCCCCGCCGGTGGAGCAGCATCGTTGGGCACTGGCGGCAGATTCTGCTCGGCCGGAGCATTTCCAGGAGCTTCAAAGACAGCAGGAGGCATCGGCGCTGGCGTTCCGTTCATAAACGGCTGGGCCTGCGGTTGTGGGCTCATCATCATCGGAGAAGAATGCATCCCTTCGGAATGCTGACCACCACAGTTGCAGCCTGACGAACCTTGCCCCGGCATCATCATGGCAGACATATCCGATCCGCAACTCGAACAGCCGCTGTCCATCACGCCGGTGTCACAGCAGCCACCGAATTCGGATCCCATTGCCCACTGATCAACCATTGGATAAGCACCAGCGGGCTGGCCCCATGCATCGCCGGGAAACAGTGGCCCGGACTGATTGCAGCGGCAGCGACCGGAACGACAACGATGCTGCTGATGGCGACAATGCTTGCCCGCGGAACAATGACTGCCACAGTTCTGTGTCATGGTCGATGCACAACCTGTAACAGTGATCAGTGCGAGCCCCAGCACCAGCAAGTTCTGCCGAATCATCATTCTGCTTCCCAAGACTTTCAGCCTGAGTTCAGAGAAGCAACAGTTTCGCTTCGAAGCCTGAACCAAGACGTGTCTTCAGAAATCGACTTCCGGCATGTTAAACTTTAACGACTGGGAAGACTTTTCCGATTTTCCCGATTCTGCAACGTCTCCCACGGCTTTCGGCCATTCGATTTATTGGGCTTTCACAAGCCGACGTGTGAGTTTTGAAGTTGCGCATCTGCCGCCATCCCAACCCGACACGTGACGGCGTGTTGATTTAATCATAACCCGATCCGTCAGTTTTGAAGTTGCGCTATTCGACCATCAGGGAGATCAATAGGGCGAAATACTGGGGATTATCATATCCCGACGCGTCAGCGAGGGATTTACGGAAACACTGGTAAAACGCTACAGCTCAATCCCTCACTGACGTTTCGGGTTGTGATGGCGGCAAAGGCGCAACTTCAAAATGCGTCAGCGAGGGATTGTTGTTGAAAAACGGGGCAACTTTTATCCCTCACTGACGTTTCGGGTTGTGAAAACCCATGAAATCAACAGGCCGTGACGTTTCGGGTTGTGATGGTCGCAAAATCACACGTTAGAGAATGACGCAGCCGGTGCAGATGAAATCACCAGCCTTCTCGAGACCAGACTCCAACAGACAGTAACTAACAAAATCCGCGACTGACCCCAACCGCAGTCCTGACAACTCCCATTGGTTGACGCTGCGCAATGCGGGAGGTTATCCTCGACCGACAAGCATTCGCACAAATGCAGCCCACGATCTTTCCTTCCGCCCTCTTTGACGCTCACATGGAGCCCCGCCTCATGAATTCTCCCCGAAAGTCCAGTCGACGTTCGTTTCTGAAGAACACGTCCGCGATCGCCGCAGGGCTGTACGTTGGCACTGCAAATGCTCGCCCAGCTTCCCGATTCGACAAACTGCGTATTGCTGTGATCGGTTGTGGTGGTCGCGGTGGCGGCAATCTGCAATCCGTCTCTTCTGAACACATTGCCGCCCTTTGCGACGTGAACGCCAATAATCTTAATCGTGCATCTGAGACACATACCGCGGCTCGCAAGAATACCGACTTCCGCCGAATCTTTGATCACGCCAATGAATTCGACGCGGTCGTAGTCAGCACGTGCGAACATACTCATGCGTTTGCCACGCTGCCCGCATTGCAGCTGGGTAAGCATGTGTATTGTGAGAAGCCGTTGACTCACAATATCTATGAAGCTCGAATCATTCGAGAAGCGGCGGCGACGGCCGGCGTCGCGACTCAGATGGGAACTCAGATTCATGCCGAGAATAATTATCGCCGCGTAGTCGAACTCATTCAGACAGGAGCGATCGGCAAAGTTTCTGAATGCCATGTCTGGGTCAGTCGCGCGTGGGGATTGCAGTCCGAAGAAGAAGCAAAGAAACACGGCGACATTGTCTCCGTGCAGGAACGACCGACAACAGCGGATCCGATTCCGGCAGAACTCGACTGGGATTTGTGGCTCGGGCCCGCCATGGATCGGCCGTACAACAACGTTTACTTTCCGGGACCAAAGTGGTACCGCTGGTGGGACTTCGGAAATGGCACGATGTCAGATCTTGGCAGTCACTGGGTTGATCTTCCCTTCTGGGCTTTGAAATTGAAGTATCCCAAAACGGTCGAACCCTTCGGTGGCCCGGCTCATAAGGAACTCGCTCCGGCCTCGATGCACGTGCGATACGAGTATGCCGCGATCGGCGATCAGCCCGAGGTGGCTCTGACGTGGTACCAGGGAACTCATAAGCCCGAGATTCTGTCACGCGGCGACGTTCCGGCATGGGACAGCGGAGTTCTCTTCGTCGGCGACAAAGGGATGCTGCTGTCGGACTACGGCAAGCACTTGTTACTTCCGGAAGACAACTTCAAGGACTTTAAACGCCCTGAGCCGTTCATTCCTCAATCGATTGGCCATCATCAGGAATGGATCCATGCGTGCAAGACCGGTGATCCGACGACGTGCAACTTTGAGTATGCAGGTTGGCTGACGGAGGCCAATCATCTGGGCAACGTGGCGTACCGAGTCGGCAAGAAGCTGGAATGGGATGCCGAAAACATGAAGGCGACGAACGCGCCGGAAGCAGACCAGTTCATCAAGCGTCAGTACCGCAAAGGTTGGGAACTGAAATGATCCGCAACTCGCTGATGTCGATCGTCCGTTTTGTCGTGGCAAGTTTGGCCATCGCGCTGTGCGTGCATGGCCAGCTTGTCCTCGCAGACGAACTCAATTCAGCGACTGAAGCGGCTGTCGTCGAGGCGGCTGTTGGGAATCAGGCAGCGGTGTTCTCAAAGCAGATCCTGCCCTTGCTGCGTACTCGTTGCATTACGTGTCACGGTCCGGAGAAGCAGGAAGGCGGGCTGCGTCTGGATTCCCGGGACGCCGCAATCAGAGGCGGCGATCAGGGCGCCGCGATTGTACCGGGTGACGCCGAGAGCAGCCTGTTCCTGAAGGCGATCGCGTTTGCAGATCCGGACCTGCAGATGCCGCCCAAGCAGAAATTGTCGGACGCGGAGATCTCCGCTCTGAAACAATGGATTCAGGACGGAGCGGCCTGGCCTGCTGAGTCCTCAGAGGCCAGCTCCAGCGAACAGATCGGGGATGCGTTTCACGACGAAAAGAATCCGGTGCGCCAATTGTTTGGCGAAGAGCGACTCACTTTGTGGTCTCTCAGATCGCCAAAGGTGACGCAACCCGATGGTCTCAGCGATACAGAACGGCAGCGACCATCAACAATCATCGACGCGTTCCTCAAGCAGAAACTGGAAGCGTTTAACCTGACGATGTCCGCTCCGGCGGATCGTCGAACTTTGATTCGTCGAGTCACCTTTGATCTGACCGGTTTGCCTCCGACCCCGGAAGAAGTGACGGCCTTTGAAGCCGACCCGTCCGCAGAGGCATTTGAATCAGTCGTGGATCGCCTCCTGAACTCACGACATTATGGCGAACGGCAAGCTCGCTTGTGGTTGGATGTTGTGCGCTACGCTGATACTCACGGTTACGAACGCGACGAATTCCGACCGCTCGCGTGGAAGTACCGCGACTATGTAGTTCGCTCGTTCAATGCGGACAAGCCGTTTGATGACTTTGTTCGAGAACAACTGGCGGGAGATGAACTTGTTCCCGGCGCGCCGCAGAATGCTGACGACGCCGATGCCCTGATTGCGACGGGGTATCTTCGCCTCGGTCAATGGGACAGCACGGCCGCCATTTTCCAGGAAGAAGATCGCCTCCGCGCCGAACAGATGGCGGACCTGACCAATACCACAGCGTCCGCGTTTCTCGGACTGACGATGTCCTGCTGCCAATGTCACGACCACAAGTACGATCCTCTGACGCAAGCCGATCATTTTCGATTTCGAGCGTTCTTTGCCGGAGTCACTCCGAAAGATGATCTGAGCATTTCGTTGCCTCAGGAAGTGGCCGAGATTGACCATCACAACACGACGGTCGATGAGCAAATCGGGACCTTCAGGAATCAACTGGAATCATTAAGCGACGATTCTGCAGCAACGAAGACTCAGCGCGAGGATCTCGAAAAGCAGATCCTGCAACTGGAGGCATCTCGACGTAGCCCGGAAGTCATAATGGCGGCTGTCGATTCCGGCAGCGAACTCCCCACCACGCATTTACTCTACCAGGGCGACTTCGCTTCGCCTCGAGAAGAAGTCTCGCCGGGATATGTCACAGTCCTCTACCCCGGCCCAGCGCTGATCGAGAAGGCTCGTGAGAATTCCTCAGGTCGGCGACTGGCATTGGCAAATTGGATCGTTTCTGACTCCAATCCCTGGACGGCTCGAGTCATCGTGAATCGAATCTGGCAACAGCATTTCGGAACAGGAATTGTCGCGACGGCGAACGACTTTGGTTTCAGTGGAGCTCGTCCGACTCACCCGGAACTTCTGGACTGGCTGGCGAATCAGTTCGTGACAGAAGGCTGGTCGATCAAACACTTACATCGCTGGATCGTGTTATCCGAAGCTTATCAGCAGAGTTCGCTGGCGGAATCCATTCCAACGGCTGATCCATCCAACTTGCTGTTGTGGCGTCAGAACATGCAGCGGCTTGATGCCGAGACATTGCGTGATTCGCTGCTGATGGTTTCAGGGCTGCTGTTGCCGACGCAAGGTGGTCGCCCGCTCTGGCCGGATGTGCCGGAGGAGCTGACTCATGCACAGCCTGCCATTCTGGAAGCGATCAAAGACGGCGACGGAGGACGAATGCAGGGCTGGTATACGGATCCTCCCGAACAGACTGATGTTCGCAGTCTTTATCTGATTCGGAAGCGATGTTTGCCCATTCCATTTCTGCAGTCATTCGACTTGCCGGATTCAACAACATCCTGTGCGCGGCGAGACACGACGGTCGTGGCTCCTCAGGCTTTAATGCTGCTGAACAGCCCGGAGGGAATCCGTTATTCGGAAGCACTGGCCGATCGCATCCTGCGCGAGACGTTGCATCTTCCTGAAACGGGCGATCAACGCGAACGGGTGTCAATCGAGCGATTATTTCAACTGACCCTGAATCGCCAGCCCACGGTCGAAGAACAAATCCTGGCGGCCGAACATCTGCAAAATGAACGGGCAAAGTCCGCTGATAGTCATCAGGACAGCCACATGAGAACCTCGTTCGTCAGCTTGTGCCGAGCCATGCTGAACCTGAATGAGTTTGTTTACATTGATTAACTGGACAGCGCCATGATGGGGCGGATGCTCAGGGTTGGTATGAAGCTCTGTCTGCGATTCCATCTGTGAAATCTGTGCTATCTGTGGTTAAAAACAGAGTCGCATTTTTACTGCGGATGCCGCGGATAACGCGGAAAACATGGATGAATCACAGAGGCCACATCAAGGTTATTCGGTGCTTGAAAGAATCGGTATTTTCGCCCTTCCGCATCGAATGCCGGGGGCGGGGGGGGGGCGTCACAGTCTGTTGATTTCATCAGCCGGAACGCGTTAGCGTCCGGTTCTTGCTGCAAATACACGGCAAATTGAACCGAGGCTGGCACCCAGCGGCTGATGAATCGACTAATTCAACAGACTGTCACGCCACCGGCAGAGGATGTGCCGGGCTTCCGGCCCTAACTCAAACGCACAACTTCAAAACGCGTCAGCAAGGGATTGAAGGAAACATTGATCGAACGCGACAGCTCAATCCCTCACTCACCGGCGTGTTGAATTAATCAGCCGGAACGCGTTAGCGTCCGGTTTTC
>JBPOIW010000074.1:0-6224 GCA_052034165.1 Planctomycetota bacterium | reverse complement strand
TGCAGTCGTTTCATGAGAACGGAGCGGTTACTTCCTTGCTCAACAAACTTCCACTTGCAGTCTGCTTGAATGCATCAATGATCTGAATATCCTCGAGGCTGCGGTGAAATCAATGACACGTCGGGGTGTCGGACGGGTGTCGGACCGGAGTAGCGAAGCGAATGCATGTTTCTCCCTGCGGTTGTGACCACGTCGTGACCACCGAAGCTGCGAGGCAGCTAAAAAGGGGGCTTTCATGTTTGAATCACTTTTCATCATCAGTCTTGGCCTCCTGTCCGGCTTTATCTTTGGCTGCCGGTTGCAGAACGGCGGAGTCACCAAGTACGAAATCATTTGGAAACAGTTCCTGCTTCAGGATTTCACCGTCCTGAAGACCATGCTTACGGCCATCGTTGTCGGCGGCTTCGGCGTCTATTTTATGGAAGGGCAAGGACTCGCCAAGCTCTCCATCAAACCTGCCATTCTCGTGGCGAATGTTGGCGGCGGGTTGATCTTTGGGGTCGGCATGGTCCTGCTGGGACTTTGCCCGGGAACGGCTGTCGCAGCACTCGGCGAACGCAACGGTCGAGCATTTTTCGGGACATTGGGAATGCTGACCGGCGCCTGGATTCAGGCAGAAACTTACGGACCGATCTCAGGCTGTGCCAAATGGGTTGATATTTGAAGTTTGACGTTGACGCAGGTCCTGAAGGTTTCGCCGATGGTCGTGTTGACCGGTCCTGCAGTAATCTCTGTGTCGTTGTTTCTCGCGATAGGTTTTTTTAAGCGACGAAAACAGGCCTCCGGTTAAATGCAACGCTCGAGAAGTTCCGCGTCGTTTCCATTGAGCTCGCTACAATCTAGTGGTGAGTCTGGTGCCTGGCGACTACTTTATGGAACGATATGCAATGATCGACATTTACCCCGTCAATGACTACGGACCGCTGATGCCGGGACTAGTGATGGCTGCGGTGGCCATTGTGCACGTGTTTCTCGCCCAGTTCGCCGTTGGCGGTGGCATTCTGCTGTGCTACTTTCAGTGGCTCGCGATGACCGGTCGAAGCGAAATCGCACGAGTCTTCGTGCATGGTTATTTCAAAGTGCTGGTCCTGATCAGCTTTGTGCTGGGAGCACTCACCGGTGTTGGTATCTGGTTTACATCGATCCAGGTGAGTGCCCCGACGATCGGCGAGATGGTCTTCAACTTTCATTGGATCTGGGCGACGGAATGGACATTCTTTTGCCTCGAAGTCGTCGCCGGATATTGCTTTTATCGGTATCACGATCAACTCAATGACCGAACCTGCCTGACTTTGTTGGGGCTCTACGCATTTGCGGCGTGGATGAGTCTCTTCTGGATCAACGGCATTCTCTCATGGCAGTTGACGCCGGGAGATTGGCTCACGACGCATGCCATCGCCGACGGCTTCTTCAATCCCGGTTTCTGGCCAAGTCTGCTGTTTCGTACGATCGTCTGCATGACGTTGGCGGCACTGATCGGCTGTGTGGTCGTGAATGTGATCCCGGCTCTCAGTCGAGAACAGCGGCAGGAATTGATTCACAAAGCAGCTCACCTGATGATGCCAATGCTGGCCATGCCGATTCTGGGAGCGTGGTTCCTGTTGACCATGCCGGCCGACAGTCGCAGTTGGGTGCTGGGTGGAAGTCCGGCGATGATGCTGTTCTTCATGATTTCCGTTGGAGCATCCCTTGCGATTGGCGGCTATGCAGTCGTCGGACTTTGGCTGCAGAAACTCTACATCAACGGCGCGACGGCTTCGTTGCTGTTGCTGCTGGCATTCGGAGCAACCGCGGGTGGCGAGTTTGTTCGCGAGGGATCTCGAAAACCCTACACCGTGCGGCATGTGCTGTTTTCCAACGGGATTCGGCCCGAAGAAGTGGCAGAACTGCGCATTCGCGGTTGCGTTACAAATGATCCGTATCCGGTGATTCATGAGAAGACGCTTCCCAACGAAATGGTCACCGTGGGAGCCAAGGTCTTTCGTCGACAATGTGCTGTCTGCCATACGATGGAAGGGTCAAATGCTGTGGCTCATCTGACAGCGTCGTGGGACGCCGATCAGATGCGAATGAATATTGCCAAGCTACAGCAAACGAAGCCGTTTATGCCACCGTTTGCAGGCACAGCAACAGAGCTGGAGTCGCTTGTTCAATACATCCTGTGGGTTCACGATGGCCGACCGAAAGACTGGAGGCGTGAGTCTGAGCGAGATGCCATTGCTCAGATCGAGAAATGGCTGGACGAAGCCGGGACGGAGCCAGCCGATGTATCGTCGCGGACGACAATTCAGCAGATGCCTGTCACGACGGCACGACGACCCGGTAGGTCCGAATCAGAAGGGAGCGCTGAGTAATGGATCGAATGTTTCCGTTCGGATTTGCATCTCATCTTTCCTTCTATCTGGTGGTCTATGTTTTGACGTTGGTCGTGCACGTCTTCCTGATGGCCTATGTGCTCGCCGGGAGTTTGTGGCTGTCATGGGTCACGCTGTTTCCAGGAAGCGATTCGATTCCTCGCACGAAGCAGCCACTGGCGAGAATTCTTCGCGACTGGATGCCGTTTGCACTCAGCGGCGCCATTACGGCTGGGGTCGCTCCCTTGTTGTTTGTGCAGATTCTTTATCGCCAGCAATTCTACTCAGCGAACCTGCTCCTTGGCTGGCGATGGATGGTTGTGATTCCGGTAATGGTGATTGCGTTCTACCTTCTGTATGTCGTGAAGAGCAAAGTGGTCAGTCGAATGTCGTTGCTGGTCCGACTGGGACTGTCGATCAGTGTTGCGACCTGTTTCCTGTTCGTCGCATTCTGCTGGACTGCCAACCATCTGCTGAGTCTTGATGCAATGGTCTGGCCGGACGCCTATGGCTCAGGTGTGGCTGTTAAATCAAGAGTCGCAGTGACGCTGCGACTTCTGACATGGATCTTCGGGACGTTTCCGGTGATGAGTGTTCTCGCGAGTTGGCAACTGCGAGGCATGCGAAGTCGAACATCGGCGTGGGATTCTGCCATCAACGAATCCGACTGGCTGTCTTACTTCAATGCCGATCATCGGCGAATGGGAATCGTGTCTATCGTCGGGATGATCCTGGCTTCTCTGAGTGGCGTCGGATACTGGACGACACTGGCTCCGCAGGTGCGATCGGTGTTAGCTGGACACATGGGAATGCCATGGATGCTTATCGTCGTTGCTTCAGTGCTGTTTCAGATTGTGGGCTGGCTATTTCAATTCCGCAGGCAGTGCATCTGCAATCGCTGGCTTTCGGCCATTACTGTGGCGGCCACAATCACGCTCATCGGCGTGGCTTCTTTGCGAGAGATCATCCGGCTGTCGCAGGCCGACCTCGATCAGGTCATTTCCGCAACCAAAGCGGGTTCAGATGTTGGTGGCTTCGAACTATTTGTTGTCTTTACCATCCTGAACGTCGGGCTCATTGCCTGGTGTGTGCGGCTGGTAAGCTCTCGTGGTCAAGAATCGGCGGTGCTGCCAAAGAAATAGGGATAAGTGAACTGACGCGGGACTGCTCAACCGGACCGTGATCGGTGTTTCGGGGTCAAACGATTGATCACGGTTTCTATGTCGAACCACTGGCCCAGCCCGCGAGTGTTCCGAGTGTCCCTACAGCCACTGCGGTGCGTTCACAGCTTTGCTGCACATGTCGCAGAAACGCAGGTTCGTCTGCAATTGCGTACATTGCTGGCTGTCCATGACATCCAACGGCGCCGTCTGCCTGAAGTTCTCTCAGCACCTTCAGAACATTTTCTTCCGATGCGCCCGCCTTTTCTATGATGTCGGTCAGTGATAGTGACTGCTTGTGATTCATCGCCAGCAGCATGACAACGCGGGCTCGGCTGGCAGACTCCCACCACTCGGACACTTGTTTCCACAGGTCAACTTTGGAGTACTTCGCCCACAAGTCATCGATCTCTGCATCATGCGGCTGCGTCATGTCTGTATTTCCTCATCAAAGGGTAAAATTCTGAGAGACTGATCCATTTCGTTTCGGAAAGTTACACATGGTTCTGTACTTTCCCGAATCTGATGGAGAAGCGACTACGACCAGAAGATGTCCAACCTATGCCTTAAAAAAAACACGGCACTCCTGCCTTCACGATTGCTGCTCGAACTGCTCAGGGCTCATGTACCCCAGATGGCTGTGCAGACGAGTCCGATTGTAAAACGTTTCAATCCACTGAAAGATGCTCTGACGGGCTGCCTCTCGAGTCGCATTATTCTGCTGGTAAACCAGCTCCTTCTTGAGGCTCGCAATGAAACTCTCCGAAACCGCATTGTCCCAGCAGTTGCCTTTCCGACTCATACTACACCGAATCTCATGACGAGCCAGCGCCGCCTGAAATGCCGCACTGCAGTACTGACTGCCGCGATCAGAATGCAACAGAAGATCGTCTTTCACGCCGAGTCGTCCAAGAGCCATCTCCAACGCCGAAAGAACGACATCCGTCGTCATCTCATGGCTCATCGACCATCCGATCACTCGCCGTGAAAACACATCGATCATCCGAGCTCCCGCTCCGATTCGCTCGTATGACAACATTGCCAACCGAGTCCTCGCCGTCGTACAAACCTCAGGGAGCCGTGAACTGGCCGCCGCCCACAGAACCGAATTCCTTCCGCAACACGATGCAGCCAAGTAGAGCTCGTTCGTGTTAGTCACTGTTCCGCCCACTTCGGCACAGCGAACTTCGTGCAGTCAAATTCACCCGGCTGGTGTCGTCATTTCGATGGTGAATCCTTAACGTGGCATTTTTTCCTGTCTTTCTGCCGCTTCGCTGGGTGCCGTCCACACGTGTCTCAAGCGATAGACTGCGACAAGACCTCTTTTTCTGCTCTACGCCGCTAATTGTTGGCAGGAGATGTGTCCAGTTTGACTTGTGGCCTCGCGAAGGCTTTCGCCTGGAGAAATCACGCGATAGTGGAATTTGAATAAACGAAACTGAATCACCGAAGAATGTTCTGTGCGGAAACATGCTGCCTTCGGCAGAATGCTTTTGAAACTGGCCAATCCTGTTTTCGTTTGTATTATGGTGCCCACAGCTGCTAGACAGGGCGGGTAGAGTTTCATGACATCGGACGAGACTTCTCGGTGCAATTTTGGAGCTGGCTGGTTATGTCCGACGTGACTCAGATCTTGCAGGCGATCCAATCCGGGGACCGCCACGCTACAAATGAACTGTTGCCAGTAATCTACGATCACCTGCGAAGGCTTGCGTCCCAGAAACTGGCCCATGAGCCCGCAGGAATTACCATTCAGGCGACCGCGCTGGTTCATGAGGCGTATGTGCGACTTGTGGATGCCGGTACTGAACCTCGATGGGAGAATCGTGGACACTTCTTTGCCGCAGCAGCGGAAGCGATGAGGAGGATACTCATCGAAAATGCGAGAAAGAGGCTGCGAATCAAGCACGGCGGTGAATTCGAACGAATTGAACTGACCGACGTCATCTTCGAAAACAGCGGACAGCCGGAGCGTCTCATCGAACTTGACGCGGCCCTGACAAAACTTAGTGCAGAAGACGCCACGGCGGCGGAGGTTGTTAAGCTCCATTTCTTTGCAGGACAATCTTTAGACGATGTGGGCAGGTTTCTCGGCATGTCGAGGGCGACAGCGTATCGGCACTGGACATATGCCCGATCCTGGCTGATGGTCGAAATGGAAGGCCGTTGATCGGCAGAAGCCTTGAAATTAATTGCTGAACAGAAATTTTGAAGAATTCGTGAGACGATTCGAAAGTTCCGTCGCATGAGTTGGTAGAAACTTCTGGAGAAACCGATGTCTTACGATCCGAGTGACGCCAAATCCGTGTTTCTGCGTGCCGCGGAACTGGCCGACCCGGCCGAGCGGGCAGCTTTTCTGTCGCGCGCATGCGACGGACAACCTGAGTTGCGGAATCGCGTTGAGACGCTTCTGAGGGCGTCCTCGGACCCTGACAGCCTGCTCGACATCCCGGCGACGGAACGCGCCGCAAAGCCACTCGATCACCGCGACGCAGCAAGACCGTTGCTCCATTCGCTCGAAGACGATCCCAACGCCGAATCGCCACTCCGGTTAGGTGGGTACAAAGTCCTGGAGGTAATCGGTCGCGGCGGGATGGGAATCGTCCTACGAGCCATGGACGAGAAACTCAATCGAGTCGTCGCCATCAAGATGCTGGCGCCTGAACTGGCTCGACAGCCTCAGGCGCGGAAACGATTCCTCCGCGAAGCG
>JBPOIW010000133.1:0-19495 GCA_052034165.1 Planctomycetota bacterium | reverse complement strand
GGGATTTCCGTGGATGAAGCGAAGGATGGGGGGATGGACATCCCAGGCACTTCGGTCTGGAAGCTTTCTTGGGCAGGTGCAGAAAAATGTTGGGGAACATTTGTCGGTCAACTGTTGTCGTCATGGGCTTGATTTTGGTTAGTCCCTCTCTGTTCGCACAGGGTAGCTGGGCTGATCCGCTCGTTGACAAAAGGAAGCTGGAGTTTGGCGTCATCGCAACCGGCTCAGAAGCCGTGCAGGTCGTCACCATCGAGAACACGACTCAGGCCACGTTGCACATTTCCAGTTGGTCGACGGCCTGTCGTTGTGCTGAAGCAAGTGCCCCCGCGAAAACGCTTCTTCAGCCCGGAGAGAAGACCTTTATTGAAGTCCGAATGAATACTCGTTCCTTCAAAGGGCAGCGTGATACGTCGCTTTCGATCTACTTCGATGCGCCACAATTTGCGGAAGTGCGAATTCCGATTTCTGCGTACATCCGAACGGACATTGTCTTTGAACCAAGCAGCGTGGATTTTGGGACACTGGATTTTCTGAGTGGTGGCAAGAAAACGGTCCGCATTGCTTATGCTGGACGACCCGATTGGCAGATTCGAGATGTTAAGTATCCTGGAAAAGACTTGACGGGCGAGTGGAGGGAAGTGTCTCGTGTCGGTGGAAATGTTGTTTACGACATCGAGGTGACCCTGGATCCAAAAACAAAGCCGGGTCGCTTTCGCGATATCATTACTCTGGTAACCGATGATGCGGCCCATCCGAACGTACCACTGATCACTCTGGCCACGGTGGTTCCCGATATTCGCATCACAACTCCAGACATTGCCGTACGCAACAGCAAGGGCCAGTTGGTGCCGCTAAAGCCCGGTGAAACGACGATCGTGAAAGTCATTCTGCAGGGAAATAAGCCATTCCTGATTCAGGACGTCGACTGCCAGCAGATGCAGGATTGTTTTGAAGTCAAGATGAGTGAAAAAGAGAACAAGCTGCAGATCGTGGAGATGAAGTTCACGGCTCCTGAAAAGGTCGGCAAGTTCAGCGAAGAGATGATCGTCAAGATTCAGGGGCGTGAAGACGTCCTGAAGTTCAACGTTAGTGGCTCTATTGCCAACTAGCCTTATAGCAACACGGGTGCTCTGTCAGGGCTGAAACGTAGGTTGGACATTCTTGTCCGACGAACCTGCGATGGGCAAGAATGCCCTTCCCGGACGAAAAATGGAGATTGGATGAAGCATCAAACTCATCCGACATGGGGCAATAGTCGGTTGGGAAGGCAGCTATGTTCGGCTTGCAGTTTGGCGCACCTCCAGAAGTGTCCCGCTCAGTCCTTGCGATGTTGTGGTTTGTCCTGCTCGCGTTTCCGATCTTCTCAGCGGACGACACGAAGTACGTGGTTTCTTCGCCACCGCCGGAACTCAAGGTCCCTGAATACTACTCAAAGTTCCTCAGTGTGAGCGGTTATCCGATCGTTGCTTCGAAGTCGGTCGATGATCGGGCTCTTCTCGAAGCGGCTTATCTGATTGATCTGATGTTGGCGAAACGTCCTGACGTCAGAGAAGCCATGATTAAAAGTGGCTCGCGAATGAGCGTCATCGCGTGGAATGAATTCACCACCGACCTGCCGGAGTGGAAATGGCTGGGTGATCCGGCCAGTGATGGTCGCGAGGCCGAAGGGATTTCAGCAGTCGACTTCTGGGATGCTCGTGCCAGAGGAATGGGAGGCTCAGAAACGGATCCGTTTTGTTCCTGTGGCGAAGAGAATTTGCTTGGCTACAAGTGCGATCCCTATGAGGCTGAATGTATTCTGATCCACGAGTTTGCTCACAACATTCATCTACGTGGAATGCTGAATGTTGATCCCACCTTTGATGTTCGCCTGAAGGCCGCTTTTCAGAAAGCCATGTCGGCCGGACTTTGGAAAGGCAAATACGCTTCGGTGAATCATCACGAGTACTTTGCCGAGGGCGTGCAGTCGTGGTTTGATAACAATCGAGAAGACGATCATGACCACAATCATGTGAATACTCGAGACGAACTGCTGGAGTATGACCCCGAGCTGGCCACCTTGTGCCGTGAAGTTTTCGGAGACACCGAGCTGCGATATACAAAGCCAGCCACTCGGTTGCACGGACACCTGAAAGGGTATGACCCCTCAACGGCTCCCGCGTTTGCCTGGCCTGAAAGGCTCACGAAAGCACAATCTGAGATTCGTCGTCAGGCCGAGAATCGTCGATGAGTGGAGCGAGATGAAGCCATGGATGAAGATGCAGAGTGTGTCTGGCCAGCGCTCTCCTGCCATGAGCGTCCCGGGCAACTGGTGATTCGGTTCGCTTCGGTGAGCGATTATTTGGTCTCTGGGGCGACGTCACCAGCAGGAACGACATGATTGTCAGCACCGCCGACCAGAATGTTGCCCGTAAATTCTCTTTCCGGAATGATGCACAGGATATAGGTATTGCGTCCGTCAGCGATGTGAACTGGAACGGAAGAGTGACCACCGGTTGTCCCGTAGCCCGTAATCTGAAGTTTGGTTGTCCACTGCCCCGCGGGTAATTCGGTGCGGGCAATGTCGATTCGTCCGGGCAGCATTCTCCATGAACGAGTGTCGGCCTTTTCCATCGCTTCCCACGCGATTCCGGCCACATTGATGCCGAGGTCGACCAGAGAGTTGCGATGGATGTTCTGGGTCTCTTTGAGTACGTAAACCGCCCCCTTTTTCATGACTCGGCGAGTAATGGCGGCTGCAATTTCCTGATCCCGGTGTTCGTTGTACGAGGCCTGAGCGACTTCATGCATGTCAACGACTGTGGAAAAGGTCAGCGGCGAAGCCGCGACCTGTTGTGGAGCTGAGTTTGATGGACCAACAACACACCGCAGACTGCCCGCAGGAAGACGATATCCAACAGGTTCAGGCTTTGCGATTTTTACAGAGGCAATTGTCGGAGGCAGCGTATGTTTGCCCGTGGCACTGATTATCCGATCGGCGATCAGCAGTGCTGCTGACGTGGGTTCGGCCGATTCGGAAACCCACCGCGGAGCTTTTCCGACGAAGGCAATTACGTGCAAGGTGCCATTGCCTGGTTTGCATCGCGTCCCAAACTCACCGCCCGAAGATGTTTTGTCATGACGCAGGAATGTGGGATTCCAGTAGCCGATATCGGTGATTGCGGATTCGGTTTCCTGGTGTCGCGTGGGGGATTCAGACTGAACTGCAGCAGCAAGATAAGAGCTCAGTGCCAATGGTTGATCAATCGACGATGTCGGGACCGCTAATGAGCCGGGCGATATATTCGCGACAAAACCTGCTGGCGTAACGTGGGATTCCAAAGGAGCCGTATCGTGACCGTCCACAAGGCGGTTGGAGCTGGTGTCTTTGTTCAGTTTCGCCGCGATCGCTTCTCGTCGTTTGGCGGCAGCCTCCGTGACCTGCAGCGAATAGGCAAATGAGTCCTGTCCATCTCCAAAGACGCTGGTCAATAGCGCCATGTTCAGGATCATGCGGCGTTCAAAGTCGCGGCCGGAGTATGCAACGGCCCGGCTGTCCATCAACATGGACGAAGCTTGTTCCGTCACGTCTTTTTGTTCCAGGAACTCCAGTTCGTGGCGGAGGTTGCGAAATCGACCTTCCGCTTGTCGAACGTCACCACTTGCCAGCTCAAGTATCGCCTGATCCAGCTCGAGCAGCTTCTTTTCGGCTCGCAGTGACTTTTGTGAATCGGCGAGAGCAGTTCTTGAAAGCTCGAGATCACCTGCTCCGAAGTTGGAGATTGCTGATTCGTGAGATTTTTGCCAGGTCTGACACCCGGAGTTCAGGCAAGAGACGATCCCCAACGCCGCAAGAGACCATGGTCTAAGGCGGCGCATCAACTGCGTCACGGTGCAGTTTGGATCGTCCATAACTGAGAACTCTGAGGGGAACCTGCCGAGACTCATCTGTGTTGCTGGATGATAAGCACAGACTCGATATCCAGGCAGGTCGCGAATTCGTTAGTCGTCTTCGCCGTAGTGCTTGCGTTTTCCGAAGAAGCCTTTGTGGTAGCCCTTGCGAAGCATGGCACTGTCTTTTTGAGATTCACCGGTGTGAATGTCCAACAGTTCGAGGGTCAGCAGATAGTCACGCTGGTAGTCACCGTTACTGTTGGTAGTGCCTGAAGTGATACTGGCAAACAGGAGATAATCGAACGGCTGATCGACACGCTCCAGAGCCATCTGGAGTTCGCGCTGGCGGGCTGGCAGCAGGAGCGATTCGGGACGACATCGACATTCGCCCATGGCGGCTTCAACGTAACGTCGACTGATCATCTTGAACTGAGGATCCTGCGAGATCAGTGAATCGATATGCTCGTAGATCTGCTCTTTGAAGTCGCCGATCTCTTCGGCACTGCGGTTTTCCACACCGACAAAGCAAACAGTTCGAATTGGTATCCCTTCACCCTCGACGGTGGAGTGTGATGCCTGGTGAACGGTAGAGCAGGATTTGGCCAGCAAGCGACCGACGGATTCATCGATCAGGGGTTTCCAGGTTTCAGCACCCGCGACGTGGCTGCCGACCATGTCCTTGTCATCTTTCTTAAGGACATGCGCGTACTGTTTGTTGCGACAACCGCTAATGAAGCTTACGACCGAGCCGTTCAACAGCGCGGCAAGAAACATTCGTCGACGTTGCATGGCCCGCAAGACTCCATTCTATGGGCACAGCAGCACACGCCAAACCTGCCTCAGGATGCAGGAACTGATGTTTTGGCGAGACTGCTACGAATGAAGAATACGGAAAAGGGCCGGTTTAGGGATAGACCTTTCGATCAGATGAGCGGCCTGTGAGGGTAAGACGACTGAGTGGAATCACCAGATACGGCAATCCAGGGCAACTGCGAACGACCGAATGGAGAATCGTGCCGAACATTGCCGCAGGCAGCGAACACATCCCTCAGATACTCTGGGGAGTGTTTAATTGTTCATGTTCCACTGCGCTACCAGGAACGGTCACAGTCCCGGCATTGCTGCCTTTGAAGATGTGGGAATGTTCAACGTCAGATCCGCGAACGGGAGGCTGATTTTCAGTTGAAATTCGCCGTCCCCGCCGAGTTTCTGCGCCATGTCTGCCAGAGCGTCGCTGCCGACGGCTCGATAGGCATCAACCAGTTCTCGCCATGCAAATCGCCGAATTGGAGAAGGCATGATTCGAGCGGCTTTTTCGAGATGTGTGATCGCATCTCGATGATTCTGCGTCTGCTTCAGGGCGATACCGTGCAAAAGTTGAACAGGACCTTCCAGGGGGCCGGCATCTTCAATGCGGTCCAATTCTTCAATGGCTCGCTCGGGCATGCCGAGATCGAGATAGCCGTCAGCGGAAAGAATTCGTCGAACAGTTTTTGGGGTCATTTGAATTCGCATCGCACTCACTCCATTATGCTTTGATACAGGCATGGCCTGTTTGTTGTCGAACTGATTCAAATTCATTCGCAACTGTCGCGCCAAAACCGGCCAGACTTCCCTTATTTGTTTTAAGTCATTTTGAAGTAAGGCTTTAGGGAAATTTCATTCGGGCCAAGTGACTGGCCATCAGCTGCCAAATCTACAACAACGGACGGGCTCGCCTGTAAAATCCTCACGCAGAATCTGAAAAGAGCCCTTGTGAATTGTAGAACCTGCATCGAAACGGCCACGAGATTTGGTTGACCTTCGGGAACTGATGAGAGGGATTGTCAAATCTTCAAAATTCAGGTCAGGGTGCGCCCGCGAGTCGGGATAGCACTGAAGCAGTGGAGCGTCCCGGCCAGATTTAGCTCTAAGCCCCCTTGATTGTTTCAGGAGGCCGTTGTTTCGCAGATTTCTCCTGTGGCAACTCGCGAAATCAACGTACAACACGCAACCGCTTTGCGTTCAGCCCCGAGTTATTCGGTTCGCGGCCATGATTGAGGTAATTCTCAGAAGACGGTATTGCGCGAACGCCCGGTCTCAATTGATTCCGTCCAAAGATAAGAAGGCTCACCGATGCTGGAGTTTATGGTTGCTGGATTTCTGGCATCCGCGATTCTCACTGTAATTCTGACCCCTGTTGTACGAGCCTTAGCCCCGGTTTTGGGACTGATTGACCTTCCGGGAGAGCGAAAGGTCCATGTTCAGCCCACTCCTCGCGGCGGTGGCATCGCGATATTTCTGGGCGTTTTGATTCCAGCATTGGTGATCGTTGCGGTCTGTGTCCTTGCCTCAGCAGGGCGATTTGCTGTCATTGATGAGATCCTTCAGGAACTCGGAGGAGCTTCGCATCGAACCGTACAACTTGTGGCGATTGCTGCGGGTGCGATCGTGCTCTTCATGGCCGGACTTGCCGATGACCGCTGGAATCTTTCGTGGAAGTTTCGGCTTGGCCTTCAGATGTCGGTTGCCGTGGGAGTCGTATTGGCCGGGGTCCGAGCGACAGTGTTTGTCAGCCAGCCCTGGTTTGGTTTTGCCGCGACGGTTTTGTGGATCATTGTGTTGACCAATGCCATGAACTTTCTGGACAACATGGATGCGTTGTCGGCTGGCATTGGGTTGATCGCTGCATTGATGTTTGCCGCGATTCTGCTCGCAATGGTTCGGTCACCAACAGTGTCGGTTGCCTTTCCGCTGATATTGTTGGCGGGCGCCTTATCTGGATTCCTAGTCTGGAATCGCCCCCCGGCCAGCATCTTTATGGGAGACTGCGGCAGCAATCTAATTGGCTTCCTGTTAGCAACCCTGACAGTGACGGGGACATTTTACGAAAGCACAGGCAGTCGGCATGTCATGTTGGCACCGGTCTGCGTGATGGCTGTTCCGCTGTACGATTTTTGTAGTGTGGTCTTCATACGGCTCAGTCAAAGACGGAGTCCGTTTCATGGAGACAAAAGTCACTTCTCGCATCGCCTGGTCGAACTGGGATTTCGACCAGTCTACGCGGTGCTCACGATTCATCTGACGACCGCAATGACGGGACTTGCGGGATTGTTGCTGTATAAAGTTGGGGACTGGGCGGGTGCGGCTCTGGTGTGTTCTTTGATCTCGTGTGTGCTGGCAGTGATCGCGATTCTGGAGACGGTAGGTCGGCGGTCCGTAAATGAGATTCAGATAACGTTGGCGGAAGTCAGAACTCAGAATTCGTCGGTCTCAGCACATTTGCCGGAATGACTCTTCCTGGAAGTCATATCGTCTGCGGGCGAGGCGTTTTGCCTTTCGGGGATGT
Organism: Planctomycetota bacterium; assembly: GCA_052034165.1. Lineage (GTDB taxonomy): Bacteria > Planctomycetota > Planctomycetia > Planctomycetales > Planctomycetaceae > SXXK01. The sequence continues at coordinate 12,294 of JBPOIW010000133.1, read as the reverse complement.
CCATTTCGAATCGCGGCGGTTGTTCGAATATCTTTGAAGGAAGATCACTGGCTGTTTCGACGCGCACGTTGCTTGTATCACCTTGCTGTTATTATTTTCATCCTTCTCAATCGACATCCTTCAAGAATCGGTCATGCGATCACCCCTGACAATCTTTGCGCTGGCTTTGCTGACGGCTGCATTTCTGTGGCCGACGGAAGACGCCGTGAATGGGGGCGGGCTGCATTTGGTGATCCTGTGGCTAACGCTGGGGGGGATGCTCGGGCTTCGATACTGGACTTCTGCGCGAGGCGATCAAGGGGTTAGTCTGCGGCGAGCCAGATTCGGCCCTGTCGATTTTGGAGTACTGCTTATTGTCCTCGGACATGTTCTTTCAACCGCCTATGTTTTTCATGTTGAAGGAGACCGTCGGTCGGCGTTGAATCTGACGTTTGAGTGGACTGGATTATTTGTCGCCTGGAGAATCTTTCGACACCTGAGCCTTGAACGACTTCAGGCGATTCAGGTGTATCAGGTTGTGACGACTATCGTCGTTGGCCTTGCTGTGATGGGTATTTGGCAACATCACGTTTTCTATCCGGAGCAGGCCGCGTGGTATCGAGGAGAACGTTCCGAATTGGATAAGGCTTTGGCGGAGCCTGGCGGTGTCGGACTGTTTCGAGTGTCTGAAATCGTGTCGCGTTTTCAGTCAAAGGGGATTCCGCTCCAGGGCACCGACCGGGTCCTGTGGGAGAATCGCCTGCTGTCTAGTACGGAGCCATTTGCAACATTTTCGCTGGCGAATACTTTGGCCGGTCTGCTTGCAGCGTCGTTTGTTTTACTGGTTGGTCAGGCAATTCAAACCTGGTCCTCCCGCGGGACGCGAAAATTCAATGCCTTGATGATTTCTCTGCTTCAGGCGGGGTTGATCCTGTACTGTCTGGTGCTGACCAAGAGCCGTTCCGCCTGGGCCGGTGCGATCGTCGGTTTGACTCTTGTCGCAATCTGCAATTGGCGAACTACCGCTGCGAGAAGGATTCTGCAGTGGTCGTTTTTCGGGTCCGTCTTTGCGGGTGCTATCATTGGGATTGCTGCATTCTCCGGGGCGCTGGACAAAGAAGTCCTGCTGGAATCGTCTCGCTCATTGCAGTTCAGGTTGTTTTACTGGACCGGAGCCATTGAGACGTTAAAAGAGTCTCCGCTGATGGGGGCGGGACCGGGCAATTTTCGTCAGGTTTATTTGATACACAAGGCCGATGAATCGAGTGAAGAGATTCGTGATCCTCACAACTTTCTTCTTGAGTCATGGTCGGCCGGAGGGGCCATTGGCTTCACTGGTTTGCTGTTATTCATTTGGGGCAGTTTTCGCAGATCATTTTCTTCAGATGAGATTCTGCATTCGCAAGCAGAAGAAATTGTGATCCCGAAACGCCTTCAATACACGGTTCTCAAGTCGATCGCGCTGGGGGCGATTGTTCATCTGTTTTGGCAGTGGATCAACGGTGAGTCCATTCATCTTGACCTTACGGAGCGACTGCTGCCGCTTTCGGGATTGATCTTTTGCGTGATCGGCAGCAAAGAAAAGATTCAAGGACTCGACAGGAACGTGTGTCTCGCTGCTTGTGTAACCATGATGGTGCATTTGCTGGCTTCTGGCGGATTTGAAATGCCAATCGTCATGTTGCTGCTGTTGATTTCCTCTGCGCTTGGGCAGTGTGAGGAAGGAATCCTCGTGCGGTCTCATGAATCAAGTTTTTTCAGGCGGAACTGGATGATCCCGGGCGTTTCGTTGTCTGCATTACTCGCAGTCATTGTGCTGCGGTTTGGGCTTATGGATGTCTCAGGAGTAGAGCGACATATGCTGCTTGGCGATGATCTTCTTCACCGTCAGGGAAACACGCGCGAAGCTTTGGTGACGTATCGTCAGGCTGCGGAGACGGATTGGCTTGCCGCAGGGCCACGTCAACGAATTGCAGAGTTGTCCGCGTATGTCTTAAGGGAAGAATCGAAACGACTTGAAAGCATTACATCCGCCGTCAAAAATCCCGGTCACGATGCTGATTTGGTGGCTGAACAAAAGGCAAAAGTAGAAAAATCGCTCGATCGGGCACTGGAAGCCTGTAACCTCTGGATCTCTGTCGATACGCGCAATAGTTTTTCTGTTGGTCTGAAGGCAGAATGTCTCGCGATCGGATCGCGCATAAGGGGCGAAGACAGGTTGTTGAGTGAGGCAATTGAGTTACAGCAACAAGTGGTCACTATGTACCCATCTTCCGTTGAAGCGTGGATGCAACTTGTCAGATTCTGTTACCAGGGTATCAAGCGATGTGATTCGAACATCGAGTTCGAAGAATTGCTTGCGATGGCGACAGGTCGAGTGAGGCAACTTGATGACGTAAATCATCAGTGGGGTCACCGGGACAGGTATTTAAGTGATGCTGATCGTGCTTTAATTCAGGAGGCGATGAAAACGCCGCCTGAGTCTTCAAAATAATCAGAAGTAATGCAACGGGCGGAGAGCGCTATGTTGAAATCAGATCCTGTATCAAGAATTTGTGTCACGGCATTGGGCCTCTTCATGGCTGGTGTTACGGGGTGCGGGGAAGGACCGAGCGAAGCGTCTGTGGCCGAGAAGATTAAGGCCGCAAAAAACTCGGCTGCACTTGCTGCACCTGGCGATCAACACAAACACGAAGAAGAGAGCAATCCCGTTCCTTCGGCAACTGGGCCGTGGCCGAAAGTCTTCGTGATTGGGCCAGTTTTCAAGTTTGGAACCATGCGAGTCGGTGAACACAAGTCGCACGACTTTGTAATTAAAAATGAAGGTGAAGCTGACCTGATCCTGAAGACGGGGACAACGACTTGTAAGTGTACTCGTTTCGGTTTCGGTGCCGTCGAAGAGACTGCTAAGAAAGACGCTGTCGTGAAGCCCGGTGAATCAATAACGCTGACGATGAACTGGAATGGCGGGAAGGTTGCCGATCGAGGTTTTCGTCACGGAGGTGACCTGTTCACGAACGATCCGAAGAATACGACACTCAAATTGGCGGTGGAGGGGGCCGTGGAAATGCCCTACGACGTTCAGCCTGACATTTGGGCTGTCGGGGATATTTACGAAGCACAGACGGCGAAGCTTAGGGCGACAATTGGTTCGAAGCTGCTTTCAACACTGGAAATCGAGTCTCTGAAGAGTCCGTCGGGATTTGTGACATTAACTCCGGGGCCTTTTACACCGGAAGACCTTGCAGCCGGGGACTACATTGGTGGTGTCTCTGTGAATGTGGAAGTTTCGCCCAGCATTCCTGCAGGTTTGTTCACTGAGGAAGTGGAAATCAAATTGGTTCAGGAACCAGACCCGATAAAAGTTCTGGTGACGGCTCGCAAGCAGGGTGTTATCCGGCTACAGCCAATGGCCGGTACGTTGTACGACTCTGATAAAATGCAGTTGCGGCTTGGTTCGTTCCCCGCCTCTGAAGGTCGTGAAGCAACTCTGCTGATGGTCGTTGATGAAAAAGACATGACTGAACCGCTCAGGATTACCGATGTCAAGGCAGATCCCACCTTTGTAACGGCTTCCATTTCACCGATTGGCCAGCCATCCGGTACTGTCCATCGCTACTTGTTGAAAATTGTCGTTCCTCCGGGAAGGCCACACGTTCAACGCACGGAGTCAAAACCGGGTCAGGTCGCCATATCTACAAATCATCCTTCTGGCGAAACGCTGAGTTTCGGTCTGATTATTTACTCAAACTAAAGGTGGGGGCAGAGTTCTTTTGGGGTTCTCTGGAGAGTCGCAAAAGACTATTGTTTGCTCCGTTTGACAGCCTGAATGAGGCTGTATGTCGGTCGGACGGGGCTGGCAGCACGTTATTACCGTAATCGGTACCAGGGCTGTTACGAAATGCGCAACTCGACGTTTATTGTTCTCAGTTTCCTGGGCCTTATCTTTCTTGCCGCGTCGTTGATATGGATGCCCCTTCCGGAGAAACCTCCGGTAACTGATCCAGGGACTCCTGCGACGGTACCTCCACCGATCGCAGCGTCGCGTCAGAACCATGGCGATCCTGAGAATCCAACGTCTCCAGTCGATACTCAGAAAAGTGAGACAGCAAGCGTTACGAGTGATGTCGCTGGACCATCTCGGCCTGTTTCCCCACTACTGTTTCCTGAATGGCCGAAGCCGCTGCTGGCATTTGTCGTGACGGGTGAGCAGTTCGGCTATTTTGAGCCATGCGGTTGCACGGCAAATCAGCTGGGTGGAATGGCGCGTCGAGCAGGTCTGTTTTCGAAGATGGAATCGCTGGGGTGGACCGTCAGAGGCCTTGACGTTGGTGGTCTCTCAAGACGTTCCGGACCGCAGGCTCAGATCAAGTTTGAGACGATGCTCGAAGCGCTCCGCGAGATGAAGTATGTGGCGCTGGGGATGGGGGTAGCGGAGTTGAGACTCGATCCGGGTTATCTTTTGGCACAGCATCTGGATACTGGTGATCCACGACTGTGTTTTCTGGGAGCCAACCTGACCTTTCTTGGGACCAAAGAGATTGGCACTCCGCTTTCATTCACGATTGTGGAAGCGGAAGGATGTAAAGTCGGCATCACCAGCGTCATGAGCGAAAAAATTCGCCGCGAAGTTATTCCTGATCGCACCCCGGAAGAAGCTGCCGTTGCCGATTTGCAATGGGGCGATCCCACGGATGCACTGACAGAAGTTCTGAACAAATTTGAAGAAGAGAAAGTGGACTTCAGAATCCTGCTTTCGCAGTCAACGGATGAAGAGATTCTTGAACAGGCCGCCGCATTTCCACAGTTCGACATCATTGTGGCTGCGGACGGAAAAGATGGTGATCGAGAGCCAGAGATGATTGGTTCGGTTCGTCTCCTGCGTGTTGGTGAGAAAGGCAAAACAGCTGGAGTTGTCGGTTTGTACCCAAAGGGCGAAAAGGACTCGATTCGATATGAACTCGTCACTGTGTCCGCTGCTCATTTTCCCGAGTCAGAAAAGATGGCAGAGCTGATGAAGGTGTATCAGGGGCGATTGAAAGACAGCTCCATTGTTACCGCTGAAAATCCTGTCGCTCATCCGTCCGGAGCAACTTTTGTGGGCGCTTCAAAATGTGGTGAGTGTCATACAAAGGCGTTCGACATCTGGAAAGAGACACCGCATGCCCATGCATTGGAAAGTCTCGACCCCGTGAATCAGCGTCATGGATATGAGCGTCTGCATGGGATTGCTCGTCACTTTGATCCTGAATGTTTGTCGTGCCACGTGACAGGCTGGGATCCGGAAGAGTACGTCAGATTTCAGAGTGGGTTTTTGAACGAGGAGTTTGCTGCAGATGACTCCGAGAAGCTCTTGCAGGCACTGATGGGGGGAAGTCAGTGTGAAAACTGCCATGGCCCCGGAAGTCGCCATGTGGAACTGATTGAGGCTGGCAACACAGAAGCCGCTGCTAAGGAAGTTCGCGTAACGCTTGACCACGCGAAGAATGAAACGTGTGGGAAATGTCACGACGCCGACAACAGCCCCGACTTCAATTTCGAGAAGTACTGGGAGAAGGTGAAACACCCCGGTTTGGACTGATCAGGTGGTGCGTGTCCGGAGTCAACGAGCAAGCTGATTCAGGATGTATGGCTCCGTTTGACAGAGGCCTGAGCGGGTGATTGATGAAACCTGAGATTATTCAGGGTCTGGAAGCACTTTGTGAAGCTTCGGTTCCCTTAAATTACATTCAATTGCTGGACTCATATCCACCGGCTTTGCGTGTGGCCTTTCGGGCCGATTCCGGGGACGATTCTGAGGGTGTTGTCTCAGAGGTCGAACTATTCTCATCGCCGACTGATGTGCTGGAAATCAATCGAGAAGTCCGAGCGATCGCAATTCTCGATCCTGAAGGTCAGGAATTCCGATGGCCTGATCAGTTGTTAGTCATTGGCGAAACCGGTGATGGAGACTATTACTGCGTAGATCTTGATGGAGAGCATGCCGGCGTCCTGCAGTTTCGGCATCACGCCGTCGAGTTTGAGGTAGTAACTGATTCGCTGGAAGAGTTTGTAGAGATGCTGATCGAGTCATTTGTGACTGGCAGTGAATCCGGCGACGACTTTGATGATTCTGAATCTGATGAAACTGAGTAGCCGCTTATGCAGTCTCCGAAAAACATAAAAGTTCACAAGGAACAACGAGTTCTGGAGTTGGTGTGGTCTGATACAGACGTCGCCCGTTTGCCATTTCGCACGATCAGACAAAACTGTCGCTGCGCTGTTTGCGTTGACGAGTTGTCCGGGAAGCAACTTCTGGATCCGGAAACCGTTCCTCCAGACCTCGGTCTGGAGGATATCTCTCTCTGCGGCAACTACGCCTTGCGGGTTCGCTGGTCGGATACTCATGATTCAGGTTTGTTTACCTGGAATCATCTGAGATCAATCGGAGACAAAGTGGCATCTGCCGGGAGCAAATAGCAGTTTTCGGAGCACATGCGGCATGATTGAAGTGGAAGCCAAGTATCTGGTCACCAATGTTGGTGAATTCGAACAGGCTGCACTGTTGTGGGCAGGTGGAAATCCGGCCCTCGAGTATCTTCAATGCGACGAGTACTTTAATCATCCCTGTCGCGACTTTGGTCAAACGGACGAAGCCTTTCGAATTCGGTCGTGTAATGGTCACACAAAGCTGACTTACAAAGGTCCGCGGCTCGACACAGTCACGAAGACTCGCGAAGAGTTGGAGTTGGAAATACCTTCCACTGAGTCAGGTCGGTCCGACTCAGTGCTCCGATCTCTGTTGTTGGCGTTGGGATTTACGCCTGCAGGTTGTGTAAAGAAGGTTCGCCGATCTTTTGAAGGTGCTGCGGGGGGCTTTCCCGTCACCGTTTCGATGGATGCAGTCGAAGGACTTCCTCCATATGCTGAGATTGAAATCACCTGCGAGTCGGCCCAACGCGCTGCGGCGACGGCGCTTGTGTTGCAGCTTGCGACAGTATTTGGGCTCACTCAGTCTGAGCGAAGATCCTACCTTGAACTTCTTGGGTATTGATCATCTCATCGTCCAGCGTTGAAACCCGAGCGGCACTGCTCTACTGTGCGAGTCTCTCGTGTTTGTGCTATTCTTAGGGCGGCATAGATAGAGGTTGAGTCTTTGCGGCAGAGAATACCAGATCCTCACACTCAATCGGGGCCGCGCACGAAATCACCCATTCGAAACAGAGATATGCAATGCGATCATTCGTACCAGCGTTGGTTCTGACCCTGTTGACCTTGTTCTCAGACGCGGTGACGGCTGAGAACTGGACACGATTTCGCGGTGAGAACGGTACCGGAATCAGTACGCAAAAAGGCATCCCTGTCACGTGGAAAGCCGAGGACTATGCGTGGAAGATCGATTTGCCGGGCGTTGGGCATTCAGCGCCGGTGATCTGGGAAAAGACCTTGTTCGTCACTTCTGCCACCGAAGGCGGTGGCGTTCGATACCTGCACTGCCTGGATGCCGATTCGGGACAGCAGCGATGGCAAGTTTCTGTAACTCTTGGGGAAAGCAAAAAGCATCTCAAAAACAGCTGGGCCTCAAGTACGCCGACGACAGATGGGCAGCGTGTCTATGTTATGTTCGCTGACAGTGCAAAGCTGACGATCACGGCCTGGGACTTCGAGGGGCAGCAGGTTTGGACCAGAGATCTCGGCAGCTACGAGAGCGAACACAATCTTGGAGTCTCCCCGATTGTTCAGGATGGTCTCTTGATTGTGTCGAATGACCAGGTCGGCCCCAGTTCTCTGCTCGCGCTCAATCCTGAGACCGGGGAGACCGTTTGGACTGCTGAAAGAAATGCCGGCAAGACGTCGTATTCAACTCCCGTTATTGCACCGGGAAAATCTGGCAACTTGCAGATTTTGTGCATCAGCGAATCGAACGGCATTACAAGCACCGATCTGCGAACTGGAAAACTGAACTGGCAGACGCCAAAACTTCCGATGAGAACCGTCGCATCTCCTATAGTTGCTGATGGGTTAGTGTTTGCGACCTGCGGTGAGGGTGGCAATGGCAAGTATTTTGCGGCTGCGAAGATCGACCCGGATGCCGACAATGCAACTCGGATTGTGTATGAACGTAAGACGATGCTGCCGTACGTGCCATGCCTTGTGGCGAAGGATGGGCTCCTGTTTCTGTGGGGCGATAAGGGAATTATGGTTTGCCTCGACGCTGCCACTGGCAACGAAGTCTGGTCGGAGCGCATCGATGGGCAGTTCAGCGGCTCGCCAGTTTGTGTTGAAGATCGTCTGTACTGTGTCACGGAAGACGGAGTTGTCGTGGTTCTCAACGCCGGGCGGGAATTTCGCGAACTGGGCCGGACTGCTCTCGGTGACGATTGTCACTCGACCCCCGCTGTTGCAAACGGGCACCTGTACTTTCGGACGTTTCACAAAGTATTGGCCGTCAAAGCAAACCTCTGAGAGAAATTCAGGAACAATGCTGGCTCTTGATGGCCATGCGTTCTGATACCGTCATCGCGGCGGAGATGTTTCCTCGCAACAGGCTTGTCTGCGGTCTGCGAACAACATGATCGAATGCTTTGCTGAAAAATTAGATGATGATCAGGATGATTTGTGGTTAGAGTCACCGGGGTAAGGCGTCGAATTATCGACGCTCGGGAGCTCGATTCGAGGGACTGCAGGAGAATATGCAATGACTGGTGCCTGGCCGGGAGGCCCCTGCCCTCAGTGTGGCGACGATATGCCTCCGCGAGTTGTACACTGCCGAAACTGTCGGGCGTTATTGAATGACGAACTGACAGAGGACAGCGTTGAGATTCCTACGTTCAATCCTCTTCCGGAGATCGATGTGATCGCGGCTGCGTCGCCGAAAGGCCATTACGTGCTTTGTCCCGGATGCCAGGAAGAGCTCCGCATTCACAGGAAGTACAAAGGGATGAAGGTGCAGTGCAAGCACTGCAATCATCTCTTCACCTACAGCGATGCCGTTGAGACAAAGGCGTTCTACACGCCATGCCCTCACTGCAGCGAGGAACTTCGCGCTGCCCCAAAATACATGGGGCATAAAGTTGCCTGCAAGCACTGTAACGGGCACATCCAGTTGATGCCGGAGTAGCCCCTGTTTACATGAGTCCACGTCGCTGAAGTTCCGCAACGACCTGCTGCACGATCGCAGATACGTCGGCCGGATTTGGCGGCGATGTTGAATCCCCGATCGGGCATCCGCCAACAGGCTGATCTGTAAACCCATGGTTGGAAAGCATGCACTGGAGTTCTCTGCTGAGAGTGCTCAGGTCGGTCCGCTGTTTATCAGACAGTGGCTGCCGACCGTGGCCCATCTTGAAGCCTCGGAGCCCTACAGCCGCTCGGAATCCTTCCGGAAACTCTGCCGAGTAGATCATCGTGTCAAACAGTTTCACGAGGTCGTACTGGACCTTACGAGCTGCGTCGATCTGGTAGGTTGTTGTCAGGTCGTAGAGTCTCCGAGTCAGTTCCGGCACTACTCCGGAACTGGCGTTAGTGCCGCCATCACAGCCAGCCAACAGCATTGGCATCAGGGCTGCATCCCATCCGGTCAGGAACGAAAAATCGGGACGGTTTGGCTTCACCGCCTGGATCATGCGAATCATGTGAGGGATATCACCAGAGGAGTCCTTGATCGCCACAATGCGTTCAAACTCTTCTGAAAGCCGCTGAATTGTGGGCACGTCGATCGGGCTGGCAAACATCGGGATGTTGTACAGCGTTACATCAATCGGAGTGTTTCGGCCAATCTCTGCAAAGTACGCGTAAACTGACGCGGGGCTCAACTTGTAATAAAATGGGGCGACAATTGCGACCGCTCGAATTCCCAGTGAAGCGTAGTATTCGCAGGCCGCGAGCGTCTCTTTTACGTTGGCTTCGGCCGCACCGGCCAGGATGGGAACTCGGCCACGAACCTGGTCGGCCAGGATCGCGACAATGCGCCGCCGTTCTTCTGGCGTAAACCGAGTAAACTCGCCTGTGGAGCCGTTCGGGTAAAGACCGTGTACACCTCGCTCGATGAGCCAATCCGCATAGCGCCGCAGTTCCTGCTCATTGATTCCTCCGTCCACGGTGTAAGGGATGAGGTTGGGAGTAAAAATGCCTTGAAGGCGGGCCTTGGCCATGATCAGGGGCTTTCAGATCAAGATCGACGAAAAGAGTTTTCTAGACTGGGAGATCGGTTTCTCTGCTGCCGGGAGTGTAGCAGATTGAGTCTGTGATGGTCACGATCCTGCAGGACTCGGGTCAAGTGTGAAATATGCGTGTCAGGCAGACGCTCAGGGTTAGGAAGATTGTAAGCCCGCCGCAGACAATGTTGTTCTGAATGCAATATGAAACGCCGTTCCGCCTCCATCTGGAGAATCGTGAAGAAGGATTCCATCATGAAGACGAACGATTTGCCATGCCAGACATAGGCCAAAGCCAAGTCCTCGTCCGGCTGCTCGCCCGGAATAAAATGGACTAAAAAGATGGCGCCGAATCTCTGCTGAATTGATTCCCGGGCCATTGTCAGTGATCGATAGTTCCACGCAACCTCCGACGTCATCACGCAGCGTCACCGAGATTGTGCCAGGGGAATGGATTGATCGGAGGGCGTCGATGCTGTTTCTGACAAGATGTCCCATAAGGGTTGCAATTTGAGAGTCGTCAGCTTCCATCAGAATCTCGTCAGAAGTGCTGGCCAGCTTGACCGTAATCTGATCCGAGGCCGCCGTGACTGTTAAGGGCTGCAATGTCTGTTGAAGCAGAGTGACGAGGTTAAGGATTCTTTTCTGAGGGATCGGCGGCCGCGCGAAAAGCATTGAGTTTCCAATCATATCGCGAATCCTCCATGCCTGAGCGCCGATTGTTTCACAGGCTTGTCGATGTTCTACGGATTGTGATTGCTTCAGCAACAGTTGAGTTTGACCGATAATGCTTCCAAGAGGGTTGTTGATTTCATGCCCGGCTCCTGCGGCGTATTCAGCGAGGGAATCAAGAAGAGCATGATTTGGAACGAGAACAGGGCGATCCGTGACGCGTGACAGGATCTGACGGCAGGTTGCTGAGATGCATTCCTGAATCTCCGGAGTCTGTTCCGCAGAAATTTCCTCCGGCATCTGCAGAATCATGGCCGTGCACAGGTCGGTCCAGAGAAGAACTCTTACATTGACACCGCCAATCAACCCCGATTCGGCGATGCAATCAATCAGAGCTGACTGGTTGAGCAGCACTGAAAATGGTGCGTCAATTATAGATCGGTTCAGATGGACCGGCGAGTTGGAATCACGTCGTCCGTAAACTAACTCAAGTTGTTCCGGTCCCAACGGACTGATCAGCAGAGCTGCTGACGCTCCGCCAATGCGAATCCATGTTTCCACGGCAACATCGGATGCGGCTTTCCAGTCGACAGGTGCAGCCAGTACGCCGAGCAGGTGATGCACGAACGGCGATGGGCTATTGCGTTCGTCTGCCGACATGTTGAGGCATCATCCTGTAACAGAAGAAAAGCCCGGCTTTTCTGGAAGCCGGGCTTTCGAAGTTTGAGTTTTTGTCCCCTCGCACACAAGGTGCAGAGGATGTGCCGTCAATGAGTATTGCCGGGTCTGCATGCCCTCGGAACGTGTCAGGGATGCCTTGTTGCAGCAATTACTCTCTCGGGCCTTCGGATCTACGACTGCAGTTGCTCGATATCAAGCAATCGACAGATGTTGTCAATCAAAGCATCCACTTCAAATGGCTTCTGAATGAAGTGATTGGCGCCGGAGGCTTTGAGTTCCTGAATCTTATCCTGTTCAACCATGCCGCTGATACAGATGATTCTTACGTCGTCCAGTGCTGAATCGCTGCGGACTCTCTGACAAACTTCCTTACCATTGATGTCGGGAAGCATGACGTCCAGAACAATGATGTCCGGATGATATTCCTTAACCATCATTCCCGCATCGAAACCGTTATTGGCAATTCGTACTTCAAATCGACCATCGGCCACCAGTGCGTCGGTGATCAGTTCTACCAGTTCGACATCGTCGTCGACGATTAACGCCTTCCGCTTGCCGCTTTCCAGCGCGTCGGTCGGGATGCCGTTCTCTTTCATGAATTTGTAGAGAACGTCACGGGGAATACGTCGAAACCGAGATCCGGGGACGCGAAATCCCTTCAGCTGACCAGAGTCGAAGCAGCGAATGATCGTCTGCTGACTGACCTTGCAGATCTTGGCGGCTTCGCCAGTCGTGAACACAGTTTTCATGAGCACAATCCGTTCTGTGGAAAAGCGATGAGCTGCAACGTGCAGCATTCCATCGTCCGACAGCTTGCCGGACGCCG
>JBPOIW010000231.1:0-7917 GCA_052034165.1 Planctomycetota bacterium | reverse complement strand
CGCTAATGAACACTCATGAACGCTAATGGTTTCTGAGGTCCGGCGGTTGCTGGCCTCGAATAACTTGTCGAGGAATGAGAGAGTTCGTGTCCAATACGGATGATGCCGTTGTTTCTCCACCTTTTTTGTATTTATCAGCGTTCATTGGCGTTCATCAGCGGTTGAAACTCGGGTCTTCTCGCCGTTCTCTCTTTCGCAGACTCTGAGGCAGGAGTCGAAGGTACCGGCCGGTTCACACCGGGCGCTCGCCTGATTGGTAGGTTATTTGCCAGCCGCTGCATTAAGTCCGCCCATGGAGGTCACTCGCTGTTTCATTTGCTTCGTCTTGTGTCGCGCCCTTCATTTCGCGTAGAGCCGAAATTCAGGGAATTTCAACCGGGGCTAGCGCCCATCGGCTATTGGACCCACTAAATCAACAGGCCGTGACGTTTCGGGTTGTGAAGAGAACATCAAATCAACATCCTGGTCTTGTCGAGTTGGTGCCACACGATAACGAACGCACGAAAAAGCCCGGCTTGAGGGGAACAAGCCGGGCTTATCAGCAGTCCATCTTTGCAGATGTCTGAGACTACTTCTTTTCAAATTCTGCGTCGATCACGTCATCGTCACCGCTCTTCGGAGCGGCGCCGGCTGCTGCGTCTGGAGCCCCGCCTTTGTCAGCATACATGTGCTGAGCCAGGGCGTGTGAAGCCTGCATGAGCTCATCTGTGGCGGCTTTGATCGCAGCGGCGTCTGAACCTTCGGCCGACTTCTTGACCTTTTCGATCGCAGACTCGATGGCCGACTTTGAAGAGGCGTCCAGCTTGTCGGCATGCTCCTTCAGAGTCTTCTCGGTCTGGTGAACCAAAGAGGAGGCCTGATTCTTCGCGGCGGCAAGTTCCTGTTTCTGCTTGTCTTCGTCAGCATGAGCTTCGGCGTCCTTTCGCATGCGCTCAATTTCTTCAGGCGACAGACCACTGGATTGCTTGATCTGAACGGTCTGGCTCTTGCCAGTCGCCTTGTCCTTGGCAGAAACACTGAGAATGCCGTTCACGTCGATATCGAATTTCACTTCGATCTGAGGAACACCACGAGGTGCGGCCGGGATGCCATCAAGGTTGAATTCATCCAGCAAGCGATTGTCGGATGCCATCTTGCGTTCACCCTGGAAGACTCGCACGGTGACCGCTGGCTGATTGTCGGAGGCTGTTGAGAACGTCTCGGTCTTCGTTGTTGGAATCGTCGTGTTGCGTTCGACGAGAACCGTCATGATTCCGCCTTCGGTTTCGATACCAACCGACAGTGGAGTCACGTCCAGAAGAACAACGTCCTTCACGTCACCGGAAATGATGCCGCCCTGAATCGCCGCACCGAGGGAGACCACTTCGTCGGGATTGACGCCCTGATGAGGTTCCTTGCCGAACATATCCCGGACGAGCTTCTGCACCTTGGGAACTCGAATTGAGCCCCCGACCAGAACGACTTCATGGATGTCGCTTGGCTTCAGCTTGGCGTCTTTCAGAGCATTCAGAACTGGCTGGCGGCAACGCTCAACCAGCGGATCAATCAGCTCTTCAAACTTTGATCGCGAAATGCTGAGCTGAAGGTGTTTTGCACCGCTGGCGTCGGCCGTGATGAACGGCAGATTGATATCGGTTGTCTGTTGTGAAGACAGTTCCTTCTTGGCCTTTTCAGCAGCTTCACGCAGACGCTGCAGCGCCATTGGGTCCTTACGCAGATCGATGCCCTGTTCCTTCTGGAATTCGGCTGCGATGTAGTCAATCAGCACTTCGTCGAAATTGTCACCACCCAGGTGAGTGTCACCGTTGGTGCTGAGAACTTCGACCAGTTCATCACCGACTTCAAGGATCGAAACGTCAAACGTTCCACCGCCGAGGTCGAAGACGCAGATCTTCTCTTCTTTTTTCTTGTCGAGTCCATAGGCCAGAGCAGCGGCTGTTGGTTCGTTGATGATTCGAGCGACGTCGAGGCCAGCAATCTGACCAGCGTCTTTGGTGGCTTGTCGCTGTGCGTCGTTAAAGTACGCAGGGACAGTGATGACAGCCTTGTTGACTTTGTGACCCAGATAGTTTTCTGCCGCTTCCTTCAGCTTACGCAGAACCAACGCGGAAATTTCCGGAGGCGTATGATCCTTGCCGTGGACGTTCACCTTCACGTAGTCCGTCACGGCGCCCACGACTTTGTAGGGCACCATCTTTTCTTCGGACTCGACTTCCTTGTGACGGCGGCCCATGAATCGCTTGATCGAATAGATCGTATTCTGAGGGTTTGTGACGGCCTGACGTTTCGCAGGTTCACCCACCAGGGTTTCGCCCTTTGCGGTGAACGCGATGACGCTGGGAGTTGTCCGGCTGCCTTCCTGATTGGCGATGACTCGAGGTTCACCGCCTTCCATGATCGACACCACGGAGTTCGTTGTTCCCAAGTCAATACCGATGATTTTTTCGCCCGAGACTGCCATGACGACGCTCCTCTGAGACTTCTGTCCGCAGTTCCTCGATCCGGTGTCGCGGTCACTGCATTTTGTTAATTGACTGGTTTTGAAGGCTCGCCGTACCAAAACCGGGGTACTGCGGAAGCGAAGAATTGAGTGAAAGGTGGCCTGCTTCTTTGAGCGATGTAACACTTCGACAGGTCTGGCTCCCACTTAGCAGGTTCCATGCCGTTGGAGTTGTTTTGGTATAACTTGTTTTGCAGCATGCATTTCAGAAAAATGATTTTCCTCAGTCAGGGGCCGAAAGTGTCATAGTGGCAGGGGGATTTGTTGGCGGCCGCGATCATCTCTGGTGCCAAAAAGGCACTTTCTCATGGGCGGTGGCGTTGCGTGCCAGTCTGGCACGTTGCAGACTGAGAGTACTTTGTGATGGGGGCAGGGTGCGAAGTGGATCGGATTTTAGAGAGAGACACCCCCCCGCTTGACACTCAATTTTGAGGCCTGTACAAGGCCAGAGTGTCTATTGAGAGGCGAGGTTCAGCTCCGTCACTTGTTCGGATGGGATGTCCGGGAGTGTTATCGAGCCGTTGCGGTTTCGCTCGTTCCATCGTGCGGGGTGCTGCTAAAGAGCCGGTCAGCAAGTCTGAAACTCGCCGGATGTTTACTCGCGCGAGGGCTGGGCAGGCTGATGGCAAAGAAACCGATTGCAAAAACTCCCGTGAAAAAGGTGGCAAAGAAAGCCCCTGCAATGCCAGCGCCAAAAGCTCGTCCGGCACGGCCCGCTGTTTCGGTGGCCAAAACTGCTGTGGCGAAGAAATCCCCGGCAGTAGTTGTTCCTGCCCGACCAAAGCCTATTCCGGCTGAGGCGGTGTCATCAACCGGGGTTTCGCCTGAGGTTCAGCTGTCTCAGCTTGATGAGCAGTTGGTGGGGCTGTTGAACAAGCGGGCTTCGCTCTATCTGGAAAAGATGAAGGGTGTGCAGACTCCGTCCAAGATCATGTTCAGTGATCAGGATCAGCAGCAGGTCTGGTCCATGATTGATCGAGTCAACCAGGGGCCGCTGACTTCGGCGGAAATCAAGACGATCTTCCGACCGCTGATGAGCGCTGGGCGTCAGCGGATCAAGAGCATTCGCGTGGCGTATCTCGGCCCGGCGTATAGCTTTACGCATCAGGCTGCGATTGCTCGCTTCGGTGAAGCGGCTGATCTGGTGCCAGTCAGTACAATTGCGACCGTGTTCGAAGAAGTGAACCGAGGCCATGTTGATTTCGGTCTCGTTCCGATCGAAAACAGCACGGACGGCCGAATTGTTGACACGCTGGACATGTTCACGCGGTTGCCGCTGCGGATTTGTGGGGAAGTTCAGCTTCACGTGCACCACAACCTCTTGGCTCGGTGTGATCGCAGCGAAATTTCCGAGATCTACAGCAAGCCGCAGGCATTGTCGCAGTGCAGGGATTGGCTGTCCAAGAACATGCCGCATGCTCGGCAGATTGAAGTCACCAGCACGTCAACAGCAGCCCAGTTAGCTCGTGATAAGCCTAATGTGGCTGCTGTCGCCAGTCATCAGGCGGCGATGCAGTACGATGTGCCAATTGTTGCTGAATGTATTGAAGACAACCGCAACAATGTGACTCGGTTCGCGGTTATTGGCGACAGTGTTGCCGATCCGACCGGAACAGATCGCACGGCTGTTTTGCTGCAGATTCCTCATCGTCCGGGCTCATTGTCCGATGCTCTGGAAGCCTTCCGTCGGAACAAGATCAATCTCACGTGGATTGAGTCATTCCCTCTGCGGCAGCCTGCGGTGGGCTATTTGTTCTTCCTGGACTTCGAAGGGCACATTTCTGAGCCGCGGATCAAGAAGGCTCTGAAGGAGCTGGAAAGTTTGCCTCCGGATCGGCTGGAAATTTTGGGATCGTACCCGCGAAGCGAGCCCTCGAAGTAATCTGTGAGGTTGGGTCGAGTCCCCGTTTTGGCAAGGTTTGCTTGGTTTTCACCATATTTGACGTCTTTGAAAGTCTAGTGTCACTATGCGACGTTTCTTGATCGCCGGTAATTGGAAGATGAATACAACTCGCCAGTCAGGGGTTGCTCTGGCGGGGGAGTTGGCTGCGGTTGTTCCTCAGGCGGAGGCGGGTGTCGAGGTGCTGGTTTGCCCTCCATACCCGTATCTGTTGGCTGTTGGTGAAAAGCTGGCTGGCAGTGCTGTTCACCTGGGTGCTCAGGATGCCTATTTTGAAGCTCCGGGTGCTTTTACGGGCGAAGTTGCTGTCGAAATGATTCGCGATTGCGGTTGTCGCTACGTGATTTTGGGCCATAGCGAACGCCGTCACGTGATGGGTGAGACGGACGCGGTCATCAATCGAAAGGTTCGGGCGTCTTTGGCTGGCGGTTTGACGGCTGTGCTTTGCGTCGGTGAATTGCTGAGCGAACGCCAGTCTGGCCAGACTGAAGAAGTGCTGGATCGGCAGATGGAAGGCGGTTTGGCCGGCGTTTCTGAAGAAGAAGCGGCTCAGGTAGTGATTGCCTATGAACCCGTCTGGGCGATCGGTACAGGCGTGACCGCAACTCCGGAGCAGGCTGAATCTGCGCATGAACATCTTCGCAAGTGGCTGGCTCGCCGCTATACTCCTGCGTTTTCGGAGAAAGTTCGAATTCTGTACGGCGGAAGTGTGAAGGCCGATAACGCCGAAACATTGCTCGGTCAACCTAACGTTGACGGGGCACTTGTGGGCGGAGCCAGCCTTAAGTCTTCGACCTTTGTTCCGATCATTGAAGCGGCTCGTAAGTTAAGCACATAGTTTTTCGTCGAGTCTCCATTTTCGGGTAAGATGGGCATTCTTGCCCGTCGAAGGTCTGTCGGACACGAATGTCCAACCTACGTTGTTGTGGGTCCGGGACGCGTAAAAAATAGAACGTTCGCATGAGACGGACCTCAGTCCGTCTTTTCGCGTTTTGAATCAATAGAGATTGTCGGGCAGGAGTGTCCGCGGTTTGTTTTAGCGTGGAGCAGTCAGTCAGATGTCATTTTTCATCGTAACCCTCACCATCCTGCTGATCATGGTCAGCCTGTTCATGATTCTGCTTGTATTGATCCAGCGTGGTCGAGGCGGCGGGCTTGCAGGGGCGTTCGGTGGCATGGGTGGCCAGAGTGCTTTCGGAACGCGGGCCGGCGACACGTTTACTCGTGTTACCATCGTTCTTGCCGTCATCTGGATTCTGATGGGAGGCGTTTTGGGCATTCTGATCCGCAAGGATGCAAGAGCCGCCGCCACAGGAGAGAAGTCGGGTTTCGTTGAAACCCCTGAAGCCAAAGCAGCGGCCGAAAAGAAGGCTGCTGATGAAAAGAAAGCGGTCGAAGACGCCAAGTCCGGCAAGACTTCAGAAACCGACGCTAAGGCCACAGACGCGAAATCAGAAGAAGCCAAGAAGGACGAAGCCGCTCCTGCCGATGAAGCTAAGGCCGACGGGGAAGAAAAGAAGGCCGCTGAAGGAGCAGCTCCTGAAGCTGAAAAGAAGGCTGAAACTCCAGCCGCTCCGGCTGAAGGCGATGCTAAGAAAGAAGAGCCAGCCGCTCCTGCAGAGAAGCCTGCTGAGTCTGCTCCACCTGCAGAAGGAACAGCACCTCCTGCGACTCCGGAATCACCAGCTCCAACTGAGAAGCCTGCCGAGCCTGCTGCTCCGGCAACTGAAGAGCCAGCAGCTCCTGCGAAGCCAGAATAGCTTCGCAGCGTACTGTTCGTCGACCGGGTCATCCGGTCGACAGGGCTCTTTGATATTCAGGAGTCCAAGTGTTGGCAGTTCTTATCGATCTGCCTGTTCGTTGATAGCCATTGGTTGCCGAGCTTCACAAGTCGGTTCTTTCCCGCAAGGTAGTTCATCGTGCTGCTCAGCATGACAGGTTTTGGAAACGCTTCGCTGCAAACGGAGGGTGTCCACGTCAGTTCAGAGATCAAGTCCGTCAATAATCGGTACTTGAAGATCTCGGTGCGTATGCCCGATTCGGTGGCTCGATTCGAAGCCGAGATTGAAAAGCTGGTTCGTTCACGTGTGACGCGTGGCTCGGTTCAGCTCTCGATTCGCGTGAGGTTTACGAGCGGTCAGAGTGAGTACCGGATTGATCAGGATCTGTTGAAGAGCTTTCAGCGGCAGCTTGCGGAGATTTCCGGCGACGCAAAAGGAAACTCCGCGACTCTTGGCGAGTTGCTGTCACTTCCGGGTGTTGTTTCACAGACAGAGCTGCCTGAAGAGTTTGTGAACTCGCTGTGGCCAGCTGTGGAAGCTTCTCTGAAGGAGTCTCTGGATCACTTCGAAGATTTTCGCCGCCGCGAAGGCGAATCCATGCGGCTGGATCTTGAGAAGCAGTGCGAGGTCATCGAAAACGAAGGACGCCAGGTCGCACTTCTGACGCCACAGGTCGTTACCGAGTATCGCGACAAGATTCTGGAACGTGTTCGTCGACTGATCGGCGATGCCTCGGTCAATATCAGCGAAAACGATGTCATCCGCGAAGTCGCGTTATTCGCTGACCGCTGCGACATCAATGAAGAGATCACGCGACTGCGAAGTCATACCGAACAGTTTCGTCGGCTGCTGAACGGTGAAACGTCGCAGGGACGCAAATTGGAGTTTATCGGTCAGGAGATGTTTCGAGAGATCAATACGATTGGCTCGAAAGCCAATCATGTCACGATTGCACTGAGCGTCGTGGAGATGAAAGCGGCCATTGAGCGGATGCGGGAAGTCCTGCAGAACGTGGAGTAATGAGTCAGGGTCAACAAGAGCGGATCGTGGTGTTGTCCGGGCCAAGTGGAAGTGGCAAATCCACGCTGGTGCGGTTGCTGGTCGATCGCGCTCCGGTCAAGTTGGTGATGTCGATTTCCGCGACGACTCGACCGCCGCGTCCGAACGAGGTAAATGGGAGAGATTATTGGTTTTTGACGGATGCAGAGTTCCGAAAACGACTGGCTGAAGGCCAGTTTCTGGAGCATGCCGAAGTGTTTTCTTCGGGATTTCTCTACGGCACGCTGTCATCGGAGATGGATCGAGCCTGGAGTCAGGGTGGGTGGGCATTCCTGGAAATTGACGTCCAGGGAGCGATGAAAGTTATGCAGCAGTACCCAAATGCTGTTACGATTTTCCTTTGTACGCCATCGCCCGGAGAGTTTGAACGCCGATTGAGGGCTCGTGGAACGGAATCCGAAGAAGTGATTCAACGTCGGCTGGCGACTGCGGAGAAAGAACTGCAGTTGTCCGACCGTTACAAATATGTGGTTGTGAACGATCAGCTGGAAACCGCGGTCAGCGAGATCTGTGAGATACTGAAGGCGGAGGAGAAGGCTCGAAATGCTTGATGAATTCCGTGAAGACGAAATCGCCCGCAAGGTCGGAGGTCGTTTCAAGATGACCGCCCTGATCCAGAAACGCATGGTTGCACTGAACCGTGGCGCGCGGGCTCTGGTTGATCTGCAGACGAAGGA
>JBPOIW010000107.1:0-29838 GCA_052034165.1 Planctomycetota bacterium | reverse complement strand
CGCTAATGAACACTCATGAACGCTAATGGTTTCTGAGGTCCGGCGGTTGCTGGCCTCGAATAACTTGTCGAGGAATGAGAGAGTTCGTGTCCAATACGGATGATGCCGTTGTTTCTCCACCTTTTTTTGTATTTATCAGCGTTCATTGGCGTTCATCAGCGGTTGAAACTCGGGTCTTCTCGCCGTTCTCTCTTTCGCAGACACTGAGGCAGGAGTCGAAGGTACCGGCCGGTTCACACCGGCCGCTCGCCTGATTGGTAGGCTATTTGCCAGCCGCTGCATTAAGTCCGCCGATGGAGGTCCCTCGCTGTTTCTTTTGCTTCGTCTTGTGTCGCGCACTTCATTTCGCGTAGAGCCCTTTTCTCAGTTTCTCTTGAACCCGAACGGCATTGAGTGACTGGGACTGTTGCACGGAGTTCGGTGGACCGAAATGTGCGCGTCAGGGGCGTCAGATCAATGGCCGCCACATACCTCTGTGCGGAAGGACGCGAGTCACGATCCGGGTCGCCGTGAAATAGGGATGATGTGGTAAGAGAACGTCGCCGAGCGGGTCGAAATCACAGTCTGTTGATTTGATCAGCCCGAACGCGCTCGTGTCCGTTTTTTGCCGCAAATACACGGCATGTTGAACACGGCAAATTGAAGCGTGGGTTAGCGCCCAGCCGTTGATGGAGCGACTCAATCAACAGCCTGGTCAGGCCCCGGAATCGTATTGACCGAAGAAGCAAAAAAGCCGAAGGGTTGACTCAAGGAGAGAACCTCCATGTTTGCCACAAGTTTGTGTTGGCCTTGCAGGTCTTTCGAGTCATTCAATCAAAGGAAACCGGGCCCTCACGGACCCCGGCTGATGATGGGGCCGCCCTCCGGGCCTGAATCGCAATCCCACGAATTGCTGGACTTTGCCGTGTCAAAACACTTTCAACATACCAACAATTCTCGAATCCGCCCGGTGATCGCAGTACACTTTGCGTTGGATCGGTATAAGACTCGCTGACAGCGAGGATCGATGTGCTCGGGAGTGCAAAAGCGGTCTTCGAAATCTCGGAGCGGAAGTTTCAGCTCCTCATACTTTCGCGGGTGTGCGTGTTCAATGCGGTGAATATCTCCATGCGTGGGAGTGACGGCTGATGAAGACCTCGATGACCAAACCACCAACGGGAGCGATGTAACATGACACCAAACCAGGATCACGACCCGCGTGTCGCGCTGGCTGCCGAGCGAACACTTCTGGCATGGGTTCGTACAAGCCTCGCGATGATGGGTTTTGGCTTCGTCGTTGCGAGGTTCGGTTTGTTTCTTCGTGAGATCGCTCAGATCGAGAACGCGAGGATGAGATCAGGGTCGGGACTGTCTCTCTGGATTGGCGGTTCACTCGTAGTTCTCGGAGTCATCGTCAACATCGTGGCGGCCACTTCACATGTTCGGAATATGCGTCGCTATTTGGCGGGCCACCCTTATCCGATGTCGGTCTGGTCCTTCGGCGTCGTTGTTACTCTCGTTTTGGCGCTCATTGGTATGGCGTTAACAGCGTACCTTGGCTTCTGGAGTCGGTGAACAGTTTTGCGGAGTCAAACTCGGGGAATGCATGTAGCCTTGTGGGCGAGGCTCTAACGCTCTTCACTGCTACTGCTTCAGGAATGCCAGCAGGTCTGCTATCAAGCGTTCCCGGTGAGTCGCGAACAGACCGTGGGGTGCTCCTTCATATTCACGCAGAATTGAATTCGGTATCGCGGCCGCCGCAGCACGGGCACTTGTATCGATAGGCACAGTTTTATCCGCAGTGCCGTGAACGATCAGAGTCGGTACCCGAATAGACTTCAGATCCGGCCTGAAATCAGTGGTCGCAAACGCATTTGCGCAGTCCACCATGGCTTTAAGACTGGCCTGCATTCCTACGGAACGAGCCCATTCAAGGAGCTCAGGACTCACAGGCTTTGAGTCGATCTCGACACCAAAAAAGTCCTGAAAGAAGGATGCGAGGAACGCGGAGCGGTCAATTCTCAGGGCATTGTAGATTTCGACAAAGGTTTCCGCCGGAACTCCTTCCAGGTTGTCTTCAGTCTGCAACAAATACGGAACGATCGACGAGACCAAGGCAATCGAGCGAACGTTCGCGCCCGCATAGTTTGTCAAGTAGCGAGCCACTTCCCCGCCGCCCATCGAGAAGCCAATCAGCGTCGCATCCTCGACTCGCCAGAACTCCATGACGTCTTTGAGATCGTCAGTGAGTGAGTCGTAATCATATCCATTCCAGGGCTGGGCCGAGCGACCAAAGCCACGCCGGTCATAGGCGATGGTGCGATAGCCCGCTTCGACCAGGGACATTGCGATATCATCCCAGCTGTCGGCGGAGAGCGGCCAGCCATGAAGAAGGACAACCGGACGACCTTTGCCCCAGACTTTTGCGTAGAGTGAAACATTGTCGCGTGTCGAAATGGAGGGCATTTGAAACTCTTCAGAAGATAAACAGAACTTGCTGACGTTTTCGATCAATGACGGACACTGCACGAGCTTTCGATAGTTCGTCGTTCATCAATCCGCTGCTAATGCGCGCTGCGGACTGCAGCGGTCGATTCAAGTGTGGCCATATTGAAGCGAGCTTTTGTTTCTTCGGTCTCTGTGATTCCGGCGACTAACCGGGATGTTGATTTAATCATCACCCAACCCGTCAGCGAGAGATCGTTTTTGAGGCCTGCGGCAACATTTATCCCGCAATGACGTTTCGGCTTGTGAAAACCCATTCAATCAACAGCCTGTAACGATCCCGGCATTCGATAACAGAAAGAAGCGTGAACGAGGACTTCCGGAGAGGTCGCTCGCACACGCTTTCTGGAGTTCTCTGGTCAGTGCATAGAAAACGTCACTTACCAGGGTTTGAGTTTCCAGCCGAGGATGAAACCGAGGCCGACGCAAATGAGAGCGGCCTTTTCCGGCTGTTGCTGGACGTAGTCACGGGTGTAACACTGGAGATCACAGAGGACGCTCCGTTCCGTGTCGCAGCCGGGCTGCCCGGCCTGACCTTTTGCCTGACTCTCGGAGCCTTGCCCCGCACGATTTGCCGTGGTTGTTGATGCCATGGTCATTCTCTTTCTGTCTGAATCTGTGGATATCGCGAATGGCGATTGGTTGGTTATCATTCTTCCCGGTGCAGAACTTCCCGCACCCACTTGAGATTCTGAGCCAGCTCTTCCTGCGAGCCTTTTAAGCTTGTCGCCGCTTGACCGACCTCGGTAACAGCGCGCCACAATACACACGCGCCGCCCAGCGTAAACGTCGTACCGAGAGTCAAAAGGCAAACCTCATGGCTCCATTTGGTCATTCGCTGGAGCATCTCGGCAATTCCAAACAAGAGGACCGGCAACGACCCCAGCACCGCGATGCCCGCAAGCAGCGAGACCGTGATCCCTGTTCGAGCCTTTGACCAGAATTGCCTGACGTCCAATGCGACAAGCTGCAGCTGCAGGTCCATTAAACGAGCAATGTCCCGAACCAGTGAGGCAATGTTAGTGCCCAACGGTGGTATGTCCGGGACATCTATTTTCTTGTCTTCAACATCCATCCGAGTACGGCTCCCAAACAAACGGCGCCAAAAAAAGCGACTTGAGGATGTTGTCGAATCCATTGATCCAGTCCTGCGTTTGAGTCATTACCCGCAGACGGATTACCCTGCGTATACGTGCTTGTTTCCGGAAACGTGAAGCGTGGTTGTGGGCGTTCCTGGATCACGTTAGTTTCTCCCAAACTGTCGGGCGGCACTTTTGATATCTGAGGCTGTTGAGCCTTTGAAGTAGTTCTCCATCGTCTTTCGAAGCAGGATGGAAGCTCCACTCAAAGCGAGGCCAGTTACCATTCGAGCTGCTGCGGAGGTCGCCGAGGACCTGGGCGCAGGGGAAGGCTCAGTCCAGGGCTTATGACGGGACAACAGTTCGTCGATCGATTCCTGACTGAGTTTTACGGACCGCTCAACTTTTCTCCCCGGCCCAAACACCATCCCAATCAATAAACCGGCACCAATCAGGGCTTTAGGAAACTGCCTGACATAATCTCTCCAGTCAAGTAGTTGCGAAGTATTCGCTGCGATACGACGAGCATCTTTATGCATGTGGCGTCGCAGCGAAGCCATCTTCAACCTGATTCGCGCCGTTTCTTCCTGAAGTGCGACGGACATATTAGAGCACCTCAAAATTGCTGAATGGGATAAGCAGTCCAGATCATGGTTGGCTCAGCGAAGAGTCAGACTCTTCTGTGAAGCCCGACTCATGCGAGATCCTTGAGCCTTATCACGCACGGTCAGATCGAAGAATCAAGCCCAGCACTGCGCCGGCGACGATCCCAGCTCCGAAGGCGACTCCGACTGACATGCCGGGGCGAGTCCGGATGACTTCCTGCGCCTCTTCCAGGCCGGATTCGACCTGCTTGTTCATGCGACCGTATTGATCCTTGACCGCTTCTGTAGCTCGATGAGCATAATCACGGACGGTTTCAGCGGCGTTTGCAGCCATGGACTCGCCCTGCTTTTGCGCATCCGCCAGGAATTGCTCCACTTCGCGACGAGCGGTCCCGGTCTTCTGTTCGATCAATCCAATCAGCTGGTCCGTATTACCTTGAACGCGTGTGAGATCATTGTCGGTGATTTCACCCCATCGTTCCCGAACTTGTCCCTTCAACTGATCCCACTTCCCTTTGATCTCTGCAGTCGTCGGCATGACGGTCTCCTCAATTACTCACAGTTCGTTAAATCGGTTGAACCACATGGAGCATCTCCCCATGCGTTCAGTTCATAAAATGCCGGGCTCTTATCTCCCGAGCATCACACGGTGCATTACTGCTCTGACAAATCAGCAATTGCGAATGCCATGCCAATCATTTTTCAAGGGCTCTAAAGATAAATGTGTGTCTTCCGATGTGCCGTCCAGGTCGGGCCAAGGGGAACTCCGATCGGATGGACGCCACGCTGAACGCCAGGCGACCAAATGCCTACAGATGATGCCTCGGCTTCGAGTGTGCGATGAATTCAGAGTGCTACGGTTGCACGAATCCGTTGTCCGCGAGCCTGCCCATTCAATGCGTCGACAGACATCTGGAATAGCTCACGTTGATGGAGATAGAGAGACACATTTCGTTCATGCGGCTCGTCGAGAATCTCTCAGAATCCGCGAGCGAACGGCATCACAACTGCTGTCACTGCCGAGAGTCCTCAGATGCTAATCCAATTCTCAAACTATCAGGAGTCTTGACGTGTCAGAAAATCAGCAGCCGCGCAGTGGCAAGATCAAGTACGGAATTCTTGGGTGGCTCATCGGACTGCCGTTGCCAATCGTCATCATACTGTTGTTTGTCAGAGGCTGTGATTTCTAGGCTCTTGTGAGTGATTCCGGGCTCGATGAATCTGCGCTCGAAAGAAAAGGCCCTCTGCCAACTCACAGGCATACCGGGTCACGCCGGATCGGCGTGATGAGAGACGCAACAGAGATCACATCATGCCGAATGGGACGCGATCGGCGGGCGACCAGGTCAGGAAGTCTCCCCATCGTTCAAACGACGTTCGTCAACTTCAATTCAGGAAAGTATTACCATGGTTAGCCAGACGCTTTTGCAAGAGAACTGGAACGACATCAAAGCCACTTTAAAATCAAAGTGGCAGCAATTGTCAGATCATGACTTGCGCGGTTTCCGGGGATCCGCGGATGAACTTGTGCAGATGATTCAACGCCGAACGGGTCAGGCAAGATCTGCGATCGAGAACCAGCTCGAAGAGATGGTGGCGGAAGGCCGCTCGATTCAGAAGCAGGTCGGTCAGTACGTTTCGGGAGCCGCGTCGCAGGTGGGTGATGTGTGCGGAGAAGGCTACGACATCGCCGCTCAAAAGCTGGCGGACGGTTACAAGCAGGCGTCCCGATACGCAAAAGAAAACCCTGGCGCAGCAGTCGCCATTCTTCTGGGAAGCGGTCTTTTGGCCGGTCTTGGCATCGCGATGTTGATGCGGCGCCGATAGCGATATCAGAAAAGTCAATGACGCTGACAGTTAATGGAAACGGTGTTCCGCAACAGGGAGCACCGTTTTTCTTTTGGCGTTCGGAGACTCCGATGACACGCATTCAATGAACTCGCAGGGCACGCCTCCCGAGAAGACCCAATTGACACATCCGGCTGAAACAATCGCTGTTGATGACAGGTTCATGGAGTACTCACAAGTGAATTTGACGTCGGATCATCCTTTCTGGTTTATGAAAAGTGGGCTCCTGAACACATACCCGTTTCTCCACCGCGACATCGTTTGCGACGTAGCGGTCGTTGGTGCTGGCATTACCGGCGCGATGGTGGCTCACCGGCTCAGCACCGATGGCCATTCTGTCGTTGTGATCGATGGTCGCGATGTTTGTCGCGGCAGTACGTCTGCAAGTACGGCTCTGTTGCAGTATGAGATCGATGTCTCGTTGACTGAGCTGGCAAAACGGATCGGGAAGCAGAATGCAACTAGAGCATACCGATTGTCTCATCAGGCGATTGACAATTTTGAGCAGTTAATTGATCAAACAAAAGCCAACTGCGGATTTCGGCGGAAACATAGCCTTCAGATTGCGTACACTCGAAAGGCGGCCAAGGCACTCGCCGACGAGCATCGCGCACGAAAATGCATTGGACTCGATTCCAGCTACCATGACTCAGGTGAGCTTCTCAGTCTCTACGGGCTGAACGGTGTTTCTGCGCTCAGTAATAACCAAGCGGCGTCCTGTGACGCCTACGAACTTGGACACGAGCTCCTGGCCGCCGCTGTCCGCAGTGGCGCCGAGGTTTTCGATCGCACTCAGGTCACGCAATTTAACTGTTCGGCCGACCGTGTCGTGCTGTTTACGTCCAGAGAGATGAATGTCACTGCGAAACACGTCGTCATTGCGACCGGGTATGAAGCTCATTCAATGCTGAAAGAGCGAGTCGTTGATCTTCACAACACCTATGCCGTTGTTTCGCAACCACTGGAATCAGTCAGCCCGTGGAATTCCAACTGGATGCTGTGGGAGGCCCAGACGCCATACCTCTATCTTCGATGTACTGACGATCAACGAATTTTGGTAGGGGGAGAAGACGATTCGTTTCATAGTCCCTATCGACGTGATCGGTCGATTCAGCAGAAGGCCCATGTCATCCATGCCAAAACACGGGCGTTGATTCCTGAGCTTGAATGGGAAATCGAATTCGCCTGGGGCGGGACGTTCGGATCGACAAAGGATGGACTCGCCTATGTCGGCAGATCGCCCGAATATCCCGGATGCTTTTTCACGTTGGGTTTTGGAGGCAACGGAATCACGTTCAGCGTGATTGCAACAAAACTGATCTCAGAGATGGTTCGGGGCCTTCAACCTGAAAATGCTGACTTGTTTCGCTTCGGGCGGTAAATTGCCGTGGACTTGCCCGGGCAGTAGCGACCTTGGTCATCGTGGCTGGTCACAACGGGAATATTCGAATTCCAGCGGAACATTTTCAGAGAGGGATTGAGTCTGCTCCGTACACCTTCATTTCGGACTGGTTGAAGGAGGCCGATGAATCCGTTTTTGATCAGGCGTTGCCGGCCAGCGTACTCATTTGCTGATCTTCAACAGACCGGAGGAAATCATCGCCAACGAACATTCGAATGGCTCCCGGCACGATGTCAAAGGCGAGTGGCAGTTCGTCGATCACTTCGCCATCGAGAGTGAAACGCATTTCAGGCTCCGACCGCAGTCTTAGTTGTTTGACCTGCCGATGAATGACCTGCTCGGATGCCAAATAGTCGCCGAGCATCGCGTTTCCCACAATCGCCATGATATCAAGAACCGTTCCGTTGCGAATAACAACGACATCCATGAGCCCGTCATGTGGCTGCGCAGGAGGTGCGACAACGATTCCCCCGGCATTTGTTCTGCCATTTGCAACCAGGACCGCCCATGAATCCTGCCCCGCCAGGGCTTCGCCATCGCATTCAAGTTCGATGTGATAACTCTGCAGATCTGCAAGCACCGGCACCGCGCCTCTTAAGTAGCAGAATGCGCCCCAACGAGACTTGATTTCGGGCGTCATTTCTTCGGTGACTCGCACGCTGTTTCCCCCTGCGGCGACATTCGCGAAGTATTTTACGGCGTTCCCCGTGCTCAACCTGACAACGTCCATCGGGATCCAGTGGCCGACCATCAAGTTGTCGATGGCTGCGGGGATGTCGGCAGGTATGGCCAGCGTCAATGCGAAGTCATTGGCCGTACCAAGAGGCAGGATGCCCATGCACGGACGTCGTGCTGCATCGACGGACATCAAAGCGTTCACGACGGCATTCACTGTTCCATCGCCCCCGGCTGCGACAACCGTATCAAAGCCTTTAATAACAGCATCCTGCACGAGTTGTTCGAGATTCACGTCGGGAGTTAGCTCGACGAGCTGAGATCCCCCCGCCTGAAAGTCGGACAACTGCTCGAGATACCGAGCCGTTTTTCCGGACGAAGGATTATAGATGACAAGAGCTTTCCTGGCTCCATTGTGGTTCGGCATAAGTGGTTTCCCGGACCGAAGTTTCAATGTCTATCAGATTGTGAGACCGCTGCTGTCATCTGCTCAGAAATCTCGAAGGTCGAGAATGCGATCATGCCCCAACCTGACTCTCGCGTGATGCTTTTTCAGGATCGACTTCAACGCGCTCCCGGCCGTTTGCCAGGGCTGGGATTCCGCGATCGCTACGCGACGATCCTCAATGTTCCGCGGGCCGGAGACGTTCTTCCAGTCGCGCGGCTGCGGAGAGGTGAGAGGCTGACGTTGGACCGATTTTCCTTCGATCCGTATGAAATGGGGGGCGTTAAGAGAATGATTTGATCCTTCGTACGCCGTTCCACAAAGTCGCAGGCAATGGGACGAATCGTGGGCTCGTTCAGGCGATTCAGCCCTGGCATCACTCGCATCATGATTTGCCCCGATAAAGCCTCGCTGTCCAGCCGCCAAGTCCAGCGGCGCGTCGCCCTGCATTTCCGATGACATAAATAGCTCCTTCCTTGTGGTCACAGAAGACTCCGCCGGGGAAGAAAGCAAGACCCGTGCCAGAAGGGGCATGCTGAGAATTGCAGTGAATTGCCGAGCATCATCGACTCTGGAATTGAGATACTCGGGATTCCGGACGTTGACATCTTCTGACGGCCGGAGCACCTCCGACTCCTCAGCGCTCAATTCGATCGATTTTCAGCCGAAGTAGCCCCGCCCACGTCCAGCAATGACATCGGTGAGCGGCAGGACGCCAGACCTCCGAATCTGCGCGAGCCCTGCGTTCCAACCTGTCGTCGGATGTTGCTGGCTCAACAGGTGCTGACGCATGTGTGGCTGTGGGCCCAGCAAATGCGCAGATTCAAAAGTTGTTTGAAGTGGACCACGGGTGATTCAACGTGGCAAGCCTCGTCACGAGCATATGACATGCAAATCGAGTTCATCAACACTGATGCTGTTCCGCTGCGCCATACCGTCAGCTACGCTAATCCATTCAGCTTTCGAATCACCCACTCTGTCATCATCAGACAGAACAGCACGATCAGCGCCCACCAATGATCCCACAGCGTTTGTTCCTGAACCTCCTCTGCCGCCTGGTCGTCTGGCTGTAACAGACTCACCAGTCGATCAGTGTTCCACGGTTCAATCATTTCTCCGCCGGTCATTTCAGCGAGTTGCCTCAACAGGGATCGGTTGCAGCTGACGTTCGCCAGTTCTGTGGACTCTTCTTTGCGAACAAGTAGTTCCGTGCGAATCGATTGATCCAGGTTCAAAGCGCTGCCGGTTACCTGCAGTTCAACCTGCCAAAGCCCGGGAGACAGCCTGGGAACTCGACCACGAAATCGTTCGGGCGAATCCGAAGAACTTTCCAGCGTGGCCGCAAATTGCGTCATCACTGAGGAATTCGAATTCGCCTCAACTGCGTCGTCCCGATTTGTGTTCGCATCAGTCTTCGCCTCTGGAACAGTTGTCGCCTCTGGAGCAGGCTTCGCCACGGGAACAATCGGCGTCGCTACCACCTTGATAGTGGCTCCCTGCAGTTCGTGCAGGCGTTCCGGATTCCAGCGGACGATGGCATCGACCTGTTCGGATTCACCGATGACCGTGTCCGACAGCGTCATTCGCACGTCATCATTGCCTGCCGCCGACTTGTTTCGCGCGGCCCAGCGGATGAGTTGTCCCCAGAAGCGATAGTGGCGAGCATCCCCGGACCGCATGCGCCAACGCCAAGTGCTGTCGATTCCCATCCAGACGACCTGACCAAATCCATAATCATGATGCACGATCGTCGGCACCACCGCACTCGAATCTCCTGAGATTCGTGAGCTGGCCCAAAGCGTTGCACCGGACTTCGGGATCCCTCCGTAGATCCATTGATGCCCCGGCAACTCCGTCAGCGTCGGGTCTCGCAACGTCATGCTGTCAGACAACTGAAACATTGGAAGGTGAAAGGCATCGGCGCTCAGTTTCAGATGATATGACGTCGGAGGAGAATCTAAAGCGGACTTCTGAAATTGCTCGGCGACTCGCGGACTGAACTCCTTCACAGGCAGAAGACCGGAAAGAATCGCCGACTGAAATTCGTGAGGCATGGACTGCCGACCGGGAATAATCACAACCGTCAACCCATCTCGAGAAACGGCTTTCTCGACCATCTCCCAGACACCGGGTTCGACACTGTCGGGCAGCACATCACCAATGATCAACAGATCGGTTTTCGTCAGTTCCTGTGCAAAGGCATCGAGCGGTGGCAGCTTGCTGGCAATATACGAATCGTCCAGCAGATTCAGAAACGGCTGACGAAAAAGCACGATGCTGGACTCAACCTGCTTGTCGCGTTCCAGAAGATTCTTCAGATATCGAAACTCCCAGCGAGGATCGCCGTCCAGCAGCATGACTCGCGCGTTATTGTTGACGACATGCAGCGTGACATCGCGAGAATTATTATCATCACGCAGTTCACCGTCCTTCCGATCTGCCACGATGCGATAATCAAATCGACCTGTTTCGGTGGAGGGCACTGAAAACGTGGCCACGGCCGAGTCCGCAGAAGCCGTCAACTGTTTTTCCTCGACAGTCCTGCCGTTCTGTTCCAGACGAATCGTCAGTGGCTCGCCTTCGAACCCAAAGGTCGTCAGCGTCGCCTGAATCTGCGCTTTATCGTTCAAAAAAATCGCTTCGGGTGCATCGACCGAGGCAATCGACAGGTCACGAGGCGGAATGCGAGAGCCGATGGGAATTGCATAGACGGGCACTCGAAGACTGGACAGCAATTGCGCGGTACTTGTCAGATCTCCCGGCACCGATTGACGACCATCTGTCAGCAGGACGATTGCCTTCACCTGATTGGATCCATCTTCTGAAGTCACTGCCTGCAGAACATTCAGAACATCGGTGTTGCCGGGCAAAATTTCGATTCGTTCCGACTGCAGCAGTGACGCCAGTTCCTCCGATGCCGCTGCCTTTTGTTCGGTCGCAAAGAGCCGCACATCGACACCGATGAGGCCCTGCAGTTTCTGCAGTAACTCACGAGGCTGTGATTGCAGCAGCCGACGAACAAACTCCGTACGCGGCATTTGAGTCAGTTCTGAAAGCGATGAATCCACCTGGCGTTTGCGAGCTTCAGCGGCAGATTGCTCTGCTGGAGTTGTAGGAGGCTGGGCATTACCCAGCCAGTTCGGTTCCGCGGCGGCGTCGGCCGAGGCCACCCACTGTTGAATCAGTGTGTCGGTCTCCTGATTCCCCAGCATTCCCAGTGCCTGAGCCCACCGAAGCTTTTCCCCAAGTGGTGCATTCGTGTCATGAATCTCCATGCTCTTCGAAGCATCAACAGCCACGATAACACGGCCGCGTTTCGTCACATCCCGTTGCGTCGTCAAAACGGGCTGCAGCAAAAGAGTCATTATCACGGCCAGCACTGCGATTCGCAGACCCAGCAGAACCCGGCCGACAGTTCTGGAGACCATGCGCCGTTCCAGCCGCATCAGCCAGACGCTCAGCAGCAGCACCGTCACAATACTGAGCGCTGAACATAGCACCCAGGCAGGCGACTTTGCACCAGAAAAAATCAGCCGCCAGTTCATGGTTGGAATTCAGCCACGCAAAAGAACGTTCAGAGTTTGGAAGTGCAGCAATCCGGCAAAGGCCGTGACGTTGTCTCAAGGCACGCAGATCTACTTATGAGAAGCCGAAGAGACTGTAACAACTCAATTTGTCCTCGTCTTGCATCCGTTGAATCTGACGTCGCGGCAGAGGCCTGAATCTCACGGAAAACACAGCAAAAAAAATCTTTCCTGCTCTTCACGCTGTCTTAAGGTAGGTCCTGCTAACATGGATTCGCGGTCTATGAGGGCCGTGTCAATCTCCTGCAAAAGTTGTCCTGAAGAGTGTTTCATGCGAGTTCTTGTCGTCGAAGATGAACCCGATTTGCTCAGTACAATCTCCCAGGTACTGCGCGAGGATGGTTATGCTGTCGATGAGGCGGCGGATGGTCAGGAAGGGCTTTTCAAAGCCACCAGTTGGGAGTACGACGCGATTGTGCTGGACCTGTTGATGCCCAAGCTCACCGGGTGGCAGGTTCTGGAAGCACTTCGGAAAACTCACAAGACGCCGGTGTTGATCCTCACAGCTCGCGACGGGGTCAATGATCGGGTTCGTGGGCTGGATGCCGGTGCGGATGATTATCTTGGCAAGCCGTTTCATCTGGTCGAACTGAAAGCTCGCTTACGCGCCATTATTCGGCGAGCAGCGGGATTAGCTTCGTCCGAGATTCTGATAGGTGAACTGACCGTCGACACCAGGGCAAAGACCGTTCGGCGTGGTGAGATGCACCTTCTGTTAACGCCCCGCGAGTTTTCACTGCTCGAGCTTCTGGCGTTACATCGCGGAGAGGTGGTTTCGCGAACTCAGATCTATGAGCACCTGTTTGACGAGAACGAAGACAACCTGTCCAATTTGGTCGACGTGCATGTGTCGAATCTCCGGCGGAAGCTCGGGAAAGACTTCATCACAACTCGACGCGGCCAGGGGTACATTCTTCATGATTAAGTCGATTCGAGGACGATTGCAATGGTGGTACGGCGCGGTCTATGCATTGTCGATCCTTGTGTTTGGCTTGCTGGTTTACTGGCGTGCCGATCGTGACGCGCATGAACGTGCCACATTGCAGGCTGTGTCGACTGTTCAATATCTCGATGTGAGTCTTCGCAATGTGCAGCCGCATTTGATTCGACATGCTCCACGTGATTTGGAGTTCGGTCCGGGAGATTCGATCGAGGAAAATTTTACACTGGGACCGTTGCCTCCGGAATTTCAGTTTCGACCGCCTCGCGGGCGTGATCGAGGCCCGGCGGGAGATCTGGAGCCTGGGGAACGACGTCCTGAATTTGAAGACTTTGCCGGCGACGATCCGAGACGGGGACCTCCGCCACCGGACGAACATCGCCGACCACCTCGTGGGCCTGGGGATGAGTTTCGTCCAGACGGCCCGTTTGGACATTTGGATAATCCGCGTGAGCCCGGCCCGAATGGACCGCCGGAAGGTCGCCGGTTATCAACTGACGAAAACGATCGTGTAAAAGCTGTTCGTCCACCGACGACGAACGGCGGCCCCCCGTTTGATGGCGAAGAATCACGAGTCGATCGGATGGAGTTTGTGGTCTGGCGTGGAGATGGCAGCGTTCTGACACGCAGCGATGGCATCCCGGTCGATCAGACAATGAAAATTCCGACGATGGAACAGGGTGGCCCGACTCCTGAGGTGGCCATGAATCGAGGCGAGATCGAAGTGACGAAGCGCGGACCGCACGGGTCTGTCATTCGAGTCATTCGTTCGTTCGATCGCGATTTGACCAATCTGCATCGTTTCGGAATTCAGATTCTTGGAATGGCCTTACTGACTTTAGTCGTGGGAATCGTTGGAGGCTGGTGGATCTCAGGACGAATTGTGCGCCCAATTCAGATGATCTCCGAAACCGCTGAACAGATTTCTGCAACCAGTTTGAATCGTCGTATTGAGACGACGGCGCTTGATCAGGAACTGATTCAATTGGGGACAGTGCTCAATGGAACATTCGGCAGGCTCGAACAGTCGTTTGCTCGCCTGACACAATTTACAGCTGATGCCTCGCATGAACTTCGCACTCCGTTGGCGGTCATTCAATGCCAGATGGAACTGGCCTTGGGAAAGCCGCGAACGCCCGAGGCTTATCAACAGACTCTTGAGATCTGCTTGAAATCCTCGGAACGTATGCGGTCACTGATTGATGGACTGTTGATGCTGGCTCGCACAGATGCAGAACGTCTGGAACTGCGACCCGCTCCTGTCGATCTGCGGGACATTGCAGAAGATGCCATCAGTCAACTGCATGACAAAGCCGCTGCGGCCGAGGTTGAACTCGAGTGCATCCTGCCTGAAGACAACCTGAAGGTCCTGGCCGATTCCAGGTTCCTTGCGCAGATCCCAGCCAACTTAATTGATAATGCGATTCAACATACGGCCGCTGGCGGAAAAATTTCCGTGGAACTGCGACGCGAAGGTGACAAGGCGGTGTTAACGGTGAGAGATACAGGGTGTGGAATTGCGGCCGAACATATCCCTCATCTGTTTGAACGCTTCTATCGAATTGATGCCGGAAGATCTCGTCGGCATGGAGGCAGTGGACTAGGCCTCGCGATTTGTCGCAGTCTGGTCGAGGCTCATCACGGAACAATTACGTGTGAGTCGAAACTGGGGGAAGGATCTGTGTTCAGAGTCTGGCTGCCTGTAGTTCCTGAAGTTCCGGTAGTGGTTGCTCGTGAGGCACAGATATAGATCAAAACGCATGTGCGTGATGATTTCTTTACGCCTCATTTTTCGGGCTGGCTTCGGCAGGCATTCGATCGTGGATCTCGGCAACATCGCGGACTGAAGTCCGCACTACGAAATCGATCTGCATGTTCACAGGAGGAAAAATTGAACGTCTTTTATTCCACGATTATTGCGGGAATCGCATCGATGAATTCTTCCAGCAGTCAGCGATTTGCACTGCGACTACTGTTCCAGATGGCTGCGTTGTTCAGTGTCGGCGAAGTGACGTTTGCTGGTGCAGAAGACGCACTGGATCCAGCCGGGTTGGAACATCTGGCCGGACATTGGTACGTGAGTCAGGCGGAGCCGGCGATTTACTATTACAAGGATGGGGAACAGTACCTTGATCTGTTCTCTTACCACCGAAAAGATTCCAACAAGGATGGCATCGACAACATTGTGCTCAGTCACAACGAAACGCACCTGATCATGGACAGTCAGGGCTATCCCAATCATCCGACGGCGATCTTTCCGAATTCCGGCAACCCCAACCGGATCGAGATTCAGAAGTTTCGTTTTCAATTACCTCTGGAACCGAAGCTGAATGACCATATTACTCGACTGCCGATGGGACCGATTGGTACGGCCGTCAATGGTGTTGTCTATTTCAATCCCTTCGAAATCGGCGGGATGAACGCCGTCGAAGGGTATTCAGAAGTCTGGCTGGACTCCTGCTGCGGGCATCCTCAACAAACCGGAGTCTATCACTATCACAAGTATCCGGTCTGCGTGAAATCTCCGTTCAAAGATAATGGTAAGCAACACTCTCCCGTGATCGGATTTGCCTTCGATGGCTTTCCGATTTACGGACCTTACGAATCTGAAGGGCTGATGGCGAAAGATGCAACCGGCAACGCAACTCTTGATTCCTGTAACGGACATACAGACTCCGTGCGTGGCTACCACTATCACGTCACGCCAGGACGCTTTCCTTATATCATCGGCGGATACGCGGGCGTTCCGGAACTCTTGAATATTCGCGGTCGTCGCGGTCTGGACACCGGGGCTATCGAGGACAACAGCAGTGGAGAGAGTTTGCAACCGAAAGTGATTACCGCAGTGCGTCCGGCGAATGGCCAACCGGGTAAGAAGCAGAAGCTGGAGATTGAACTTGATCCGGCAATGGCTACTCGAACGGCTTTGCCCGAAGAAAAGCCCGACTGGGTGCAGATTGGACCTTACGAGGCGGTTTCTATCGAGCGCACGGGCAATAGGGTGCAGGTTGAGATTCAGATCCCCGAAGACGCGACGCTTGGCGTTCTGATGGATTGTCATATTGAGTTCAAAACAGCAAACCGTCCTCGCGCTGTTTTCAAGAAGAACGACGTTTTCCGAGTTGTTGAAGAAGAAGATCCTTGAATAACCCTCCTTCCCTTGAACCTGTTTTCTCTGTCTATTGAAAGGCGAGTCCCATGAAGAAGATCCTGTTGGCGAGTGCTGTTATGGCATTGCTGGGCGTCACTGTCACGATGAATGTTCTGGCACAGCCACCTGCCGGCGAAGGCCGTCCGGATGGTCCTCCACCACGTGGTGAGGGCGGTCCAAACGATCGACCTCGTCCTCCGCATCCAGTGATGGATGCTCTCGATAAAGACCATAACGGAGAGATCTCTGAAGAAGAGATCAACAATTCTGTGGCAGCTCTGAAGTCGCTCGATAAAAACAGCGACGGCAAGCTGACTGACGATGAAATTCGCCCGCCTCGGCCCGAAGGTGGTCCAGGCCGAGATGGTGAACGACGTCCCGATGGCCCGCCGCGTGGCGATGGTGAGCCTCGCGGTGATCGCCCTCCCGGTGATCGTCCTCCACGTGATGGCGAAGGACGTCCGCCGCGTGATGGCGAAGGGCGAGGTCCGCGTGATGGCGAAGGGCGACCTCCGGGTGGTCGAGATCAGGACCGTGGACGTGAACCTGGACGCGGCGAAGGACCTCCGGGCGGACCCCAGGGCCGTCCAATGGGTCCACCGAATCCAGAGCGCTTCGTGGAAGATGCGATGCGTTTTGATGCTGACGCCGATGGCAAGCTCAGCAAGGAAGAACTGATCAAGTTCGCCACTGAGATGGGAAATCGTCAGGGACGACCTCCAGGACCCGACGGCCGCGGACCACGACCTGATGGCGACCGTCCTCCAGGCGACCGACCTCCGGGAGATCGTCCACGTGGTGAAGGGGAAGGCGACCGTCCTGAACGACCACCAGTAGAAGAGTAATTCGTGGTGATCAGGTAGTACTTTGTAATACAACCCTGTTGAATCACAGATCTGAATCACAGAGCCACCTCGTGGGAAGTCGTCACTTCGCACGAGGTTTTTCTTTTCGGCAGCGGCTTAATGTGACACCGAATCGCCGAAGCAAACCACGGTGACGTTCAAGAGAGTAACAGACACACTTCATGCGCCGTCCGCAGATTTGCAACCCGTGATGCTCTTTGCTCTTTGCTTTTCGCGGTCGTGGACAAGCGGCGATGGAATCCGTCGAAGATCTTGCTTTGTCGAATGGTGCGCGTTTAATTCTCCGTCCGAGTTCGCGTCGCGACGTTTGCTTCGTTCCCATCGCCCGAGAATTCCCGATGGAGAAGTGTCAACATGGTCTGCAAAAACGCGACAACGATTGGGCCAATAAAAACGCCGAATGGTCCCAGCGTCTGAACTCCGCCCAGCACACCCAGCAGCCCGGCCAATGGATGCAGCGATGCGCGTTCCATGATGATCCACGGGCGGATCACATTGTCGACGGTGGAAACAATCAACATCCCATAGATTGCCAGCGACACACCGGCCGTCATATTTCCTTCACCGAATGCCAGCCAGAGACTGGCCGGGATCCAGACGAGAGAAGCTCCCACAAACGGAACCATCGCCAGCAGTGCGGTCAGAGCCATCAGAAGAAAAATGGATTGTAGTCCGGCAAACCAGAAGCCTACACCGGAAAGCACGGCCTGTGCCGTGGCCGACGCAATACTTCCCGCCACGACCGCGCGAACCAACATCTGAAATTCGTTGAGCAGTTGCTGTTCGTATTTGTCTTCCAGTGGCGACAGGACCATGATCGCATTCACGATCTCGGGACCATCGGCAAACCAGAAGAACAGGGCCATTACAAAAATTAGCAAACCAAAAGCCCCCTTGGCAAAGGCGACCGATGTCGCACCGCTGATCGAGGCGATGCCGCCAGGAGTAATCGCGAGGAACTGTCCAGAGATTCGTTGCACGTCAGCCGATGTCGGATTGGCCATCTCCTTCAAAGGCACTCGCCAAACCCCACCGAGCATTTGTGTGCGGTATTCCCGGAAATTATGCGCGGCCGCCTCGATCCATTGTTGGTAGGCAAGCGTACCGGGTGAGGAATTGCCAGCATTGGTCAAGGCAGCCTGCAGTCGCTCAACTCCGGGGTGCAGATCTTTTCGAGAAGTCAGCATCGCATTCTCGTTCATCCGGCGAAACTCGTCGCCAATATGAACCAGAGCGGCCATGTCGCCGCGGGCCGTGGCACCGTTTGCCGCGTCGGCCTGCAATTGTTCCAGCGAAGATTCGATAAAGCGACATTCCGCCACGAATGGATAATCCAGTCCCAGAGAATATCTGGCCCGATCCAACTGACCACGCATCGTGTCTGTATCAAGCTCTTTTACGAGTTCGATGGCTTCGTGTCCCGCAATCATAGCGACTGTCAACACAGGGACGAGGACAGCCATCAGAATCGCCACCGTCATCAACAGTGCCGCCACATAACGGCGAGCGTTGCACCACCGGACGACCTGCAGATGCAGAGGCCTTAACATCAGCACCGTTACAGCCGCGAGAAATAGCGGCAGCAGGAAGACTGAAACCACCTGATAAAAAAGAGCCAGGAGGATACTGGTCGCCAGAAGAAGCACCACAAAGGAGATGACGCGAGCCATTGATCACCTTAGATTCCGGATTGGAGATAGGATTCAGGGAACAGTCTCCAATAAACAATCGAATGTTGCCAAGCCCTGAAGTCCAAAACCAAAACGACCGTTTGAGATTTTACAAAATAGTTCGGTCCCTCGCTGTCACCTTTTTGTAGTTGGACGTTTGCTGCCGTCACAGCCAAAAACGTCGGTAAGGCATCCAATTGCGACAGTGGTCATCGCTGACGTTCTTCTGCGAAACTGATCTGATGAATTTCGAAGTCGCTGGCTTCCCCGAAGCAGGTATGTTGGTGCGAACCCCCTGAGTCACGGGCAGAAAAAGGACATTCACCCATGGGCCTCAGCGACCACTCAATTTGTTGGTCATCAAAGTCAGAGGGACTCCGCTGACTGTCGCTTTCGATAGGCCAGAGCAACCTTCAGTAATTCGATGACCGTGACCGGTACTATGGACAGCAACAGAATCAGTAACCATTCCCAGGACAAGTGGTTAGACACTTCAAAGATTTTTTGGGTCCACGGAATCGTCATGATGCTGAGTTGCAGCAGCACTGATACGGCGACCGCGCCGAACAGCCACAGATTTGAGAAGAGTCCAAGCTCCGGCATCGTGTACCGATGACTTCGGCACCCGAACGCAAAGAACAACTGCGAAAACGCGGCGATCGCAAACGTCACCGTGCGAGCTCGCGCGACCTGTGTTTCGTCGCCCTGATAGACCAGCCAGAAGCCCGCCATTGCAACACCGGCAATCAACAACCCGTGACATAGAATTAGGAGGCCGCTCTTCTTCGTCAGCACGGCCTGCTCGGGAGCCCCTGGCGATCGGTTCATAATGTCCTTTTCCGGCGGTTCCATACCCAGTGCCAAAGCGGGCAGTCCGTCCGTGACCAGATTGATCCAGAGAATCTGAATGGCCATCAACGGAACTGGCCAGCCGGCGAGGGCTGCGATGAACATCAGCAGGACCTCGCTGGTATTACAGGACAACAGGAAGTGAATAAACTTCCGAATGTTGTCGAAGATTCCTCGCCCTTCTTCGACAGCACTGACAATCGACGCAAAATTGTCGTCCATCAGAATCATGTCGGACGCTTCTTTGGTGACGTCCGTCCCCGTGACGCCCATCGCGATGCCGATATCAGCCGCCTTCACGGCTGGAGCATCATTGACTCCATCTCCGGTCATGGCAACGATCTGCCCACACGACTTCAACGCCTTGACAATGCGCAGCTTGTGTTCAGCAGAAACTCG
This sequence comes from Planctomycetota bacterium, assembly GCA_052034165.1. GTDB lineage: Bacteria > Planctomycetota > Planctomycetia > Planctomycetales > Planctomycetaceae > SXXK01. The sequence continues at coordinate 9,841 of JBPOIW010000107.1, read as the reverse complement.
TGCGAACACGGAAACTGCCCCGACCTCGTTCTCCAGTTGTTCCTCGGTCGCCTCATCCAGTTCTCGACCCGACATCACACGGCTCTTATCATCAGCGATCTGCAGTTCGCGCGCAATCGCCAGTGCGGTCTCCGGATGGTCACCGGTAATCATGACCGGACGAATCCCGGCAACGCGGCACTTTTTTACCGCTTCCCGCGCTTCATCGCGAGGAGGGTCGATCATGCCCACGAGACCCGCAAACACAAGTTCGGATTCGTCTTTGTTCTCTGCTCCCAACGATGTCTGATCCCGGTACGCCAACGCAAGCACTCGATATGCTCGAGACGCCAGCAGCGAACTGGACTGCATGATTTCTCGCCGACGCTCATCGGTCAGATCCACCTCTGTGTCGCCACGACGCTCAAACAGGCACTTGCCCAAAATCACCTCCGGCGCGCCTTTGCTGTGCATGACGATGCGTCCGTCAGCATTCCGGATCACGACAGACATGGTCTTGCGGTTGGAGTCAAACGGGATCTCGAACAGGATTTTCTCGTTCGGATCATGCGCCTGTATCCCGGCCTTCATGGCCACGACCAGAAGTGCTCCCTCCGTTGGGTCGCCTATCATCTGCCAACCATCACCTTCCTCCTCCTTCCTGTGGATCGTCGCATTGTTGCAGCGTGCGGAAGCCGTCAGCAATGGTCGCAACTCCGGATCATCCTGAGCTGTAATCGTCGTTTCGCTCACAGGGTTTTCGGGTTTCGAATCATTCGAATTCTTGGTGCTGTTCGAGCTGTTCGAGCCGTCAACACGAAGGAATTCACCTTGTGGCGAATATCCAGCTCCGCGGATTCGAAAAGTATGCGAGGCCGTTACGATTTCTCGCACCGTCATTTCGTTGCGAGTCAGCGTGCCGGTTTTGTCAGAGCAAATCACTGTGACAGAACCCAACGTCTCAACGCTCGGCAGTTTTCTCACCAGTGCATTCCGCTTCACCATCCGCTGCAGCCCCAGCGCAAGGGTCATCGTGACGACAGCAGGAAGTCCCTCGGGGACCGCGGCAACCGCGAGGCTGACTGAAACCAGCAGGACTTCCAGAACCTTCCCGCCACGCATTACCTGCAGCGCGAAAATAACAACGACGATGATCAAGCAGATGCCGACAAGCACTTTGCCCAGTTCTGCGAGTCGTTTCTGCAGTGGAGTCAGCTCCCGCTCGGAGCGATTCAACATGCCGGCAATTTGCCCCAGTTCCGTTTTCATTCCGGTCTGAACGACAACGGCTGTTCCTTTTCCTGCAGCCGTGACAGTGCCGAGATAGATCATGTTGCGGCGATCACCGAGCGATGCGTTCTCCTCAAGACGGCAGTTCGCGTCCTTGTCGACCGGCACGGATTCTCCGGTCAATGCGGCTTCCTGAACTTGCAGACTGAATGAGGTCAGAAGACGACAGTCGGCAGGAACGTTGTCTCCCGCTTCCAGCAGAATACAGTCCCCCGTGACCAGTTCGCTCGCGGGCAGCAACTGCATTTTTCCGTCACGCATCACCCTGGCCATCGGCGATGACAGCTTCTGCAGCGACGCCAGCGCGCGTTCCGCACGCTCTTCCTGCATAAAGCCAATGATGCCGTTCAATATCACGATTGCCAGAATCGCAAAGGTGTCGATCCACTCTCCCATGACGCCAGCGATCAATGCGGCAAAAATCAGGATCCAGATGACAAGGTCTGAAAACTGTCCCAACAACTTTTTCCACAGGGGGACGGCTGCGGACTCGGAAAGAACATTCGCTCCTGCGGCTTTCCGCCTCCGAGTTACCTCGTCGGTGGATAATCCCACTGCGGGATTCACTGTGAGCGATTCCAGAACCTCGGCTTCGGGCACCATGTGCCATACCAGCCCACTTCCCGCTGTAGACTCTGTCACCTTGCTCACCATCGACTTTCTTCATGGGCCTCACTTTGAGCATGCCGAGGCTAAACTGCAGCAGCAATTCATCACCAGCATTCTCAAAAAGGTCACGACTGACTGTTGTCAGTCGACACGTTCGGATGGTGCCGACGCAAAAGCTGGGCCATTTTGGGGCATTCTGGACCAGCCACACCGCACTTTTGAAAACGGACGGCTTCAAACCCTATGGCGTCCAATGAGCTCATGTGCCCGAACCAGCGTTTTGCCGCTCCAGTTGCAATTCCAACGAATTTCGAAGTTCCCGAACTCGTTCCACGTCGACTCCTGGCGTCGGGTTGTTGATAAACCAACTCGCATCACGAATGGCCATTTCCAGTCGTCCGGTGCGTGCTCGCATTTCCAGACGCTTGGCCCGATGTTCTGGATTCATCGGCTCCAGCATCACCAGCGTTTCCAGATATCGCAGCACGTCGTCGTCGTTCTTTTCATCTTCGGCGAGGTTCAGAAGATTAAGTGTCATTCGTTCCATAATCTGAAGTGGTGTTTTCGCTTCACGAAACCGCGGCAGGTCGGGAAAATGGGCCGTCGCGAGAACTTTGCGAACTTCGTCATCACTCATGCGGCGACCATGTTCGAACGGGTCGATCACTTCACTGGCCTGTGATGAATCGCTCGGCTCATAACGCACTACAAAATGTCCCGGCAGTCCAACCCCAACGACCTTCAAGTCGACTCGCCTGGCAAGTTCCATGTAGACCACTGAGATCGTTATTGGCAAACCTTCTCGATCGTCGATCACTTCATTCAGATAGCTATTGGACCGTGTGTAGTATTCCGACTGACTGCCCCGCATTCCGAGCTCTTCAAACAGATACTTATCGAGTGCCGAAAGTCGCTGTTGTTCGGTCGCGTTCTCCGGAAACGTCCGCTTCAATTCCTCTGCCATCTCATCCATGCGAGCCAGATAAGCGTTCACATCAACATCTGGATTATCAATATGAGCCAGCAACAGCGCGGCTTTCAGCAGATCAGGCGTCGTGACGCCGAGCGAGACCGCAGCAGCATCTGTCACGGGTGGCACAATTGGTTGTTCGTTTGAAGGCTGCTGTTCTGTGTTGAAGGCAATTCCCAGAGCGTCCGCCATCATCCGACGACTGGCGGTATCATGGAGATCTCGTGCCAGCCGTCGCAACTGCTTCGCCTGTTGCTCCATCCGAATCGCTTCTTTATTCAGAACGTCAGATGCGGATTCGCCGATCGGCAGCAGCTCGGCCACCATTCGATCATCGGCCGGTCGATCAGGAGTAATCTGCTTTGCTGTTGCAGTGATCTTCTCCAGTTCCGGCGGGCTGAGCTCCATCGGAAGCAATGCGGCTCCGACGGCGAATCGCCGAAACTCGGCCGCAGTCCCTCGAAAGGATGCCAGTCCGAATTTGCCGGACGTCAAACCGTTGTCGGCCGACTCCAGAACCTTCTGGCCATTCACGAAACACTCAAACCGATCTGCATGCATTCGCACGGTCAGCGTGTTCCACTCACCGGGCTTATAAGCCGGATGGGGTTCGTTATGCAGGATGTTCCATGAATTGACATCCGGCCCATCGAAACGCGTCAGCCTCAGATTCCCGGCACTGGGATAGAATCCGTAGTGGCGTTCATTGCCATCGGAATGAAAAACCAACCCGGCCGCGCCTTGTTCATCCCCCAGCTTGACCATGACCTGCAGATCAAACGGCCGCTCAGGAACATCAGCATTGCGAAGACACAGTGTTCGTCCACCAAAGCCATTTCCGGAATCCGTAACGGTGATCCGACCAGCTCGTTGACGCCAATTGGCGCCGAACAGAGGCGTCCACTGGCGACTGTCCAATGCTCCCATCGTACGCCAGCGAGTCATCGGAATGGGATTCGGATTGGCCAGCATGTCGCGCAGCAGCTTCACCGGCAACGCAAACCCGACGTTCTCTGCCACCGATGATTTCAACGTGACAATTCCGACGACATTTCCAGTCCGGTCCAGGACAGGACCGCCGCTGTTCCCGGGCTGAATCGGCATCGCCAGCTGCAGCATCTTGATATCTTCAATGTCCTGATGCCCGGAAACAATTCCGCCAGCCATGCTGTTACGCATTCCCTTGGGATGTCCCATGGCGACGACTTCACGGCCCTGCGCGGTTTCGATGTCTTCTGACAGAGGCAATGCCGCCAGCTCTTTTGCATCAACTCGAAAAACAACCAGATCGATTCGATTCGTGGACGCATAAACTTCCGTGACCGGCACAATTTTTCCGCCCATTAACTCGACGGCGAAATCACGGCCATCACCAATCACATGTCGCGCGGTGACGATCAGGCCATCGTCAGAGATTATGAAGCCCGCTCCAAGGCCATGCTCCGCTCCGGTTCGATCGGTCGAGCGAATAAACACAAGCGACGCCTTTGCCCGCGCAGCCAGTGCTTCGTTCGACAAAACCTCCGGGGCCGGTTGAGCACCCGAAGCCTCGCCCTCGGCAACTGGTGCCGTTGTGGCTGCGGGCTCTGTGGTGGTCGCTTCAGTTGTTGTCGCTGACGCCGTTGATTGAGTCGCTTCATCGCCGAACAGAAAAGGCGAGCCCGAGCAAAAGCATAGCGCGATCGCGATCGCGAACAGTGGAACTGTCTGAAGTATTTCAGAGCCAGTCGTCTTCGGCATCGTAAGTCTCGTTCTTCGTTTACCGGATAGTCTTCAATGCGGCGGGAAACGAATTAAACCGAGTTTTGCCAAATTCGTCACTGCCGCGGAATGATTAACTGCGGAAGTTCTTCCGATGATTCAACCGGTTGTTCGACAGCGTCTGTTGAACCGCGCAGAAAAATCCCATCGGAGTTCTCCGCTGCCACCGACTTCGTTGGGGCAATGTCCGGAGTTTTCAAGCCGTCAGCTGGCTTGTTGTCGACGGCCCGCGAGGTCGTGGCCAGTTGCTTCAATTGTTCCAGTTCCTGGGTGATCGCTCGCTGACCGGGATCTTCATCAGCGATAGAACGAATTCTCGCGACATAGTCGGCTTCGGGGCCTTCATAGTGAGCCAGTTCAAAGAGTTCATCGGCCGCCGCATCGAACCCTCGAAACTTCTGAAACGTGCCGGCGAGCAGCAAACGATCCGCAGACAAAGGTCGCTCGGCCAGCCAGTTCCAAAGTTCACTTCCATGAGTTCGTGCCCGCTCGGCAGTCTGCTGACCATACAATTCGTCCGCCGAAACCCATGCTCGCGCACGGTCGTCGGTGATCGAAAGGGCCGTCTTGAGATTCTGAGTTGCCGCGGGAAAGTTCTTGATCGCAATCTGCAGCAGAGCCATTCGAATCCAGGGACTTCGCCGATCGGGTGCTCGCTGAATGGCATCGCGATAATTCTCTTCAGCGGCAACATAGTCCTCTTTGCGAAACGCTGTATCGCCCTGAGACTGATAACGCAGGCTGTTGATCTTGTCGGCCAGCGAAGAAACTTTGTCGCCGCGCGGCAGCGCTTCGAATTCATTCAACAGCGGGGTCTCTCGATCAATCGCAGGCGGGGCTTCCGGAACAGGGGCAAGTGGAACCGGCTGCACGGGGACATCAAGCTGCTGAGGAGCCGGAGCAATCTGATCCAACATGCGAGGATCGATCATCGTGTAAGATGCCGTCGATGGCACCGATGGCCGCATTGACAGGTTCATGCTGATGATTGTGGGCACCAGAACCGATCCCGGATACTGATTCATCGCCCCGATATATGGCATCGGTGTGACCAGCCAGGGATTCCAAGGCACCAGTTGGCCCGTCGCCGGATCGACGGTCAGCGGCGGGCCGACTTGTGGCAAGCCCCCGATATAGCCATAACTCGGATAGGCGCCATACCCCAGATAGCCACCGTGAAAATACGGATCGACCGGCCCTGGTACGCCACCATACATAAACGGCGTCGCGCCATAAGCCGGATACGGAACGACTGCGGGGGCGAAAACTCCATTCGAGAGATGGTGAGCTCCGTGGGGCGTTCGCACAACTCCAGCGACCGATCGACCATTGGAATACGTCGCGGACGATGTTCCAAATCGCGAAACACCCGCGGCATATTGTCCGTTCACAAGGTTCCCGGACCCATAGTATCCTCGCCCCGGGTTAAAGTACCGAGCGTCAATGCCACCGTAATCACGATGATGACGCTGTGCGTGAGCTGTTGAACAGACCAGTCCCATTGCAAGCAGCAACGCAATGAGTCGAATTCCAATCGTGGTGTTTGACACAGTTCGTGATGTCATGGCGGCTGTCCCTGACGGTGCACAATGCGGATCACCTGCGACATGCGGCGTTTCGCTGCACGAAGTATACCGTCCCCAAGTTCGATGTGGGAAAGTATTTTCCTTCGAGATGCTGCCCGCCGACTGAAAAGCCAGATTCTCCGCACTCAGCCACTGTTCGGCCTTCGGGTAAACACGAAGTTTATTCCGCTTCCAGTTCAATGTTCCAGTACGCTTCGCTGACGAACTTTGACCAGCTTTCAATGCGAACCCCGTGAGGTGCATACAACGGGTTCCACATCGGCCGAGTTGGCTTTTGCAGAAGCGGCATATGAGCCTGCTCGGGCGTTCGGTTGGCTTTCCGAGTATTGCAGTCGATACAAGCCAGAACGCAATTCGTCCAGCTTGACAATCCGCCCCGAGATCTTGGAACGACGTGATCGATCGTCAGCTCTTCGCTGCCGGGCCGACATCCACAATACTGACACATGTAGCTGTCACGTTTGAAGACGTTTCTGCGGCTGAATGCGACGATCTTGACGGGCAACCGATCATACCGAGTCAATGTAATGACCTCGGGAACTCGCAGCGTCAGCCACTGAGTTCGGATGACGGGATCTCCGTCTGCAGGACGAAGAGCAGCCCAGTCTTCCCAGCCATAAAGCTGATAGCTGCTCGGATCGACAATTCGAGCCGTCTCGTTCCACACCTTGGTCAGGGCACGAGAAACAGTCGAAACCGCAACGGGTTGCCAGTTACGATTCAAAACCAACGTAGGACGTTCCAGAACAGAACTGGTCATTGCAGTCTCCTGCCTTTCCGAGCCTATCTCTGTCAACTTCATTTTCATTGGTGCCGTGTTGTGCCAATTCATCAGCGAGAAGGCTCAGCCACGCCAATGAAGCATACGCCGACCGCGCCGGACGTGCCAACCACATCGCACATTTTTCATAGATCGAAAAACAGTCATTTTCGAGGGCTGAGGCAAATCGTTCGCGGAAGAGAACGCTCTGATTTTGCGAGCGCGCTGTTGAGCGAGTCGCAGTATCAGCCGCCGGGCGTTAGCACCAGGTTGAATTTTTTGAAGTTGCGCATTGGCCGCCATCCCAACCCGAAACGTCACGGCGTGTTGAGTTAATCATAACCCGCTGCGTCAGCGAGGGATTGTTGCTGAAAAACGCGGCAACGTTTATCCCTCACTGACGTTCCGGGTTGTGAAAACCCATTAAATCAACAGGCCGTCACGCGTCGGGTGATGATAATTCCCTGTGCTTTCGCCCCGTTGATCTCCGCAATTGTCGAATAGCGCAACTTCAAAAGTTGAATTCCAGGGCGGCAACAACCGGACGCTAACGCGTTGCGGCTAATTAGAAACACCGGCGGCTAGCCCCGTTCCGCTCACAAAAACGTCCTTACGCCCCAGTCATTGCATTGTAACTGAGCGGAATCCGCTTGAGTCGTCCAGTGGTCGGACAGACGTACAGCTTTCGTCGCCAGCCAGCCCGGAGAGCCTGCCCTTGCAACAGTCCACTGCCGTGATAGAGCTGACCGTTTTCTTCGACGGCTCGAAATTCAACGAGCTCCATCAGTTGTGGCAGAACTTTGCGAAAATCAGAGTCCACGCCCAGTCGATCCATCAACTCCGCCAGAACATGGCTCCAACGAGCACCAATTCTCGCACCGAGGAATACGGCAATTGGCCCGAACATTTTTCGGGGACGACACGCCATGGGGGCAGACAGTTGTTCGTCGGCAATGACGAGTCGTCCATGCCCACCGAGCCGGCGTGTGCTGGCTGTTGCTGTATTTTCGAAGAAGTTGGAATGAGGTGCGGGAAGCATCCTTGTTGTCTTTGCGTCAGAGGAACCAAAACCGTTAATCTGCTGCTATGACACTACCGAGGGCCGAAGGTTCAGAAGGCTGGCCTGTCGGATTCGTGTCGATTGTTACTGGCGGTTGCTTGTTGCCGGCGATTGCTTGTTGACAGCTCAGCTGTAGGCGGCGGTTACTGTTTTCGACTCAAGGAGTATTTCTCATTCGCAGCGCGATTCCTGACGTCTTTCGAAATGCTGAACCTGCAGCGGGCGGCGTTGCAAGCTCACGTACCGAAATTGAGCGGCCCGCGTTTGGGCCTCCGTTGAGTTATGGTTCGCTGGCATTGAGTAGTCGCTATCTGCTGTCGCCGCTCGCTGGCTTCACGACGCTGCCATTCCGCCGCATCGTGCGTCGCATCGGAGGCATCGGACTCGCCACAACCGATCTCGTAAACGCTCGCGCGCTGGTCAGTCGCAATGAACGCACGATGCAGATGGTCGAAACGCATCCGGAAGATCGCCCGTTCGCCGTCCAGATATTTGGTAGCGAGCCGCAAGTCATGGCCGATGCGGCTCAGCTGCTGGTCGAGCTGGGCGTTGACACGATCGATATCAATATGGGTTGCCCCGTCAATCGCATCGCCGGAGCCGGGGCTGGGGCCGGTATGATGTGCAACACAGACGGCACGATGAAGCTGGTGCAGACCGTTGTCGAAGCCGTGAAGATTCCCGTCAGCGTAAAAATGCGGCTCGGCTGGGATTCATCCAGCCTGACCGCCCCGCTGTTTGCTCGCGAATTTGAACAGGCCGGAGTGGCCGCAGTGGCGATTCACGGGAGAACTCGCGAACAAGGCTTCGGCGGCACTGTTTCCCTTCCCGGCATTCGAGCAGTCGTGGAGGCGGTTCAGAAAATCCCGATCATCGGCAACGGGGACGTTCGAAATGTGGCAGACGCCGCGCGGATGATTCGCGAGACCGGTTGTCACGGCGTGTCCATCGGCCGCGCGGCTTTGGCGAACCCTTGGATCTTCCGGCAGCTGAGCGAATGGGAGCAGACGGGCAGCTATTCACCGGCCGGTACATTCGATGAGCGGCTCACTTTAATGTTGCAGCAATTTTCCTGCCTGGAAGAACGCCACGGCAGTGAACGGGCGATTGTGCTGTTCCGCAAGATGGCGCATTGGTATCTCAAGGGAATGAGAATTCTGAAACGCCTGCGAGGAGACTTTCAGCAGGTGCGAACTCGCGAGGAAATGGACGCGGCGATTACCGTGATTCGAGAAGCCGGCCCCATCGACGGAAACCGTACCGGAGTACTCACCGATGTGGAAATCCCGGTGCCCAATGGTCCTGTCGACAAATGGTGACCAGGAAAGATTCGCTCAGTATGGTCGCCCGCTGCCGTATTGCACAGTTCCGTGAGGCGACGAAGCGGCGCAATTCCTCGTCCGGCAGAAACTGAGACCGACCGTTCTTCGGTGCAGCCTCCAAATCATTGCTTCAATGGTGGCCACGCATAACAAGTACGGAGCTACCAACTCGGGAGAGTTAAACCGAACGAACGAGAACTCTGTGGCTCAGTGCCTTTGTGAGAACATAAAAGTTGTATCTCACGGAGGCACAAAGGCACGGAGGAAGTGAGTGGCGCTGCAGACCGGGAATGTCTAGCAGTTCGGGAGCGTCAAACGCACTGATCGGGAACTCTGTGGCTCAGTGCCTTTGTGTGAATAAAAAAGTTGTATCTCGCGGAGGCACAAAGGCACGGAGGAAGTGAGTGGCGCTGCAGGCAGGGACTGTCTGTCAGTTTGGGAGAGTTAAACCGAACGAACGAGAACTCTGTGGCTCAGTGCCTTTGTGAGAACATAAAAGTTGTA
>JBPOIW010000042.1:0-4339 GCA_052034165.1 Planctomycetota bacterium | reverse complement strand
CGCAGCTCATCCCTGCCCGCCAGGCCAGATGCCTTCAAAATTTGACATACAGAACGTAAAAACTCACAACCTCGATGCGTCAGCGAGGGATTGTTGTTGAAAAACGCGGCAACTTTTATCCCTCACTGACCGGGGTGTTGATTTAATCAGCCGCAGGGCGCTAGCCCAAGTTATTTCCCCAAGAAATTCAGGGAATTTCAACCGGGGCTAGCGCCCATCGGCTAATGGATCCACTAGATCAACACGCCGTGACGTTTCGGGTTGTGATGGCGGCAGATTCGCAACTTCAAAAAAACGCCAGCGAGTGAATGAGTCGCAAAGTGTTCACTCGCTCGCGCTTCGGGCTTGTAAGGAAGCCGAACATCGCGCTGTCCAGCTCGTGTTCTGTCAAGTACAGGACTTGGGGTTCAATGCGAGCCGACGGAGCGGCTCGACTACGTAGTTTCGCCGCTCCGTCGGCGAAAATGGAATCCACCGCTAACCCCCAAATCAAAACTTAGAACCCGTAACAAAACCGTAGCTGAGCTCGTGAGAGCTCAGAAACTGCTCCGAATTCTCACGAATCCGGCTACGTGCACATGTTTTGTCAGGCGTTCTTAATGAGCCACCAGATCCTTTCTGCCCGAACGGACTTTCGTCGTAAGGCGAACCTTGCGTGCAACTGGCCAGGGATCGCAACTGAGTTTGATCAATCCCGTTGCACAGAGGTCGCGGTCGGCCTCGAAGTCCTCCTCGGAAATGAGGACCTCCCGAAATCGCCCACTGCGCCCCATTGAGGTGGCTTCGGCCAAAGCTTTTGACAGAGCCGCTCTCGTCCGGGTATCATCGACGCGTCATCAACATCCCGCCTCGGCTATTTCGCCCCGCCTTTTGGTCGCATTGAGAGACCTGTTCATGTCACCTGACCTGTCATCTCTGCAGTTTCAAACTCGCCGACACTTCCTGTCCACTTCCGGAGTCGGTCTGGGGGCCATCGCGTTATCGTCTCTGTCCGGTGCTACGGCGCGAGCTGATATTCCGATTAATCCCTCAGTCCCGCTGGAGATGCGCAGGCCGCACTTCGACGCTCGGGCCAAACGAGTTATCTACCTGCACCTGACCGGGTCACCTCCGAATCTGGACATCTATGACTATAAGCCCGAGCTGGTCAGGCGAACCGGAGAAAACTGCCCTGATGAGTTTTTGAAGGGGCGAACTTTTGCGTTCACGTCCGGGGTTCCAAAACTACTCGGAACGCCTCGCACGTTTACTCAGCATGGCGAAGGCGGTAGCTGGCTCTCCGATGCTGTCCCAAATCTCCATCGAGTGGCCGATGACATTTGCTTCATCCATTCGATGAACACTGACCAGTTTAATCATGCGCCAGCCGAGCTGCTGCTTTATACCGGATCACCTCGTTCCGGCCGTCCTTCCATGGGTGCGTGGACGACGTATGGGCTTGGGACGGAGAATCAGGATCTGCCCGGCTTCGTGGTGCTGATCAGCAGCGGAGTTCAACCGAATGGTGGAGCCAACTCGTTCGGCAGTGGCTTTCTTCCATCCGTCTTCCAGGGAGTTCAATGCCGTTCCAAAGGTGATCCGGTCCTGTATGTTTCCGACCCGGCCGGTATGAATCGTAATGTTCGCCGACGTTCTCTGGACGCTTTGAAACAATTGAATGAAATGCAGGCCGCAGAGCTGGGGCATCCTGAAACGATGACTCGCATTGCTCAATACGAGCTGGCCTATCGCATGCAGACTTCTGTGCCGGAAGTCATGGACATTAATCGTGAAACCAAAGAGACTCAGGAAAAATACGGCGCCGTGCCGGGCGAAGCCAGCTTTGCGAACAACTGTCTGCTGGCACGACGGCTGGTCGAACAGGGCGTTCGCTTTGTGCAGCTCTTCGACTGGGGCTGGGACTTCCACGGCACAGGTCCGGGAGAAGGCCTGACTGACGGCCTGACAAACAAGTGGGCGAAGACGGATAAACCAATCGCCGCATTGATTGAAGATTTGAAACAGCGAGGTCTCTTTGAGGATACTCTGATCATCTGTGGTGGCGAATTCGGGCGAACACCGTTTCGAGAAGGTCGAACAGCTGGCAGCAACGTACTGGGCCGCGATCATTATCCCGACTGCTTCACCATGTGGATGGCCGGTGGTGGCGTGAAGGGCGGCTACAACTATGGCCAGACGGACGAACTGGGTTTTGGCGTCGTCGAAAACAAAGTCACGCCACACGACCTGCAGGCCACAATCCTGCATCTTCTGGGCTTCAACCATGAACAGTTGACCTACCGTTTTCAGGGCCGCGACTATCGTCTGACGGACGTGCATGGCAAAGTCATCGCCGACGTGATCTCCTGAAAAGCGGGTTGCTTTCGAGAGAACTTGAGCCAGCGATTTCGAGATTGCCACTTCTTCCCGCTGATTTTTCCCGGCTCAAACTCGGAACGATCCAGAAACCTGCTAAATTGCCCTCGTGGAGAGATCCACAAGTCCTCGTAGCTCAGCTGGATAGAGCGTCGGTTTCCTAAACCGAAGGTCGCGCGTTCGAATCGCGCCGGGGGCACTTGTCAGATAAGGACTTACGTCGACGGTCGGTTGACACAAAGTCCTTTGTCAGAGATTCTGTCAGAGATCGATAGCCCGTGTGGGCCATCACAGCGAGTCATCCGGTCTGCTCCGGTTGCAACCTCTTTCCGGAGACTCGCCATGCACTACCACGTTCCGAAACCGTTCTTTCGCAAATCCCGTGACACTTGGTACGTCGAGGTCGATGGGCGCCAGATTAACCTCGGCAAAAATCGTGATGCCGCGTTTCAACGGTACCATGAGATCATGGCCGTGCCAGAGCACGAACGCCAGCAACGACATGTGGGCTCTGGGGCCGGTATGCGGCTCACCGAGTTGTTTGATCGGTTCCTCGACTGGGTCCAGCAGCATCGCTCACCGGACACCTTTGTATGGTATCAATACCGACTCCAGCGATTTGCGGACAGAAATCCCGATCTGACAGTCGGCCAACTCAAGCCATTTCACGTTCAAGAGTGGGTTGATACTTACAAAGACCACTCCCCTACGACGACTCGCAACTATATGCGTTGTTTGAAGCGTTGTCTCAAATGGGGCAAATCGCTTGGCTATGTAGATGGAAATCCCATCGAGTTGCTAACGGTGCCGATGGCTCGCACACGTGACGTATACGTCCCGCCGGAGGAGTTTGCCGATCTGTTGACATTCGTCGTCGATCCTGGATTCCGTGATCTGCTGACGGTCACCTATGAGACCGGATGTCGGCCACAGGAATCTCTTCGCCTTGAAATTCGCCATGTGGATCTTGAACAGAAACGCTGGGTAATTCCGCGATCAGAGGCTAAGGGAAAGCAGGCCCCTCGCGTTGTCTACTTGTCTGAAAAAGCTCTGGCCATCGTTGTACGACTGATTGACGGCAGAAAAGAGGGCTTCGTCTTTCGGAACTCGAGAGGAAACAAATGGACGACTTGCGCCGTCAACTGCTCATTCCAGAGAGTGCGAAATCGAATGGGAAAGAAAGCCATGAAGGCCCTCGGCGTCACTGAGTCCGAAGATGAGATTCAATCCCAAATTACCCTGCTCAAACCAGTCCGTCGGTGCGGAAAGAAGCAAGTGCATAAAACACCAGCAGATCTTCGAAGTGAGGCAAGAAAGAAGCTCGTTCTGAAAATGGTTCAGGACTACGCTTCGGTTTATTCTCTCTACGCCCTGAGACATTCATGGGCCACAAACGCTCTGCAGCGAGGAGTTGATGCACTGACTGTGGCGATCCTGATGGGACACAAAGACCCAAGTCAACTCGCAAAAGTCTATCAGCATCTCAGTCACAATCCGAAGCATCTCCTGGAGCAAGCGAAGAAAGCAGCATCGTAGTGGGGCAAAAGAAAAACCCGCCGCAGTCGGGATGAACTGTGGCAGGTTAATTCAGGTTTAGAAATCTTGTGACTGTCGTTCAGGATCATGGTCTTCCAATAAAAAAGCCCCGCATCCCTGCGGGGCTGGAACATGCCATACGGCCTGCTCCGGTTGCTCTCAATTATTTTTTGAGCCTGATGTGCTTGAGCTTGTGCGGCGTCGCTCTTTGTTGTCGTGGCAGCTCATTCGGGCCTTGTCTGCGTGAATTCAGGAACGCGGCCACATCAGATGCCCTGATTCTGATTGCTCCTCTGCTGTTGCCCACGCGAAAATGCGCGATTGCATTTGAGGCTACGAGCTTGTACGTCTCCGGCAACGACAGCTGAAAATACTCGGACAGCTTTTTCACGGTCCACAATTCTTGTTGCTCTTCCATTGTCTGACTCCTCGTTCATTGACAGCGCCT
>JBPOIW010000291.1:0-14622 GCA_052034165.1 Planctomycetota bacterium | reverse complement strand
GACGGAGCGGCGAAACTAAGTAGTCGAGCCGCTCCGTCGGCTCGCATTGAACCCCAAATCCTGTTCTGGACAGAACACTAGTCAAAAATCTGGTTCCCGCACGTCAGCTTGTCTACTGAGCTGGTCAGCGGGAATCTCAACACGCTCGGTGATTTCTTTCATCGAACAATTCGACTCAAAAAAACATCAATTTGAAAGTTGTAACATGAAGAAGATTTTTCAGGCACTTGTGTTGGCGTTAGGGCTGTCGATCAGTTCTTCCGCAAACGCTCATTTCGTCTGGGTCGTCAAGGCCGGCGATCAAGTTCAGGTTCATTTCAGTGAGTCCGCCGAGTCATCGGAGCCCGAACTGCTGAAGAACGTGGCCTCCGCCAAAGTCTGGGCGCAGGTTGCTGGCAATCGAGGTGGCTCGAAAGCCGTAGAGGTGCCTCTGACTTTGACGGCCGAGTCATTGACGGGTGCGATCGACGCGAAAGCAACTTCGGTCGTTGTGTCGCATGATTACGGCGTTGTCAGCAAAGGCGAAGCAACATTTCTGTTGAAGTACCTGGCCAAGCAGCATTTGTCGGCACTCGCTGGACAGTGGGAAGCCGTGAATGATGCAGAGCGAATGCCTCTGGAGGTGACACCATCATGGTCGGGTCGCAAGCTGAAACTCAGCGTGACTTTTAATGGTCAGCCAGCATCCGGTTTTGAAGTCAAGGCGGCCGGCTGCGGAATTGACGAAACGCTGACCACAGATGAACAAGGACTGGTCGAATGCACTCCGACGTCTGATGGTGTTCTCTCCGTGCGAAGCAAGCACGTTGCCGAAACGAAAGGTGAACTGAACGGAGAAAAGTATGACTCCATTCGCACGTACTCAACGTTGACGCTTCCATTGACGATTCCCGTCGTTGAACTGGTCTCACATCAACTGCCAGCGTTGCCCCAGGGAATCACCAGTTTTGGTGCGGCTGTCGTTGGCGAACAGCTCTACGTTTATGGCGGTCATTTTGGAGAAGCCCATCATTATTCCGAGGCTGGCCAGTCGAGTGAACTGCAACGCATTTCGCTGACCGCCGGTGAGGCGCAATGGGAGCAGTTGGCAGGTGGTCCAAAGCTGACCGGACTGGCGATGGTTGAGCATCAGGGGAAGCTGTATCGAGTCGGCGGATTCACCGCAAAGAACAAGGACGAGGAAGAGCAGAGTCTTTGGTCACAGGACAGCTTTGCCTGTTTCGATCCTGCGACCGGCGCGTGGACCGATCTTCCCGCGATGCCTTCCGGGCGTTCATCACATGATGTGGCCGTCATCGACGGGAAGCTCTATGTTGTTGGTGGCTGGAACATGCAGGGAGCCGACAGCACGGTATGGCATACTACCGCTCTTGTGTGTGATTTGAATCAGCCGGAGCTGAAGTGGATTGAAATCGCAACTCCTCCATTTCAGCGACGGGCGGTCAGTGTTGCCGCGTTTCAGGGCAGGATCTACGTCATCGGAGGCATGACGGAATCGGGCGGCACAACGACAGAAGTGAGCGTCTATGATCCCGCCGCCAACACATGGTCCGTGGCTCCTTCGTTGAATGGAACTGGCATGGAAGGATTCGGCACTTCGTCGTTTGCTGTGAATAATCGTCTCGTCGTCACATCCATGTCCGGCGCTGTGCAGGTGTTGAGCGATGATGCGACCAGGTGGATTCCCGCTGGTCAGGTCAGGGAAGCTCGCTTCTTCCATCGGCAACTGGCCACTGTAGATGGACGAATTCTGCTTGTGGGCGGTGCCAGTATGCAGACGGGGAAGACTAATACGATTGAGCTGCTGCAGTTTGTGGCGAAGTAAACAGGAAGGCTCACAGCGAAGAGTTTCGCGATCAAGGCGTCACGGTGTTCGCCGTGACGCTTTGAGTAGTGACAGTGCAAAGAAACTGCTGGTGCTGTGGCTCGAACAGAAACCAGTACTCATTTTTTTTAAAAAGACCATGTCGATGAAATTCTTAGACCATTCTCAGGACGAAGTTATATGACCGGTAATGGATCGGATCGTTCTTCGTTCTCTCGCAATCGCAAAGAGGCCGACAGCGCCAGCGAAGAATCAGGATTGCACAAGACCGCATCTCCTGTCCTGCTGGATTTTGAAGAACTCGCGCAGGGGCAACAATGCATTTTGATTCGTCTGGCCGGTGAAACCTACACATTGCGAAAGACGCAATCGGGCAAGCTGATTCTCAACAAGTAGCCACCAGGCGGGGTGACTCAATCAGCCTATGATCGGCTCCGGGGCTTTATCCGGAAAGAAGCGGCCGTGTTCCAGAAAATACTGAACGGCCGCAATCACTGTCGCATCACTCATCAGGAACGCATGAATCTTCGGGATCCGAAGGAAGTCGGCGGCTCCCGTCAGGCGAGCACTCGCCACAGTCACAGTTCCGTCATCATCACCTGGCAGGAGGCGGTTGAAGCCTTTGTCATCGCCCTTGCCTCCTGCGACGATTCCGAACTCAAAATCCGGCGTTGGCAACGATTTGATCGGCCCCAGCGGATCGCTGATCAGTTCCTGACCGGCCGGACCATAAATCGCTTTGAACAGCAGGTTTCGCTTCAGCATATCGGCCAGTTCAGCTCCGCCGTTGGGCGTTCCCATCATGACCATTCGATGAAGGCGAGGATCGCGTTGATCTTTCAGGTATCGTCGAACGACAAGGCCGCCCATGCTGTGAACAACAAAACTGATTCTTGCCACATCGGTCAGCGAATCCATTACGGACTTCAGATAAGCAGCCGCCTGTTCGAGCGGCACCTGAGTGCTGGGGTACTCGAACGGAACATGAGTGTATCCGTCCCTCGGCATCGCTTTGATAATCGGTTGCAACGACTTCGATGATCGTGCGATGCCGTGAAGATAGATAACCGCGTGGCCAGTGTCCGCGGTGAGTTCCTGAGTGACCCTGAGATCCTCGAGGACAGACTCGCATTCCGTCAGTGTTCCCGAAGCGTAGCGGCGATTGTTAATGTCCAGCAGCCGATAATGCCCGGTCAACACGTTGCGCTGAATCCGGTACCCCTGCAGGAATTTCAGGTCGCCCCAGAACTGCATACCGCCGAGGGTCGGCATGCCTGGCGGCGGGCTTTTTCTTGCGGCTGAGTCTGGCATTGGATTTGGTCTCTGCACACCAACCCTGTCGTGGCCCGGGACACAATCTGATTCGGCCGCAAACTATTTCGCGGTTGGCAACTGGTAACCTTCACGATTGACGCGGATTCGATAGAGGTTTGTTCCGGCCGTAATATAAAGCAGGTTTGCATCATTGCCACGTCCAAATCCGACGTTCGTGGGGACTTCAGTCTTGATGTAAGCCAGCTCTTTGCCTTCCGGAGAATACACGCAGATCCCGGGACGGTTCTCAGCTCGTACAGCCACATACAGATTTCCGTCCTTGTCGACGATCAGTCCATCCGGGCCATCGTAAGGAGCATAATCGACCAGCGTCTTGCGGAACTTTGCGGTTCCATCTTCGGCAAGGTCATAGGCCAGCAACGCCATCAGGCCTTTTCGCAGCGGAACACTCGCACTGTCGGCCGCGGCCTTCTCGTCGCCGATGCTGAGTCGTTCAACGGCCGTTCCACCATTGTCGTTGCTGACGACATAGAGTGTCTTCTGATCGGGCGAAACGCAAACGCCGTTCGCCTTGCCCGCATCGGTGATAATGCGATGCAGCGAACCGTCCGGATCAATGCGATAGACACCAACGACCGGCTGATCCAGAGGTTCATGGCCCAGATAGCGAGGATCGCTGAAATAGATCCGACCTTTTTCATCAATCGTAATATCGTTGGGAGAATTCAACGGACGTCCATCAAACATCGCCGCAATGATCTGGGCTTTGCCTGTCTTCATGTCCGTCCGAGTCACGCGGCGACCGCCGTAGTCAGCGCCCTCGGCCACGATCATGTTTCCACTGGCGTCAAACTTGATGCCGTTCGACATACCGCTCGGAGAACGGAAGATCGTCGTTGTTTTAGAGGCCGGGTCGAACTTCCAGATGAAGCCGGCGTCAATGGCCCCTTTTGCGTCACGCGATTTGTGAGAGAAGGTGATCTCACTGAAGTAGACCATGCCGTCCGGAGCCGTCGAAACTCCTTCCGTCAAAACGTTTCCTTCAAAGAGTTTTT
The DNA here is from genome assembly GCA_052034165.1 of Planctomycetota bacterium. Lineage (GTDB taxonomy): Bacteria > Planctomycetota > Planctomycetia > Planctomycetales > Planctomycetaceae > SXXK01. The sequence goes on along the minus strand of JBPOIW010000291.1, from coordinate 10,467 downwards.
CAAGGACCGCATCCGAAGCCACAATTGGTTCTTCAGCAGCTGAGATACTCACACTGGCCGAGATCGCCAGAAGTCCGGCAGCCATTCGCAACAATGAGCACGTTAGTCGAATTCGGTTCAGCATCGGAGGACCTCATTGATCAGGAAGAAGGTGAAAAAGGCAACGTTTCAGACAAGAAAACAGTCCCGAAATAAGTTCCAGAAATCACGGCCCGACGCGTCAGTTTTGAAGTTGATATTCTTAGGCCCGCAGGCCCGACAAATCCAATGCCGGTGGCTCACGAGCCTGTTGAATTAATCAGCCGGAACGCGTTAGCGTCCGGTTTTTGCCTCTGAAACCCATGAAAAACGACCGGGGGCGAACGCCCTGCGGCTGATGAAGCGACTAAATCAACAGGCTGTCATGCCACCGGCAGAGGATGTGCCGGGCTTCCAGCCCTAACACAAACTCGCAACTTCAAAACGCGTCAGCGAGGGATCGGTGTCATGTAGGAAAATCCCTCACTGACGTTCGGGTTGTGATTTTTCGCCTCAGTAAGACCCCGATGTTATTTCGGGATTGCTACCGGGTGATTTTCCGGGCCAAAAGTTTGTTTGATCTGAGAATGTTCGTACTGCAGCAATGGCTGTTCTAACGCGGATTGTGAAAACATCAAGCCGCAGCGTGTTTCAACGGCACTCACGATGAATATACTGCCGCACCGCAGAGGCTGAATGACTGAAACCTTGTTGAAATCGCAACCACCATTTTGGAGTCAAATATGAATCGATCATTGGGCAATATTATCGCCGATTCGCTGGAACTTTCGCTGGGCTACGGCGAACGACTGCTGAAGGATGTGACGGCTTCGAACTTTGCACGGTATGCAACGCCCGGCGGAACTCTGATCGAGTCCAATCATCCGGCTTTTGTGTATGGACATCTCGCACTGTACGGCCCCCGCATTCTGTCCCAGTTGGGTCAGTCCGGCCCTGCAGCGCCAGCGACCTTTGAAGCTGTATTTTCCAAAGATGCCAAGTGCGTCGATGATCCCTCAGGTTCTGTTTATCCTGCGATGGAAGAAGTGACCAAAGCCTTCTTCGATGGTTACAAGGCCGCGGCCGCTGCTCTGCGATCAGCTCCGGATTCTGCGTTTGAGGTACCCAATCCAATGGAAGGTCGCATGGCGGCTTTGTTCCCAACGCTGGGTTCACTGCACACATTCTACTGTGGCGGTCACCTCATGATGCATCTCGGTCAGATCAGCGCGTGGCGCAGAATGATGGGACTGGGAGCCGCGTGATTCGCGCAGGAATCTGTTGACCGCTCAGGCGCCGGCTCATGCACAGGCCGGCGTCTTGGCAGCGTGTTGATTTCATGTATTTATTCGCTGATGGACGCTCTCCCCGGTTGAAAATCACGACATTCTCCCCGGAGACAACCGGAGCGGGCGCCCTCTGACTGATGAAGTCAACATGGCGGCCGGCTGGCCGGTCAACGAGGATGTCAGTAAGCTAGCGATTCCATATCGTCACTTTTGAGTTCACGGGGAGATCAACGTTGAAAACCATTTCTGCTGGCGTCGCTCATTTCATCTCGGCACTGGTAATGATTTTCGCATGCGCCCCTGTGAATTCTGTCATCGCCTTCGATGAAGCAAAGCCTGCGGAGGCAACTGAGCAACCTCTGACAATGAAGCTCTGGCCCGAAGAAGCCCCCAACGGCGATGAGACGTCTTCTCCATCGGACGCGAAGATCACAGTTCATCTGCCGAAGGAACCCAACGGAGCCGCTGTTGTCATCTGCCCGGGCGGTGGATACGGAGGTCTTGTCACCGGAGCAGAAGGTCATGGGATTGCTCAGTGGTTGAATGCTCACGGCATCACCGGGGTTGTGCTGGAGTATCGCCTTCCAGCGGGCCGTTCTTTCGTTCCCTTGTTGGATGCGCAGCGCGCGATTCGGCTTGTGCGAGCTCACTCGATGGAATGGAAGGTCCATGCGAACCGAATCGGCATCATGGGGTTTTCGGCTGGCGGGCATCTGGCATCAACCGCAGCGACTCATTTCAACGACGGCGACACTGCGGCCGCTGATCCATTGGATCGGTTGAGTTGTCGTCCTGATTTCGCGGTGCTCGTTTATCCCGTCGTAACGATGGGCGAGAAGACTCATGGCGGTTCCCGAACAAATCTCCTGGGGCCTGATCCAACGCCGGAGATGATTGAGCTGTTTTCGAATGAGAAGCAGGTGACCGAGAAAACTCCGCCGATGTTTCTGGCGCATGCTCTCGATGATACTCCTGTACCTTGTGAGAACAGCAAGGCTCTTTATGAGTCCCTGCAGAAGGCCGGCATTGCGTCGAAGTATCTCGAACTTCCCTCCGGCGGCCACGGACTCAATGGCTACAAAGGCCCCATGTGGGATGCATGGCAAAAGCAATCGCTCGAATGGCTGGCGGAACTGAAACTGATCCCCGCAGTCGCCGAATAGCCGACAAGTTTCGGAACGCAGTTGGGTAGCAGCAGCAAGAGCTCCCGACATTCCCCGCCAGAGCCAGCCGAGCGCGACAAAAGCCGAGCAGGCAGGAAAGCTCGCACGACAAAAGCCGAGCACGACAAAAGCCGAGCAGGCAGGAGGCCGGACGCGGTGGGATCTGGTCGCTTCCGGTTGAGTTCTCTTAAGCATCACGAATATGACGAACCGAGCGAGCACGGAGTTGCGAGACGCAAACGAAGATCGATCAATCAATCGTGCAATCGTGCGAGATTATGGTGCGTCGTGGCACTCTGCCAGAGCAAAAACGGAGGCCTGCCATGGTGCAAAGTCGAGAAACAAGCCTTTCTCCTGCAGGTCGTTACCATTCCACTCGTAGCGATTGAAGCTGAGCTGGTCCTGCACGTGCCATTTCCTTCCGCAAGTATCTCCGAATGGTAAGCGGACATGGCATTGGCTCTGATTCGGCGCATAGTTCACTGCGACCACAATTTGCTCTCCTTTCGGGCCTCGCCACGCGAAGACTACGAAGCAATCGTGGGTCCAGTTTCCATCCCAGGCAGACGCAGCTTCAAGAAGTTGCCATTCCCCGTCGCGAACAGTTGGCTGCCGCAACACGTCCAGCAATCGATCGTAAAACTGCCGAAGGTTTTCATCAGCCAGCTCAATTGGTCCGCGAACGAGGTGAGGCGAAATTCGTTTTCGGTGGCCTTCAAACTGCCCGTGGTGGAAGAAACGCAGGCCCGGAGAAAGAAATGTGATGACCGCCGCGGCCTGATGCACGTCTCGGGAAAACGTGGCGGCGGCTCGCGGCTCATCATGGTTCTCAAGAAATCGAGCGAGCTTATTCTGGTAGTCAGGCTCCGCGAGTAAATGCTCACGGACTGGTTTCGCATGAAGATCACGGAGTCGATCGTAGAGTCGCTTGTCGTAGGCGTAGTCAAATCCCTGCTGCAACAATGTCCATTCCCTGTCCCAATAGACTTCGGCCATCAGAAGAAAACCGGGAACCTTTTCTCGCACCCGTTGAGATGCTGTCGACCAGAACAGTGGAATGCAGTGGCCCCATGTGCGTTCAAACACGTCCGGAAGGATGAGCATCGTCATATCGCTGCGAACGCCGTCGCATTGCCAGGCGATCTTCGTCAGTTCGCCGATCATCGCTTCCTGCAACTCGGAGTTGGCATAATTCAGCTGCAGCGTATCAGGCCAGCCGGAAAAATACGGATCACGTCCATAAGCCAGCACCAGGTCTGAGCCTTTCCGTTTGATCCGCGTAAAGTTCTGGGGAGCATTGATGATGTCCTGTTCCGTACCTCGAATAAAAAAGTCCGGATGCTCGTCGAGCCAGGGATGACCAAGTCCCATGTGATTGGGCACGAAGTCGAGCATCAGCTTGAGCCCGCGCTGATGCAGTCGTTTGCGAAGCCGTGCTAATGCCGCATCGCCCCCAAGATCCTGATGCACCGAGTAGCTGGTTATCGCAAAGCCGGAACCCGCGATGTCTTCTTCCTGCAAATCCGGCAGCGTTTCCTCAAACTCTTCGCGCCATCCAGCATGACTCCGCGAGACTTCTCGTGCATCAGGACCTGTCTGCCACACACTCAGAAACCAGATCCAGTCCAACCCCATGCCGCGCAGTCGATCCAGTTCGGCGTCCGGAATGTCGTCCAATGTCGCCAAACGGCCGAGGGCTCGGGACAACTCCGTCAACCAGACCCGAGTATTGATTTGGTAGAGCGATGGGTATCGCGGCGAGGTCATCTTCATTCCTTACGGTGGGTCCGCTTTCATGGATTTGTGTCGAGTTGCAATCGGCTGCTGGCTGACTTGCAGCAGAGGATTGCAGCAGAGAAAAGTTTCCGTGCGTGGAGAAATCTGGAGACTTCAGTTCCGGATTTCGCATCGGCGATCAGTGCTGCTTGGTGAATAGAGAATCTGGTCATTGCACCAGGAGCGGTCAGTATCGTCTGGATCGTGGACACTGCAGCGAGTTTAGTGCAATCCATAGCGACCCATCTTGTAGTGCAGGGTTCGAATGCTGATTCCAAGGCGTTGTGCCGTTTTCTCGCGATGAAAGTCACAGGCCTCCAGAGCAACGGAAATGGTTTCGCGTTCGCAGACTTCGACGGCTTCTGCCAACGTGCTGACTTGCGCTGACTTTATGTTCGGCCTTGGTGCCAGCTCCGGAGGCAAATCACCGGAGCGAATCACGTCATCAGTTAAAGTGACCACCAGTCGCTCCATCATATTTCGTAGTTGACGCACATTCCCCGGCCACGGCGCTGCAGTCAGTATACGCATTGCTTCGGGCGCAATTTCGCGAAAGGGACGGCTATGTCGTTCGCAAAAATGACGCATGAAGTGTTCGACCAACAGTGGAATATCGTCTCTGCGATCTCGCAGAGACGGCACCAGGATAGGAACGACGTTGAGTCGATAAAATAAGTCCTCACGAAACGAGCCATCATCGATAAGATCGTGCACAGACTTATTCGTTGCTGATAACACTCGCACATCTGCATGCAACAGTTGCTCGCCACCGACGCGACTGAATTGTCTCGTTTCCAGAACGCGAAGCAAATCAACCTGGCTCTTCATGGACATCTCTGTCACTTCGTCCAGGAACAAGGTGCCTTGATTGGCCTGCTCAAAACAACCGGGCTTCTGACGCATGGCGCCGCTGAAAGAGCCTTTTTCATGACCAAACAGTTCACTTTCCAGCAGTGTTTCCGGCAGTGCTCCCAGATTGACCGCAAGGAACGGTCCGGAGCTGCGATCGCTGAGAGTATGCAGGGCACGCGCGATGAGTTCTTTGCCGGTGCCGCTTTCACCGTGGATCATTACTGTCGCGTCCGTCGCGGCGACTTGTCGAATCTGGTGAAACACTTCCTGCATCGCCGTACAATTGCCGATGATGTTTGAGATCTCACCCGCGTTGGCCAGTTGTCCCCGCAGCTGCTGGTTCTCGCGCTGCAGCAGATAATGTTCACGAGCTTTCCGGACCTGCTGGCGAACAAGATTCAGATCGAGTGGCTTCGCAACAAAATCGAAAGCCCCGGCTCGCATGGCTTCGACGGCCGTCTCAACGGTACCATGGGCCGTAATGACAATCGCGGCCGTCTGAGGTCTCGCGACCAGCATCTTTCGCATCAGTTCGATGCCGTTCATGCTGCAGTTCAGGCGAACATCAATAATGACAAGTTGATATTCGAGTTGTTCGAACAGCGATAACGCTTCATCGGCATCCTGAGCGATCGCGATCGCGTCGACTTCATTCGTCAGTCCTTTGGCGAGCCCCGAGCGGATGTTCGGTTCATCGTCCACGATCAGAAGTTTGAAGCTGGAATTCCTCATCGGATTTCTTCCAATGGCAGCAGCACCGTAAATTCGGTCCCCGACAATTCGCCACGCTCTTCACGAGTACGAAAGTCAATCGTACCTCCGTTCTGGCGAATATACTTATAGCATAATGCCAGGCCCATGCCGGTTCCTTCGGGGCGAGTTGTAAAGTAAGGATCAAAGATCTGAGAGCGTATTTCTGCTGGGATACCGACTCCCGTATCTGCCACATCGATCCGCACGTTTGAATCCTGACGACTCACGGTGATCGTCAAGGTGCCACCCTCGGGCATTGCCGCCATGCCGTTCAGCGCAAGATTCAGAAGGACCTGTTCCAATTGGGCCTCGTCCGCAAGGACAGTTCCCAGCGGTTCAGGAGGAAGATGAACGTCAATCACAACGTTGTAGTTGTCTGTCTGAGGTCGAAGTAAACGAACCAGTTTCTCGACAAGATTTCGGATGACGACAGGGCACTTCCCGACTTGATTGACCATGGCGTAGTTGCGGAAGCCATCCAGGACTTTGCTGATACGACTGACTTCTGCCTGCAGGATATCCAGTATCTCCTTGACATCGGCTTCTGGTTGCGGATGAGACAATCGTTCCTGCAGGAGCTGGATATGCAGCATCAATGCGCTGAGGGGATTCTTGATCTCATGTTGCAGTCCGGCAGCGAGTGAGCCAAGTCCCATATAACGTTCCATTCGCCGCAGACGCTCTTCAAGCAGTGCTTTCTCGGTGACATCGCGTACGTAAACCACGGTCCCGATTTCGTCTTTTTGCTGATTTCTCAGAATGGTACAACTCACACGATATGTGTGTTTGTGCCCATTTCTGGCGATGGAATAATCTCTGTCTCGAATCGTCTTGTGGGTCGCATTCACTTCTCTGCAGACTTCGGCTAACAAGCCATGCGCGGCGCCAATGTCGGACAGGGATTCTCCGACGGACTTGTCGTCAAGTCCGATCAGCTCACGGCCACCGGAGTTGATGCTCGTCATCATCCCGCTACGGTCGGTCGTGATCACAGCGGCGTCCATGCTGGCGATGATATCTGTGGCCAGAAACTTGACGTCTCGCAGCGATCGCTCACTGTGAAGGTAACCTCGCAGAACCAGACCCAGCGCAACGGTTGTGCCGAACACATTCAGTACCATCAGCACGGCCAGACGACCGTTCAATCGCAGCGAGCCCGATAGTTCCTGAGCGGCTTCGAAATCGCTCTGAGGCAGGTGGCTGATGATTCCGGCAACGATTTCCTGTTCTCGTTGAACGTCGAGCGTGATGAGTATCGTCACCACAAGGGAAACTACGCCCAGGATGGCGAGGCCAAAGGCCAGGAGTCGCATGCTGCGACCACCAGCGTTATCACGGACGTCGAACATGGGAGATTTCAACAATGTCAGAACTTGAATGCGCGGAAACCAGGGGGCGAGTCTACCGACCAGCGGGTCAGACATCCAACCCGCATATTGTGAATGGGACGATGAAAATCGTTGGCTAGCGGGAAATTCTGATCAGGTCGGGGTTGTAGTTTGCCCCCATTCCTCCTCCGAGAGCCTGGTATGAATCCACGACAGCGGTCAATTGTTGTTTCTTCGTTTCGATGATCACCATCCTGGCCTCCTGAAGATCGCGCTGAGCCAGCAAGACCTCCACGTATTCCGCACGAGCACCCTGGAAAAGTTTTGTGGCAACATCAACAGACTCTTCAAGGGCCTGCAGTTGCTCCCGCTTGATGTCAAGACTCTTGCCATAGTTATCAACCTTGCTCATTCGGTTGATCACTTCCGTGAAGGCATTCAAAACGGTGCGCTGATAATTGTAGACGGCCTGCAATTGTTCCGCGTTGGCATTGCCGTAGTCGGCCTTGATCGCGTTTCTGTTGATCAAAGGGGCCACCACATCACCGGCCAGATTATAGATCAGGGACTCCGGAGTACTGAACAGATACCTGGAATCAAACGCGTTATACCCGACGCCGGCGTTGATAATCAGGGACGGATAGAATCGTGCGCGGGCGACACGAACGTTCAGACCAGCCGCCTTCAATTTTCGTTCTGCCTCACGAATGTCGGCACGGTTACGAAGCAGCTCCGCTGGTACCCCGGCACTTAATGGGTGAATGTTGAGTTCGAAGAACTCTTCGGTCTGTCTTTCGACAACCTGTGGATAGCGACCTGCCAGAAAGTTGATTCTGTTTTCGACCTCCACAATTTCCTGAGCGATGAGCAGCTTCTCGCTCTGATTCTTGCGGACCTCGGCCTGAAACCGCTGCACGGCCAATTCGGTTCCTCGGCCCGCCTCTTTCCTTGCCTTCGCTACGCCGAGGCTTTGTTCCTGAAGTGCGATCGTTCGGTCCAGCGTTTCAAGTCGTTTGTCGAGCGCAATGAGTTCGTAATAGTTTTCGCCGATCTCTGCGATCAGGCGAGTCGCGACGTAGTTTCGACCTTCTGCCGTTCCGAGGTACTGAAGATGGGCGGCATTCTGAGCATTCCGCAGTCTCTTCCAGATGTCAATTTCCCAGGAAACGTTTGCCGCAACAAGAAACTCCGGCAACGGCGCGGGAAACGAACGGCCGCGGGCCGTCAGGTTTTCTTCGACGGCACCATCGCGAGTGTAGGCGCCAGGCTTGTCGAAGCCGGCACGAGCCCCCAGGAATCCAAACGGAAGATAAGCACCCCGCCGCTTGTAAACTTCATTGCGCGCGATCTGAATGTCTTCCGCCAGGATCTTCAATTCCTGGTTATCAATAAAAGCCTGATCGATCAGGCTCGTCAGCATGGGATCGTTGAAGAACTCATGAAGCTCAATCTGCCCGGAACTTTCCTCAATGATGGCGCCCTCCTCCTTAGCTTCTGTGCTGAGGCTGAAGTCGCTCGGTGTGGGATTGGCAGGCCGTGCTCCACGGAGGTTGGGGACTCGGCAGGCCGGAATGCACAGCAGGAGAGTGGACACGATCGCGATCCGAAGAGCGACGTTCCTGCGACTGGACTTTGCAACGGTGGCTTCGAAAAACATCAGGCCCATCCTTGAGCAGTGGAGTTCTGTTGGCATTCCCGCCAACGAATACGTGAAACGTCACTCTGGAAAGTCTCGATCGAAGTCAGCGACAGACAATTATTCCGCGAGCCTGAAGCAAGCCGCTGCATGAGAACCGGAACGAAGGCACTGTGAATTTCTCATGGCAGGCACACTCCGTGAGCCGTCCGTCAAACTTTGCAGTACAGAATCGCTGCGATTCCCGAACTGCGGCCCACTAAGAACCCGTAACAAAACCGTAGCTGAGCTCGTGAGAGCTCAGAAACTGCTCCGAATTCTCACGAATCCGGCTACGTGCACATGTTTTGTTAGGCGTTCTCAGTGTGCTTGCGAATTTGAAGAGCCTTTGACGCGAACAAAAGAATCACGGCCCGGGAGGGACTCGCGTAAGTACCGATTGAAAAAGATCAGCAGTCAGGCAAGGTGAGGTGGGCAGAACTTGACTCATCATCCGTTCCCCCCTGTGAGTTTCATCGGCTCAGAATTCTTCGCAGCACGGATCCAGATTCGTCGTCAAAATCAGACTAAATAACTTGACGATACCTGGGTCGCAAAAACAGGCTGACCCGTTTCCTGGTTATGATCGTCAGAGTCGAACTCGTTTTGAACGGGCGACTGCGCTTAGAATCATCGCCCACAACAGCCACTATCGATTCGGCTGACACGTCCACAAACGCTTTGACCATGCCAGCTCTGCAGCACGCTCGTCCTGTGCGTTGAAAAAAGCACGCAAAGGCTCACAAAATTCGATCGGGATGGTGTGCCCGGAGAACGCTTCGTCGCAACGTAAGCGCCTGTCACATTGCGAATTTTTTTGTCGCCGCGTTGAATCGAGAGCACCGGGTCTAGATCTCCTTTGGCGTATCGTCGACTTGAGTTGCGGGTTTCCTCCCGCCCCCGGTCTTTCTCACGCGGAGTTCTTCGGACGACGTGGTCTCAATTTGTCCGGCAGCGATTTCCTGCATTCCTTTTTTGATGGTATTCGGAGAAATTCGGAGTGCTCTGCTGATGGCCGCGATGCCTCCGTGAGGCAGTTTAATGGCCTCGGCCGCAGCCCAATGACGACGCTGACGTTCATTCAGAGTAGGTTCAAGCTGTAGGTACCGATCTCTGATTTCATGAATGAGTTCTTCTGGCGTCATGAGTTCAGCGGCTTTCATTCAGTTGGAAACGGTTCACCACCATCTGTACTCCGACTACCTAACTGGACAGCGACATGTTCGTCTCCCTTACAAGCCCGAAGCGTTAGCGAGTGAACGCTTTGCGACTCATTCATTTGCTGGCACTTTTTGAAGTTGCGCTGTGCAAGACTGCGGGAGATCCAGGGGTCGAAAACACAGGGGATTATCACAACTCGACGCGTCAGCGAGGGATTTACGGCAACACTGGTAAAACGTTACAGCTCAATCCTTGACTTACCGGTGTGTTGACTTAATGGGTTTACACAACCCGAAACGTAAGTGAGGGATAAAAGTTGCCGCGTTTTTTCAACAACAATCCCTCGCTGAGTGGGTAAGGAGGAGGCTGAGTCACTCAGCCACCTCCTCCCCGTTGTCGCGATGGGGTTGCTTCCCCATATTGACCGCCGTGCGACTTTCTCGCAGCGGGCG
>JBPOIW010000064.1:0-102084 GCA_052034165.1 Planctomycetota bacterium | reverse complement strand
TTCTGGCAAGAGGTTTGGGCGTCATGACATGGATTGAAGGTCGATTCGAAGAGAATGTGATCACCACGACGATGGAGCAGGCCATGAATTGGGGCCAGCAATCCAGCATCTGGCCGATGACGTTCGGGCTGGCCTGTTGTGCGATCGAGATGATGGCCGCCGGGGCTAGCAAGTATGACATTGACCGCTTTGGTGCCGGAGCTTTCCGCGCAACTCCTCGTCAGGCCGACCTGATGATCGTTGCCGGGACTGTGACCTTTAAAATGGCGAGTCGTGTTCGTCGATTGTACGAGCAGATGCCTGATCCCAAGTACGTGATTGCAATGGGGGCCTGCACCGTTGGTGGCGGACCTTACTTCAAGCATGGTTACCATGTGGTGAAGGGTGTTGACCTTGTGGTTCCGGTTGATGTTTACGTGCCAGGGTGTCCTCCGCGCCCGGAAGCTCTGCTCGAAGGGTTGATGCGGATTCAGGACAAGATCAAGGCTCGTAAAGTGACTCGTGGAGAGATGGCTCTGCCAGTTCCGCATCACTCCGGTTATTCCGCGTTGAATGTTTGATTGCTGACCGGCATTTGCCATCGGTAATCCCGGCACTGCCACGGCCGGTTATGTTTTGAATCAAGCTGACTGAATTCCAGATTGTTAATGTCGATGCTTTGGCCATTGCCTGGTCGGGCGTCGTGCGCATTTGAGGAAGTGTGGTTACGATGAGTGCTGTTTTGAAGATTTCCGATCTGCATGTTAATGTGGGTGAGACGCCGATTTTGAAGGGCGTCAATATGGAGATTCGTCAGGGTGAAATTCATGCCCTGATGGGCCCGAACGGTTCGGGAAAAAGTACTCTGGCTTATGCTCTGGCCGGACATCCCAACTACACCGTGACGGACGGGTCGATTGAAATCGACGGAGTCAATGTCACAGAGATGGAAGCCGACGAACGGGCTCGTCTCGGGATGTTTTTGGCGTTTCAGTATCCCGTGGTCATCCCGGGGGTGAAAGTTGCCGACTTCCTCCGACACGCTGTTTCGAATATTCGAAATCCTGATCGCAAAGAAGGCGAAGGCCTGATCGGGATGCGTGAGTTTCGTAAGGAAATTCGCGAACGAATGAACGAACTGGGGATGGACCAGGAGTTTGCTCGCCGATATCTGAACGACGGTTTCTCCGGTGGCGAAAAGAAGCGCATGGAGATTCTGCAGCTTGCGATGTTGCAGCCTCGCTTCGCAATCCTTGATGAAACAGACAGCGGTCTCGACAGCGATGCAGTGCGAGTCGTCAGTGAAGGGCTTGCTAAGCTGTCTGGTCCGCAAATGGGCGTGCTGATTATCACTCATCACGAACGATTGCTGGAGTTCAATCCTCCGCAGTTTACTCATGTGATGCTGGGTGGTCGCATCGTTGAGACGGGCGACGCTTCGCTTGCTCATGACTTGCATGCCAATGGATACGCAAACATTCGCGCTCGGCATCCTGAAGCAGCTGCTGAGAACGCTAAAGCTGAAGCGGCTGCCGTCTGAAATTCGCTCTGACGTTCGTTAGATCGCGGGCTCCGAATTTGAATCCGGTCCGCAAGTGAATCCTCCTACGAGATGAAGTGAGCAAATCACATGTCAACAGATACTCCGGTCAAGTCTGATGTTGAATTCGGGTCGTACAAGTACGGTTTCCATGATTCAATGGACAATTATGCGTTCAAGAGTCGCAAAGGCCTGGATGCTCAGATTGTTCGTCAGATTTCTGAACTGAAAAATGAGCCGGCGTGGATGACGGAATTCCGTCTGGAATCACTGGCCATCTTTGAATCTCGCCCGATGCCAAATTGGGGCGGCGACATGACGGACCTGAACTTTCAGGACATCTTCTACTACATGAAGGCGGCCAATGAGCAGGAGACTTCGTGGGAAGATGTACCGGAAGAGATTCGGCGCACTTACGATCGACTGGGGATTCCAGAGGCGGAAAAGAAGTATCTCTCCGGAGTCAAAGCCCAGTACGACTCGGAAGTAGTTTATGGAAGCCTTCAGGAAGATCTTTCAAAGCAGGGTGTGATCTTCACAGACACTGACTCCGCCCTGCGTGATCATCCGGAATTGTTCCGTGAATACTTTGGGACTGTGATTCCTCCGGGGGACAATAAGTTTGCGGCATTGAACTCTGCGGTATGGTCGGGCGGATCTTTCATCTACGTTCCGAAGGGTGTGAAGATCGAGTTTCCTCTTCAGGCTTACTTCCGCATCAACAGCCAGAACATGGGCCAGTTCGAGCGAACGTTGATTATCGTCGATGAAGGGGCCGCGATTCATTACGTTGAAGGTTGCACGGCTCCGACTTACAGCAGCAACAGTCTGCATTCGGCGGTTGTTGAGATCATCGTGAAGCGTGGTGCGCGTTGCCGATACACGACCATTCAGAACTGGTCGGACAATGTTTACAACCTTGTAACAAAACGAGCGATGGCCTATGGCGATTCGCTGATGGAATGGATCGACGGAAATCTTGGTTCAAAATTGACGATGAAGTATCCGGCGATCTGGTTGATGGAGCCGGGTGCACGGGGAGAAACGCTTTCAATTGCATTTGCGGGTGAAGGTCAGCATCAGGATGCTGGAGCCAAGATGGTTCACTGTGCTCCAAATACCTCCAGCCGAATCATCAGCAAAAGCATTTCCAAGAGCGGTGGCCGTTCCAGCTATCGTGGTCTGGTAAAGGTTCACAAGGATGCTGTGAATTGTCGTTCGAATGTGGTCTGTGACGCCCTGATTCTGGATTCCGCCAGCCGCAGTGACACCTATCCGTACATCGAAGTTGAAGAAGAGAACGTAGCGATTGAGCACGAAGCCAGCGTTTCCAAGATTGCTGAAGAACAGTTGTTCTATCTGATGAGCCGTGGTCTGTCTGAAGCAGAAGCTTCGGCCATGATCGTCACCGGTTTTATCGAGCCGCTCGTGAAAGAACTACCGATGGAATATGCGGTGGAACTGAATCGGCTGATCGAGTTGCAGATGGAAGGCTCGGTTGGTTAACAGACCAGGCGCGCGGCAGGGCGCCAGCCCTCCGAACTTTTGCGGCCAATGCCGCGGTCGACTGACGGTTAGCCACTCCTCGTTGGGATCTGGAGCTTTCGAATGGTGAAACTCAGCGCAGAAGTGGCTGAAGCCTTGAAGGCAGCAAACGGGGACGCTGTCGTCGTTGATGTTCCGGGAATCGATGACGACTTTGTCATCGTTCAGCGGTCAACGTTTGTGGCAGCAATGGCCGCATTAGAACTGCAAAGAAACGTAGAGCTGATTCGTGAGGGCATAGCAGACGTGGAGGCAGGGCGGACCGTTCCACTTGAAGAAGGGATGGACAGAATTCGCAATGCACTGTTGCTGAGGAAGGAAAGTGAATCGCTCCGTTAGGCTGTCAGACTCCGCAGAACAGGACATTCTGAGAAACGCAGTCTGGTGGGCTGACAACCATTCGGTCGACGAGGCCATAGAATGGGAAGCGATTGTCAGGCGGCAGTTGTTGGACATCTCATTGCAGCCCGACAGCCATAGCCTTTTGTCTGAACCGCATGAATTAAAATATGTGGTTCGAGAGGCACTCATCGGGAAGGGGCGAAAAGGTAGTTATCGTGCTGTATTTTTTATTTCCGGCGATACAGTCGTCGTTTTGCGTCTCTTGAGAGCTTCACAGCAAGCAATCAGACCTGAAGAGTTGCCAAAAGAATTCAATTGAGTTTTGAGAGTTTAACATGTCATCAGCAACCATTGATATTTCTCGCACCGGCTTCTCTGCTGAGGTCTTCGAACAGTTCCTTGCAACTCGCAGCGAACCGTCGTGGATCACGGATGCTCGTCGTGCTGCGTTCGACCAGTACCAGTCTCTTCTCCAGAGTGAACTGGATCCCGAGGAGTTTAAGCGAGTCGATCTCCGTGTGTTCAATGCCGGTAAGTTTCGACCGTCTGCCGGCACTGTTGATTCCTCTTCGATTGCGACACTGCTGAGCGACAAGACGGAGTTCGGTGGATCGGTTGCTCATGTGAACGGACAGGTCACTCAGGCAACTGTCTCCGATCAGATTCGTGCACAGGGAGTTCTCTTCGGGGAACTTCAGGGGCTGCTGACGACTCACCGTGAGCTGCTTGAACCGTACTTCATGAAGAAGGCCGTGCAGACGGACGCGGATCGTTTTTCGGCCTGGCATGCTGCATTCTGGACTGGCGGAACTTTGCTCTATGTTCCTCGCAATGTTGAAGTTGCATTGCCGCTGCACAGCTTGATTGCTCACAGTCGTGATGGTGTGGCGGATTTCAGTCACACCCTGATCATTCTGGAAGACGGCGCGAGAGCGACACTGCTTGAAGAAACAACCTCCGCAAATGATGAGATCGCAGGCTTGCACGTGGGCTGTGTGGAACTCATCGTCGGCCGTGATGCAAATCTGCGATATGTCCAGTTGCAAAACTGGAATCAGAAGTCATGGCACTTTGCTCATCAGGCAGGTTGCGTCGACAGCAATGCGTCGCTGCAATGGACCGTGGTTGGTCTCGGCAGCAAGCTGGCCCACATTCATCAGGACATTAATCTCAACGGTCGGGCCGCCACGGCCGAAGTTAATGGCGTAACGTTCGCCAGCGATCGCCAGAAGATCAGCTATTATACTCAGCAGCACCACAAAGCTCAGGGAACTCACAGCGATCTGCTCTACAAAGAGGTTCTACGCGATGAAGCCCGAGTCATCTGGCGTGGCATGATCAAAGTTGATCCGGCCGCACAGCAGACGGATGGCTATCAGCGAAGTGATGCGTTGATGCTCAGCGATGATGCTCGATGTGACTCCATTCCGGGGCTCGAGATTGAAGCTGATGACGTGAAGTGTACGCACGGTGCGACGACAGGCCGAGTCGACAAGGAGCAGATCTTCTACTGTATGAGTCGTGGAATTCATCGACACGAAGCCATGCACATGATTGTGGAAGGCTTCTTCCAGAAAGTTTACGATCGCATCCCGGTTGAGATCGTCCGAGAAACCTTAAGCCGTACAGTTCAAGGTAAGCTCGGTATCGAATCGATTGTCGTTTGACAGTGCATCATAATTGGAAATGCAGCGATCCAGTCAGGCTGACTTGCACAGCAGCACGAGTTTAATCTTCAAAGCAGAATGTGATTCATGGAACGGGTGATTGGCACAGACGAGTTGAAGTCCGGCGAGCGTCGATCGGTTTATGTCGACGATGTTCCAGCGCTGGTGATTCGGATTCAGGATGAGTACTTTGTGATCGAAGATGTCTGCTCACATGATGGACAGCCTCTGACAAATGGTCCTCTTCAGGATTGTTCGATTGTCTGCCCACGTCATGCGGCTCGATTTGATCTGAAGTCTGGAAAAGCGTTGTGCATGCCGGCGACCGAAGCCATCCGGGTGTTCAGGACGGAAGTTCGCGACGGGGCGATCTGGGCCGGTAGGTAGTTCAATTGTTGATTCAGTGTTCAACTTCCTCCTTCCAGGTTTGACATTTAAAATTTTGAAACGCCATGGCCACTGATACTGAACTTATTGAAGCTCTGAAGCAGGTGATTGACCCGGAACTGATGGTCAACATCGTTGATCTTGGACTGATCTATTCGGTGGATCAGACCGAACGTAAAGTGGCAGTTCAGATGACGTTGACCAGCCCGGCGTGTCCTGCAGGTCCGCAAATTGTCCAGCAGGCGAAGATGGCACTGGAGCGACTGGAAGATGTCGATGAGGCGACAATCACGATCACGCTGTCTCCACCGTGGACTCCTGACCGCATGACCGACGACGCGAAAGATATGCTCGGAATCTTTTAAAGATCACACGTCGTTTTTGTGTTACTCAGAAGATGAGTTGCACCTCGCGTATTTTGAACGCAGACAATGAAATCAGAGTGCCCTGATCGGAAATTGCCAAGGCTGACTTCTCGGTCATCTCAGCATTGATCGCGAACGCGGCCGTTGGTTTCCTCGCTGCTTTGATGAAGCAGTCCACGGCAACGCCGTCAGTTTCAGATAACAGCAAGGTCAATGATTCCGACTCGTCTTCTGTCGCGGCTTTGTGCCGCGTGTTGACGAGCTCCACGTTCTTTGCGGACAGCCCCAGAATCCACCCACTGGCTGCTCCTGAGGCCATCGAGCCTTGTGTCTGCAAGACAGAAATCGGTGTCATCGCATCGCCGGCAGTGCGAAGGGGAAACGGCTGGTCGAATTCAACAGTAAACTGAAACTCACGAGCAGACTCGCCTTCTACGATCACCAGGCTATCCAACATTCGCGGGCCGGATCGTCGATGATACGGACGTCCGTGAGGCACGATCATCACGCGATGATCATGGTCGCTTACTTCGATGTAATCCGGCGACTCAAACCGTTCTGCTCGAAAGCCGCCTGCTTGTCCCATAACAGCTCGTGTAATCACAGCCGATTCGTTATCCCATGCAAAGCGGCAACCATAGTAGGTCAACCACGGATTACCTTTCACATTGTTCCTGATGTCTTCAAACCGCAGATGAATCTGAATTCTTGGCTGAACTCGATCCACTGACGTTGTCTGAATCACGGTCGCCAGCCGGGACCCATCGACGGGTGAGACGAGTTCACAAATTGTTTCCAGAGAAGCAAGGACAAGACCAGACTCGACGACACGCTGGCCAATAATGTTGGCGACCGCATAGGACGCTTTGCGAATCTCGCCACTGCCGTCATCCGGAAGAGTCACTTCGCGTTCATAGCGAAAACAGGACTGCTGGCTGAGCCGATTTCCTCGTTGCTGGTGCCACGTCACCGAAGCGATGCCACCGGTGCGATCGCTGAGAGTCACTTCGAAATGTCGATTGCGAAGTATCAGTGGTTCAGCCAGCGGAGCTTCGCCTTTTACAGGCATCATCAGGGGATGTGCGGATTGACTTGAAGGCGACTCCGACAGCCAGGCGAATCCTCCGGGAGGAATCTTCACCAGCAACTGTTCTTTCATGTTATTCCGTTGAGCAAGTTCGATAACCGACGACTTCGCCGGTCGTTCCCATCCATCAGGCCATGAGATCACCGCATATCGCGCAAACGGAAGTGAGTTCAGCAGAAACAGGCCGCGTTGAGAACTGTCCTTCGCGGGGATTCGTTGCTGGACGGCCGACAGTAGTCGGGCTGCGATTTCCTCAAGCCCTGCGGTGAGCAGGGCGGCTGTTTTATGCTGTTTCTGCATCCGTTCTGGCGAAGTATCAAGGACATCGACATGCTGAAGTTCAAGATCAGCGATAGCCGCTTCCAGCTCCGACAAACGCCGGGTTGACTCAATCATGCCGTCCGTTGTCCGGATGAGTCCGGCAATTCCGTGGATAGTCCGCAGCGATTCCAGTCGCTGATTTAATTGACGCAGAGTGGCCGGACCGGAAACTGGTGGCTCCGTTCTCAACACAGAGGACTGAATCAGAAACGGAGCGAGATAGTCAGAGTGATCGTGACGTTCGGCAAGGCGAGTTCCTCCGGCAGCGTGACACAGTTCCTCCATTGTCACAAATTCACCAAGCACCGGTGCGTAGGTCGCAGAAATCTGAAGATCTGTCATCCAAGGTGACTTCAGCGTTGGCAATCGTGCAAGGAAGAGAGCCGCTGTGGAATCGTCCTGCATGCTTTCGTTGTATCGATCCGCAAATCTCAGAAAACCTGCCGCGCTATCAATCGCCAGCGGAATTCGAGAAGCCGCGGCAATCATCGAACCGTCCGGAGCCTGCCATTCAAACTGACTGCGCTCTCGATCCGGATAGAGACCGTCATCCAGCGCGACATGGAATGCGGATTCAAAACCGAGATGACTCAATAGGGCCGGCATCGAAGCGGTCAATCCGAATCGTCGGCGAGCCCAGTGGCGTGGTGTGTGCCCGAGAGTCTTTGTGAACAGCGTCCTGCAGCGTTCAATGTCAGCCACTGTGGTTGCCATCGAACCCAGAGATGTTCTGATTTCGTGGTCATGTCCCGACAGCAAACCGATGCGTTTGTCCTTGAGAGCAGACGACAACGCCTCACCGATTTGAGAATCCTGAGAGATCCAGCGTGTGAGATCGCGGCCCGTTGCAAACAGATTCAATCTTGTAGGCGATTGAAGCAAGTCAAGAATTGTTTCGGGCGTTTCATCGTCACTCGGGATGCAGATGTCGATGAGGTAGCAGTTCATCGGATGAAATCGTTCGCGAGTTTCCCGAACGTGCTCGAAGCATTTGCGAAGGTGAATCCGAGCTGTTTCTGAGTCGCCATTCAGAACGGCATCCGCGGCCAATCGAACCTCACGACCGATCAGAATGGTGTCAGGATCAACAAAGTGATGGCGTCGGCGGCTGAGAAGTTGCGTTTGAAGCAGGACTGTTCCGAGCGACAAAAAATGCGGCACGAGCTCCCGTTCCGATTCCGTCGGGTCGGACACACCGGACGTCGGAGACGCTTCTTTATCCAGAGCCCCGTTAATCGCGGTCAACCAATCTTCGCGAGTGATGCATCCGGAAATCACGATGTGCCCCTGATCGCGGAGTGCGGAGCGCCATTCGTGAGGCATCCACGATTCCGAAGGGGAAGGGACAAGGATGATTCGACGTCCGGGATATCCCGAGAGAGATTCCGCTTGCCGGAAAAGCGGGATGCTGGTTGAACGGCTGACGAGGCGAGGATGCCAGGCGCAGGCAACAGCATTCAGAAGGCTGGAAGCACCATCTTCGGGGAGATCGGTCGGCAGATCTTCGATCGAATAGCCGGGGATCAGAACGCTGATTTCAGAAAAGTCGCTACAGACTGACATAGTGCGGGGAGGCTTGCGTGGAGTTTGTGTTATGTGGCATCGGGGCCGCGAAATCTGAAGATCACCAATTTGCAGGCAAACTGCAGATTCCGACACTTTCCCGGAACAAGAGTGTGGCAGTTAACGTCAGAGATTTCACTCGCAGTGAGGAGTTTTGCCTTCTGCGGGTTCATGACAACCGATAATCGAAAAGGCGTGGGTGAATTCAATGTGGCAAAATGCCGCTTTTTTGGGTTTTGTGACTTTCCTACAGAGAAAGACGTCGGTTGGGCAGGGAGTGTGAGTCCTGAGACGCCAGCGATTTCAGGATTTCACGGAATTGCCGGGGCAAGCCGTTTCAAAATTGGTTGACGAGACCGCAAATCTGCTGGTACTTTTGCCGCAGAGTGTTACCACAGAACGACTTTTGGCGGCGAAGACCCATGCGTCGGAGGCAATTTGCCTCGATTGCTGATCATTTTTGTCGCGGTTGTACTGGTTCTTGAACTACCCAGAACTTCGGGATTGTACAGAGGCTTCACATGGCGGAATCAATCAGCGCTTGGGGCATTGACATTGGTCAGGCGGGCCTGAAGGCAATCAGGCTGCGGTCGTTAGAGAACGGCGAGCGTGTCGTTGCGACAGCGTTTGACTACGTGCCTCATCCGAAGATTCTTAGCCAGCCGGATGCCATTCCGGAAGAGCTGATTCGCGAGGCGATGAAAACTTTTCTGGAACGCAACAAGATCAACAATGATCTGATTGCCATCAGTGTGCCCGGCCAGAGTTCATTGGCCAAGTTTATCAAGCTGCCACCGGTTGAGGCTGGCAAGGTCGCAGAAATCGTCAAGTACGAAGCGCGACAGCAGATTCCGTTCGATCTGAATGATGTGATCTGGGACTATCAGCCCATCGGCGGCGGGGTTGAAGAGAGTGGCTTCATGCTGGAAGCTGAAGTCGGTCTGTTCGCGATGAAGCGAGACCTTGTGTATGAGGCGATGAAGCCTTTTACGAACAACAGTAAGGAAGTCGAGCTGGTCCAGATGGCACCGCTCGCGTTGTACAATTATCTGTCTTATGACGTTCTGGGATTTCGCAAGACGGCTGAAACGCCGGAGCCTCCCGCTGGCGAGGATTACTACGTCATTCTGGACATGGGTGCGGACAATACCACTCTGCTGGTTTCAAATGGTCGCAGCATCTGGATTCGTAACGTTCCGATTGGTGGCAACCACTTTACTCGCGCGCTGACTCGCGAAATGAAGCTGACGTTTGCGAAGGCCGAGCATCTCAAGTGCAATGCCACGAAGGCACCGGATCCCAAGGCTGTGTTTCAGGCGATGCGTCCGGTTTTCAACGACTATGTCTCCGAAATCCAGCGCTCGATTGGTTACTTCGGCAGCGTGAATCGCGCCGCAAAGATTCGCAAGATCATCGGAGTCGGTAACGGCTTTCGTCTCGCGGGACTTCAAAAGTTCCTGCAACAGAACCTTCAGTACGATGTGGAGCGACTTGAGAGCCTGAACGGTGTCACGGGCGATTCCGTGCTGACGGACCCGTTGTTCATCGACAATATGATGACATTCGCAGTTCCTTACGGATTGGCACTGCAGGCAATTGGCAAGACTCGAATTCGCACAACCCTGCTGCCTCCGGAGATTGCGGTCGAACGGAGAATTCGCAGCAAAAAGCCGTGGGCGATTGCCGCTGCTGCAGGACTGCTGCTGGCGATGGGCGTGAGCACGATGGGCAGCGCGTCAGTACTGAAGTCCTACGGTGTTGAGAAGTGGGACGACGAGCAGAAGCTGGTCGATCAGGTTCAGTCTGAAATAAGTGCTCAGGATGGAGCATTTGCGGCTGAAGAAGGCGGGCATACAAAAATCCTGGAGAACATTGGACAACTGGTGGCTCCGCTGGAGAAACGCTCGCTGTGGATGGAGCTTTTCAAGGCCATCAATGAGTGCATGCCGTACGACGAGGGAGACGCTCTCGATCAGTCTGATATTACTCTGCAGAAAAAGTTGAGGATCACGTCGGTTTCTGCCAAGAAGGTGGATGACGTTACCACCTGGTATCAGAAGTTCGTCGACGCTGAAAAGACGCTCGATTTTGGCGAGCTGGATCAGACACCTCCAACCGCTGCCAAAGGCTATATTATCACGCTGAAAGGTTATCATTACTTCAACAACAAAGAGAAGCATGACTTTTCTGAAATCGATGGCTTGTTCGTTGAGAAAACGCTGGTTGCGAACCTGCGAAAATGGACCTTACAGAGCAACGGTGTTGAGGTTCCTGTCGGGAAGATTGGCATCTCGTATCCGATCGTTGCGTGGAGCCTGCTGGAGCGTGAGCAATACGATCCAAATCGCCGCATTGGAAGTCAGATGACCGGTGTCGGAGGATTTGGTGGCGGAGGTTACGCCGGCATGGGAGCCGGAATGCCAGGGGAAATGTTAACTTCAGGACCCGGGTATATGCCGGGCGCAGAAGCTGCGGTTGGATCGGCAGGTTATCCTGGCGGCGACCCCGCTGCACTTGGTGCTGCAGGATATCCCGGAGTTGGTGGACCCGGCTCATTTCCAGGGGCTGAAGGTCCTGGTGCTGGCCCTGGGCAGGTTGCTGGAGGCAAGGGGCCCATTTTCAAAGAAGCCGAGAAGAAAGAGTTGAAGGTTATTGAACGAACGGATTTTGTTGTTCAATTCATCTGGGTTCCAACGGTGGAAAGAGATCGCAAGGAGACTGATCCGCGTGCACCAGTCTCAACTGGCACTGAAGAAGGGGCCGCTCCTGTCGACGGTGCGACTCCCCCCGATGGGGCCGCTACCGCAGGAACGCCAACGCCGTAGTTGAATCCTGAACGATTGTCGATTGTTCGTGTTCTGTTCTGATCTTACAGAGTTTGCAGTCAAGCAGAGGTTTCTGAGATGGATAAGCTTCAGCCACTCATCAAGCATCGTTATTGGATTTGCTTCGCACTTTCCGTTGTGTTCGTTGTCGTAGGATGGTGGATGGCGAGTGGCGCGATTGCGATTGAAATCGAAGATCGCATGAAAAAGGTCGACGAGTCCTTCACGAAGGCAACTCAGGGGGCCACAAAGCCCAACAAGTCCTGGGTTGATGCTGCAAAGAAGGAAAATGAAGCCGATACGCAGTCTTATGATCGTGCGTCCAAGCAACTTCTCCAGCGTCAGAAGAATGCTCGCAAATGGCCGGATGCGCTGGTCAACAGCATGAAGGGCATCTCGTATCGCCAGGATCTGAAAGATACGACAACACGTGCTCGCTGGGCCTCAATCTACAGAAATCAGATTGAACAGTTATTGCAGATTGTTAAGCCGTTTAAAGATGGAGAAGGGCTCGTGCTGGTAGACACCAGCAAGATCTCCCACAAGCCGTTCAATTCGTGGCGTACGTCTCGCCCATCGTCGACGGAAATTTGGAATTGCCAGGAAGACATCTGGCTGCTGGAGTCACTCTTAAAGTCCATTGCCCGTGTCAACGAAGGGGCAACACGACTGACAGAGTCTCAGATTCGTCAGATCTTCCGACTTCATCTCCGAGGGGGCGACAGAGATGCTGCGTCCTCTGGCAGTGCCGGTGGAGGCATGGGCGGAATGGGAGCGATGGGAGGCATGGGTGCCATGGGAATGTCAATGCCCGGGGGTGCCGAAGGCGGCGCGTTTATGCCCGATGGAATGGGGACAGGCGGTGGCGCAGGCGGTGCTGCTTCCTATCCGGGGAAAGAATTTGAAGGTGCTGCGGGTGCTGATATTCTGACTGAAGAGTTTGGTGCGTTTGCAGCGGGTGGTGGCGCTCAGGGCGGCATGAGCCCAATGAGTGGCATGGGTATGGGTGCTATGTCCATGGGCGGTGGCGCTGAAGCCATGGGCGGCATGGGTGTCGCTCCAGTGGAAGAAAAGCGATATGTCGACGGTGGGGATGGCGATACGACATTGGGTTATAAGACCCGCGCATTCTTGTTGGATGTTCTGATCCGTGATGATCAGGTTCCCAACCTCCTGGCATCGCTGACGAACTCCGACTTTCCGGTAGAAATTGTTCGAGTGGAAATCGTATCGAAGTTTACTCCCTCGAAGAGTGCGGGCGGAATGTCCGGAGGCCCGGGAATGAGCGAGATGGGTGCTGGTGCAGAGATGGCTGGCGCGATGACCGGGATGGGCGAAATGCCGGGAGGAGCGGAAGGCGGGGGCTATGGCTCCGCTGACGAAGCCGCCTATGGCGGTGGAGGCGCGTTTGGGGGCTTAGGAATCGGCGCAATGGGTGGCAGCGACGAATATGCCCCGCCTGGATTATCAGGGGCCGGTGCGATGGCAATGACACCTGGAATGCCTGGTGCGGGGCTACCTGGTGGTGGTGCCAAAGGCAAAGAAGTTATTCAGGCGGCCATGAATGACCCGTTGATGGTTCATGTAAAAATTGGTGGATTGATGACATTATACCAGTCGGCTCAGGAAGCTAATGCTGAGGCGGAGACGGCTGAGACGGATCAGGCAACGACTCCGACGGCCGCACCTGCTGGAGAGTCGACAGCGTTGCCGGGCGACCCTGCGGCTCCGGCTGATCCAGGAACAAGTCCGACGCCGGCTGAAGGC
The DNA here is from genome assembly GCA_052034165.1 of Planctomycetota bacterium. Classification (GTDB taxonomy): domain Bacteria; phylum Planctomycetota; class Planctomycetia; order Planctomycetales; family Planctomycetaceae; genus SXXK01. The sequence continues at coordinate 88,696 of JBPOIW010000064.1, read as the reverse complement.
ACACCGACGACAGAGGGTGCACCCTCAGACCCGGGAAATCCTGACGCTCCGGCTTCGCCCGCTGGAGAAGGGGAGGCTGCTGAGGGAACAACACCTGCACCGGCCGAGGGATCTCCAGATGCTCCAACAACAGATCCGGAGACAACGACGCCTCCGGATCCTGCGAATTCAGAAGCGACGCCAGCGACAGAAACGCCTGCGGCAGATCCAGCTTCACCGCCTGCGGCGGCGCCTCCAGTCCAGCCCTAGATCTGATTTAGAAGACAAGAGACTGGATCTGTTCGATCAAGCTCTGATTAAGAAAAGTATTGAGAATTCATTGGTTCTCTCGGGAGATTAGCGATGGCAAAGAAGCGTCTGGATTTTAAAGCTCTACTTCTTAACCATGGTGAGAAGTTTGGGGCTGCGGTGATCGGTGTTCTGGCGGTCACGGGATTAGCTACAGCAAATTGGTCTGCATGCAGTCGCCTTGAGTCCGAACTGAAAGAGGCTGCGAACAAAACGAAGGAGGCATGGAATTCGCCCACCAACGTGATGTCAGAAGAAAAGAAAAAGCTTTTCGACTCGACTCCCGAAGTCGAGGTGCTGGCGAATCGAATGGCATCGCCAAACGAGGACATCGAGCAGTTCGCGTGGGTGAGGCATTTGAACGAGCCGATTCACAGCGTCAAAGAAAAACTCGCGCCGGTGATTGTGTTGCCTCCTGAGTCTCCTGAATCAACACTTGTGACCTTCGCTCTCGTTCAGAAACCGGATGATGAAGAAGCCGCTGATACGGAGATAACGACAGAGTCATCTAACAAACCGGAAGAGAAGTCTGCGGCCGATAAAGATCTCGCAGACCTCTTCGGTAACAACAAGAATAGCGCCGCAGGCCTGGGCGGCGGTTATCCGGGGGCAGACGCGGCCGGTGGAGTTATGCCAGGCAGTCCCGGTGCAGCAGGCTATCCAACTGCGGGCTACCCCGGCGGAGGTGTCGGAGCGGACGGATACCCAGTCGGTGGTGGCGGCCTCGGGATGGGCATGGGCATGATGGCAGGCGGCCCGGGGATGATGGGGATGCCGGAAAGCCTTGATGGCTACGGCATGGGCGGTTACATGGGCATGGAAGGAGCCATGGGGGCGGCCGCTGTTGAACGCAAGGTTCGGTCGTGTGCCGGGGTGTCTGTACGGGCCGTGTTCGATCTTTACAAACAAACCAACATGCTTGCCGATGCTCTGCATATTCCAGCCAAAGATGGCCAGCGCTACATCGACTTCGTAAATCTTGAAATTCAGCGGAAGGCAGCAGTGCCTGGAGCAGATCCGTGGGCCGGGGAATGGGAGGAGTTGTCGCTGAAGGACATCGCTGAGATTCTGGAAGAAGCAGCATACAACGACCGGGACATCGTCAATCCTTCAGTTGTCCGAAGTGAGATCACAATGCCACTGCCAGGTCGAGCGGCTGGCAATTGGACTCCAGCGAACGCATCGCACAAACGGTTAGAAGAGTTTCAGCTCTCCGACGAAGAAAAGGAACTGATTGACCGACATCAAGCGAAGTTGCTTGAAGAAGCCAACAAGATGAAAGCGATGTTGCCACCTGCGCAGGCAAAAAGCGAAGGATTCAGAAAATGGGGACTCGCATCGCAGGACCTTGGTACCGCACTTGGTGGCGGGATGAGCGTCTCTGGAACGATGTTTACAGACTATCAGTCGTCCATGAATGCACCTCTTCCTGAAGGATCAGAAAATCAGGGTCAAAAACTAAAGAAAGACCCTCGATTCAAGACCAAAGAAGATCTGGAGAAGTTCCTGAACAGCACATTGGTTGCGAATCGTCTCTTGCTGGTTCGATTCATGGACTTCACCTGCGAACAGGGAAATTCTTATCGCTATCGCGTGCGACTGGAGATGAGAAACCCAACGTTTAATATGCCGGTCGATGAACTGGAACAGCCGGAATTGGCATCTCAGAAAACCATCTTCTCAGGCTGGAGTGAGCCCACCGAGCCTGTGTTTGTCCCAGGGGCCTATCGCTACTACACGCAGAAGGTTGACTCCCGTCCGCGTGTCGATGAAGTCGCACAGTTGAGCATGTATTATCAACACGAAACGGCAGGAACGCCTGTCATGGCGAATCTGCGTGTTCCCGTGGGTGTTCGTATCGGTGGCAAACAAAGCCTTGATGTTGTGGATCTTGGCAAAAGTACACTCGAGCCTCAGGAGATTGAGTTGAAGTCGATGGACTATCTGGCGAGTGTGACGGAAGCTCCTCGACTCTCTGCCTCTGATTTTCCAGAGCTGAAAGATATTCTGAAGGGCGTGCCCGGTGGTCGAGTGATTCCGGACCGCATCTCAGTGGTTGATTCCACGGGGGCGATCGTGTCACGCTATGTCGGGGATAAAGTTAATGGTGGCAACAAGGCGATCTCAGAAGCTGATGATCTTGCTGTCGCAAAGTTTGTGCTGGAAACTTACAAGCACTTCCGTGCTGACGAAGCTGCAGCCGCAATTGGTCTTCCTTATGGAGCTGAAGGTGGCGTGGCTGATCCCAGCATGATGGGATCAGCATCCATGATGATGGGGATGGGAGCAGACTACATGGGAGCTGCCGGCCCCGGAAGTTCGCTGGGCAGCAGTCGCTCATCGCGTTCTTCACGACGTGGAAAATCAAATCGCCAGGGCGGCGGTGCCAGTGCTGCTCCATAGGAATAGTCCACGATTGGCTTCTGGATCTTTGCTTGCCCTGAACCTTTGGTCGACAAGTCACTGAGAGATCGCGCTGACGCGTTTGTCCGTATTTCACTCCACGGCTGATCAGTTGGGGATTCTGCGGTCCACGCAGGGTGCGTGAAGCGAAGCGTAATGCACCATGATTGCAGAAGATCCGCATTGGTGAGTTGCGCTACGCTACTCACACTCAGTCTACAAAAATTGACAAAATGGCCAGCGGTGTATGTCACTCTCTGACGCCCTTTGAAGTTGCGAATTTGGTTAGGGCAGGAAACCCGGCACTTCCTCGGCCAGTGGCGTGACGGGGTGTTGATTTAATCAGCCGATGGGCACTGGCCTTGGTGTTCTCCGAAGAAAAGGCTGCGAATTTCATCCGGGGCTAACGCCCAACGGCAAATAAATTCATTAAATCAACGGTCGGTGAGCCACCGGACTGCCGAAAGACCTGCGTTTCAGGCCTGACAGGGCGACACATCCGCATGTGTGTCGGGCCTCCCGGGTCTGAAATGCGCAACTTCAAAACGGACGCTTCGGATTTTGATAATCCCCTCTGTTTTCGCTCCGTTGATCGCCGGCAGTTGTGAACAACACAACGGTAAAGCTGAGGCTTTGGGTTGGGAGGAGTCTCCAACTAATTGAAGTTAATATCTCGATCAGAACAACTGCCATTGACCTGTGCTCTTCGGGTGGATTCAAATCCCGCATTGCTAATCTACTGAGCCCGAAAAAATGTCGAGGGTATGATTCGCTCAGTTTCCTCTGATGCCGTGAGCGGAAAACATGTTCCGATGCCTGCCATACCTGCTGATTGGCATCGTTTCCCTTCAGGCTGTTGCTGGGGAGCAAGTGTGGCTTGTCGAGGAGCAATTTGAAACGTTTTCGCTGCTCGCGGACTTTCGCGTTGATGCGCCGGAAATTCAGACGCAGTTGATGGAACTCAGTTCGGAACTGAGTGACACGCTTGGGATCAGGCCGAACGGTGAGCCGATTCAGATTGTGCTGTTCGAAAGCCGGAAGAACTATCTGGCGTATCTTGGGCCAACTGTCCCCACCAGTCGTGATCGGCGAGCTGTATTTGTTCGCAAGGGACCTCTGACTTCAATCTACTGTTATCGAACAGACGCGCTGATGGCCGATCTGCGGCATGAAATGACGCATGCAATACTTCACCAGCACCTTCAATTTCTGCCATTGTGGATGGACGAAGGACTTGCCGAGTATTTTGAGGAATCACCGCTGCAGAGGCCGTCATCTTCACGCACAAAAAGCGTTCGCTTTAAGGCCGCCGTCGGCTGGTCTCCTGATCTTGATCGGCTGGAAAGAATTGCCGTCGCGTTGGAAATGAACTCGACGGACTACCGCGATAGCTGGGCGCTGTGCAGTTTTTTGCTGAATGAGTCGGATGCATCCCGAGCTTTTCTGCGTGAATACTTGCGTCTGATTCACGACGGACATGCGCCGCCACGATTCAGTGAGTACATGATGACGGGCGATGATTGGCAGGCTCGGGCCAAAGCCTATTTTCGCAAGCCGGTATTTCAAGTGGCCAATTAGCGTTCAGATCTCAAGTAAACATCGGCAGCGAACTCTGTTGAAACGAGTAACTTCAGTCGCAGGCGTAAAATTGATGATCGTTCCGGATACCCACAGGGAATTGCGTCCCGTTCCAAAAGCCGGAGTGCAGTCTGGAATCACGATTTCGGGATTGCCGGAGATTCCACTCGGTTGGACAGAGGCTGAGTTTCGCGTGCTGGACCAGTCGTTTCGCCTGATGGTGCCTTTCCGACCGGATAGCTTGCTGGACTCACCCGAGGTTCTGTCGGCCAGTGTCGATGATGACTATATGCCCTACTGGGCTTATCTCTGGCCGGCGGCTCTGCAAATTGCGAAATCAATCCTGCAGAATCCCTGGCCCGGAGAAACCAGAGTTCTTGAACTGGGTTGCGGACTTGGCCTTGTGGGAATTGCGGCTCTGGCAGCGGGGTGCCAGGTCTCTTTGACGGACTACGATGCAAATGCCATCGCGACAGCCAAAATGAACGCGGCATTGAACGGCTTCCCCGACGCCGATGCGTTTGTGCTCGACTGGCGCTCGCCACCCCAATTGAACTACTCGGTCATCATTGGCTGTGACGTGACGTACGAAAGCCGAAATCACGCTCCAATACTCGATTTGCTCGATCGAATGCTGGAACCCAACGGCTTCTGCTGGCTTGCCGACGGAGGGCGTAATGTGGCGCAGGCCTTCGTTGACCTGGCCAGAAATCGAGGCTACTCCGTTGAGATGCGCGACCTCGAGGGCAAAAAAGTCACCAATCCCGGATTGAACTATGTCCTGATGGAGCTCCGCAAGAGATGAAAAACGCTGGCCCGGAGGGGAACTCCGTCGAAAAGGGACAGCCGACGTTGGCATTTTTATTCGACGACTTCAGTCCCAGAACGCACCGAATCCACTGTACGAGCACAATGAAAAAAGTGCCCGATCTTGAGGAGGCCGCTTTGAAACTCGTTGAGTAAGAACCGCCAGAGTGTGCCGAACACCTTGTTCAGCATCCTCAAAAGCCGTCGGTTTTGAGGAGCTGAAGAACGGCGTCCGGTAGCGTCGGATTGTAACAATTCCTCCGGAATCGCGGTCACGAAGGTGTCGGACTGGTAATCTGTCGACCAGTAAACAATCATACCGATTCGGCAGCAGAACCGGATTCTTGGCGCGAAAGTAATGATTTGTTGCCCTGAACGGGTTCTGATTCTGGACGTGAATCGGTGAACCTGTCATGTTTATCAGTTTTCTCTCGTCCTGGATTCCTGAAAAATTGAACGAGACACCGATGTCTCCCTGTTCTGGTGAGCTTATGCCAGTTGTTGTACGCAACTTTCAGATCCTGAGTAGTTTCATCTCCTTCGGCGCTTTGCCGGCGTTGTTCGTTCTCGCCCTTGCCGGGGTGCCGGATAATCAGGCTTACGCGCAGGAATCAACAACTCCGGTGGCAGAGGCACCGACTCAGGCTGCGCCCGACAATGCAGCAGTGCCGGCTTCAGTTTCTGTCGCTCCTGCAGCGACGCCCGCGGTTGTGGACAACGCACAACAATACGTACTGAATCAGCAGAAGTTAACGCGGTCCATTCGAGAGATTCGCAATCCGCTGCCTGGGCCAGACAAGGCTGCGGCCGACAAGATCAAAAGGCAATACACTCAGCTGCTCGCCGCAGGATTCAATGGCGAAGCCGACACAAAAGTTGTTCGGGACTATTTGACGTGGCTGATCTTTCAGGCCACGGATCCAGCGTTCAGCCAGAGTTCCAAGAACATGGAGAACCTGATCGAGGACGTAAAGAACTCGGTCGTGAAAGCAGGCGCGAATGCTCAGGGGGGCCAGGCAGGAAAAGACCGGGAGCGGCGAAAATACTGTTCGGAGGTCTTGGCAATCACAAAGCAGTTGTTGGACAACAATCTTGATTCTCGATTCGCGGCGATCAAGATCATGCAACATTTGTATGACACGATCCCGGGGCAGGGCGGTACAGCGCAGTCTATGTCGAGGCTGCATCCCGAAGCCCTCACGGTAATGTTAGCTGTACTCAATGACGCCAATCAGCCGGATTCCGTGAAGTCGGTCACGGCGGCTTCGGTGAAAAACGTCCTGATGAACTGCGAAGTGGTCGAGCAGGACCAGTTTCGAATTTCAGACGCGATCTACAAAGAAGCTGTCCGTCCCTACACGGAAGTTGCCTTTCAACTGGACCTGATCGACGCGGCCTACCTGATTACCAAGCCAAGAAGAACGGTCGGCACCCCTGAGCCAACAGCCCTGAAGATCTTTGCCGCGATCATTAATGACCGCACAAAACCAGTCGAAGTTCGCTGCCATGCAGCGAAAGGTTTTGGCATCTGCAATTACGACGTGGCGGGGACAAAGTTTGATCCGATCGCGTGGAAGGTTGCTCAGTTGGCATTTGATGCAGCGGCGGAATATAACCAGGATCCCGGTAACCCAAAATGGCCGTGGTGTGGCTACGATTTGCTGCTTACGTTTCGGCACTCCAACGCTGCCGGAGCCAATGCTGCTCCGCCAGCGGCTCAAGGCATTATGAATCGAGCGCCAAATTCCAAAGTGGTTGCTGAGGCGTCTCCGTTTGTAACCACGGTGTCTTTGACGCTGATTGCAAATAAGGGAAAGTTCAATGCTCAGGCGATTGCCGAGCTGACGAAGATGAAAGCATGGGTTACGGATAATGTCCCTGCAGATTTGAAGTGGGACACGAATGCTCCGCCACTGCAAAAATAAATGAGATGAGTGGTTGCGAAATGTCGAATCCTGACAACTCGTCAACTCCGCCGCTGACGCCGGAAGGTCAAGCGAAGCTTCAGTCGCTTGTTGTTCGCAGCCAGAAGGTGATGGCTCACGCGTGGATGATTCGGACATTCATTAAGCATTCCGACGAGGTTGAAGATTACCCGGAACTGAACGAGATGGCGCGAACGATCTTCGACGTGTTTCGTGCCGTGGAGACTCAGGTAGAAGATCCTCAGTCATACTTCAGAACGGTCCGAAAGAAACTGGGAAAGCTATCAGCCGCTGCTGAACAATTTGAGAAGGACGCCTGGCATGCGTCGACTCATACGAACTTTCAGCAAGCGGCCATTGCTGCAAAGTTTCTGGGAGAGCAATTGCTGGATCTCGTCACTGAGGCTGAAAAGCTGGTACCGCGCCCAGTTCCTCCGAAGTTTACCTTGCCAACTCCCGCTAAGCCGTCGCAAGACCCCGGGGTTTCCGAAGAGTCGGCCAATGGCTGATTTGTCTGGTGCGGTGTTTCACTGAGGAACAGTCCCCAAATAAGTTGTCGGACTCCCCATCCGAAGCATGCCCGAAGAATCGGCGGCTGAAACGAGGCATAACTCTTCGTTTCCTGACAATCCGCATACTCCGCAGGGATTCCCGTCGTTTTTGGCGAGTCCCTAACCAGAAAAGTCGAACTCTGCGATGGGGGAGACCGATTGCGCCCCCATGACTGCTGATTGGTTGCGGGCTGAAATGATGCGAAATCGCCTCATGAATGCAGATTGGGAAGAGTTCCCCTGTTCGTCGTGGAATGTTTTCCGGAAAGAACATCGTTGGGACCCAACTTCTGTGGAACCCGGGACTTGTGTTGCGTTTCCGAAGTGAACACAATCCAGTGGTGAGAAAATTCCTGTTTTTTCAGGTTCTGTAGATTGCGGATTCGGAGTTCTAAGCATGCGTGACTGGCTGGAGCGCTTTGTCGACGATGGCACCATTGGGGAATCTCAATTGGAAGAGGCACGCAGCATGGCTGCGAATCTCGGGATTCCTTGTGAAGATGCCCTGATCCGACTGGGCTATATATCCTCCGGCGACTTAATGCGGGCTCAGGCCGAAGAATTCGGCTACGACTACATCGAACTGGAGGGGCGTCAGATCCCGAATTCTGTCATCGAGCTTGTTACAGAATCGATGGCTCGCGAAAACGTTGTGATTCCGATTGAATCAGACGGTGAATCGGTTGTGATCGCAATGCACAACCCGAACAACATTGAAATTATCGACAAGCTGCGATTCGTGCTGAATCGTGAAATCCGCCCGGTCATGGCGCCTTTGGAATCAATCCAGGCTGCCATCAACCGACACTACGGGCAGTCTGAAACAGAGTCCGTGGACTCGATGATTTCGGAGTTCACGGAAACCCAGATTGACTTCACTGATGTTGAAGCCGCATCGGCCATGCAGGGCGATGAGGATGATAGTGCCCCGATTATCCGACTGGCCAACCTGATCATCTCCGAAGCAGTGAAGGAGCGCGCCAGCGATATTCATGTGGAACCATTCGAAGATCGGGTTCGCATCCGTTATCGCATCGACGGTGCTCTGATTGAACGCGATAGTCCTCCTAAGCGACTTCTGGGAGCACTGGTTTCGCGTTTCAAAATTATGGCCAAGATGGACATTTCGGAGAAGCGTCGCCCCCAGGACGGACGCATCAAGACTCGTTCCGGGAACAAGGAGTTTGACCTTCGCGTTTCCATTCTGCCGACGAACCATGGCCAGGCGGTGGTCATGCGAATTCTTGACCGAGATAACATCAAGGTGGGCATTCGTAATCTTGGCTTCGGAGAAGACAACTATCGTACATTCCAGAACATCATCAGACGGCCGAACGGGATTTTTCTCGTGACAGGGCCGACCGGATCGGGAAAAACCACAACACTCTACAGTGCGCTCGGGGAACTGAATCGCCCCGACAGAAAGATCATCACGGCAGAAGATCCTGTGGAGTATTACCTGCCGGGCATCAATCAGGTCGAAGTGCGACACAATATCGGACTCGACTTTGCCAAGATCATCAAGGCGATGTTGCGACAGGCCCCAAACGCGATTCTGGTCGGGGAGATTCGCGATACGGAAACCGGCGAAATGGCGATTCAGGCGTCGCTGACCGGACACCTTGTGTTCAGCACGCTGCATACGAACGATGCTCCGGGTGCGATTACACGACTGATCGACATGGGCGTTCAACCGTTCCTCGTGGCCTGTTCTCTGATGGCCGTGATGGCCCAACGACTGGTACGAGTCGTCTGCCCAAAGTGCAAAGAACCATATACACCTAGCCCGGAAGAAGTGGATATCTTCAACATCACGCCGGATGAAGTTTCCGAAGGCCAATGGGTTCGCGGCAAGGGCTGCAACAACTGCAAGCATACAGGTTACAAGGGGCGTCGTGCTGTTTTCGAGCTGATGACGATGAACAGCACGTTGCGAGAAATGGCGTTCAACAGTGAGCCAGCTCAGAATATTCGCCGGCAGGCTCGATTGCTGGGCATGAAAACACTGGTCGAGGATGCCAAGGACAAAGCCTATCAGGGCATGACGACTCTGGCCGAGGTTTATAAATTGTCGAAGGGCGGACACTAGTGGCTCGTCAAGTTTTGATCTGGGGGTTACCGGCGGATCCCATTTTCGCCGACGGAGCGGCGAAACTACGTAGTCGAGCCGCTCCGTCGGCTCGCCGTGAATCCCAAATCTTGTTCTGGACAGAGCACTAATGGTCGTGTTGATTTAATGGATGTGAAACTTGTAGTGCTGGCTTCAGCCAGCTCTCGTGGCCGGTTTTCCCAACACAGCCGACTGAAGTCGGCGCTTCGAAATCGATAACAGCACGCTGGTGCCCCTCAGTCCATCAACGACTCTTTGATTACTAAAGATTCAACACAAAGGAATAACTATGTCAGGCGGAGGCGGTGGTGGCGGCGGAGGCGGTTCGCAGAGCGGCGTACGCAGTTTTCAGATCGACAAGTTGTTGGAGACAGTCGTTAAAGAACGAGTCAGTGACCTTCACATCACGGTCGGACAGCCGCCGGTGGTTCGCTCCGGCGGACGCATGGTTCGCCTGGAAACCAGAACCCTGACGGCCGACGACACGACCAATCTGATGAAGAGTATTACGCCCGAGCGAAATCAGCAGGAGCTGCAGGAACGCGGTGGTACTGACTTTGGGTTTGCGTTTGGTGATAAAGCTCGTTTTCGAGTCGCGGTGTTCAAACAACGTGGCATGATCGGGATGGTTCTGCGACGAGTGCCGAACGAGTTTCTGACGTTCGAGCAACTGGGGCTGCCAACAGTTTGTAAGGATCTGATTCAGCGACCTCGAGGTCTGTTCCTCGTAACAGGTCCGACGGGTTCCGGTAAGACGACCAGTCTCGCGTCGATGATCAACTGGATGAACCATAACATGGATCATCATATCATCACGCTGGAAGACCCGATCGAATACTATCACGAGCATAAACATTCCACGATTAATCAACGTGAGATCGGTGTTGACGTTCCAAGCTTTCCGGAAGCTCTGCGACGAGCTCTGCGAATGGACCCGGACGTGATTCTCGTGGGAGAAATGCGAGACCTTGAAACGATCTCGGCGGCGATCACGGCGGCGGAAACCGGGCACGTGGTATTTGGAACTCTGCACACCACCGGTGCTCAGGGTACCGTCGACCGAATTATTGACGTGTTCCCAACGAATCAGCAGGAACAGATTCGAACGCAGTTGGCGAATGCGATCATCGGCATTTTGAGCCAGGCCCTGTTGCCTCGAAAACCCAAGGGTCTGGTCGCGGCCTACGAGATGCTGGTCGTTACGCCGGCGATCGCGAACCTGATTCGTGAAGGCAAGACGTTCCGCATCAACAGTTCAATTCAGACCGGACGAAAGTTCGGCATGATTCTGCTGGATGACTCGCTGTTCAATCTCTGGAAGAGCGGGTTGTGTGATGAAAAAGACGTGCTTTACAAGTCCAACAATCCGGGCGAATTAAGGGCTCGAATTGAACGAGCAAAACGTGGGGTCTTCGACGAAGACAACGACGATGACGAGGATGATGAATAGCCATTGTGAACGCTCGACCGCCGTTTCGTAAGGGCCGATGTACTGGATTGCTTGTCTCGTGCGATTAACTGAAAACTGAAAACCGAAAACTGAAACCCTCAATATGGCTCAACGAAAACTTGGACAGATTCTGGTTGATCTGGGTCACATTAATGACGACCAGCTCTGGGATATTCTGGAAGAACAGAAGCAGAGTCCGGGTACAGTGATCGGTCAGGTCGCGGTACGCATGGGACTGATCACTCAGGCTCAGGTGACCGAAGCTCTGGCCGAACAGTGGGGCATGCCGGTCGTCAATCTGGAAGAGACCAACATCCAGCCTAACGTGCTGGAAATTGTTCCTCAGACAATGGCCGAAATGTACCACATCATGCCGATCTCTCTGAAGAACGGCGTGCTCACCGTGGCCATGGCGGATCCTCAGAACGTTGGGGCTCTTGACGACCTGCGAAACTTCCTCGGACACGAGATTCGTGGAGCGGTTTCTTCCGGACCTGACGTTGAAGCGGCGATCGCGAAGTACTATGCGGATCGCGAAGAAAGCATCGAAGACGTTATCGAATCGATGTCGACGGACGAAGATGCCGAGAAGAAGATTCGCGGTTATGACCTGGCCTCTGATGAAGAGATGTCAGATGCTCAGCCAATCAAGAAGCTGCTGAACATGGTCATGCTGCTGGCCATTCGAGATCAGGCCAGCGACATTCACTTTGAGCCGTTTGAAGACGAGTTCAAAATTCGCGTCAAAGCGGACGGTGTTTTGTACGAGATGGTCCCTCCGCCGCGACACCTTGCGAATGCGATCGTTAGTCGTATCAAGGTTATGTCGAATCTTGACATTGCCGAACGCCGACTTCCTCAGGACGGCCGAATTGAACTGAACGTGGGCGGTAACAACGTGGACCTGCGAGTCAGCGTGTTGCCGACTCTGTTCGGCGAAGCGGTGGTCATGCGAGTTCTCGACAGAACCGTGGTCGCCCTCGACCTGAATAAGATCGGTATGGATGCCGCGTTGTTAAGTCAGTTCCGCAAAGTTCTGCATCGGCCAAACGGAATTATGCTGGTCACGGGACCAACCGGAAGCGGCAAAACAACCACTCTTTATTCGGCGTTGAATGAGCTGAATGATACCGAAACCAAGATCATCACCAGCGAAGACCCGATCGAATACGACATTGAAGGCATCATTCAGGTCCCGGTGAATCCGGATGTGGGCGTAACGTTCGCGAACGTGCTGCGAGCCATTCTGCGACATGACCCGGACAAGATTCTGGTGGGCGAGATTCGAGACTACGAGACAGCGGAAATCGCCGTTCAGAGTTCGCTGACCGGGCACATGGTGTTCAGCACGCTCCACACAAACGATGCTCCTTCCGCGATCACTCGACTTCGTGACATGGGGGTTCCGGCGTTCCTGATCACTGCGACAGTGGAAGCGATTCTGGCTCAGCGACTGGTGCGGCGCATCTGTTCCGAATGCCGAACTCAGTTCGCTCCGTCGGATGAACTGTTGATGGAGTTGCAGCTGCCTCTCAATACGGCTCGTAAGTACAAATTTTATTACGGAAAAGGATGTCCGCGCTGTAACAACTCCGGATACAAAGGCCGAATCGGCATTTATGAATTCCTGATCATGTCGGATGAGATTCGAGATGCGATCGCTGCAGAAGCGTCCGGTGACGACATTCGCGATATCGCTCGACAACAGGGAATGACGACTCTGCGTGAAGCCGGTTTGAAACTGATTTTTGACGGCCTGACGACGATTGATGAAATCGTCAGAGAAACTGTTGTGGAAGACGTATCGTAGTCTTCCTGGATCATGGATCTGATGGATGTTGGCCGGATCGAGCTGACCGAGTTCAGGCGAGGGATGATTTGGCCGGAACATTGTTATTTCGTTTGGGTATCGTCGCGAACGGTTGTCGTTAAGGTCTGTCTTCGGCCAGAAAGACGTTCTTTTTGCCACAAGGAGAACATGTGTGCAACTGGCTGAGGATTGCAACTGGTTTTATCAATACCTGTTGCACCGAGGTCACAGCAAGCTGCGAAGTCCTCCTCGGCAAGGAGGACCTACCGAAATCTCCGACTGCCCCCTTAGGTCGGACCGACTAAGGGACGGTCCCGTAATAACTTCCGTAGCTGAAGTCGTGAGACTTCAGTCCGAACTCTCACGAATTCGGCTACCACAGGAACTTATTTCGGGGCCAATCAAACACATTTGAAGATTCGAGTTCAATCCTGTCTGATGCCCCATGCATTATCCTGTCTAAGTGGACAGCGCCATGTTCACGAAAACCATTGAGAATACAAGCCCGAAGCGCCAGCGAGTGAATGCGTCGCAAAATGTTCACTCGCCAGCGCTTCGGGCTTGTAAGGGAGCCGAACATGGCGATGTCCTGTCTAAGACCTTCATTTCGCGAGTCATGCTGATCCCTGTACGGTTTTGCTGAAGCAAAAAGGTACATGAAGTCGGTCAACTAACCGTGACGAATGAAAAAATCGATGTAAACTGACCATAGACTGCCGTTGTTGCCTGTGTTATGAACAACGGCACAGACTTTGCCTTCGAAAACCCGGTGAATCGCGATTGTTTCAGACATTGAACTGTCGCATCCGGGTTTCGGGGAGTTACTTTTTCACTGAATTTGCTGAGACTTGTGTTTCAGTAGCCACCGGAACTATCTGGAGAAGACGGTATGCCCACCTTTGCATATGAAGCAATGGATAGCTCGGGTCTCGAGGTGAAGGACACCATTGAGGCTCCGTCGGAGGCCGAAGCCCAGACGATGATCCGGGAAAAGGGCTTCTACGTCACAAAGATTCGTGAGAAGGATCGCAAGAAAAAGGACCCCAAAAAGGGGGCTGCGACCAAGGGAGCTGCAGCCAAGGGAGGCGGGAAGAAAAAGGCCTTCACGATCGGCGGCGTGAAGCCAAAGTTGCTGTGTCAGTTCACACGCCAGCTTTCCACGCTTCAGGATGCAGGTCTGCCTGTGCTTCGCAGCTTGCGAATTCTGGAAGGCCAGAACAAGCCCGGAGCATTGAAGAATGCTCTGATGGATGTGATTGAAGATATCGAAGGTGGTAACACGCTTTCGGAGGCGATGTCGAAGCAGCCGAAAGCATTTGACAATCTCTACGTGAACATGGTCAAAGCCGGGGAAGCCGGTGGTGCACTGGAAGTCATTCTTCAACGTCTTGCGGAATTCAAAGAGAAAGCTCAGTCGCTGAAGAGAAAGATCGTCGGTGCGATGATCTATCCGGCCGCCGTTATTACTGTGGCCGTCGTGATCGTGTCGTTCATCATGCTGTTCATCATTCCGAAGTTCAAAGAAATCTTTATTGGCTTCGGCGTAGAACTGCCTGGACCAACCGTGCTGTTGATCAGTTGTTCGGACTGGATGATGTCTTACTGGTACATGCTGTTTGTGGGGCCCATCGGGTTTTGGCTCTTTGTCAAAATTGTGAAGAAGAACAAGACGGGAGCGTATGTGATGGACTGGCTCTCGTTACGCATACCGTTGATAGGCAAGATTTTGCATATCGGGACCATTGCGCGCGTGACCAGAACATTGGGCACTCTGATTTCTTCAGGTGTGCCGATTCTGGAAGCGCTGTTGATCTCAAGAGATACGGCGGGCAACGCGGTGTTTGTGCGAGCCTTCGACAATATCTACGCGGCGATCCGAGAAGGGGAAACGATTGCGGTTCCTTTGAAGGAAGCACGCATTGTGGACGACCTTGTGGTCAACATGGTGGACGTGGGTGAAGAGACGGGTGCTCTGGACGACATGCTCTACAAGGTTGCGGATGTATACGACGAAGAAGTGGAAGTGCGAGTCGAGAGTTTGGTGAGCTTGCTCGAACCGATCATGGTTGTGGTTTTGGGTTTGATCGTAGGCTTCATCGTAATCGCGTTGTTCATGCCTCTGATTAAACTGCTGAATGACCTGTCGTAACGCGGGTGTGTTTGAGACTCGTAATTGCGTTTTACCGAACACTGAAAACTGAACACTGAAAACTACCCCAGGGTGTCCCATGAAACGTCATGAATCGCAAACCGCAGTCAGTCCCTCACGATCCGGCTTCTCGCTGATCGAGCTGCTGGTCGTGATCGTGATTATCGGGATCCTGATGTCGTTGATCCTGCCGACGATAGGCAATGTTCGCTACAAGGCAAGAGTTGCTCAAGTTTCAGCCGAGATGAGTCAGCTTGAGCAGGCTTTGGCCACGTTCCAAAACAAGTTCGGCACGTACCCACCAAGTGCGATAACACTTTGGGGAACCGAAGCATTGTGGAATAGTAATCCGACGGATAAGTCCACGATCCGTAGTATCTGGCCCGACTTCGATTTCTCCACAGCGGGTCGTGGCGATCAGAGTCTGCATCCATGGGGGACAGACAACAAGGTTCTTTCCGGTGAAGAATGCATGGTCTTCTTCCTTGGCGGGATGCCGGATTATTCTGGTGGATCCGTGCCAGCACTACGAGGTTTTTCGAAGAATGCTCGGTGGCCGTTGGCTGTGGCCGGTGAAAATCGCGATGGCCCCTTTTTCACGGAGTTCAAAGGCGACAGATTGTCAGACTTGGACAATGATGGAGTCCCTGAATATTTGGATTCGCTGCCAGATCAAAAAACACCGATGTCTTATGCTTCGGCGTTAAACGGGCGATATCCGAACGGCGCGAGAGCTTACTATCAGGCAGACGGCAAGACGCCATGGAAGAAAGAGTCCTTCCAGATTGTTTCACCAGGGGACGATGGTGCGTTTGGTAACATCATCAAGACGGCAACATTTAAAGCAAGCTACTCTGAGGAGACGGATTTTGGAACGCGTCTCGAAGAGAAAGATAACATTACGAATTTCTCCGGCGGTCTGCTCGAACAGTAGTTTTGTTCGCTGTTCAAAAGGATCAAGGCCATGCACAGAATTAGTTCGAAGCAACTACAGACCGCGAGAGGATTTACGCTGATCGAGTTACTGATGGTCATCGCGATCATCGGTATCATGCTCACGATGTCGCTCGTTGTAATGTTTGGCATCACAGATCAGGCAAGTGAAGAGGCAACAAATTCAACGATCCAAAAGGTGAATCGCCTTCTGGAACTCCGCATCGACTCTTTCAACAGGGCTTTTCCGGGAAACCGTGCGCAATGGGAGTCAGCTTTCATCAGCCACGTCGCACGAGAAGTCGCAACCCGCGAAGGTGTTCCACAAGCGCGAGCTGAAGCTCTGCTGAAGCGTTTTGCCGAGGGCTCACCCGTTTGGGAGATTCTCGCGAAGAAGGCATCTTACCGTTTCGAATTTCCTCAGCGCATTGAAGAGATCCTTGCCGGTGCACCGTTCAATAATGATTCGAATAGCAACACGATTCCAGATACCTTGGAAGTCAAACTGCTTCGCCCGACTGCAGAGCAGCAATTGAGAGACGGCTATGACAGCACTCCTCCAAATGCTTCCCCAACTGCGGGCGATATCACCACTCGCATGAATGCTCTCTGGGCAATCCACAATCTGGACCGCACTACCGAGAGTTCAGAACTGCTTTACTTCTTCCTGTTTCACTCCGGCAATTTTGGTTCTGCCGAAGTAAGTCGTGATGAGTTCACCGAGAAAGAAATTGCAGATACGGATGGGGATGGACTTCGAGAGTTCGTCGATGCCTGGGGCCAACCGTTAAGGTTTTATCGCTGGCCTACACGACTTATTGACCCTTCGCTTCCGCTGGGCGCTTTTGCACCGAACTTTGCTACCGAGAACGACCCCACAGACCTGATGACCGTTCTGTCGGTCGACCGGTCGCGGGTTGACGTCGGCGTGCGGGAAGTGGATCAACTGGAGCGCAATGTCGCTGAGTTGCTGATTAAGGGTTTGCCTCGAAAACTACAGTTTACCAATGCCTATATCGCAGCGGCCTGTAGCAGCAAGACTGACCGTCCGGGAATTACAGACGTTGATGTGATTATTCCTCCAGACCCACTGCTCCGCGATCCGGATGATCCTGCTGGCCTTTTGTACTCGCTACTTGAAAGTGGCATTCCCACTGGCAATTTCGCGGTGGACCTGTCGTGGGAGTTCAATGAACAGAATTATCACACTCCTGACACATTTCATGCGCCGTTGATTGTATCCCCAGGGCTTGATGCAGAATTGGGGTTATATGAGCCCTTCGATCAGGCAGAGCTTGGCAACCTGGCTCGATATAACGTCGACCCGGACGGAGATGGTACACCCTTTTTTGCCCATCCGACGGTATCGCAGCGACAGGCCGAGTTGAACGAAGTACTTGACATCCTTTCGGACAATCTTACGAACCGAAACCGCCGCTCAGGAGGACGACGATGAGAAACGTGGCTTCCGGCGACCGGTTGAGAACCACTGAATCCCTCAGTCTGCGAACCGGTTTTACGTTAGTAGAGTTGATGGTGGTCATCACCATCATGTTGCTCTTGTTTGGAATGACGGTCTACGGCATTAACTTCACACGAGATGCCGACAAGGTGCGTGGTGCCGTTTCGCAGGTGCAGTCCTTTTTATCCGGAGCACGTGACAGGGCGATTTACGCCAAGGAGCCCCGCGGCGTTCGCTTCTTTGTCAATCCGGCTAATCCACGTTCTGTAAGCGCGATGGCTTATATTCAGCCAGGACAGAGGTGGACGTACGGCAATGTGGACCTCGAACGGCTGGATATTGATCCGAAGAACAATGTGCCTGATCGCCCTGAGGTCATTGTTGTGCGTGGCGAGCGTCTCGGTTGGTGGCAGTTGAAGCGACGAGGATTGTTGACAGATGGTTCACGCATCAGGATGCCCCGCGACACAGGAAACTGGTATGAGGTCGACACATCGCTGATCAACATCACTGCCCCCCCAACTGGTCAGGATTTTCTGTTGCTGCGGATCCCCTTTTCCGATGCAGGCGGCGACTCAAACACAATCGTTGCTCACTCTGGAATGACATATGAACTGGAGTTACCTTCCCAGTTGTTGCCGCAGGAACCCTCTCTATTACCCGAGGGTGCCGTGATCGATCTCGATGGGTCAAAGATTCCGAACGTATGGCGCCCAGGACTCGGAGATGACGCCGGGCAGTTTTCGCCTTATATGGACATTTTCTTTTCGCCTCGTGGAAATGTGATTGGAAACGGAGCGAGTACCGGACTGATTCACTTCTATGTTTGTGATGCGGAAGACTCTTTGAACCTCAAAACTCAGTATTTGAATTCTCTTCCCAATGACGACCCAGGCTGGAGTAATGGTTCTGGTCCCAATGATGAACCGAATACTGGTTCTCCTCTGGACACGTTCGAAGTGCAATTACGCAGTCAGGCGTTTGTTCCTGCCGATGAGATCTTTGGTGCTTGGCTAGAGGGGTCGAGTGCGGCTGAACCTTATCTGGTCAAAGACCGAAAGCTTGTCACCATTTTTGCGCAAACGGGAGCCATTACAGTTGGTTCTGTCGATGTGACGGACAGTAATACTGATGGTTTTGCGGATTCGCCATTTGCCTTTGCTCAATCCGGTAAAGGAGGAAAGTGATGCAAATGCTGAAAGCTATTTCAACGACTAAGGTTACCGAGCATCGCTCAGGTGTGACTCTGACAGAAGTGCTGATGTCACTGATGATCATGGCCATTGGGGTTACGTCAGTGATGACTCTCTTCCCTATTGCGACTCTGCGGTCTGCTCAGGCGACGCGTCTGACAAATTCTGCATTGTTGAAGTACAACGTTGAAGCCTTACTGGATGCTCGGCCGGAATTGATTTTTGACCCCGATGGGGATGGCAACCTGGCAGAGCATTTTCGAGGGGCTGCTCGGAATTACATCGTGGATCCTCTGGGGTATTTTTCGAGCCTTGAGTATGCAGGCGGTGGGACTGGCGGTACGGCAATAGCCAGTACTTTCGGAAACGACGGTACAGGAGCGCACGCCAATGGACTACCCAGATTTGATGGCGGTAATTTGTTTCGATATTCCCTGGACCCGACGACCCTGACGAATGATCAACTCCGTGCTCTGCGATTGCTTGGAACTAGAGACAGCCAGCTGGGTGACACTTGGGATACTCAGTTTGATTTTTTCATTGAAGATGCAACAACCGACCTGATTCGCGATGCGAACAACGAAGTGGTCGCAATTCGAATCCCTTCGGATGTGATTCCGGATGCCGAAGCTCTCTCACTGGTTCAAACGTCTGCAACCGAGATTCCAACGACGGTGCCAATGGTCGATCCAGAAGTTCATCGGATCACACTGTTTTCTGCAGATGGTCAATTAAGCCAAAGCTATCCACTGCTCGTCGTCAATGGGTCACGTGAGGCCACTTGGTCCGAATCGATTGTAGGCGCCGATGTAAATCGGGATGGTCACATTGAGAATCGCCCCATTCCAAGAGAGTTTCAGGGGACTGTTGGTCGCGTAATCATTCAGTCAAAGCGTGCTGCGGACTTTTCCTGGATGCTTTCCGTACGGCGTGCGGCAGATGGCCAAGCCAGAAATGTGGATGTGATTGTGCGATTTGGCGACAGATTGAAGCTCGCCGATGAATTCCTGTATCCGTACATGCCCGTGGATCCGGCACCGGGTGTGCGTCGCAATGTGGCTGGCACTTCAATCGCTGTCGTTGAATTGCCAGCGGGGCTCGAGCCAGCCTTGAAGCGCGGGGGCTATATGTTTGATGTCGCCAATGCACTTTGGTACCGAATTCGAGAGTTTGAGGTGGACGAAGGGGCAGGGATTTTTTCTGTGATGCTCGAGAAGCCTGCCAGCAAAGCTTTTACTGGCGGTGCAATCTTTCTGCCGGGCATCATCGACGTCTATCCCATGGGCTCCCGAAATCTGCAATAACCAATCTACAGCCTGCGGTGGCCTGTTAAGGTGAATTATGAATCGTCCCTCTTCACTATACGAGACTCGCAGAGATTCACGGGCTGGTTTTACGCTCGTCGAAATGCTCGTCTCTGTGACACTTGTATTACTGATGATGACGATGTTTGCTCAGATTTTTTCTGTGGCGACATCTAGTGTTAGCAAGCAGCGCGTGATCTCGGAAAACGACCAGAAGGCTCGTTCAATTTCGACGGTGATTCGTGGCGACGTGGCTAAACGAACATTTACTTATCCGTTCCCATTTTATCCTGGCGAAGACTCAGCGACTTCACCCACCCCGTTTGGCAGCCGAGCCGGGTATATCTACCTGAATACAAACGATCCGGCCAGTTTTGCCGATGATTTCCTGCAGTTCACTGTAGATTCACGTTTACTTACGCAGAACAAAGATGCGACGGAGTACTACGGGAAAGCGGCCTCTCTCGCGGACTTTAACGATACGGGCGGAAACCGTGCCAGTCTGCCCTCCAGTCCGAATCAACCGGATGTCGACGGCGGTAGTTTGTCCCCAGACTATTCGGCCAGTTCGC
The DNA here is from genome assembly GCA_052034165.1 of Planctomycetota bacterium. Lineage (GTDB taxonomy): Bacteria > Planctomycetota > Planctomycetia > Planctomycetales > Planctomycetaceae > SXXK01. Next base: position 68,161 of record JBPOIW010000064.1, on the reverse strand, counting down.
CCGCGGCCCAGGTGGCTTACTTTATTCGAAACGGAAATCTCTATCGTCGCGTCGTGCTCATTCGCAATCCGATTGACATTGCCGGAAAGGAGCTGGACAGTCAGCCGACCAGTTTGCGTGGCAACGATTTCTTTGCAGGCGATGCCACGAATCGATTGTTCGAGGTATTTGGTCCCAATCCATACCCGACAAATGGTACGTATGGCACCAATCGTTACAACGACTTTGAACTGTTCTTTGATTTTTCTGCAATGGCTGCCACAGCAACCGGCCCCGCAAAGTTTCTGGGCGTGAAAGCACTAAGCAACGAACTGGCTTCTGCGGGAGCAGCCAACGAGGCGTTTGGAAATCCCCGTTTCCGTTATGGGTTTAATCAGTTTACAGGACAATCGCGTGAATACACGAGGCGTGGAGACCCGACCGTCATGGCGGATCTGTCCAGCCGCGGATTCATTGGCCGATTCACGCTTGCTGAAACATCAACGCCTGCCTTCAACTGGCCACAGCGGCCAAGCACTGTCGAACTGTTGTCGACCCAACAATGGACTAACGCCGATTCGGCAACCCTGCTCGGCAATGGCAATCCATATGACGTGAATGGTTGCCCGCTCTCACTGAATCTTGAAACCGGAATGGTAGAGCAGTTTAACGGCAAAGACGATACGACTGAAACAACGGTTGAAGGCCGCGGTGGCCCGCGTCAGATGGAGGACCTTCTTCTCGCCAACGTTCAGGAAATGCGTCTCGAAGTTTGGGATAGTCGAGCTTCACGCTTTGTCGTTCCAGGCTACGGATCAGTCAGCGATCCCGACGGCTTCGTGGGTGACTATCACATTCGTCGCAACTTGCAGCATGATCCGGCGAATGGCCGATTCATATATGGTCCATTAGCGCCCTATTTAATTGCCGGCACTTTACGAGATTCGGATCGTCAGCCGCACGTCTTTGATACATGGCATCCGCGGGTGGACGTGGACTTTTCCGGCGATGGTATCGGCGTTGTAGGTTTGCACGAGGTGCTTCCTCCATACATGCCATACCGCTTCTATCCTCCAAGGAGAAATGCTGCTGATGCGACTCAACGCGGACCATCGTCGGCTTTGATGCCTGATGATGCCGCTGTGAATCGAGGATATTGGCTACCTAATACGGGTTATTCAGTGGGCGAAGTTGTGTTCACTCAATGGAAAGATGCGCCAGCACTGGGTGGCAATAACGATAATCTGTTTTCCTTTGACGAGATCGATGAGCCGAAGTTTCTTATTGCCTACCGCTGCGTAGCCAATGGAACGTCATCGAGCGTGATCACGGGATCTCCCTCGGCGTCTGCGCCCGGACAACGGATTTCTGACGGCACAACACTTTGGGAATCATTCGACAATCGCGTGCCATTGACGACGATCCGGATGACCTTGCGTTACATCAATGAGACGAGTGGTGATCCACGGCAATTGACCCTTGTATTGCCTGTGGGTCCTTGATCAGTGTTAAGTTCAGGAACAAGAAAATCCTTTCTTCATTAGCGGCCAGTGCGGGCTTGTATTGCTGCCGTTGAAGAGATTCCACTGCGATTCAAGTTCGTGGAATCCGTCAGTTGTCTGGCAATAAAGTTCAGGGAGCCCTGTCATGCAATCCTATCCACAATTCGTGATTCACGTTCTGCGAACCCGCCGTCAAGGGTCCACTCTAGTAATCGTGATCGCTCTGCTTGGTTTGCTATCCTTTATTGGGATGGTGTTCTTCACGTTCGCTTCTCAAGAGCGTGCAGCGTCTGAGTATTTCTCCGATGCCGCAAAAGCACAAATCCCAAGTGATGACAATATATTCGATTGGGGATTACGTCATGTTTTGATTGGCCCAACCGCGCAGGAACGCAACAGCATCCTTTACAGTCCTACGCAGCGGCACTCGATGGTTAAGGGTGTGTTTGGATCTGATGTTTATGCCCACAATGGTGCCGGGGTAAGCGTCACGTATAACGGCAGCAGCATTCCCATCAGCCAGGACCTGCCTGCCCCGGATGCCAATTCGCCAATCATTGATGATGTGGAGCACCAGTTAAACATGGTGGATTCTCCACGTGCATGGGGATTGCAGGTCGACCAGCAGGTAGCAAATAACGAACTCGCTCGTCTATTTCGTTACCGCGGTTACGAAAATATCATGCCGGAGCCAGACGTCGACTACACGTCGCCAGACATCAACACGATGTTCATTGCGTACCGCGGATGGGCGATTCGCGACAATGCAGAGTTTGATCTCAATGGGAATGGATCATTCGATGTCGCGACGGAAGACCGAAACGGAAACGGAACCGGGTTTGATGTCAACGTCTCTCCACGTTATGAAGCGGTTCCAGTGACAATCCCGTCTTTCTTCCGTCCGCAATACATGAAGCGATCCGGCGGTCCGAATCGTTTTGGACACTATGTACCGACCGATCCGGACTGGTGGACCACAAATCCAGCGAATACCACCTACGCAGCGAGAAGCTTTCGGCCTCATCCGTCACACAAGACCCGAAATTTTGATACCAATGCGGTTCTGCCGAGATATCTGGATTCTGCAACGGCATCAGCGCTTTCACCGCCCTTGTTGAGCGGTGGATTTCCCTTCGTTCCGACCGATTCTACACATCCGAATCAGGACCCGTCGTTGCAGGGCGAACTTGGCATCTTTACGGGGTCACATCCGTCAGTCATTGAGTTGGATGTGGACAACGACCAGTTTGTCGAACCTGATGGTAACACAACAAACGAGGGCATTTGGCTCGACTTGGATTTCCCGATTCAGGAAATGATCGACGGCAGTGGTAATACCAGAACTTATGTCGTTCTGCACTCCTTCACAATTTATGACTTGGATTCACTGATTAATACCAACGTCCATGGCAACCTCGCTGGTTTGGATCGTAGTGGAGTCCTGAATGCCTTAGTCTCATCTGGTGCGTTCGCGAATCAGATGTTGTCCAAGTCCAATCTTGGCCTTGGGCCTAATGAGGTTAATCCAACCTACGCTTTGCGTCGCGATGAACGCGCTGACAACGCAACTCTCAACGCCGCGACTTATGTCAATTCGATCCCAACAGGTGCTGGAGCGGCTCGAGACCAATTTATCGCTCATTTCGGCCGTGCTCCTGAGAATGCCATTGAGCAAGCCAACATGGAACTTTTCTGGCTCCTGACTGGTCGAGCAAAGTTTGACGGGACAACAATAGAAGATGTCTACCCCGGTCGATGGGGTGATGTGCGCAGTCTATATTCAGCGGTATCGTCAGGCGCTAAAAGTGTTTCTCGCTATCCTCGCCCCGGTCGTTCGGAAAATCAGGACGTTCTTGCAAGTTCTGGTAGTGGACCTCGATTCGGCGGCGATTCCGTTTCAAATGGTCGTGGTGGATACGACGACAATCAGGATCGATATGAAGGTGAAGCCGTAACTGTATTGGGCAAATATCGCCCGTTCGGTCACCCCATGGATTTTTCAGGTGCGGGACAGTATTCAACCAATTTGGTGAGTGGCTATGGTGGAGCACGCGGATTGACCGCAGCAAATGGTGGAGGTAGTCCATTGCTTCCGGATTTGTTGATGACGAACCCTTTGAACCCGGCGTCTTGGCTCCGCTATACGGGCTACTCAATGACGCGTGAGGTCGCCCCCGTAACGGGAGCCACAGATCCATTTAGAGCCTACAGCCGCTATATTTTTGGCACGAACAGTGTCTTCGACGGTGCGGCGGAGCAACTGATGCGTAGTCCGCTCTTTGATCCTCTGTTTGAAGACCCTCTCGAACAGATCTTTGACCCAAACTTCGCGCAGCGTCCTCAGGATAACGCATTTGGCCCGCAGGATACGCTGGTGTTACAGATGACTCCTGCAGATATCTCGGCCTCTGTTGAGAAACCAAGCGGTCGGTTACCCGAACTGGCTCCGTTTGCTCTGGATTCGAGCAATCGAAATCGCGAGATGCTAACGACTTATAGTAACTCCTATCGATATGTACCTTTCCTGCATCCTTTTGGCAGCGATGGCCGCCCTGGATTGCGGAATGTCGACGATGATGGCGATGGAATCACCGATGAGGCAGATGAAATTTTGGTTAACGCCGACGTGACAGATCTCACGCCGCGTTGGTGGGAATTTACGGCGGACGCTGATGGCGCGGACAGACTCGACGCGGGCGGAAGTGCAGGCACAGACGGATTTCCAGACGGTGATGGGAACTTGGAGTTTCCTCCAAAATTTGGCAATACACTCTTGATGGGAAAGCCCTATGGACCGAATGATCCTTTCCGTCCACAGGTCCGTCGCATTCTCACAGTCGAAGCTGGCGAACGTCAGGGCTTAGTTGGTCAATTGCCGCTAAGCATCAATCACTTGCTTGATGTCGATCGCAGTCCTAAGACTCCCACCGAAGGCACGAAAGAATTCTTGTTCTTCATGCAACGATCAGGGCTAAAGTTCAGATCACTTACTGAGCATCCAAGTGCTCACGTCGATGCTGATGGAAATGCGGCATTGGACATGGTCAGCGGGGACCTGCCGCAGTATGAACCTGCTGCTGATCCGACAGACCGATTGCCGACATATCCGCCGCAGACAATTGCTGAGCGAGAGTTCTGGGCACGTCGTGACCGACAACAGATGGCGCGCGATATTTATGTGCTGCTTTACACACTCGGAGGTGCGAGAAAGACCACAACAAACAACGTCGCAGATTACCGTCGGGCGAATGATCCAAATCTGGCTGAAGATGCTGCGCCAATCGCTCCGGACGACCCGAATGATTCGGCATATTTCACAACAGCGCAGCCGCTTTACACCCATCGACAACTCAGACGCATGGCTCAATTTGCTGTCAATGTTGTAGATGCGATGGACACGGACAACATTATCACTAAATTCGAGTACGACAAAAACCTTGGACCAAATTCGACCGGCACAACCGGAGGATGGGAACTGGACGATAATCCCTACACATCCAGTGACGATGCCGATACGGCTGTGGGAGCAGATGCAACAGAGAACATGCTGTATCGGGAAGATACAAACGGTCGAGGCGTCGTTTACGGTGTCGAGGCCCAACAACTTGCACTGAGTGAAGTTCTGGCCATACGATCAGAAGCTGTAACACCGGGTGGCGATAGCCCGGCGACTCCTTACACTGATGATCAGGCACGTGATTTCCTGTTCGTTGAACTACAGAACATGCTCCCAATGGAGTTGGACCTCGCCACGCCTCGTTCCGGAAGTAGTAATCCAGAACGGGGAATCTGGCGAATCGTGCGTAATAACCGTCCTGCGATTGACCATGATCTGTCCGACCCAAATGATCCCGCAATCATCATTGCCGATCACGCGGAGAATGTCGTTGATGGTGGTGGGCGATTTAGTATTTCCGTGACCAGTGATACAGCTTTGACGTCAAGTGCATTCTTTGTGGATCTCGGTGATATAGCGGCCAATATGTTTGATGGCGTCTATGAGTTGATTGCGCCAGATGTGACTGCGGTTGTTGATTCGTCGTCAGCAGGCGCGACAGAACCGCTGACGGATATCGATGTGCGGCACACAAACCACGTCGGCCGTTTTGCAGAATTCAATAGCCCATTTCTTGCCGACCCAACAACAGTCCCCAATTATCAGGGAAACGATACTTTCGATGACGTGAGTACAGCATTCCCTAGCGAAACCGTGCCAGGATTTGACCTTGTGCTGCAGCGCCGCCTGAACCCGGACTTACCGTCGCTCGGCTTGGCAGAGAATCCCTGGATTGAGGTGGATCGCCGGAAGGTTACGTTCCAGAGTCTTCAGCTCACAAACATGGGCGGACCGGCTGAAGTCTATGATCCAGCTGTGCCCGCAGGGCAAATTCTTGGCCTTGAAAGCCAAGAACGAATCGAGCCGCTAGAATCAAGAACAGTTCCCAGCACTGCAAAGACAGCGACTCCGCATCGGTTGAACACAATCAAGGGCTCGGAGCTGGCAGTGACAGACGATATGCTCGGAGTCAATTCAACCAAGATAACGGATCCGCTACTGCATGTTTCCGCAACTAATGAGGCTCGGCCGTTCAACGTTTGGCAACCTCATTTCGATAGGGATTATGCGTCGTCGATTGACCTCTTGAATGTTCCAGTTTTTGGGCCACAGACCCTGACACAGCAGTTGCAAATCAGTCGCCTTGCGCCGACACAGCAGATACTGGCTGATCCTGCCAATGCAATTCGATTGTCCTCTGCGGCAGGTCTGTTTCTTATGCCGGACTTTCCTGACGTGGTCGGAAATGATCTGCTTAATCAGGCGCGAGACAACCGCTGGTATCGCATACTGCAGTTCGTCGAAGTTCCATCGCGTGTGCATCGAATGCTGGGCAACTATCTGACGCTTAATCGCTTGCCGGGCAAAATCAATCTCAACATGATTCGACATCGTGAAGTTTATGCCGGATTGATCGACTCCCCGTTCCTGATGGATGTACCTAACACCTTCGATACGACCCCATTCTATACCGGACCACCCGGTGGAAATCCGGCGAATCAGTTCGAAGACGGTCCATTTACGCATCCTGCCGGAGACACTGCGGGGACGGACCGATGGAGAGAATTCCTGACAGAACGAGATGGTTTGATTCCCAGCCATGATCCGACCGGATTGGCTCCCGGTGCCGCCCGATTCCAGATCCCTGGCCTGCCAAATTCAAATCCGTTTCGAACACTAGCTTCGAGAGATGAGTTCAATCCAAATCCACTTCAGTCCACTATCCTCAGAAATCTACGAGAAGACCGGTTCGACACCGGGTCCGGGCCTCCGTCGTTTGAGCTTACAAATCGTCATTGGCTCGAACTCGGAACTGCTGCCGAGCACGACGCCCCTGACGTTCGTACGTCCGGACAACAGAGGTACCAGATGCTTGGAAAGATTCAAAACAACACCACCACTATAAGCAATACCTTCATTGTGTTTGGTACCGCGGGATTCTTCGAAGCCTTTGAGCATACTACTGGTCCGAACGCTGGGCTCGTCCAGGTTGGCGGGCCACTGGATATGGATGGTGACTCTCAAACGTCTGACGATCGAAAACGCGCCGTATTCCTGATTGATCGGACTGAGGCATTAAATGCTTATGATCCTGGCACCGGTGGTTTCGACTGGAGTAAGTTGGTTAAGACACGTTTGAATGTTGTGGAGTAGTTTTTGTACGAGTCTTGCCGTTTGGATGACAAACAACCACTTGAAACGCTCGGTTCTTTCCAGAACCGAGCGTTTTTTTGTTGCCCATACAAGGCGAAAAATCGGGACTTTTTGCGTTTGGGCGGGCGGACTGATGCTCTCAGACAACTTCGGCAGAAATGGCCGATGCGGAACTGGTCTTGAGGTAACTCCGTGTTTGCTGCGAAACTCCCGCCCATAGGTTGTTGATCTACCTTTAACGGCAATTCCGTGCAAAAGTAGCAGACACACTCCGTGTGCCGTCCGCTGATTCACAAAAAGCTCTGCTTTTTCTGGGTCACGGCACATCGAATGTGCCTGAGACTTTGCTTCATTGAAAACAGCTCACCGTTATGCCTCGCGCGGGGCAAAATGAGATGTTTCTTTGTAGCCGGATTCGTGAGAATTCGGGGTTTCAACCGGGAAGACATCCGAATTCTCACGAATCCGGCTACTTTCTGTTCGCCCTGCGCGAGGTATGAACACGAAGTCAGAGTACCACGTGATCTGATGACGCTGAAGGAATAGCGGTGAAGGATCCTCGTCACAACTTTGAAGCTGCTGCTCTCCCGATCATCGCGGTTCTGGGTCTGATCGCGGCGTGCCCGGGGTGTTTGTCGTCGCCGCCAAAGGCCGGAATGGCCGGCGGAAGTACTCTGCAGGTCGCCGATGGCCAGCGAGATGCTCTTTGGGAACGAGCTGTCGTGGTGCTGAATCGAAATCACTTTCAGGTCGCTCGAGAAAGTAAGCTCGAAGGAATCATTGAAACGGAATATCGCGGCGGTGCTAATATTCTCGAACCATGGCATCCGGATTCCGTGGGCTTCCTGAATCGCATGGAGAGTACTCTCCAGTCCATCCGTCGACGAGTCACTATCAACATGCAGTCTTCCGGTGCCGGTACGATGCTGGTGAACGTGCGAGTCGACAAAGAAATTGAAGACTTGCCAGGACTCGCCGCGAACTACGAAGGCGGTGCGACGTTTCCCGAGTACCAGCCTTTGAACCGAGATCTCGACCAGGTCGTTGGCCAGTCAGGACCTTCGCGATGGTTGCCCGTGGGACGCGACCCCCTGCTCGAACGAAAACTGACCAACGAAATTCAGGGCGCGTACCTTCAGTAGGATGCCTGGGGAATCCTGATTGAGTCGCCCAATACACCACTAACTCATCACTCCGCTTGTCGTGAGGTCCTAAGGAACGGTCCCGAAATAAGTTCCTGGGGTAGCCGAACTCGTGAGAGGTCGGACTGAAGTCTCACGACTTCCGCTACGGAAGTTATTACGGGACTGGTCCAAAGCCGGCCGCCCCTTGTGTGCTTCAACAACAATGCCGATTGAAGTCGGCGCTACCGGCGCAGGCAACTCCTGTGGCGAATGCCATTCGGCTTCGCTGGAAAGCGCCCTTCCAGAACGCTGCCATCCTCGAAAGTTCCCTCATCGGCCTGACGGCTGGCCACCTTCTCCCCGAGGGCGATAAGGTGCAAAGGCTCGCGGTCATTTACTTTAACAAGAGATTCCTCGTCAGTCTGAAACGCTCAACATGATGCTGTCCAGTCAGGAGCAGGGGCGGATTCGAGAATTGGTGGTAAGTTGAAGAGTGTTTTGACACGGAAAAGCCCAGCAATTCGTCGGATTGCGATTCAGGCCTGGAGGGCGGACACATCATCGGCCGTAGTCCGTGAGGCCCCGGTTTGCTTGGATTGAATTACTCGAAAGGCCTGCTAGGCCGCCACAAACTTGTGGCAAACATGGGAGTACTCTCATTGTGTCGACCCTGCGGGCCTGTTGTTTCTTTGGTCTATACGATTCCGGGGCCTGACCGGGGTGTTGATTTAATCATAACCCGATGAGTCAGCGAGGGATTGTTGTTGAAAAACGCGGCAGCTTTTTTCCCTCACTGACCGGGGTGTTGATTTAATCATAACCCGATGAGTCGGCGAGGAATTGTTGTTGAAAAACGCGGCAACTTTTATCCCTCACTGACGTTTCGGGTTGTGAAAACCCATTAAATCAACACGCCGTGACGACCCCGGCATTCGATGTGTCTGCCCTCCGGGCCTTAACACAGCAAATCGACTTCTATCCGATCCCAACAGAATACGAATCCGCCCCAGGAGCATTCCGGAAACAAGTTCCGTCTCTCGCAACCCGAAGAGTGAGTTTTGAAGTTTCGCATTGTCAGGCCCGAAGAGGCTGTGAATTTTTCATCAATCAATCGTCCAGGGTCCCGCATATCCGCTCGAAGCGCGAGCGAGTGGGCCGCAAGCAACTCCTAGCTCACTCGCTGGCGCTGCGGGCTTGTATAGAACTCACAGATGACTCGAGCCCGATCCTTACAAGTCACCTTCTGCAGCCGTCGTGAACTCTTTTCGATGAGCGATTATCAATGCCGCGGTCAGGAACAGCACAACCAGTGTCAGCAACCAGAAGCAGTGCAAGAACGCCGAGCCTTCTCCAAAGACGTACGAGAACGACGGCCATTGACGGACTTCATCGCTTAACGGCATCCACTGCACCAATAAGGATCTCAGCCGAAACTGAACTGTCAGCCGATTCACCAGCGCTGGAATAAACCCCAGCACAACTTCCACGAAACCGGTATACATCACACAGAACACCATCGCACGCTTGGGAGAAATCACTCCGACCAGCAGATACACAGCGGAATAGGAAACACACGACAGAAAGCTCAGGGCCACAAGCCCGATCCAGATCTGGACAGGAGTGACTGCGTTGGCAAAAACAATCGAGGTTGTCGCTCCCACGACGGCTGCGGTGAAGCCCCAGGTGACAGCCACCAGATACTTGCCGATCAGCAGCCAGAAAATGCCATTGGGCCGCGTCGCCATATATACCCACGACCGCTGCTCCAGTTCGGCCGCAACAGCTGGTCCTGCAGTCAGCAGAACACTTAATGCCGAGCAAACACAGGGAACAAGAAAGTAGAGCGTCATTGACCAGAAGTTGTCTCTCTCTTCGCCTCGAATCTGACGTTCAAATCCGGGGATCGCGCGAATGAGAATGGTCAGGACAGCCGGAAATATCGCCATCACAAACCACCAGGCAATACGTCCGGCAGTCAGCGATCGCTTCCACTCATGCATGAACACGGCCCGCAGCGCATTCACAATTCACCTCGATGAATCTTCATCAGAGAATTAAACAATGACTGCAGAGAATCGTCTGCCGTCTTCATCTCAAAAATCTTCAAACCCTCTTCACGTACCCAGACGGAAATTCGTTCTGCCAGAATCGCACCGTTGCGCGTGGTAATATTCACGATCTCCCCCTGACTCAACGTGGAGACACGTACGGCATCCGCCACGTTTTCGCGCAGCAGTCTTGCAGCCAGATCCCGTCCTTCACTGCACCGCACCTGAATTTCCATCGGCACCTTGTAAAGCAGCTCATGAACTTCGGCCGCAGTCCCTGACGCCAGTACTCGACCTCCGGATATCAACAGAAAAGACTGAGTCAGCGCTTCGACCTCATGCAGCACGTGCGTGGCGATGATCACACTGCGCCCCATATCAATCCAGCGTCGGAGGGCATCGGTCATCTGGGAGCGACCCACGGGATCAAGTCCGCTCAAGGGTTCATCCAGAATCAACAATTCCGGTTCGTGAGCGATCGCCTGAGCCAGCTTCGTGCGTTGCCTCATGCCACGTGAGTACGTCGAGATGGGACGGTACATGCCTTCGACCATGCCGGTCATTTCCAGGCAGTCGATCGCTCGATGTTTTGCTTTCGCATGAGAAAACCCCTGCATCTCCAGCAGATACGTAACCCATTCGACCGCATTGGTAGACGAGTACATTCCTTCGAAACCCGGACAAAATCCAATACGCCGCATCAAATCCGGATTATTGCGAGGGTTCAGTCCCAGAACTTTCACAGAGCCTCGCGTGGGCAACAGCTGTCCCGTCAAAAGGTTCAGCAGTGTGCTCTTGCCAGCTCCGTTCGGCCCCAGCAGGCCATACGCCCCGGGTGACAGCTCCAGTGTTATGTCGTTAACGCCAAGCACTCGACCGTACAGCTTGGTCACAGACTCGAATTGAATCATCGGTGAACTGGACATGAGACTGACGCCAACCTGAGGAAATCCAAAGACATGTCCAAACGGCAAAATTTGTACGGTGTTTCAGGAGAGCCCCGGCGAACGGAGGCCCCCCGTCACGGATACCAAACCCGGTCCTAGATCTGCATGGGGGCCGATACGCGACGGTAAACGACAGCCAAAGAAACGGCCGTCAGAACTCCCAGCGTCACCAGTCGAGTTTCAATGCCGGCCACCGCAAGTCGAGGATCCAATAGCCAACCGGACACGTCGCTGAAGATGTGAAACAAAGAAACACACTGCATCAAAGAATCATCACCCGGCGAGGAAAACGGTACGGCGATGCTGTACGTCAGAAAGCCAAGAATCCAGATCGCAAACCAGCCGAAGGACGCATAGCGAGATTCTGTCGTCAGCGATGACAGCATCAGCGCCAGTGCCGTACAAGGTATAACAATCGCGGCTGATACAAACACAATCCGGAAGAACAGGTCCCATGTGGCGCTCAGCACACTGATGTCAGGCGATAACAGAATTCCAACGACGAACAAACAGAGAGCGGGAAAAAATGTGATCATCGAGAGATAGACGATGACAGTCATCGCTTTGCCGAGAATATACTGAGTTTTCGACAGCGGTCGCGAGAAGTACAACAAGAACGCGCGAGAGCGAAAGTCCTGGGAGATCAATGGTGGAGCGATTAATCCAACCATCGGAATCAGAATCAGCGGCTGCGATCGCCTGAACAAATACAACAATAATGACGACCAGAAGACATGCCTTCGCTCGCCCGGAGTCGCGTCTGACTCAAGAAAAAGCCGCAACAAATCGTCAGCAATACTCCCCAACCCATGCCGCGAAAGAAGGATGGACGTCAGGTTCCCCAACACATCGCGAGCTGCGCCGTCATTTTTCTCTGCTTGTTCAAAGAGGAAGATCATGAACCCCATAACAACGCCGGGAACCCATGCAAAAAACATCATGCGGCGCAGCCAGGCACTCTGCCACGCACGGCGGATTCCGATCTCGGCCACGACCATCCATCGCGTCCACGGCGAATGCAGCGTTCCGTTCCATTCACGGTATCCCAGGTTATGAATCGGCACGATGAACCTCTCGCACTGCGTCCAGAAAAATCTGCTCAAGTGAATTTTTTGACGGTGTCACACTGCGAATGACGCATTCTGATTCAGCAGCCGCAATCCATAGCATGGGGCTCAAGGATTCCGCATCACCGACAATCTGCATTTGCTGCGGAAGAAGGATCTTTGCACGCAAGCCCTTTTGTTGGAGCTTCCCCAGCAGCGTCTGGCAGTCACCGGTCACCTGAACGGTGACCGAAGGATCCGGCATTCGACACAGCGCTTCCAGGGAATCGCTGACTCTGACTGCACCACGTGCGAAGATCACGACACGATCACAAACCGACTGAACATCTGGAAGGATGTGAGTACACAGAATGACAGACTTGTGGAATTCTCGCGCGAGAATTCGAATGCGGTTCAGCATCGCTTCTCGCTCTTCAGGGTCCAGTCCTGAGGTCGGTTCATCCAGAATCAGCAACTTCGGGTCATGCACGATGGACATCGCGAAACGCAACTTCTGACGCATGCCGGTCGAGTACGTTTCTACAGGACGATATCGTTCCTGTCCCATGCCACAAAAATCCAGGATCTCGTGCCCGCGGCGAAGGGCTTCGGTTTCGGAAAATCCGGAGAGGCGAGCGGCCACCTGAATGGATTCAATCCCCGAAAGACCATGCACATAGCAATCATCCTCCGGCATGTAGCCGATTTGAGTTCGCACCTGAGCAACAGACTGGCCGATCGGAAAACCAAGCACATGACCGTGCCCGGTGGTGACCTTCACCAGTCCCAGCAAGACCTTGATGAGAGTACTCTTCCCGGCACCATTCGGCCCCAGCAGTCCCGTGATACCCTCATCAATCCGCAAGCTGACGCCCGAAAGCGCTCGGAATGAACCATAATCCTTTGAGAGATCGTTCAGCTCAATCAGAGCAGGCATAGGTGTGGTGCCCGGTAAAGACGCGAATGTTTGATCTCAGCGACTTGCAGTTTCAGGAGGCTGGCTGGACAGCGCCATGTTGCACCCCGCTCCGTCGGTATTTTCGAAGATCCTGAATGGCTTTGCATCGCAGTATCCACGAAAGCTCCCTCATCCGACCTATCGCCCACGGTCTCCCCCGAGGGAGTTAAGAGATTCTGTATCACATGGTAAATTCTTGTCACAAAACTACTTCGTTGCATCTGAGTCATCAAACCTGGCGCTGCCCAGTTGGAGAAGGTTTCAGTAACGAGGAGTTCGCTGCCCCTTCCCGGCCATCGGGCTGTTGTTTCCAGCCTTGTTTACTTAGCACTTCGTCTGATCAGATATGTTCGGTTACGGTTTTTCGCCTGAGGATTCTGCCAATTTCATGAGTTCCTCAAGAAGTTTTTCCGAAGCAGTCGGCTCCAGGCGATTGGTTCCAATCCAGGTTTCGTATCCACCAAGCAGCATCTGACGAGGTGTCGGCAGATAACCAAAATATCCATGCGCAAGTTCGACCATAAACGCATGCCTGGCAGGACACTTCTCACGAAACTCCAGCCCGATTTCACAGAAGACTTCGCACGGCATTGTGCCAATGCAGATATCTCCTATTCGCAGCAACTGCACAGGGATTGTTGTATTCTCAGGATACCCGGCCAACTTTGTGGCACGCTGAGCATAGATGAATGACAAGTCTGAGTCGCTTTTGGGGCCGGCAGCAATCGTTTCCTGAGCCCATTTGGCTTGTTCGGGTGTCGGCTTTCGCCAGGTGATGACCGGTTCACTGTATCGTGCATCAAGGGCGATCGCGTCGTTGTATTCGAGTGATTTCGTGGCGGCCAGAACCTTTACGGCACAGTCCTCCGCGACGTAGCGAATCTGCTCATACGACTTGCGTGCGGGGCGAGGATTCTGGAAGTTGATATTATTAATGTCGCCACTTGTGCCGTTCGCCATCAGCGCGACAAACGGAGGAACATCTTCCGACTGCGGATTCGACGTCTCGGCCTCAACCAGCTTTCGCACATGTTCACAAAAGTAACCGTAGTAGTCTGCTGAAATATGCCCCGAGCCCACGCCACCCACGTAATGAAGTGAGTAGGCGGAGAAGATGGAAATGAGTCGGTCCTGCAGATCTCTCACAGCAATGATCGAGATGACGGGATCGATCGGGCCGGCGGGCTCCATCAGGTTCGGACTGCCGGCCGGAGGATTCATCTTGACGATGTCAGTCTGCCCAAACGGGTTCGGCGGAACAGTTCCCGGTCGCATATGCCAGCGACGATTAAAGAGATGCTCCGGTACATCAACACTGCCAAACGCCAGCTTTGCCGGACGCAGATTATTGATGGCCCTGGTTACTCCATCGACGATTCGGCGAACCACAAAGGCCTGATACTCATTCGGCTTCTGTTCAGGTTCCAGCCGATCATCTCCCAAAGCACTTGGGGCCGAATGTGTGTGCGTCCCGCTGATCATGACATTGGCAATGGGAATTCCATGACGTTCCTGAATCAGGCGGCGAGCTTCCTCACTGACAATTCGATGAATTCCTAACAGGTCGCAGACCACCAGAGCAATCTTCTTCGAACCGTCATCAAGAACGAGTACTCGTACGTTCAATTCATCATGAATCTGCGTGGAGGGAAACGGCACAAATCCACCGATCACCGGCGCACCGATATCCGGTGTAATGTTGCTGATCGCCGCACCGGCCTTCAATGACTCCGCATGAACAAAAGTGTCCGAGTTCACCACCAGGATCAACAGAGCCAGAGACAAAACAGTTTTCATATAGCCTCCACAGAGTAATAGTCCGAACCAGTCAAATTTCTGATGCGGATGAAGGTCAGGGGCAGGGCATAAAATCACGGGCCTTGGATTTCATCCTGAGTCAGTTTGGGGCGACGTTCAACGGTGATCACGTTGTGAAGTTGCAGGCATTTTCCAAATGCCATAGCCCACAGAACTGAATGGAACGGCGGCGGCCCTCGGAGTGTGTCCGCGATTCTGACGGAAAGTGAGTCCCTCCGGCCGTCACCTGAAATTCGCCTTTCAGCATCTGAACAATCACAGCAGCTTCAGCCATCGATCACCACCGTTTTTCCGTTCTGTCCAGAAGAAATTCCGAACACGATATACTCCGCGACTTCATCAAGACAATTGACCATGCGATGCGGCTCCCGTGGCGCCACGATGACCGTGTCACCGGCATGCATGATGGTCATTGTTTTCCCCACATGCATCTCGACTTCGCCCTTCAGCAGCACGAAAATTTCCTGCATATCTTCATGATAATGCAACTGAAAAGAGGACCGGGCTGGCAGGCAGGCCCAGTTCAGCATTTGCACATGACCGGCCTGAAAGTCATCTTTCGTGGCGATAACTCGCTTCAATACGCCGGGGTTACGCGGGTCCTCATGAGAAGCCGGAACGAAGCCGGATGCGTTCGATAGAATTGACTTCATTCCAGTTGACTCCGAAGATTCGACACGATTGAAATAGGGGGCGAGTCCGCCGGGCATCTGAGGTCAGCATGCCGGAGGACGCCATTGTTTCAGATGTCAGGAGTTTTGACGAATGGCAGGACCGAATCGTCCCGGTGAGAGCCCGAAAGATTTTTCATTTCTGAATTCTGATGCCGCCGTGCCGGATCGGCCATCGTTTCCGACATTCGATGATGCTCCTGCTCCGTCACTGCCTGGGTTAGACTTCGACGCGTCCCCTGCGCCAATTCCGGATCTTTCCGGAATCGTGGACGAACCCGTTGCTTTTCCATCGGCGACACAACCTGTCGCTTCGCACGATCAGGATGTGGTTGATCAGGCGGCGGATGAACAGACGGTCATGATGACAGCTTCGGAGACGCACGAGGCTGAGGAACTTTCGGAAGTTCCAACAACAGCATTCGCCGAAGAAGCGGTCTCCAACACGACTGCTGCGGAACCTGAGCCGGCCGTGGGATCAACTCCCGGGCTCGAGCCAGAGCCAGCAACCGAACCTGTATCCGAGTCGAAACCGGCGGCGTCTGAAACGAAACCGGCATCGTCTCCGGCGAAGCCAACAGCAGCCGTGTCCAAACCTGCGGACAAACCTGCGTCGGAACAGCGACCGGCAGTGACGGTCCAGAAGAAGTCATCATCGGCCGTGAACGGTTATGCGATCGCCATCACGTTGCTGATGATCTTCTGCCTCATGACCGGACGACTGAAGCTATTCGGAAATGCGGCGCTCGAAAGCCTGCCGGATATTCGACCTTTGGATTCGAATGAGTTCCGTAAAGTACCGGATGGAACTCCGGTCCCGGAAGGTCACGTTCTTAAGCTCGGTGAATCTCGCCGGTTCGGAGATGTCGTGCTGACACCTGTCAAGGTAACGCGGGAGCCGCTGACGTTTGAGCAATTTCAGACAAAAGCTCCGGCAACAACTTTGACTACAGATCCCGTTCTGAAGCTGTGGCTGCGGTTTGAGAACCGATCAGGGTCTTATGCGTTTCCGCCGTTCGACGCTGGGTTGATGTCGCACCGCACTCCAAGATTCTCTACAGACGAATCAACAATCGTTAATTCGATGTTGAATGTCAGTTCTTCAGGAACGTCATCGCCAGTGCGAGTTTTGAACTTTCTGCAGACGATGGACAACGCATTTGTGATTGTCGGACAACAATCTGGCAAGGTGATTATCCCGGAGGAAACTCTTGAGACCTTCATCGCCAGTAGCGAAGACATTCAGTATGTCACGCCCACTGCAGAGACAGGCTACACCTGGCGAGTCCAGTTCCGCAAAGGCGTCCACGAATCATCCGGCCATGGAGTGACCACGCTCGTGGATGTGCTGTTCTCGGAATCCGACATTACGGCCTCCGTACCAGCGGCATCTCCTGAGACGACTCCGACGGCGGGATGAACGCGAAGGAATACGACCAGATCATACCGGGGGGCCGAATCATTCGGTCCCCGGAATTCCTCGGTCCGCCACAATAATGGCATGACAAAACGACGGCCCTAATGCGAATCGCAGGTCACAGCCTGCACGCTGCGACAGGCTATGCCTTCAATCGGCTCAGCACTTCATCCACGATTCGATTCACTGGAATACGTTCCTGCACGAGCGTATCACGGTCGCGAATCGTGACGCACTTGTCGACTGCGGTATCGCCATCGACCGTGATGCAGAATGGAGTGCCAATTTCGTCCTGTCGACGATAACGACGACCAATCGCAGCCTGCTGATCATATTGAACGCTCAAGCCCGCGGCTTTCAGATCGCCATAAATTTCGGCCGCCTTCTCCGGCATGCCTTCCTTTTTGATCAGAGGAAACACGGCCGCTTTCACAGGAGCCAGACGCGGATGAAACTTCATCACAACGCGTTCCTGCATTTCACCTTTTTCATCAGGCTGATGATCTTCGTGATAGGCTTCGCAAATGAAGGCCAGAGTTCCCCGGTCCGCGCCAGCGGAAGGTTCAATGACGTGCGGAATGAATCGTTCGCGAGTCTGATCGTCGAAGTACGACAGATCTTTGCCACTGCCACGATGCTTCGGCGTTCCGTCGGCCAGCTTTTCGACTTCCAGTTCGCCCGCTGCATTCTTCGCCAGCTTACCTTCCATATGTGAACGAAGATCGAAATCGCCTCGATGAGCAATCCCTTCCAGCTCTCCATATTCGCCAGCATCCAAAAACGGAAATGCGTATTCGATGTCCGCAGTCCCCACGGAATAATGAGCCAGCTCGTCTTGATGATGGTCTCGCAGGATGATGCGGTCCCTGGCGATACCCAGATTCAGATACCAGTTATATCGACGATCGCGCCAGTACGTGTACCATTCGCGCGACTGTGACGGATGGCAGAAGAATTCGATTTCCATCTGCTCGAACTCGCGAGATCGGAACGTAAAGTTTCGCGGAGTAATCTCGTTGCGAAAACTCTTGCCAACCTGACAAATTCCGAACGGCAGCTTCACGCGACTGCTGTCGCACACGTTCTTGAAGTTAACAAAAATCCCCTGAGCTGTCTCCGGACGCAGAAAGGCTGCGTCCTCTTCCGTTCCCAGCGCGCCAAGGATTGTCTTCATCATCAGATTGAACTCGCGAGGATCCGTCAGAGTGCCAGCCCGCGATGCATCCGGAGCGAAGATTTTGCCTCGGTCAGCAGCACTGATCGCAGCCAGTCCCAGGACCTGTTCTTCGATCTGGAGTCGGTCGGCATCCTTGGCACGAAGCTCAAACAACTTCAGAGCTTTCTCTTTGACGTGTTCGATCGCGTTGGCTTCTGTCGTCGTTACAAAAACCCGATCGGCCTCTTCCGGAGCAGGGGCATCGGCAGATGAACTGGCTTTGTTCAGTTTGACGGTCTTGCCGTTGCACTTCACCCAGTGCCCCTTCACATGGTCCACTCGGTAGCGTTTGCGCGTCTCCGTGCAGTCGACCATCATGTCATGAAACAAGTCGTAGTGTCCGGAGCACTTCCAGACCTGAGGATGCATGATGAGAGCGGATTCAAGTCCCACCATCTGAAACGTGGTCGGAGCACCGGCGGGCTGCAACAGCTCATTGTGAGCCGAGACCATATCGTGATACCACACATCGCGCACGTTGCGTTTCAGTTCGGTGCCCAGCGGACCGTAATCCCAGAAACCGTTCTGCCCACCGTAGATCTCAGAGTTCTGAAAAATGAATCCTCGGCGTTTGCAAAGGGCGACGATCTTGTCCATCGAACGGGTCATGAGACGAACACTTCTTTCAAGGGTACTAACAATCGGAGACAAATCACGCGGAAAGTGACAGTCACAGTGCGGCGGATTGTAGAAGCATCACCGCACTGCGCAAAGGAGAGCGTGTGAGAGCTGAAAAAGTTCGGAATGCCCTGTCTTTTTCGGCAATTGCCGAACAATCGCCGCGGTCATCTCTTGCGATGACAGGAACTAAGCGAGTGGCGGCAGGACCCAGATTTCATTGAAATCAATTGGTTGTTCGCAGCGATAACCTTCGTGGCGGATCAATTCCAGAATGGCGAGGAAGACGCCCACAATTCGCGACTGAACTTTCTCGCCTTCAAAGAATGAGCTGAAGGCAACGCGGCCTTCCAGAGCAATTCGTTCGCGGATTTTTTCCTGAAACACCGACATTGGCGTTTCGTCCATCCGAATCGCGATTTCGCGTTCCAGATTGGGAATCCGTACGATCCGCGACAACGCGCTGACAAGGTCCCACAATTCGACTTCACGAATTCGATCGTCAGACCGATCTCGATTAGCGGCCGGGCGATCACTACTGAGGCGAGGAAAACGTTCCATCCATTCCGACGCTCTCTCTTCCAGAAGCCGCGATGCTTCTTTGTAGCGACGGTACTCCATCAACCGCGCGATCAGATCACTGCCCGTTTCTTCTTCCGGCGAGTCTTCCGTGACGACAGCAACGGTCGGCAGTACTTCGCGGCTTTTGATTTCCAGCAGAGTGCTTGCGACAACAACAAAGTCGCCGATCAGATCGAAGTCAAGAAATTCCAGAACATCAATGTAGTCCAGAAAGTCTGTCGTGATCCTGGCCAGGGAAACAGCGCAGACATCGACTTCCTGTTTTCGCACGAGATACAGCAGCAGATCCAGAGGACCTGCAAACAGTCCTGTATCAATGCGGTAGTCGGTCAGAATCATGAAAGTGACTGCCTGAGAGAATGCGAGGCACTGTGGTCGAACCGGCAAAAACTGCCGAGACTTTCCCGACCGCTGCGGCCTCCTCGTCAGCATCGTCGCTGCGACTGTTATATCTGGAATGTTTTATCCCGTTCCAACACTCAAACCTTCAGCTTTTCCTGAAGTTCCATCGCATTGCGGCAGGTCGCTGTCTGAAGATTGAGAACACTGTCATCACAGCGCCTGATTTCGCACAATAGCCGCGTCAAAACTCAGCGGCCGGGCGTCCTCGGCATGCCTGTGCTGCTGACGGGAGTTTTGCAGAGCGAGTCTTTTACTCTCGCCGTTCGGATATGAGGTTTCAAGATGGCAATCGAGTTCGACTGTCCCTATTGCACGGCAACCATCCGAGTTCCGGATGCCTACGGAGGAAAACAGGGGCGCTGTCCCAAATGCGATACCAGACTTCTGGTTCCTCTGGTTGTCCGCCCGGGCAGCACAACGGTGCCGGATGCAGCGTCGTCTCCTATCACGGCCAATCAGTCGCCGGGATTTCCGGGAGCTATACCTCAAACGGAAATCTTCACCGCTCCCGCGCCACCGACGTCCACAACCAGGCGACGCCGTCCAGGGAGAAAACGCCCCAGCCGCGCCCTGGTAATCGGGATGCCGGTTCTGTGTTTTCTGATCCTGCTGGCAGTTATCTTTTTTAGTGTGACCGGCAGCCTGCCCGAGCTCAGCGGCGAACTTGTAGCCAGAAGACTGGAAGAAAGAAATCTTCCGGGAGCGACTATCCCATGGGCCGACACCGGATTATCGCCTGACGACCAGACAACGCTTCGCGCCTTTCTCGCGATGACTCCTGAGACTCTGCAAAGTGAAATCATGACCTGCCGCCTGATCGGCACAGCAGAGGGAATAGAAGTCCGACTGACAGCCGGTACGGGGAATGAATGGTTCGCCGTGGACACTTCCGCCAATAAAGCTCTTGCGCTCTGGCTTAAGAAGGAGCGAGCTGCCATCAACACGAAGAGAATTGCACTTCTTCATGAAAACCTGGCAGACTACTGCAGAGACAAACTGGCTCAGATCGGCGGTGAGAAGTTGCAAATCGATGGACTGCGTGTTCGCGACAATATCGGAATCAACGCGTCGGGTAATGCCCTGAGCTTTGTTGTGATGGCTGAAGCTGCGAATCGCCAGATCCCGTGCTCCTATGAAGATGACATGGGAACATTGTACTTCTGTCTGCCGCGTGAAACTCATTCGTTTCCAATTCGTGGACGAACCCTCGCCGACAAATCGAAGCCATTCGCCGGTGACTTCACAGCCGTTGTCGCGGGAATCAGTCGTCCTCCGGTCGGAACATCAGAATCTGACAGCAACCAGAAAAAGAAGGATTCGGACTCCGCTGAAATGGCTCCGGACGGAGAAATGTCTTCGGAATCTTCCGACGGAAAGATGTCGACTGAAGAACCCTCCGATTCGAAGATGGAATCTGGCGAGGGTGAAATGGACGAGCCCGGAATGGGCACACCAAAGAAGAAGGCGAAGATGGATGGCGACGAAATGGGCGACTCAGAGATGAGTGATGACAAGATGGGTTCCAAAGAGATGGACTCAATGGAAATGGAGAGTCCTCTGATGATGGCTCCGGGAATGGAGAAATCGAAAAAGAAGCCGGGACCAAAATTCGACAAGTAGTTCTCGCCGCCAACGAATCAGGCTGTTGGTTCAATAGCCCCTCATAATCCGACACGTGTGTGAGGGATAAAAGTTGCCGTGTTTTCAACGACAAATCCCTCGCTGACGCAGCGGGTGAGGATGAACTCACCAAGCCGGAATGGACAGGGCATTCGAAGTTGCGAGAAACTTCAAGGGATGCGCGGGAATCGGCCGGACAATTGAAATCACCCTCCTTTCCCGATTTTTGTCCCTGAGACGCTGAACGACAAAGTCTGTCGCTTTTCAAAAAAAACCTGCGGACATTTGGGATTCGGTTTCTGAGCTGTACAATCGCAGCTACTCCTGACCGGATGTCGGTGCGTGCCGATGTCCGGTTTCTTTTTGAATTCACCAGTTTTCTTTGCGAGCGTTCTTGTGCCGGCAACATCTGTGATTGGTTTGCAGTGGGGCGACGAAGCCAAGGGAAAAATCGTCGACATTCTGACGGAGCGTCATGACATCGTTGTTCGCTATCAAGGAGGCAACAACGCTGGCCACACCGTAAAATTCGACGGACGAACTTATAAACTGAGCCTCCTGCCAACTGGAATTCTGCAGAGCCATGTGAAGTCCGTCATCGCGCCGGGTGTGGTCGTCAATCCGCTGGCTCTGCTGAAAGAACTGGACGGACTCATCGCCGGCGGCCAGGATTGCACATCGCGTCTGATGGTCAGCGATCGCGCTCATGTAATCTGTCCGTGGCATCTTTTCGAAGAAGCCGCGTTGGAAAAATCCCGCGGCAGCTCGGCCATCGGTACCACAATGCGCGGAATCGGCACATGTTATCGCGACAAGGTTGGTCGGTCGCACGCAGTTCGGATTGGCGATCTGGTTTGCCGCGACACATTTGCTGCGAAGGTCAAAGAGATCGTGCCGTTCAAGCAGAAAATCCTGAACGCACTCGACCCCGACGGACCGCAGATGAATTGCGATGAAATCATCGCAGAGTACTCCACTGCGGCGGATCGAGTTCGCCCGATGGTGGCTGACACGACAACCTACCTGCTGGATGCACTCGATGCTGGCAAATGGCTGTTGTTCGAAGGCGCTCAGGGAAGCCTGCTGGATGTTGACCACGGGACTTTTCCTTATGTGACTTCATCGAATAGTTCCGGCTGCGGAATTCACAACGGTAGTGGAGTTCCCGAACGAGCCATCGTCAAGATGATTGGCGTTGCCAAGGCTTACACAACTCGCGTCGGCGGAGGTCCTTTCCCTTCAGAACTGGACAACGAAATCGGTCAGAAGATTCGAATCGCCGGCAATGAGTTCGGAACAGTCACCGGACGTCCTCGCCGTTGCGGCTGGTTCGACGCCGTCGCGACTCGTTACAGCGCTCGAATCAGCGGAGTGGATTCGATCACGATCGCTCTGCTGGATGTGTTGAGCGGTTTCGATGAACTGTTCGTGTGTGAAGCTTATGACATTCGCGGTCAGGTGACTCGCACATTGCCAAGTCGCTGCGAGGATCTCGCCGCTGCGAAGCCTGTGCTTCGTCGCGTTCCCGGCTGGAAAGAAGACATCACCGGGATCACCGAGTTTTCAAAGCTGCCCGAGTCTGCTCAGCAATATTGCCGAGCCATCGAAGAGATCGTTCAAAAGCCGACTGAGTTCGTTTCTGTAGGGCCAGATCGGTCTCAGACAATTCGTATGTCGTAGCAGGCGGCGGGCATTCGCCCTGAATGGTCGGGCGATGCGTTGGGAAAATGACATCTGCGACTCATCGTTTCGCACGCATTGAATCGCAGGGTTGAACCACGAAAGACACTAAAGACACGAAACATCGCAGAGTACCAAACGGTTGTTCAAGTCTGCTGACGAAGTCAGCAAGTCAACTGACCGCGCCGTTTCTGCGATTCCTTTCGTGTGTTTCGTGCCTTTCGTGGTCAAAAAACACCTTCACCAAATCTGCTACGGAATCCATTCCGGCTTCGGTGCATCGTGAACGATTCGTGGTGTGGCCACCTGAAGAGCTGTCACTTCGTCAAGAATCGCTCGCACGCGGGATCGTTCTGTGGCGATTTCGAATCGCAGTCGGAAGGTCACGGATTCTCCGGCTCCCAATGAGATAACTCGTCCTCCTTTGCGTTCTGTTCCGCGAGGGTTCGGGAAGCTGCTGCCAGGTTCGAGGCCCGTAACGTATCCATCTTCTGTCGCCTGAGTATTCTTCCAGAGGATGAACCACGGCAGAGTCGACGTATCGAAACGCACCACGAAAGCTCGTTCAGAATCGGCATCGCACAAAACCGCCACGCCTTCTCCGGCAGCATCTGTTGCCGCTTTCGTGTAGTAAACCTGTTCGGCATAGCCTTTCGTCGGCCCCTGATACAGATTCCACATGCTCAGCCCTTCCGCTGCTCGCTCATTGCGAGGAGCAACTTCGCTGGACGCGGTGTGACACATCGAACCTTCACCGAGAAACGGTTCGCCGATGTTGCAGTGGTACAACATCTCCACTTCCGCAGGCTGAGCCCCCAGGTTTGTAACGACGTCGATCAATTCAAACTCAGCCGAATCAACCTTCGTTGTCAGAGTCGACTCGAGGCGAAGTCGTCCTCCGAACAAACAGCCTTCATCAACAATTCCGGTTACGGACAGCTGATCGGTATCGACGCTGGCCGTGACGCGATGAGCCGGAATATTGGCAACACGCCCATGCAGAGGAAGGAACTGCTCGGAGACAACCTTCCCGTTCTCATCAACAATCGTGTCTGTTCCCGGAGCACCGTGCCATCCGAGTCCGCAGCGACAAATGAGTTCATTGAATCCGTCCAGCCAGCCGATACCCCCGCGACGCATCTGGTCCACGAATGCCGGATTCACAGGACGCTCGACGGGAGAATTCCAGCGAACAGGCACACCGTCCACCTCGCCTTTCCAGACGCCCATCCCACGAGTTGGCAACAACTGCAGCGACATCCGACCGTTGTTCACAGTGACGACGTCTACTCCATCTGAAAGACCACCTACCAGCCGGTGCATAGAGACCCAGGCTGCATTGTGCGCATTAGAAAGACGCGAAACGACATCGTGAATACCGAGATCAACGTTAAGGAGATCGTGCTGAACAATAGGCATGTTTCTAGTTGCTCCAAAAAGAATGAAAACGTTTCTGCAGAGGCCGAGTATCGATCGAATCGTTTACCGCCCAGCCGGAGGCGCCGGCCTGATGGAAGCCGGCGCCTCCGGCTGGGCGGTAAACAAAATGCCGGGTTCTGTTATTTTTTAGCCTTGAACTGTTCCGCAGCCGCGGTCAATTCTCCAAGGTCGAGAGTCTTTGAGCCTTCAACATTGAGTGTCCAAACACCCTTTTCAATGGGCACCGCAGATTCGCCCTGTTTGACGTTCTGGAGGTATCCGGGACGCTCATGCCAGAATTTAAACTTCCATTCACCGGCCGGAACGTTCTTCAATTCGAAGTTCCCGTCTGCATCGGTAATCGCCACATAAGGATGCTCAGAAATAATCAACCAGGCCTTCATCCACGCATGAATCGAACAGTCCACTCGTGTCGGCAAAGTTTCCGGTTTCGTAAACTTCTTTTCGAGCGGTTGAGTCTGTGGAATAATCTCACTGAACGGCGTTGAACGACGCACATAGACCGCGGCATTGTGCGCAACGGGGTCCGAATTCGT
Organism: Planctomycetota bacterium; assembly: GCA_052034165.1. Lineage (GTDB taxonomy): Bacteria > Planctomycetota > Planctomycetia > Planctomycetales > Planctomycetaceae > SXXK01. Next base: position 42,847 of record JBPOIW010000064.1, on the reverse strand, counting down.
CAGATGCATCACCTGACCAGTCCGAATCGCCAGCATATGAGGTTCAAATCGACAACCTTTGTTGTCCAAAGAAGGAATCTCTTTCGGTGGCGACACGAGTTCCGGATGGATCGGTAGTTTCTCTTTCGTATCCAGCCAGATTGCGACGTATCGCAAACCGCGATTGTCCTTATTCACAATCAACGACTCGTCGATAAGTCCATTCTTGCCGCAAACATCTGCGTCACGCTCAATCTCCAGCACGACTGGCTCCGGCGCAGCAGCGCCAAAGACTAACCGGCCTTTCACCGTGCCCCACTCCTGCGCAAACCCAGATGTCGACAATACGCTGAGACACAGCGTTAGACAGCAGTGACACAGCTTCATCGACGACCGTCCTCATTGTTAACAAATGAAAAGAGCACCTGCAGTGATTCTCTGCGTTCGTTAGGAATAAGTCGCAGCCAGAAGTTCTCGGGCAACAATCTTGACCCGGTCGCCCGTCGTCTCTGTCAATCCGGACAGCAGAGGAAGGTGTTTGCCAGTCTCTGCGATGCCAGCCAACGCCACAGCTTCATGGAGAACTCGAATTGGATTCACTTCGTTGCGAAGATTCTCAAGCGGCAGGAAGATCTTTCGGATCGCCTCGGCCTTATCATAGTCCCCGTCACAAATGGCCTTTAACAACGTTTGTGACAGAGTAGGATTGACGCAGACGCATCCGGCAGTAAATCCATTGAGCCGAAACTTTGTGAGGTGCACCAGAGCAGGTTGTTCACCAATGCCACTGCAGATCAGTTTTGGATCCACCATCGTCACCAGGCGAGACAGATATTCGTCGTCCGCCGGATCTTTGCGAACGATCGCATACTTGATGAACGAGACAAGTCCGTCACGAACCAGTTCCGCGGCGCCTTCTGGACTGATGTAACCTTCTTCTTTGATGTAAAGCACGGCCGGACGATTGACCGCTTCGACAAATCGCCGGAACCCCGTCATCAAGCCAGCTTCCGTCATGATTGCCTTTGTTGGCAGCACCATAACTGTGGGATAGGCGGTCTTTTTAAGAACATCCGCCTGATCCATCATCGTTCCGTAAGCAGGCCCGACTGATGGAACAACCAAAGTCCCTTCAGCCGCGACATCCTGCAGAATCTCCAGCAATTCACCGAACTCGCTGGGACGGATGTGGTAGAGGTTGGCATTACCACCGTACAACAACATCGAAACGCCACCCGCTTCGATGTGGCGAATCAGCTTTTCGTTCTCAGTCCGACAGATCTTGTCCTGAGCCCCCCGAGCCAGTGGCGGGACCGCAAGAACGGATCGTCGAAACTGTTCCGGCTGAAAAGCTGTGGTCTGCATGAGTAATCCTGTTGTCGAAGCAAAAAGTGCGAGATAACGACTGAACCAGCCTCAAAGAGTCCCGGGGAGGATAGCAGCAGAAAAGCACCGATTCACTCGCAGCAACGAATTTTCCCGCGAGACACCCGGACCTTATGAGAATGCCTCCCGGCAAAAGCCGATGTGACCAGGCCTTTTGATTCGTTCAGGAACTCTCGTTTTGTTTACTGCCCAGCCGCTAATGAATTCACGCTGACAACGCTCAGGCACAAATTTGCTACGCCTCCGGATCGCGCATCCAGCAGGAGTCATGCGGCACCATGCCAATATGCGGGTAATAAGATCGAGCTTTCGGAGCCGCGATCAGGATCAGGCGAGTTCTCAGGCCAGCCGCCTGATGAGTCCGTTCAATCAACTCACGACCAATCCCCTGCTTCTGACAGGTCTCATCCACGGCAAGATCTGAGAGATAGGTGCAGAAAGCAAAATCCGTGATCGCTCGACTCACGCCGACCAGTCGTCCATTCGCACGAGCCGTCACGATGAGATCTGCGTTCTTTAACATCAACTCGATGCGTTCGCGATCATCAACCGGACGCCGCTCACCCAATGTGGAACGAATGAGCACGTCGATGAAGTCGTCTGCGGACAACTCTGGCTCCAACTGATAATCGATCATGATCGAAAGTCTCCGATTCCTTCAGTTCTCCAGATCCACATTTCGCAAGGTTTTCGTCGCCCAGACCGCCAGGGCCTCGCGATTAATCTTCACGTTGTGTCGCGTATCCACTGGGAGCGAACGATGAAACAGGATCTGCCGAATACCGGCTGTTAGTGGATTCTCGCTGCCAAGTTTCATCAACTCCTGACGCAACACAGCACTGTCTGCAGAATTCGTCGGAAATTGGTCAGCTTCCGGTTCTGCGACGATCACCGGCGTCTGGCGTCCCTTTGCTCCAACCCCGACCAGCGCGGTGCGATAGATGCGAGGATGGTTATTGAAGATCGCTTCACAGCAGACAGAATACATCGGGCCGGTTTTGGAGAATACGATGTGAGCCTTTCTGCCACAGAACCACAGTCGCCCCTGATCGTCAAAGTAGCCAACGTCTCCCATGCGATGCCAAAATGATTCGCCGTCGCGAATTTTTGCAGCCGATGTCGCATCAGGCCGACGGAAATATTCGCGAGTCGCCACAGGGCCACGAACAATGATTTCGCCGATTTGTCCCTGTGCAAGTGTCTTTGCCTGACTAATGTCGGCCAACACGTCGAATGAGGTTTCAATGATGCGAACCTCCATTCGGTCAAAAACCGTCCCCACACACGTCCCGCGGCCGACAGCCGTTAACGCGGCGGTTTCGTTGAGAACTAAGCGTCCACCGATTGAAGCAACAGGCAAACATTCGGTCGCACCATAGGGCGTATAGAGATCTGCCTGCGGTGACAACGCTGAGGTCATCCGCCGCAAGACATGTATTGGGACCGGCGCCCCGGCCGAGAGAACTCTTCGAAGAGTTGGGAGTTGCAAACCATGCTGCTCACAATGACGGCCGACTCGATTCCACAAGGCCGGCGAACCGTAGGCCTGAGTCACTCCCTGGCTGCGGATTGCTTCCAAAATCTTTTCGGGATCAACCTTCGCCGGACGAGTAGGATCCATTTCCGGAATCACCGTTGTCATCTGCATCGCCAGATTGAACAACGCGAACAGAGGAAATCCGGGCAGATCGATTTCGCCGGATTCAGGTTTGTAGTGGCTCTGAATCAAGTCCACCTGAGCATCAAACATCCCGTGTTCATAGAGCACTCCTTTGGGGGGGCCAGTGCTGCCACTGGTGAAGATAATCGCAGCAGAATCGGTCGCTTTCGTTCGCGGCAGAGATTCGCTGGACTGCCGCCCGATGGAAATCACTTCCGGCAGACTCGGACAGCCAAGCGAGCGGCGTTGCGGACCGACGATCACGTTCAGCCTGGAATTCCGATATCTCCATGGCATCAGTTTGCGGACGACATGAACCGGACTGATGGCAACAAACCCATCAGGATCAACCGTATCAAGACAACGAAGCACGCTGCCTTTACCCATGCCCGGATCAATCAGCGTACAGACCGCGCCTGTACGAAAGATTGCGAATGTGAGAGCAATGAATTCAATCGACGGTCGAACCATCAACACAATGCGCTGGCCCGGCTTTACACCGATGGCGACCAATCCGCGAGCGATCGCGTCGACCTCTTCATCGAGTTCCCGAAACGTCAAATGCGTCCAGGCAACTCGCCCCATAGAATCGCGAGTCTCCGGAAAAACGACCGCGCGCTGATGAGGAACGAACTCCGCCGATTTCCGCAGTCGGTCCGCAATATTCAGATCAATGGACATAAATAACCGCACCACAATTCCGGGAACATCAGAGGACGAAAAGCCCTGGCGACATTCGGCACTGAGCCCCCGACACATCATTCAAACGTTAACGAACCAAGTCAAACTTTGACGACTGCGGCAGGATGACCGATCATACGATGATGTCAAACGCGGGAGACTTTCTGGCCTTTGCCGGATTAATCAGGCGGAATCGTGAGAGACGGCTAAACCCGCAACAATTGCCACTTCACATTGCGCCGGAATCATCATTCTGCGACGATGAATATTGGCCGAGTCGCTCGTTCAGCATCCTGTCTTTCTTCTCCTCATTTCGCTGACTAACCCTCGACGCTCCCACGGTGGTGCTTTCACCACGGACATTCCTGACGCCATGGATCTCTGTTCTCCCTCCATCCCGTCAGGCCGCATGTCGCTGGCCGTCAGGTCGAAATCAGAATCGTTATGAAGTTCTGCGTGGGCCCGCAGAACTCAGGTCGGAAGCAGATTGCGAGATCGTCTTGGTTTGCGTCTAAAACGAAACCGGAAGGGATTTCGGCGAATCAACCCGACATGACGACCACGGCAGCCTGAGTGTCGGGTCAACGGTGTTTGTGCGGTAACTTTGACTGGGCAGGACTGATCAAAGTGCCGTTCCCCAAAAGAGGTGTGTTCCCGATGGTGCGACTCTGTCCCCGTAAGAATTCCCAACGATCGAATTTTCTCGCCCTTACGATCTCGGCGATCAGTCTCGGCATAATTTTTTGCAGTTTTGACCCAGTCCCGGCCGGTGAAGAAATCGGTCGGTCAGAATCCTCTTCGGATAACGTTCCGCTGCCACCGGGACAGGTTGCTTCCGCTGGTGCAGCAGAACTAACCACGAGTTCGGCCAGTGAAGATCCCGGCAGTGCCGCACTCAGGACTGGCGGAATGATTCTGACCAACGATGACGCTCTCAAGTTTTCCCTGCTGATGATGCAGGATGGTCAACGATTCATTGAGAATGTTGACGCTTACTCAGTTGTGTTCAATAAACAGGAACGCATCCAGGGTGACCTCAGTGAAACACAGACCATCGACATGAAGGTTCGGCATTCGCCCTCATTCGGCATCTACATGAAGTGGAAGAACGGCGACACAGGTCGTCAACTTCTCTACAACGAAGACTATGAAGACAAGAAAATGTGCGTAAAGCTGGGCGGTTTTAAAGGTCGCCTGCTGCCAGCGATCAAACTTGAGCCGAGCGGTCCGGAAGCGATGGCTCAAGCCCGATATCCGGTAACTGAAGCCGGCATCCTCGGAATGCTTAAGTTGCTGGTTTTTCATCGCCAGAACGATCTGAAGAATGGCCAGGGCGTCCGTTGTGTCCGTCTGGAAGACTCAGAGTTCGACAAAAGAAAATGTTATTGCTTCCTGTATGAGTATGACTCTCCGGAGTTCAACAAGACCTACCGCAAAAGTCTGCTCATGCTGGATGCGCGATACCATGTCCCTCTCCGAGTGATCAATCATACGTGGACCGAGAATTCGGAAGGGCTGTCAGCCACTGAGTTGGATGAGCAGACCTTGATCGAAGACTACTCGTTCCTGAATCTGGATTTCGGAAAAGAAATGGTTACGATCGACTTCAGCCGCGATAATCCTGCGTATCGCATGTAGTGAAGGCCAGACATTGGTTCGGGGAGTGGCCTGATAACTGGCCGCTCGCCGACCCCCGGTTCTGTCAATACTGCAGCGATCGAATATCGAGCCCGTGAAGGACCAACCCCGAGATAAGTTCCCGAAATCACAATCCGACGCATAAGCGAGGGATCGGTGGCTTGCAGTCAAATTCCTCACTGACGTTTCGGTGTGATTAGTCGATAAGCATGGACCCGACAACAGAGTGCCGACATCTTCACGAGATGTCCGCAGTTCGTTGTCGGGTTTTTCGTTTTCAATGTCCCATGGCCCGGATAGGTCGAGCGGTAACATTTGCTGAACGAAGTGCGGTTCAGTCGTGGCGCTCTTCATCCTGCTGCATTTCGCTGGTCAGTTGAAGAGCAAATCCGCGATCACACGCAACGGGGAGTTGGAAGTATTGTCGGCAACCTCCGGTAGTGCCACGCTCGACAAGCGTTCCGACACGGTCGCTGGAGCACTGTCCCATGTGTACTGTGTACTGCGTCGAACAAAAGACGCGCTCTCGACACGGGTCATCTCGCCGTGATCAAGCCACAGGTACCCGCATTCACCGCAGGTATCGACAACAATGTTTCCGGGCCCGTAGTAGGGATGAGTGTCCATGCGCTGACTGCAGGCTGGGCACCGGATCTCGCGTTTTAGAGACTCAGGATCAATTGGCCGAGGTTCCGCGGGCTCCAGACCCGCACGTCGAGCCTGTCGCTCCTGAACGATCCCGGCAAAATCAGCATGACGAATCAAGATGCCCAAACATGAACCACAGAACAACGCTCGGCGTTTCTCGATAAGGCCAGTCTGCAACGGATGGTTACAGGTAGGACAACTACAGTCCAAAGTAATTCCAGTCGGCAGGATTCGATCCTGAGACACCTCCGTTAACTGGATCAACGAATCACAGTAGACACAGTTGTAATACTGCTGACCGGCCACGACTTCCGCCGTTCCGCCACACTTTTGACACCCAATCGTAATAGAGGCCTGCACAACCATCTTCGGGCAATCCTGATCGCAACCGCAACAAGTCAGAGAATGAGTACCCAGTAAACCTAGGTTGTTGAAGACTTTGCGTGGGGGATTGCCGCCGCGAATTGAGGAGTTCGGAGAACCAATGACGCTGGTTCTGATGATTGTGATGCCGATTGGGAGATGATGTTATTCGGCATCATCACCGCAAACGCAGCAGGGTTACCCCAGACGTTGCGGAACGCACGCGACCAGCAGATCGCTTAGCGCAGGACTCAGTCAAAATTCCTGCTGATTTCCTCCATTGATGGTTCACCTGATTAATGATTCATCTGGTCAATCACTGCCCATTTCTATGACCTCAGCAGTCTTTGACTGAGTCCGACATCTGCGGACGGTTCATGGAAACAAAAAAGTCGAAGCTGGATCATCTGGGCTCCATGCGTTTCCGCACTGAAGAACCCTTTTGATCCAGCTTCGACAGTTAATCAAGTCACTCAGCTGTTGGATGTTGATCGGAGCAACCGAGAATTCGCACTTCGCTTCTCAAACCATTCCCGAACTCCGCCCCCCGGAATCAGACGATGTTCTCAGAAGCTGGGCCATGAATTTAGTAGCGAATGATCCAGTCTACAGTCCAACGATCCTTCATGATGTCCTGACGATCCGTCAGAGGCAGTTCATAAGCAACACCGATTTCTGTGTTACCGCTTGGCTTGTACTTCACGCCCAGAGCACCCGTCACAAGATCGTTTCCATCGACGTTCGTGCTGCCGAGGTTAATCAGATCGATGCCCTCGAAATTTGCGGCGGTCGTGCCACCGTTGGCCAGCCAGTGATACCAGTTACATTCACCCAGCAGGTAGAACTTGGAGTTACCGATCTTCCTGTCGATGTGGTTCGACCAATACATTGATGTGCTCTCGGCTCCCTGATCAACAGGAAGACGCCATCCCAAACCTGACATGTAGTGATAGTCGTCGAACAGTTTGGTGGCACCGGACGCAAACATATGGAACTCGCCGTCGCCATTCCCCTGCAGAGATCGAGGCGAACCAAATGGAGCTTCGTAAGTCGTGCCCACGCTGATCAGACTCTGGCTGCAGACATCCTTGTAGACATTGATCTTCAAGCCCGCAGCAATATCCGCCCAACCATCATTCGGGATCACCGGGGTGTCAGAAACAATGAAGCCGTCTTTCGTGGCAATGATCGAAACATCTTCGTTGATCGCCGCTCGGAGCTGCATTGCATATAACTGAGCTGATCCTCCGCCCAACGTTCCTGGCAGTCTGTGATTGGCGAAAATCAATCTCGCTTCGGTCAGAGTTCGTGGGTCTTCGAAGAACAAAGGGTTCGTCATCGGACTGATGAAGTCGTCAAAGCAATGATCGCTTTTGTGCAGAAGGCTTGTCAGATTCAGCAGGCTGCTGTTTCCGCAGTTGCCAAACAGAGCTGAACACGACTCACCGCAGCCGTCATCGCCACAGCCATCAGTTGCGTCACAGACCGCTTCTGCCGCGCAGCCGTCTGAGCAGCAATCATCTGATGCGCAGGGAATACTCCCAAAAAGGTTCATTCCTGCTGATGCTGACTGGCCCGCCAGCATCAGCGTCACCAACACACACAGGCTCCGCTTAATCATCCCTGAACTCCCGATCAAAATGACTCGACAACTCGTGTCAGAATGGACTCAACAATGGAAACGAAATCGAAACACAACTTGACGATCCTGAATTCGTCCATTGTCGCGTGTGCGTTGGAATGTGCAGTCGCTGTGCACTTTCGGAATTTTTTGCTTTCGCTCCAATCGTTCCGATCAGTCAAAAGAGGAGGCCCACCGCTCTCGAAAATGCGGCAGAAACTGCCGGAATCCAGTGAGTCGAATCGCTCATCTCTGCCCCGCGGAACAAATCGAGCTCCAGTTTGCGACTTCCACCACCGGCGGTTACAACTCGCCTCCCTGCGAAACATTTGCCGGGAGGTCGATATTTCATAAAGCCCCTGAAGTGACTGAGGTAAACAGCGTGTGGACTCGCGAGATTCCGTTTCGAGTGGATATTGCCGGCGTGATCGAGATCATGGGATCTTCGCTCTACAGCCGCCTCGACACACCAATCCGTGAACTCATCCAAAATGCTCACGATGCCATTATGCGACGACGAAGTCGTGATCTGAGTTTTCGCGGGCGCATTGACATTCATCAGGATGCTGCCGCTGGAACTCTTACCTTTTCCGACGATGGCATCGGACTCAGCGCTCTGGATGCCGAACAGTTTCTCGGAACACTGGGGATCGGTATTACAGGTCTGCTCAAGGGACGCGGATCCGACGAACAACGTGAACATGTCACAGGGGATGGCGATCACCTGATTGGTCAGTTCGGGATCGGACTCTTCAGCGCGTTTATGCTGGCTGATCGGCTGATTGTGGAAAGTCGTCGCGAAGATTGTGAAGAGGGCGTTCGCTGGGAAGCAGGCGCGGGAACCAGCATTCACCTTTCCTCATGTGACCGAGCCACTGTGGGAACTTCCGTTACCCTTCAGCTCAAATCTCAGTTTCGCTCGATGGCCGAGAACTCCGAGCCGCTGGAAGCTGCGATTCGACAATATGCCGACTTCCTCACCATTCCTATTCATCTGAATGGTGGCGCAGCCCGAGTCAACGTGATTAACGTGGCGTGGTTTGAACCCACTCCTGATCACGAAGCGATCGAACTGGAGTTGGCCAATTACTTCAATGAGTCACCACTGGACGTGATTCCAATCCATGTTGAGAAACCTGTCTTTATTGCAGGGGCTCTGTATATCTCGCCGCAGCGCACGCCGGGATTTGCCGACGAAGCGACGGTGGCGGTCACAGTTCGCCGGATGGTCATCTCACGACGAGTTCGTGATCTCCTGCCTCCATGGGCCAGCTTTCTCCGCGGTGTTCTTGAACTCGAGGACTGCTCGCCCACGGCCAGCCGGGAAGATCTGGTCCGTGACGATCGCTTTCAGCTGGTGCGGACTTCCCTCGACGACTTCCTGTACGCTCATCTGGAAAAGATGGCCGATGACGAGCCGGGACGACTGGAAGCGATCGTTAACTGGCATCGTTATATTCTTGCCGGAGCGGCCCTGGCGGAAGCTCGCCTGCGCGCATTGTTGTCGAAAGTTTACCGCTTCAAAACTTCACGAGGCGCCTTGCTGTTCCGTGAGATTCTGAATCTTAGCGCCGCCGACGCATTGCATGAGGCCGACGCTGATTTTGTCATTTGGTACAACGCGGATCGTCGACAGGAGCGTTACCTGGATGATGTTTTCGCGTCCAGTCGAACTCCTTGCGTACATGTCTTTCGCAGCTTCGAAGAAAACCTGCTGGCTTCGATGGTCTCAGACCATACTTCGGATCACATTGAACTTCGGCCAGCAACTCCTTCGTCAGCCAACTTTGCAAGCTCTGTCATGGGCATGGCGGAGCTGGAAGAATCATCGGCCGAATGGAGCGACTTCCTGCGATCGACGCAGGCTCGAGTTATGATCTCTTCATTCCAGCCTTCGCTGCCAGTCGTCGCGTTTCTGAATGAACGCTATGAGCTGGCTCGGACGTTTGAAGAGCTACGCAAAGATGGCGATATCCCCAAGGGCTTTCAGCGCATGATCGACGCGCATTTCCGCCAGGCGCCGACAGGTCAGAATGAAGTGATCCTGAATCGCGATCACCGCCTTGTTCAGCGAGCACTCAAGCAGGGGCCGCGTAGTCCGCTCGCGAGTGTCCTGCGACTTCTGGTGCTCAATGCACTCAATTCCGCCGGGGCAGGGCGGGGCAAAGAGGCCGCTCAGGTGCAGACGGAAGATCTCGACTGGATCGCCGATGCACTTTGGGGCCATGATGCCAGGTGAGGGAATCACGAGCGCCGACTTACGACCTGAACCCGACAAATTCGTGTCGCCGCAAGCCGCAAAGTCGGTGTATTCTTCAGCGGTCTTCTCCTGCTGTCCGGCCGCAGGATTGGCGTCGGTGTGATTCTATGGTGAGACCCACAACCAGAGCTGAGGTATGACAATGGCCAAAAAGAGTGTCCGGAAAACAGCGTCCTCGGAGCCACGGGCAGATTTTTTTGACCTGTTGAAAACTCGATTCGAGGCGCACCCGGAGCGTCATCAAGGGATACACTGGCCCAAAGTTGCGGCCAGGCTTGAGACCCTTCCGAAGAAACTCCGGGCACTTGAGGACATGGAAAGAACCGGCGGAGAACCCGATGTCGTCGGTTATGACAAGCAGTCCGGCGAATACATCTTTTTCGACTGTTCTCCGGAAACACCGCAAGGCCGCAGAAGTGTTTGCTATGACCGTGAAGGTCTTGAATCACGAAAGGAACACAGGCCAGCAAACAGCGCCGTCGATATGGCGGCCGCGATCGGAATTGAGCTCCTGACGGAACAGCAGTATCGGGAACTCCAGACGCTTGGTACATTCGATACGAAGACGTCGAGCTGGCTTTTGACTCCGCCTGAAGTGAGGGAGCTCGGAGGAGCAATCTTCGGCGACTTCCGATACGGCCGAGTCTTCATTTATCACAACGGCGCTCAATCTTATTATGGCGTCCGAGGGTTCAGAGGCTCATTCCGCGTTTGACGTCTCAAGGATGAATACTCCTTGCCCGGATTGTGGTCGGGCACATCCGGTGACTGGCTATCTGCAATTACCCATGTCAGTCACGACCGGAATCGCCACGCGTCAGACCCATCATGTTGTCCACAGCACCTCGCTGAAGTTCAGGAAAGGATCGCATTGACCAATTCGCCATGCACATCCGTCAGTCGGAAATCCCGACCGGCATGATGGAAGGTGAGACGTTTGTGATCGAGGCCCAGGCAATGCATCAAAGTGGCCTGCAGATCATAGATGTGAACCGGATTCTCTGTGACGTGAAAACCAAAATCGTCCGTGGCACCTAAGGTCATTCCTGAGCGAATACCGCCACCAGCCATCCAGACAGTGAAAGCCTGAGGATGATGATCGCGGCCCTGCGCACGGCCCAGTGCGGCGTTGGATTCGACCATCGGAGTTCTCCCGAATTCGCCACCCCAGAGCACCAGCGTCTCGTCCAGAAGACTGCGCTGCTTCAGATCTTTCACAAGAGCCGCGCTGGCCTGGTCTGTCACCTTGCAGTTGTTGGCGACGTTGCCTTTCACATTCCCGTGAGCATCCCAGCCGCTGTGAAAAATGCTGACATACCGAACGCCGCGTTCGATCATGCGACGAGCCAGCAAACAGGCTCTTGCAAATGATGGTTTGTCAGGATCGCAACCATACATGGCCAGAGTCTCAGCAGTTTCGGTTCCAAGATCCATCAGGGCCGGAGCCGACGTCTGCAGGCGAGCCGCCATTTCAAACGACGCAATACGAGTAGCGATCTCAGGATCGTGAACCGCTTCCAGCCGATGCTCGTTGAGACGATGAATCAATGAAAATGTTTTCGCCTGAAGTTCGTGGCTGACTCCCGCAGGCGTTGTTACGTTCAGGATTGGAGGCCCCTGACTCCTGAACTGCACACCGGTATAAACGGTCGGCAGAAATCCGCTCGACCAAAGTGAGGCACCTCCACTGATGCCATCTCCTGTACTCATCACAACAAATGACGGAAGCTCTTTCGTCTCTGAGCCCAGTCCATACAGCAACCAGGAACCAATGCTGGGACGCCCCGGCTGAGAAAACCCGGTATTCATCAGCAGTTGCGCCGGAGCATGATTGAACTGATCTGTATGCATTGATTTGATCAGACAGATCTCATCGGAGATTGAAGCCAGATGGGGCAGGGCGGAAGACAATTCCGCTCCGGATTGCCCGTGGCGTGCAAATTCAAACTGAGGCCCCATCACTGCCGCGTCGGGCTGTATAAACGCGTAGCGCTGACCGCCAATCACGGACGGCGGCAATGGCTTCCCGGACAGCTCCGTCAACATCGGTTTATTGTCGAACATCTCCAGTTGGCTTGGAGCGCCGGCCATGAACAAATGAATGACGGCCTTCGCCTTTCCCCGAAAATGAGGCGGCTGAACTGCGAGCGGATCTTTGGAAATGGCATCCGCTTTTGCGTTGTCACACAGAAGACCTCCCAACGCGAACGCGCCGAGTCCGGATGTCAGTTCCGACAAAAAATATCGCCGTGCAAGTGGAGAAAACATGGTCATGATTGACGGCCCTGAAACAATTAAAAAACGTGAATAAGTTGCCTAAGCATTCGCTCGTCTCACTCTGCAAATTTCAGCGTGTCTCAATGGCGCGTGAAAAGCGAGTCTTAGCGAACGCGTTCATATCGGGTGAACCTGGACACAACAAACATCGAACCTTACGTCGTGACGGTTCCTGGCTGGAAAGCGCCATGTTGGGGTGGATGTTCAGGGTTGGTGTGAAGCTCTGCCTGCAATCTTATCTGTGAAATCTGTGCTATCTGTGGTTAAAAACAGAATCGCATTTTTACCACGGATACCGCGGATAACACGGATGAATCACAGTGACGACAAAAAGGTTGTTTGTTGCTTGAAAGAATCCAGACTTTCGTCTTTCCGCACCATGCGGGATGGACACATTGAAACTCAAACTTAGCGCTATCAGCTAGGGCCGCATCACCACTTCATCCAAAGCAAATAATGCACGTGACAGAGCAGTCCAGGTGGCCAGTTCTGCAGTCGCCTTCATATCAACATTCGCGGCATTTCTTCCGGTGAGCTCGGCGGCTTGTTCAGGATGTGTCAGAAACATTGCGCGATGCATCCCAACAAATTCCTGCAACGCCGCCATTTCTGCCTCGTCGGGACTACGAGTCAGAAGCCTTCGAAACAGCGTGATAATCCTCTGGTTATCTTCAAGATCCTGGCCCTGCACAAGATGATCACCCGCGGCGCGCGCCAGATCGACAAACATGGGATCATTCAACAGCGTCAACGCCTGCAAGGGAGTATTCGAACGATTCCGCCGAGCGATGCAGGCTTCTCCGGTAGGCCCATCAAACGTCGTCACCATCGCAAATGGCGCGGTGCGTTTGATGAACGTATAGATGCTGCGCCGATAACGATCTTCCCCTTCACTGACATCCCAGCCCGGGCTGCCGAACGCAACTTCCGTGATTCCCGTCGGCTGCAAAGGGCGGACGGGCGGGCCGCCTCGTTTCTTTGACAAAACGCCGGCCGCCTGAACAATCGAGTCTCTCACGATCTCTGCATCCAGTCGAAATCGAGGAGCATAAGACAGCAGTCGATTCTCAGGATCTTTGGCGACCGCATCTTCTCGCCGGTTAGCCGATCGTCGATACACGCTGCTCAGAACAATCCGACGATGCAGCGACTTCAGCGACCAGTGATCCACATCCATAAACGTCACTGCCAGCCAGTCCAGTAACTCGGGATGGCTTGGTTCAGTGCCCTGAATTCCGAAATCGTCGACCGTCGACACAATTCCTCGCCCGAAGAACGCCGCCCACTGGCGGTTCACGATCACTCGTGCGGTCAAAGGATTGTTTCGATGCACCAGCCATCGCGCGAATCCGAGCCTCGAACGAGGAAATTCCTCGGGCCATTCATGCAGAAACTCCGGAGTCCCCGAATCCAGTTGTTCTTTCGCCTGCAGATACTCACCGCGATGATGTCGATAAGTCGGTCGCGGATTTTCCGGAGGCCGTTCCCGCATAACGAGAGTCGTCGTCGATTCAACGGGAGACAAGAGCCGTCTAATCTGTTCCGACTGCTTTCCAAGCTCCGGGGCATTCAGCAAAAACGCATTCAGCAACTGCGTCTTGTCTTCAGACGTTAATTGATCTGGCTGTTTCATCAGCAGCAACTCCTCCGACTCTGATAGCCGATGAGCCACTGGAGAACGATCACTATTCGCTGCAGAGAATCGAAAGCGTCCCAGAGAACTTGCGAAGTGCCTTCCGAAGATCATCTGAACTTTCACGGCGGTAAACGGTGGAACAGGCTTTTCAAAAACGTAGACCGCTGAATGCCGCTGTCCCTCTTCACCCGCAATCGACCAGCCCGTCTGAACATCTCCGTCCAGAGTCAATGCGGCCGACGTGGGAGTGTTCCCAAACTTGTTCCGAGTGTAACCCTCCGTCGCAGAAGCCACTTTCGCAGGGACATCGCCTGCAAATACAGATAGCTCGTTGAGATAAAAATCGCCCAGCGATCCTTCGTAGTAAGTCGTCCCAGGCCCACCTCCCGGCAAACGCTCATCCGGCATCGCCTCCAGTCGCAGAGCGGTCATTGGTTCCGTTGACGCCCCCAGAATGATTTCATAGCGATCCTGTTTCGTCGTATCTCCTGTTGCCAGAATCGAAGCATCATCCAGAATCGTCAGGTGAGGCAGATTTGATGTTGCAGCGAGAGGTTTCAGAGGCGTCCACTCGACAACCTGTAGCCGTCGTGAATTGCTCCATTCTTCAAACTTCTTCGCAATCAGTTCGCTCCGCCGAATATCCTGTTCAGCCGGGGACAACGACTTTCCCACAGCCAGCCGAAATGCGCCAAGAACATGGCGAGCCCCATGATTCTGAATCAATCGCACGCGTAACCCAGCAGGCCCCTTTGTCGAATCAAGCTTCGCCAGCGCTTCGCGAAGCTGATTCTGATCCAGCGACAATGTCAACTCGGCTGAGGACGGGATGCCTTGCCCATTGTCGATCGCCCATCCTGTCTCCAGTTTCCCATCGATACAGAATGCCGCGGAATAATTTGCCTGCTCAGCAGAAGCGGTAACTTCTTTGATCGGAAGCTGAACTTCTGCCTCGGTCAAGCTATCGTCCGGAGCTGTCATTTTCTGAAACAGACTCAGCTGCACTTCACTCAAAACGAAGTTGCCGTTATCTGCTCGCCCCGGCCCGGCATGCGGCTCTCTCTTAAAGGCATTCAAACGCAGCGAAGTCATTGCAGCGATATCAGTAACCTCCAGTTCAACAGCATAAGTGGCTCTGGCCGGCACACTCCCGGAAACAACGACAGTATCCGGTTCTTCAATCGTCAGTTCCTCGTCTCCCTCGCCGGCTGCGATTGCGATTCGCGACTGAAGAACCTCCAGTTGCTCCAGCGGCCAATGCTTCGGCAACTCCTGAAGCAATTGGCCCGCTTGCTTTCGATTCGCAGCCTCACGCCGTGACTTTGTGTCATCCGGCAGCGCCAAGGACGGCTCGTCAGCGTTGTTTAAAAACGCCATCATCTGATAGTACTCACGATGTGTCAGCGGATCGTACTTGTGACTGTGGCATTGAGCACAACCGACTGTCAGCCCCAGCCAGGTTGTTCCGGTGGTGGCCACGCGATCGGTCATCGCATGAAAACGAAACTCCAGAGGATCAATGCCACCCTCTTCATTCAGCATCGTATTGCGATGAAACCCGGTCGCGATTTGCTGCGGAATTGTTGCGTCTGGCAATAGATCGCCCGCCAGCTGTTCGACAGAAAACTGATCAAACGGCATATCAGCATTTAATGCGTTGATCACCCAGTCACGATAAGGCCAGATGGATCGAGGACGATCTTTTTCGTAACCATTCGTATCAGCATATCGAGCCATATCCAGCCAGACGCGAGCCCAGCGTTCGCCATACTCAGGCCGCGAAAGCAGATGATCTACAAGTTCGCGCCACACAACATTGTTTAAGGTCGCAGGCTTCCGGGAGGATGGCTCTTCACGCAATCTCGCCACCCAATGATCGGCTTCTTCAACCGTCGGAGGTAGTCCGATCAGGTCGAGAAATACGCGGCGAATCTGAGTTGCTTCATCAGCCGCCATCGAAGGAGTCAGACCAGCAACGGAGAGTTTTTCGAGAATGAAGCCATCGATTTCACTCGGCGGAGCGTTATCTCTCGTTGCATTCTGAACGACAGCGGGAACCGCAGGAAGTTGAGGCGGGATAAAAGCCCAATGTTCTTTCCACGACGCACCAGCAGACACCCATTTGACGAGAACCTCTTTTTGCGATGGAGTCAGAGATTTTCCCGAGTCGACAGGCGGCATCTGAACATCGGCCTGATCGGACAGAATCCTTTGAATTAACTCACTGTGGTCGGGATCGCCCTCAGTCACCACTCGTCGATCTTCAATTGTCCCAAACAAGCCCTCAGGCCTGTCCAGTCGCAAACCGGCCTCCCGAGTTTCCTCATCGGGACCGTGACAATGAAAACAAGCTTTGGCCAGAATCGGACGCACGTCGCGATAGAAGTCAGGATCATCAGCTGCGATTTGATCAACGGCTCCGAGCATCGCTGCGAACGACAATAGTCGCGTCGCAGCGATCAACATCTTCGTAAGCCCGGACTTTAGAATCATTCTGAACTGGCACATCGAACTCTGACTCCGATGGAAATCTGCGTGAAAATTTCGCAGCGGGAATCATAAACAAAATGTCTTTTGGTGTCGTTCAATCCGCTGACGAAGAGTTGGACCGCGAATTTTGTTCGGCGACGATTCACCTCAGCATAACTTCCCCACGTCGAAGAGGCTCTTTTGATGCCAAACGCAGCGTTAAGGATCACAGGGGAATGCAATTGAGCTTTGGAAGCAAAATCACGGGCCACCTGCGAAATAGTGCGGCCAGAGGCACCCCAAAAAGATTCCGACATGATCCCGGGAAAGGGCAAGCATTCGGCCGGTGGAGTGCCATGCCATGATCATTCATCGTGTGCTATGGGGTTGAATGCTCTCGCGGCTTCGCCGGTGGCACTTTGAACCGGCCTGCAGATCAAACGTCAAAAGAAAGTGAGTGACTTCCAACAAGGATTCTCGGCCAATCACGAGGTATGGCTGGCAGTCCTTCGGCCTTGGCAAACCATCACTATTTCTCCACGTGGCATCAGCAATTCCCACTCGCGTACAGCGATAATCTGTGTCGGTCAATCGTTTGACAATAGCCAGCATACCTTTCAAGATCAGCCGGAGTGCTTATCATAGGAAGGGCACGTCTTTTCTCGCGGAATTCTTGTCAGATTGAGGAATTTCACTCTGAGTATTGGCGAAATGGCGCTAGTACTCTGTCGTTACCTGGTTTTGGAGTTGGAACGTTCCAGCAAGTTTGAATGCGGCACCGCAATCTGCACCCTCTCCTGGCAGGAATGACGACGATGACGATTTCCAGCGCTGACAACGCACGAAGAGTCTGCTCAATCTGAACAGGGTGTTGCCAAAAATCAGCGGCAGAAGAATCAACTTCCTGCGTTTACGTCCAGATCGAAAGTAGTGGTGTTCGGTGTTCCTCTTCAGCTTGATTCGAAATGCGCTGCAACGGCAGGGCAGGGACTTCATTCGATATCCTCTAAAGCATTATCTTGACACTTTTAAAATCGACTGTGTACTGGACGTCGGGGCCAATATCGGGCAGTACGCAACGCATATACGGTCGCTCGGTTATAAAGGACGCATCGAATCCTTCGAGCCGCTTGGAAGCGCGAGTGAGAAGCTGCGAGCGAAGGCAAAGCAGTACGGAGAGGGAAAGTGGAAGGTGCATAATTATGCCCTTGGCTCCGCCCCGGCCACCGACACGATAAACGTGTCCACGCATTCGGCCGCCAGTTCATTCAGAAAGCTTTCCGCCATTGAACACGCCATTGATTTAACGACGGTTGGGCAAGAAACCGTGACCATCGTTCGGCTGGACAGCATTTACGACCAGCTTTGTACGTCCTCGGAAAACGTTTGCCTTAAGATTGACACTCAGGGCTTTGAGATGCAGGTGCTGGAGGGAGCCGGTACACGGCTGAGTGATATCAAGCTGATTCAGCTTGAAGCGTCACTTGTTCCCCAATACATGGGAGAATCTCTGATTGAAGATCTGATTGCCTACCTTCGAACGAGATCGTTCGTACCGATTTGGATTATTAATGGGTATACAGCCAAGCCTAGCCTGCAGCTTTACCAGGCAGACGTCATCTTTGCCAGGAGTGACGTGCTGTAGTTACCGTTCCATCCTGAATGACAGAGCGTCGAGGAGCTGGGTGAGAAGTCTTAAAAACACAAGTCAGGCGTAGACTTCTCCTTCGCGGTAGATGGTCGTCCGTCAAGCTGGGGACGTTGGCGATTGCGTGCGAGTTTTCAGTCAGAAGTCGGCAGGTGGCTCCAATCCACAGTCTTTTCAGTCGATTCCGGCCCCGCAACACTCAGAGCCATGGTCACGTTCGAATCACCGCGAGCCCGGAATTCCGGGTGACAATCACCATGACCGCTGATAAACTCCGGCCAGATCGTCAAGTGGCCGTGATTGAAACGGCATGTGGCTGACTCGGCCCCATGCACCCAATCCACAAAGCGACAAGTACAACTCAAAGTCTACACGGCGGCTGCTGGTCAGACGCGTAGATTGCCGTTCGTTTGGGTATGAAAAGGAATGCTGATGCTGGAGACCATTAAACAGTCGCGATTCGGGAGTCGATTGCGCCCCCTCTGGATTTATGCGATGCAGACTTTTGGTCGTAAGAACTCATTCAGATCCCATGAATGGGTGAATATGAAGCGGCTGATGGTGAACGACCCAGTGTTGAACGTTCCGTCGTTCGGTGGTTTGTTTCAAGTTCCAGTGTCGTCGCATCTTTTCGCGCGATTAGTTGAGACTGGGGAGTACGAACCAGAAGCCATCGGGATTTTGAAAGAACACTTATCTCCCGACAAGGATGCAATTGATGTGGGGGCCAATATTGGCTTCTTCACTTGCCTTCTTGCAACCTGTCTTCATTCCGGTCGAGTGTTATCGGTGGAACCAACGCCAGGAGCACACAAGAGACTGGTCGCGAATGTAGCACGGAACAACCTCACGGAGAAAGTCATCGTCTACAACGGTGCTCTCGCCGACAAGCCTGGCATTTTAGACATTGAGTTTATTGAAGACCGAGAGGAGTTTTCTTCTCTGGGCGGCATTAGTCACTACTCCGTCAGGAACGATCAGAATCGCACAAAAATACCTGTCAATGTTTCGACGGTCGATCAACTGGTACGTGAGCATGGACTAAATCCGGGCCTGATAAAGATTGACGTCGAGGGCGCTGAAGGCCTTGTACTGAAGGGCGCTATGGAGACACTCAAGTCTTTCAGGCCTGTTGTGTTTGCTGAGTTCTCGCGGGAGCTTCTGGCTGCAAAAGGATTTAAAGCGGAGTCCATCGTCGCGGAATTGCAGGCGATAGGGTACTCAGTGCGTGACCCATTCCACAGCTCATCTCCAGCAGGCTCTCGAGCATATGGGGACATTCTGGCAATCCCAAATCGGTAGAGGCGGATCAGTGTTCTCCGGTAAGGAGTGCGGGGCAGGTTTCAGGAGCTGAGGTATCGGCCTCTCAGAGATATCCATCGCTGAAGGCATTTTTGCCACAAGCACCTGGAATACGATTGTACCCGCTGCCGCATTTTATCGATGGTCCACAAAGGCCAGACGCACAGTCGCATCCATCCTGGCAGAAGTAGCCCTGATGCGGGTCGCAAGCGACATTGTCTGATGTCCTGTGGAGACGCTGTTGATCATGAATCACATTCGCCAGGTCGTCCGGGCGACGGGTCGAATGCAATTGAGGTGATGAATGGGGGAGGCGTGCAAAAGAGCTTTGGTTCACAGAGGAACAAAAGGACATTTCTCGCAATTGTGGCGGCGTTCGCTCATCGCGCACTGAGTGTTGTTTTCCAGCTGCAACTGGCCGCAACCTGTGTTTCAATTTTTGGAAGTGGTGGTCTCGGCAAATTCGCGGCGCTTTCTGCAATCGCAGCAATTCCTGCCGTTTTCATGATCCGGTTCGGGCCTTCGCTGATCGCGGTCTTTTCGCGGGCGGTGGTAAAGAAAGAGCTGAACGCCCAGCGTGCGCTGCTTCGCTTTTCCCTCGGATCGTCAACGCTTTGGGCCACGATTCTCTTCTTCGTTTTTCTGATAGTGATCTACCAGGAGAAGCTTGGGCGATTGATTCCGGGGGTGAATGAACACAATTTTGATAGGACCCCGGTCGTCTTACTGGCGTTTTGCGGGCTGTTCTCAATTTCACTTGGGACAACCGATCTGCTCCAGTCAGCATTGCTGGAATCTCACCGATCCAGCATCAGGGAGATTATTGCAAAACTCATCTCAATGATTCTGCTCGTGGTTCTTTTGCCACGCCTGCCCAACTATTTGGTCATGGCCGCAATTGTGGCCGCCGTTCCCTTTGCAGTGCAGGTGTTGAACTTACTTCTATTTCTTGCTCACAACAGGTCGCTTTGCGTCAGGCCGGTGGAGGCTGATCCTCATCTGTATTCGTCGCTCCGCTCAGAAACCCTCGTTTTTACCTTCGTTGGCGGAATATCGGCCTACCTCTGCAATCAGGCACCGCTGCTACTGCTGACGAAGCTGGGTGCCGACGATCAGATCTCTCGCTTCGCTTTATTGATGTCCCTCGTGCTGGGCCTGTTCTCCGTCGCGAGCATCATCATCTCGCCACTTTGTGCTGCATTTTTCCATGCGTTGGCTGAGGGATCAACTCGCTGGGTACGAATCTACATGTATGGTGGAGCTTTCAGTTTGATACTGTTCGGAGCGTTTGTAACCACAGCAGCATTCTTCTTTGGTGCCCCCGTATTGAGGTTGCTTGTTCCCAAGTTAGCACCACCTGAAAAGTACCAACTGGCCGCCTCGATGGTTTACTTAACTGCTATTTCCCTGGAGAACTTTCTTTATTCAGTCAATCTGGCGTTGGGCAAAACGAGGGTCGTTTCAATGCTGCTGTTTGCAAGATCCATTGGAACGGTAGCGATTGCCGCGTTTCTGGCCAGTACCAGCTTTGAGGTTTATTTCTTTTGTGGTGCTGCCGGTCTCGCATTCGCCTTCACCATCATTCCATTTGTCGTTCTGCTTAACACCGGAGTTCGCGAGAAACTGGTGACTCACACTCCGTGAATGCTGAAGGGCAATGTGACCGCAGTTCAGCGGCCTGGGCGTAGCGCGGTCCGCTTCCATTGAAGACGATTGACGATGGTGCTCTTTTGCGATAATCAAATTTCAGTGAATTCCGAATTTCGCGATGAGTGCTTGGTCGCCGCGAACCGATTTCCGCTGGAACTTCTCCGTCAGATTTGTCAAAGGTGCTCATCGAAGAATTTTGCGTCTGTCGCCCTCGGTTCAGTCTGCGTGAGGCTCGAAGGCCTCAGTTTCACAGGGAAGTCTCTGATTGGTTTTTCGGAGTCAACGGCAACGTCGGGTAGCTCAGGAAGATCTCAATGCTTCCGCTGCGGCAAGGGCATCCGTGAGCCGGCCGACGAGATTCAAACAGGAGAGGTGTCTGCGTGGGTAGCGATAAGAACATATTAATCTTTGAGCCCAATTCAGGAGGCCATAGGCTGAATTATGTCAGGCTATTCGCATTGGCTGCTCAACAATCCGGTGCCAATGTGACACTTGCGCTTCCGGCGCATGTGAACGACACGGCCGAGTTTAAGGGGCATCTGGCTGAATTGGCCGGCAATGTCAGGCAGGTCACGATTGAGGGCAAGGGCAGATTCGGAGTGCTTTCGTGGTTGAGCAGCCAAATCCGAAGCGGGGCTTATTCGGATGTGTTGATTCCCTACGCAGATGGTGGACTTGCCGAGTGTGTGGCTGTTTCCGAAGCAATGTCTTTGAAGCGACCATCGTCCCGAGCGCGAGTCTCTCTGTTAAAAATGCGTGGTACATTTGCGTATGAGCAACGTGGGGTTCGAAGAAGGTTGCAGAATTTTTTATCTCTTCGAGCGTTGAGCTCCAGTGTGATTCACAGGGTTTATTGGATTGATGCCATCGCATACGAATTTGTAGAGAACCATTGCGATGTGTTAGCGAAGAAGAGTGTGTTTCTGCCGGATCCTGTTCCCCGTGGGCAGATGTTGAGTTGCCGCAATGCTGCTGACGCTCTGAAGTTGCCGAAGGAATGCAGTTATATTGGGCTCTTCGGTGCCATAGATGAGCGCAAAGGAGCAGACCGACTCATTGATGCGTTTAATGCCGCAGGCTTACCAGCCCAATGGAGACTGTTGCTGGCCGGGAAGTTCTCAGCCGCAATCAGAAACAAAATCGAGGGACAGACGGGCGACGTAACGCAGATCGTCGCTTTGGACAAGTTTATTGATAACGCGGAACTACAGACATACTTTGAAGTCTGTGATTTCGTATGCGTCCCGTTCCGGCAGCACATTGGGTCCTCAAGTACCGTGATCAGAGCAGCCGCTGCTAACAGACCTGTTCTTGGTGATTCTTACGGCTGGATTGGTGAGATGACCCAACGCTACCAGCTGGGCTTAGTTTGTGACGCTGGCAATGTGCAGGAGCTTGCTGCCGCCATCCAGGATTTCGCGAAAGCGGCTAAGACGTGGACTCCATCGCAGCGGCATCAGCAGTTTGTGGATCTCCATTCAGAGCCGAATTTCCTGAAGATTCTCAGCAAGGACATCGGAGACACTCTTGCGGGCTCTTGATATGGGCACCGTTCAACTTATGTTCCGGGGATGAGTTCTTTCTGATCTGCGATGGTGCCGGCTTAATCCGACACTCGATGCTGAATAGAGACCATAATGTCCACCGACTGACGCTCTTGGGGGGGGCAAGGGGTTCAGTTCGATAGCGATTTCGTGACTGCTCCTCCCAATCGAACTCCGCTGATTTGAGGAGGCGGAGAGTTCCGGCAAAAAGTATGGCGTTTGCTACTGTCGAATTCTCACAGACTCCAGCGCACTGACCTCGATGATGTCGCGTTTTTCTTTTTCTGACCATCGACTGCCCTGGACTCCGACCTGCTGTCCCACAAAGTCTTCAAGTCGAACATTGCCTGTTGGTTTCAGGTCCGCAAGGATTTTCCCCGAAGGTGCCATCAGCACATAACCGGCTTCGCCGTCACCCACCTTCTGAACAATCCCTGCACCCACAAAGCGATTCTGTGGACTACCCGGAGTAATCACACCAGGCTGTGCTGCCGACGGGTTCTCGCTCATTGGGAGCGATTCCGGTGTCAACGATGTGACAGCAGGCGCAGACTGTTCGGTCGCGGCGATATTTGAAACATCACGGTTCAGAAAGGAGTCAAACGCGGCCGCCAGCTCCATTGGCTGCCCTTGCGGAGCCATTGACTCGGGCCCGACGCTCGCAACCGCGGAGTTCGATAAGCCGAAACCATTCTGAGAATGACGCGCCAGTAACTGAGCATCACGCATCTCGGTCTGTGTTGTGACATCTTTGATTTCCATCAGAGAAACCAGACGACGACGATATCGTTCAATCGCCGGGTATCGCATATCAATTTGACCGGAGATTGGCTTATGAGTCGACGCGGTCTGAAGACTACGATACTGGTTCTCGATTGAGTCCAGATCCCATCGCGATGCATCCTGTAGAATCATTTCGCGGAATCGTCGATCAATCTCTGCAAGCTGCTGCTGCTCCTGACGCAACGATCTCAGGTTCTGCAACTGTGAACTAGGTGCCGGCAATGGAACGTCGACAACTCCTTGACCGTTCATTGCTGTGCGTTCCTTTGCCTGACCGGGAGTAACAATCGCACCATCCTGAAGCTTGGCGTTGCCGGGCACCTTGTAGGGATCGGCATTCTGCTTTCGTCGCAGGTTCTCGTCCACAGGGACAACAGCAGCGCCGGGAATCCACCGGCGTTCTCTCGTCGGAGGAGCAACCTTCAACATCGACTGAACCCCGCTGGTCGTATCAATTTGCTTCTGACCGAGGATCGTCACCTTTTCCCCAGCTTTCATACGGCGTTGGAAGACTGATGTTTCGTCACCAAACTCACTGCCCACCCAGGCAGCCACGTTCTCTTCTGTGACTTCACCTTCCGAGTTGCTCAGCCGTTTCACAAAGCGTTCAGGAATCCAGCTGAAGCTGCCCTCAGGTGGTTCTATGGAATACCAGCCACCCGGGTCATGGCGATGAACAACCACCGTCGACTCGCGAGGAAGTCGCTGAGTCGGGTAATAAGCTTCCCCGGCACCGCTGCGGGCGTACGTTTCTTCGGCAACGACTCTCGCTTCATAAGGAAAATCAGTGCTCTGCGCGACTGCATCTGCAGTTACGAAAAGACTACATGCGAGGGTCATGGGATACAGGACAACCGTAACGAATGCACGCAACATGGGAGTGCCTCCGGGAAGGGGTTGGCGATGAACAGGAATGACTTCAGGGAAATCAGTTTCACTCGAAATATCAAGTCGCGTTTTGCATTCAGACATGATTCGGCAGTCCCTGCGATCTAAGTAACAGTCCGGCAAACTCTGCCGCTTGAAGGAAAAACGACTCGGCAAACTGGGAGGTATGAATCGACCCTGAAGATCATCGAAGGTCCGACTCTGATGACCAAAACGATCGGATGATTTCCACATGGTTCGTTGCATTGCTGACATCCATTCCGCAGGAAACACAGGCTAAAACACGGTTGGTGAAAGCAGGTTTTGCCGCAGAACGTTCAGTCACAGAATGAAACTTCAGCAGGCTTAATAAATCTTCGAATTTGACTCAAGTCGGCTTTTCAAAGGAAACTGGGACCAGAAACGAGGATTGATTTTGGCGAGCGGCTCCAGCAGAATCCGGTAAACGTCCATCGCGCGACGGAGTTCACAACGGCCCCGGTTTTGACAGAACAGATGCACAGGGCTGCGGATGGCAAGGTTCACGGAGCCCTGGATTGAATACTTTCAAGGTTGAAGGCCCTCAAGCCGTGAGGGCTGGAAGGGTTCTCTGGCTTCCTGAAATGTGACTGCGAATTCCTGGCGGCCTCTTTGCCAGTCGCTGGAGCAGTCTCAAAATGAAGTCGATGACACGGAGATGGAGATTGGCCTGATGAGTTCTGACGTATCACTTGCGATCCTTAGAATCGCAGCGGCATTTTTTGCCGGTGTACTGTGTTGTGTTTCAGTTGCCACGGCGCAGGAAGACTCTGCACCAGAAATTAAGATTGGTGATTCCGCGCCGGAATGGAAAGATCTCAAGGGGATCGATGATAAAAGTCATTCATTGGCGGACTTGAAAGATAAGCAAGTCGTGGTTCTGTGCTTCACATGCAATTCGTGCCCGTACGCGGTTGATTATGAAGACAGAATGATTGAACTGCACAAGAAGTATGCAGACCATCCGCAGGGAGTAGTCCTCGTGGCGATCAATGCGAATAAGAAACCGTCAGAAACTCTCGACAGGATGAAACAGCGGGCAGCGGAAAAGAAATTCTCATTTGCCTATCTGATTGATGAAACACAACAGGTTGCGAACGCTTATCGAGCTAATTTCACGCCGGAATTTTTTGTCCTGAACGGAGAACGTAAAGTCGTTTTTGTCGGAGCGATGGATGACAAAACAGATGCGTCGCAGGTGACCGAAAGATATGTTGAACAGGCGATCGAGGCAGCATTGAAGAATGAACTTCCTGTAACTCAACGGGTGCCTGCGCGAGGATGTGCAATTCCTTTCAAGCGTTCTCGAAAGCAATGATTTTGTAGGTGAAAGCCGATGAAGCCCAGTTGGGTTTCTGACGCGATGCTCGTGGTTAGTTGCCTCTCACGGCGGGTTCACAATGAATCCGGAAACCTTGGAGACGTTGCTAAAACACGGCGAATAACAGCCGTGGGATCGTTTCAGACATTTTCAACAGTCTCCTCAGGGGCAATGACGCCCTCGATACAGAAGTTCGCAAGAAACAGATATCATCAGGATTGTCGCCGCAGGACAGGCGATCCAGTTTTCATCAGGGACGATGCCATGAAGTCAATTAAAGATCGCAATGCGTTCATCACAGGAGCCGCCTCAGGGATTGGGCGAGCCATCGCAAAAGCACTGGCCGCTCAGGGCTGTCACCTGTACCTTGTCGACATGAATGAAGCTGGACTGCGAAGCCTGGAGCAGGAACTGGCGTCGACTCGAGTTCGCGTTTGGACGCGACAGTGCGATCTTTCGGACAGCAAGTCAATCCCGGAAGTCGTTGATGCGGCTATGGGAGCCAGCGGTGGAATTGATCTGCTGATTAATAATGCGGGAGTGGTTTACTACGGTCCCACAGAAAACATGTCACAGAGCCAATGGGACTGGGTCATGTCGATCAACCTTCTGGCCCCCATCCGGATTACTCAACAGATGCTGCCAACTCTTTTGCAGCGACCAGATGCTCATGTCGTCAACATGTGCAGCATTTCCGGTCTGGTTGCTGGCGGAAGACTCTCTGCTTACCACACGAGCAAGTTTGGCCTGATTGGATTCACGGAAGCCTTGCGAGCGGAGTACGGTCGTCGTGGTCTTGGCGTCACTGCGATCTGTCCAGGCCCCGTGCAGACACGACTTTACGAAGACGGCATTTCGGGTCGTGCCGAACGAAAAGTTCCAAACCCTCCCGCATGGCTGTGTGCGACGCCCGAACGGGTTGCAGCGGTGACTCTCAGGGCGATTCTACGAGACCGACGGCAGGTTCTGATCACGCCGCTGGCTCATCTTCTGTTTCAGCTCAAGCGGTTCGTACCGGGCCTGATTGATTTCGCAAATCGTTTCAGCTCAAGTCGCTTGAAACGCCGTTTTCTGGGCCAGCGACGTTCCTCGACGCTCGCCCCCCCTGAGTTGATTCAGCCGACGCAGACACCGGTCCCTACCATGCAGACGAACGGGGCCAATGAGCCTCTTGGGCAGCGCGCGGCCTGATTTCGCTGGTTATACGCTTTTTAATGACTCTGACGCTGCGCGCTGGTAAAACGATGTTCATCTTTGCCCAGGTGCTCCTACGCCTCTCAAAGTCAGCGTAGCTTTCTCAGATTCTGCCCGGAACGAGAATGATTTTCGTTTGTGAAAAGCGTTTTGGACCTTAGAAGACTGCCAAATACTGGCAAAATCTCCGAGAATCACTGTTGTCAGGGGCACTGAACGCAGTTCCTCCCATGGGGACTGCCTGTTCCGACGACGACAGTAACTTCGTGTTCCGGGTCAGGAGGCCCCGTTCCGCGGAGTGCCGGTTGATGCCAGCCATCACGAATTGACTTCCGCGAAAGCCTGATCATGAATTTGGAAGATCTGATTCTCGAAACACAAATCTCTGAACTGAAGAAACTCCAGATCCGTTGCGTCGAAGCTCGAGCTGCAGTTCTGAAGATTCGAGCTCAGCTTCTTGAACTGGACTCACAATCCTCCGATGCCATTTCTCGCCTGAAGTCACGTCTTGAAACAGAAACGAAGCAGCACATTGAACTGCTGGCCGTTGAAGTTCGGAACCGACTCGAACAGACCAGCGTCGACGTTGCTGGCCAGAGAGAGTCTGCCAGTGAAGCTCGTGAACGGCGACTGGAAGCACTGCACTTAAAGCTCAAACAGGATGTAGCCGAGTGTCGTCAGAAACTTCAGAATGAACTTTGGGTTCTGCAGTCTGTCTGTGATGAATCCAATGAAGACACTCCTGTTCGAAATGCCGAACGCGCGCAGGAATCCTTCAATACGCAAAGAGCGTTTATTGAACAGCAGTTGACCGATCTGAATTCGCGAGTCGACCATACAGCCAGGTACCTCGACGATTGTCATGCGGGTATGGACAAACAGCTTCCAATGCCAGTGGTTGAGCTGAAGGGACGCGAGACAAGTCGCCAGATCGCTGTCGAACAACTGGACTATGCACTCGCAGCTGCAGGACGAGTCGACGGTCAGATGCTGCCTCAGTGGATCGCTGGCTGGCGACTCTTCGGACTGGGACTTCTCATTTTCGTTGTGGTCACAGTCACTTCGACGGCATTGCGTGCCGACCTGACGAAGTTTGTGAACCCGGAGCTGTCAAAGCCTGACTGGGAATGGCTGGGAGTTTCCGCAGTCATCGGTCTCGGCGCTGCAGTTCTGATCAACACGGTGCTGACTCTCCTCGCTCGATCTGGACTGCGGGGAGCATTCGAGGACGTTTTGCTTCATGCCTCCAATGCCACTGCGGCCGCGAACCACTGGGCGCAAAAGAGCCAGCAGGAACTTCAGCAGTTGATGACCGCCGCCGACAAATGGAAGGCAGAAATGGTCGAACGTCGTGAAAAACACGCGGCCAAATTGCAGACCATTACAGACGACAAAGTCAACGAGCTGATCCAAAGCTATACAGAACAGGTCGCTCGGCAGTCTCGCCTGTTTGATGAGCAAATGTTGAACGGCGAAACCGAGACGTCTCGTCATCAGACTGCCGTCGAGAACTGGCGTTCGCAGGAGTTGGCTCGAATTCACAGTCAGCACGATGCGGAACTGGCTCAGGGACTCGAAACAATTGAAAAGGAATACGCGGCACGCCGTGCGCAGCTGACAAGTGATGAAGCGAACGCACTGGCTCGATGGCGTGCTGGCGTAATGGTTGCATCAGAACTGTCTCGTATCAGCAACGAACGAGCCAAAGACATTGGCTCATGGGAGTCTCTGAAGTCGAAAGGCTGGACGTCGCCTACGACTTTCCCGACGACGCTGCCCGTCGGCGATCTGGAAGTGTTGCTGCCAGCGCCGCCAGAAGATGCCGAAGGCAGCATCGACGCGGATACTGTTTTTGAGCTGCCGGGTCTGCTGAATTTTCCTCGTGACACTTCCCTTGTTGTTGAACACGATGCAGCTGGTCGCGAAACGGCTCTTGAATTTGTCCGTGCCATCCTGCTGCGTCTTCTGACTCATATTGCTCCGGGGCGAGTTCAGTTCACTTTGATCGATCCTGTCGGGCTGGGTCAGAGCTTCTCTGCTTTGATGCATCTGGCGGATTTCGATGAGCTGCTGATCAGCAATCGAATCTGGACAGACTCGACTCAAATCCGCGACCGATTGCAGAAAATCACCGAACACATGGAGAGCGTCTTCCAGACGTATCTTCGCAGCGAGTTCGAAACGATCGAACAATACAACGCAGCGGCCGGTGAAGTCGCTGAACCCTATCACTTCGTTGTTGTCGCCGGGTTTCCACACAGCTTCACCGAAGAAGCTGCTCGCGCGCTGACCAGTATTCTGACGAGCGGTCCTCGGTGCGGTGTCCATGCCATCATCACATGGTCGCCTGAACAGACGCTGCCGCGTTCTTTCGATGTGAGCAATCTCAGGAACTGCTGCACTCAATTCCATGTGGCCAAAGGACTGGTTCAGCCGGGAATTTCACCGGCCGCCCGTCCAGCGGAAAAATTAAAAAATCTGCCTGGCCACGACATTCTGGACACCAGGCCAGTGGCTTCAGTGGCCTCTGAATCGGCTGACAACTTTATCGAGTTCTCAGCATTGGCTCCTCCTGAATCCGCCGACTACGTCAGCCTTGTACGGGCCGTTGGCGAACAATCCCGCAATGCTCGACGAGTTGAGGTTTCCTTTAACCGGATCGCACCCAAGTCGGATGCGATCTGGACATCCCGTTCTGCAGAAGGAATTGACTTCCCGATCGGCCGCGCGGGCGCGGCGCGGCTTCAGTATATGCGTCTTGGTCGAGGAACCAGCCAGCACGTTCTGGTGGCCGGAAAGACCGGTTCCGGCAAGTCGACGCTGTTGCACATTCTGATTACGAATCTCTCCCTGCATTATAGTCCTGACGAAGTTCAGTTTTATCTGATCGACTTCAAGAAGGGTGTCGAGTTTCGAACCTACGCCGCCAACAAATTGCCGCATGCTCGAGTCGTGGCGATTGAGAGTGATCGCGAATTCGGACTGAGCGTTCTGGAACGGCTGGACGAAGTTTTACAGGAACGCGGTGAATTGTTCCGCGTTCGAGGCGTGCAGGATGTCCCTTCGTTCCGCAAACAGTTTCCTGACGAGAAAATGCCTCGCCTGCTGTTGCTGATTGACGAGTTTCAGGAGTTCTTTACTTCTGAAGACCGTGTCTCTTCCAAAGCCGCCTTGTTGATGGACCGCCTCATCCGTCAGGGTCGTGCATTCGGTATCCACGTCCTGCTGGGATCACAGACTCTTGGTGGCGCCTATTCACTGGCTCGCAGCACGCTCGGACAAGTTGCCGTTCGAATTGCGTTGCAGTGCAGCGAAAGTGACGCCCATCTGATTCTTAGCGAAGAAAACGGCGCCGCTCGCCAACTGACTCGGCCAGGCGAAGCCATCTACAACGACGCGAACGGAATGGTCGAAGGCAATCATCCATTCCAAATCGCATGGCTGGATGAAGAGAAGCGTGAATCCATGATTCACGAGATGACTCAGCGCCCGGATTACGCTGACAAAGCTCCGGGACGCATGATTGTTTTTGAGGGCAATGTTGCTCCGACAATTGAAGAATGTGAACCGCTGAACGCATGGGTCAGCAATCGGTCTGTATCTGCTCGCACAAGTGCGGATGGCGTTCCTGCGTGGATTGGAGACCCCGTTGCGATCTCCGAACCGATGTGCATTCGTTTCCAGCGGTCAGGCGGACAGAACGTCCTGATCGTGGGACAGGAAGGCGATCTGGCGGATGCGATCCTCTCCTCGACGATCCTCAGCATTTGCGCAGGGCCCGCAGGAAGTGGCGGGGCGGGAGCTTCTCGACTTGTGCTGGTGCATGATGGACAGGATCAGGCTTCACAGGAAAAATTTGCGTCGGCGTTCACGAAGGAAGTCGCCCCTCGCTTCTCCCTGCGGAAAGCCTCCGAGGCCGATGCCACTGTTGCTGAGTTATCAGCGGAACTGGCCGCTCGTGAAGCCGCAGGTGATGGATCAAACTCGCCGACCATCATTCTTGCGGTTCGTAACATTGGACAGTTCCGCTCCCTGCGTCGTGACGAAGATGATTTCGGGATGAGTGGTTTTGGAGCCACCAAATCCACAACGCCCGCTTCGCAACTGGGCGAGTTGATTCGTAAGGGTCCGCTGGTTGGCATTCATGTGATTGTTTGGTCTGACACGTTCAGTAATGCCATGCGATGGCTGTCCAATTCGCTGTTGCGGGAGTTTGATTCTCGCATCGCGTTCCGACTCAATCAAACGGACTCTTCCAGCCTGCTTGATACTCCGGCAGCCGCCTCTTTGTCGCCGGGACGAGCCATCCTCTATCGCGATCAAACTGGAGCAGCCGATCGATTCCGCCCATTTAGCTGGCCCTCTCAACAGTGGCTCGCCACTGTCCACGCCTCGCCAGAAGTCGATTTTATTACATCGCCCCAGGTGGCTCAGCAGGATCCGGCAATCGCGACTCCTGCCCTTGAACCGGCAGTTTCTGAAGCTGTTCCTGTTTCTGACACGGTGCCTGTTTCTGAAGCTGTGCCGGCCATCGATACGATCGAACCTGCGATTCAGGAGGCTCCAGCTGTTGGCGAACCTGTGATCAGCACGCCTGCGGTGGTCGAACAATCGCCGACTGTTGCGTTCGAAACAACGACTGCCCCTGCCGACCTACTTGTTCCAGAATTGCAGACAGCGGAAGCGAATGCCGCACAAACGGCGGCCATCGTTTCAGAATCTCCAGTGGTAGCCGAAGCGATCAAAGTCGAAGCGATCAAAGAAGTGATCGCTGAAGGGACCGCTTCAACATCCTCGACTGAAACTGCTGCACCAGCCGTGCCTGATGCTTTGACTTCAGAAGTCGCGACTGTTGATGGCGCCGAGTTCACAACCAAGATGGATGCTCCGGAACCGACCAATTCCCAAGTGAAACCTGTTCCTGTTGCGGAGTCCGTTGTAATTGCTGTGGCCCCGGCAGAAACGCCTTTGGTCACAACACCCGTCAGCGATGCTCAGCCTCCAGCGACGCCTGTGGCTTCCAATCCTGAACTCGGAACGCCTGCCGTCTCTAAAAAGCCAATTGTTGCAGAGAAGTCAGCCGTTCCACCTGCAAAGTCATCGGCGAAACAAAAGCAGTCCGGAAAATCGCCAGCCAAACCAGTGGCGGAAACACCAAAGCCTGCAGTGCAAAAGCCTGCCTCGGCAAACCGTCCTGAACCTCAAGCACCTGCAGCTGGAAAACCGGGATCAAAACCACCGGTGAATCCTGCCGCGAAACTTCCAGAACCAGTCGCAGCCAGCGCTGACGATGACATGGACTTTGTGCTTGACGATTCAGT
Organism: Planctomycetota bacterium; assembly: GCA_052034165.1. Classification (GTDB taxonomy): domain Bacteria; phylum Planctomycetota; class Planctomycetia; order Planctomycetales; family Planctomycetaceae; genus SXXK01. The sequence continues at coordinate 10,560 of JBPOIW010000064.1, read as the reverse complement.
CTTCGCCAAAGCAGTGCCGCCTGTCGCACCGACACCTCCACCAGCACCGAAGCCAACGGGGCCAGTTCCTCCGACCCCCGCTGCTGTCGCTCCTGCAACTCCGGAAGCAGCGCCGAGGAAAGTTGGAAAGCCGACGGCGATGGCCGTGAGATTGTCATCACGACGCACAGATCACAATCGCCTGCTCGATGCACCGCCTGAACCCAAAGTTCCGACGGAACCACGGCTCTCTCCGGACCAGGAAGCGCCGAGCAGTGACTTTGATGAAATGGACTTCAACAGTCTCATGATCGAATAAATTTGTCAGCGGCCGATCTCTTCTGCCAGCAGTCTTAAAGCAGCGTTCCTGGAAACCGGGTTTGGTTTGCAGGAACGCTGTTCTTTTTGCCGCACTGAGGCAGTCTGAGTTTTCAAACCCCTGAGTGATCGCTCCTCAAACTGTGGAAATGACCCGCTGTTTGATAGAGTCCGGCTCAACGCCTCTACTGAGACGCGGACGGGTTCCGGGGTTAGAGCTTGATCGCACGGACTGTCTCTGGATCAGCCAGGTCTCAGCGCAGTCGAGATGAATATGAAGGACCTTCGCATGCGATGTGTGATCTGTCTCCTTTGTCTGGCATTCTTCGCCGTTAACTCGGGGCAGGGCCAGAACGCCACGAAGAACGATCCGAACTCGAATCCATTGTGGGGTTATCAGCCCGTAAGACGTCCAACGATACCGGATGTCGCGGAATCAATAGACTCAGCAGTAACGCGCAGCCGCAATCCGATCGATCGCTTCATCGCCGCGAAATGGCCCGCTGGATTGACTGCCGCCGGGCTCGCTGACCGAAGAACACTGATCCGCCGCGCAGCCTTTGATCTGACGGGGCTTCCTCCGGAACCTGAACTTGCCCGGACATTTCTCGCGGATCCTGACTCGGACGAAATCGCATTCTCCAAAGTGGTCGATCGCCTGCTGGAGTCTCCGCATTATGGAGAAAGAATGGCTCAGCATTGGCTCGATGTCGTCCGTTATGCCGACAGCAGTGGATTCGCCAATGACTACGAGCGAGGCAACGCGTGGCGATATCGTGATTACGTTGTTCGCGCGTTCAACAACGATAAACCATACGATCAGTTTATCAGAGAACAGATTGCCGGCGATGAGTTGCATCCCGGCGACCCGGAAATGCAGATCGCCGTGGGTTTTCTGAGAATGGGTCCGGGGGAATTGACCGGCATGGAAGTCGCCAAAGTCGCTCGCCAAAGATTCCTTGATGATGTTGTCAACAGCGTCGGCGAAACCTTCCTTGCTCACTCTCTGCAGTGTGCTCGGTGCCACGATCATAAATTCGACCCGATCCCAACGCGCGATTACTATTCCATTCAGGCCGTCTTCGCGACAACTCAACTGGCAGAACTTCCCGCCGCATTTTTGCCTCAGGAGAACAAGGCGGGATTTGAAGAACAGCGGTTCCTCGCACAGCGTCGCGACGAGTACATCAGAACGCTGCAGGAACTTGACCAGACTCTGCTGACAAACGCAGACCAGTGGTTTCACGAGATTGGTAAAAACTCAACGCTCTGGAAGGCGGCCGTCGAAAAAGCTCGGAACCGACCATCAGCAAAGCAGCAAAAAGAATTCTCGGACATCTTCGGTGCTGCACGGGGCCAATTGCTGAAAGATGGCGTTTCAGAGGACGAGTTTCCTCCGAAGCTCGTAGGCTTCACTCCTGCGCAGTTCGGCCTGGAACGAGTAGCTCGAAAGGGACTGGAACGACTTCGTTGGGAACAGGAACGGTACCAACCTTTTGCGTTGTCAGTGTATAACGGGCGAACACCTGAACTTAGGTCAGTCAATGCTCCGCTGCGAATGCCGGCCAACAGCATGTCTGCCGGAGAACTTGAAGAAACCTGCGTGCTCTCTGGTGGCGATCCGTTCTCCAAACAAGCCCCGGTATCTCCCGGCATTCTCAGTGCCGTTTCATGTGTTCCAGCACCGAATATCCCCACAGAAGTCGAGGGTCGCCGTTTGCCGTTCGCGAATTGGGTTGCCAGCCCGGACAACCCGCTAACAACGCGGACGATGGTCAATCGCCTTTGGCTCTGGCACTTCAATCAGCCTATTGCCGGCAACCCCAACAACTTCGGCAGCACTGGCAAACGTCCGACTCATCCGGAACTGCTCGACTGGCTCTCAGCCGAATTCGTTGACAAAGGTTGGTCTGTGAAAGCCATGCATCGACTACTGATGAATTCGGAGACGTATCGCCGAAGCAGTCAGCATCCGGAACCATCGATTCTCGCAGAGAAAGATCCGGAACAATCTTCGTACGCAGTTTTCTCGCCCCGTCGTCTCACGGGCGAAGAACTTCGCGACGCCATGCTGGTCGCAACAGACGAATTGAACCGAGACATCGGCGGAATTCCCAAACGTCCGGAAATCAATCCGGAGGCTGCTTTGCAACCTCGCCAGGTCATGGGAACGTTCGCCTCCGCCTGGGTTCCCAATCCTCTTCCATCGCAACGGCATCGGCGTTCGTTGTACTCGCTTAAGCTCAGAGGTCTCACCGATCCGTTTCTGGAAGTGTTTAATTCACCGGCACCGGACTTCTCCTGTGAGCGGCGAGAAGCCTCGGCGATTACTCCTCAGGTTTTCAGCCTGCTGAACGGCAAGACCGTCCACGACCGAGCCCTGGCGTTGGCTCATCGAGCCATCAAAGATTCAGACAGCGATCAAGCGGCAATCACGGAGTGCTTTGAACGAGCACTCTCACGAATGCCTCGCCCACAGGAGCTGGCGCTTTGTCTCGAGCACTGGAAAACAATCGAAGCAATGATCGAAGAGGCTGTTCCGCCAACCGAAAAGCCTCCTTTGGAAATCCGAAGAGAAGCCGTCGAAGAGAATACTGGCGACCGCTTCACGTATATGGAAACACTGTACTCCAACGCAGAGTTCGTGCCGGACCTGCAGCCCCACGACGCTGATCGTCACACTCGCGCACTGGCTGACGTTTGCCTCGCCATTTTTAATTCAAACGAGTTCGCTTATGTCGACTGAATTAAACTTCCAAAAACCAGCAACGGCGTATTCACAACGATCGCGACGTGAGCTCCTGTATGGACTTGGCGCCGGTCTGGGCAGCGTCGCGCTGACTTCTTTGTTGGCCAGGGATTTGCCCAACAACACGACCAAACCTAAAGAGCCACATTATCAGGTCAAGGCAAAGAATGTCATCTTTCTGATGATGGAGGGCGGACCTTCTCATATCGATACGTTCGATCCCAAGCCGACTCTGGATGAGATGCATCTGAAAGAGTTTGTCCGCGAGGGCCAACAGAAGTCGGCCATGGAAAGCGGTCGACGCTACTACGTCCGCAGTCCCTTCAAGTTCATTAAAGCGGGACAGTCCGGCGCTGATATGGCGGAAAACTGGAAGCATCTGGCTGGCGTCGCTGATGAGCTTTGTTTCTATCGCGGCTGTACGGTGGACAGCGTGAATCATCCGACGGCCATGTATCAAATGAACTGCGGAAACCGCTTCGGCGGAGACCCCGGCATCGGCGCGTGGGTGACCTATGGCCTGGGTTCAGTCAATCATGATCTCCCAGGATTCATCGTCCTGCCGGAAGTCAGCTATCCACAGGGCGGCGCTGCGAACTGGAGCAACGGTTATCTGCCTGCCAGTTTTCAGGGAACCCCGCTGCGAGCCAAAGGGTCACCAATTCTGGATCTGAAACCTCCTGCCGGGGTCACTCAACCACGGCAGCGAAAGAACCTGGATTTGATTGCGGCACTGAACTCAGAATACGCAGTGTCGCATCCCGATCGCGATGATCTGACGGCTCGGATGGAGAACTATGAACTGGCCTTTCGCATGCAGATGCAGGTCCCAGAGATTCTGAATCTGGATGGCGAAACGAAACAAACTTTGGATCAATACGGCATTGGTAATGCTTCAACCGATGCCTTCGCGAAGAAGTGCCTGATGGCGAGACGACTGGTCGAGAAAGGCGTTCGATTCGTGCAGTTGTATAACGGCACCTGGGACAGTCACGACTTTATCGAACGCGCCCATGGAAATCTGGTTCGAGGCGTCGACCAGCCCATCGCTGCGCTGATTCAGGATCTCAAACAACGTGGGTTGCTGGAGAGTACGCTCATCGTGTGGTGTGGCGAATTCGGACGAACTCCCGACAACGGAGTTCGTCAGGGCACTGCGTACGGCCGCGATCATAACCCGAACGCCATGACAATCTGGCTCGCCGGAGGCGGCTGCAAAGCCGGGCACACTATCGGAGCAACCGACGACCTCGGCATGACGGCGGTAGAAACCGTCCATCACGTTCGCGACTTTCATGTCACGCTGCTGAGACTGATGGGACTCGATGACAATCGTCTCACGTACTACCACGCAGGACGATTCAAACAGCTCAGTCAGTTTGGTGGTTCTGTGATCGAAGAACTCATCGCCTGATAACACCAACCGCGGTCCAGGAAGGAACCTTCCGGATCGGGCCCCGACGCGGTTCACCTGGTTCGTGAATGGACGCGGCGCAAACAGAACACGGCTGCTCTCGTTGGACAGCGTGAACATCAATTCTGCAGATTTTGCCGGTGCTCACCACAAACACTGCCAGCAGTTCGCAGATTCTGTGGACAACTTGCTGAATTCGCCGGAATAAGTGACTCGTCGCTTCTGGCTGGTCCGTCAACCGGCGTTCAGTTCCCTGACGCCTGTTGACCGCCAGGGACAGAACTGAGACAACCTCAACACTCGACCACACTCTGCGCGTTCGCGTGGCATGGTCCGCCTGGAATTCATCCCGTCTTGTTGATCCCTCCGACGAAACTTCGGCCACTCCTTCTGAACGGTGTGTCCGAAATCCGTCAGTTTTCCTATCCCTTTCGTTGTCTGTCCGGCCATTTGGACTCTGATCGCCTGCGATCGATCCGCTGATGAGCTGGCAGGAGTGTTCTTATGCTCCGCTCTTATCGACTCTCGATAGTTCTGATGCTGGCCGGTGGCCTCAGTGTGTCGGCGACAGGATGTGCCAGTTCGCTGCTGAACACGGAGATGCTGAAGCCGTCCAACCTGAAACCGTCGATTATGGACGGCCACGGGACAGAACAGCGCGTCGTCGGACTGTTTACAGACGCAATTGCGGAAAACAACGAAGCAGCGTTTCGTCGAATTGTTTCGACTCGATTCGAACAAAAGGCAATGCGATCTGCGGATGCCTTCAAGGACCTGGAAATCCTGAACCTTCCCAAAACAAAACTGGAAGTTGTCGAATCCAAAGAGCTGGAAGATAAACGCCTTGAAGTCGTGGCCAAAGAAGAAAAAGAAGGCACCAAATACCAGTTTATCGTTGTCAAGGATGATGTGAAGAACCGCTGGGTTGTGGACGATGTGATGTTGCGGCAGCAGAAGAAGGGCACTCGAGCCACAAAGTCATCCGTCGAAGTGATGGACCTTCTGCTGACAATCCGTGAGTTCCTCAAGACCTGGGAGTCCGCCGATCGCAGTGCCGTTCTTCAGGCTGTCAACTCAGACCTCCGAGGACCACTTGAAAAGCTGCCCGAGCCATGGCTGCAGCAGATGATCGCTCAGATCTCCGCCGAATACGAATCCGGAATGGCTCGCCGTCCTGAAGCCCAGATGAATGAGTCTGACGCTGTCGTCAAGATGCCTTCAAAGAACGGCTTCATGCTCCTGAAGGTCGCGCGTCAGGACGACAAATGGCTGGTCTCCGATCTTGAAATTCGCAAACGCAAATCTGACGACCATCCGGGCTCAGTTCTTCGTCAGGCCCGAGCCATGAATGCGGTGACCGACTTTCTCGCGGCGTATCAGGAGAACAATCAGGAGCGTCTGCAGAAACTAACAGAAGAAAAGTTCTTCCGGAATGCAATCAGTGTTGGTGATTTGACAATGATCAAGCTGCCTTCGCCTGAATTTGCTCCGAAAGACTTTGAGATCCAGTCGTTCGCCGGACAGTTGACTGTCATGATTCCGGACGATGCCAACGTTGTGCGAATTGATCTGACAACTCCTGATGTTGCCGACGCCAAAGATGACAGGAAACGCCCCGTCACTGCCGCCGTTGAGGCGGAATTTATTATTGAAGACGTCACAATTTATGACCGTCAGACACAGCAGCAACGTACTCTGAAGTCCGCATTCACTGCCCCCGCACGAGGCGCATTGTTTCTGTCGGCTCTTCAGTCTCATGACCTCCCGATGTTGCGACAGATTTCAACCAGAGATCTTGTCGAATCCGTCTGGAGTCATATTAACCCCTCGCTGATGGATGGCTTGCCGCTGACAGGAATTCCTGCTGGCGAAATGAGCCTTCAGAACAGTCAGGTTCGCGGCGAAGTGACCGAACTTGAGTTCCAGTCAGCGAATGGGCAAATCTGCAGTGTGTTGATGAGAGACGAAAACGGTGACCTGAAAGTTGAAGATATTCAGTACCCGGATCCATCTGCCGGGGTCGCTTCTCTGCGAACGCAGTTGATGCTGACCGTACCTGTCATTGAATTGGCGAATGCCTGGGAGAATCAGGACATCCAGTCGATCAGAAAGAACAGTTCTCTGGATTTTAACCGTCTGGTCTGGAGCAATCTCCCGGCTGTTCCTGAAGAGTACGAGGCTTTGCCGGAACTGCTGCGCATGCCGGTTCAGCGAACTCAATCAACAGAGCAACGAGCAAGGATTGAGCTGGCAAGTGCAGGACAGCCGCCTGTAACAGTCCTGTTATTGAAAGAAAACACCTCGTGGCTGATTGATGAAGTCTCAATCAAACAGCCCGACGGAACTCAGCTCGAACTTCGCAAAACCCTTCGCCAGGTCATTGCTCAACAATTCCTGAACGATCCCACGGGGGGAATTCAGCAAGCTCGGTTTAACGACAAAACGGAAACTGACGGAGGAGTTGTCAGAGCCGTGGGAAGCGGCACAGGAAAACGAGCGGGAAATCTGACGCTGCAGTCCTATGGAAAGCCAAAGGAGACTCAGACCGCAGAGCTGCCACTCGAAGGTCTCGACCTCACTGAAGAAGAACCTCTGCCGAAGCCTGAAGCTTCGAACAAACAGACCGGAACTTTGCATTTCGGGCCCTCATCGGCGACAAAAACCAAGTCCACTGATGCGAGCCTGGCTTCGGCTCCACCTCTGACACGCCCAAAGTCTGCAACGGAGTCTGAAGAGTACGATGGTGTTGTTTACTTCAAAGGCGACACCACGGCCAAACCAAAACCGGCACAGGAACTGTCAAGTAAGCCCGCACCTGGCCGCCGCGGCACTATCACCGATCCAAGCCAGCACCCGATCGAGATTCCGGTTGAATAGACCGTAAAGCCTGGCAAGACGCCCAGTGCATTATCAAACCCTAAGATGTAGTTTGGACATTCTTGTCCCACTGGGCTTCGACGGGCAAGAATGCCCACCCTACCCGAAAATCAAAGTCTTGCCACAGCATTGGCCTTTGATGAAGCAGGCGTGACAAAATCATGGAGGCGAATGGCGTCATCAACTGACGCCAAACATGAGCCCGTGTATAGTGGGAGAGATCCATTCCGGACTGTTACTGACTCTGTTGCGAGGTCAAGCTCAGACCACAAGAGAAGAGGCAACAGTCCGTATGGCACAAATGTCTCCCACTGCTCACACGAGGTTTCATCCATGCATCGACTTGTTTCCATCGCCATCGCAATGGCCGTCCTGATCAATCAGCATGCCACGGCAGATGAAGGCTCTCTGGATCTGTACTTCATTGATGTCGAGGGCGGCGCGGCAACTTTAATTGTGACGCCGCTGAAGGAGTCTGTTCTGATCGACTCTGGCTATCCGGACAATCAGGCACGTGACCTCGACAGAATCATTCACGTGGCGAAAGATGTCGCTGGACTCAGCAGGATTGACCATGCGGTCGTTTCGCACTGGCATCTGGATCACTTCGGCAATCATGCGGCCCTCGCAGCGAAGTTTGGAATCGGACAGTTCTGGGATCGAGGTATCCCGGATGAGTTGGCCGAGGATCCTCAGTATCCGGATCGCATCGCCGCTTACCGCGCAGCTTCTCAAAACGCTTCCAAAGCGCTGCACGTCGGAGATTCCCTGCCGCTCAAATCGGGAAAGACTCCACTGGCGGTCAAGGTGATGACGTCGGGGCGAGAAGTCCTGAGTGGCGTTGGGGAAGCGAATCCATTCGTCGATCGTCATCAACCTCAGCCAGATGATCCCAGCGATAATTCCGCCAGCCTGAGCCTTTTGTTTTCCTTCGGAGATTTCAGGTTCCTGACCTGTGGCGATCTGACCTGGAACACGGAAGCAAAGCTGGTCACACCACTCAATCCCGTGGGTAAAGTCGACCTGTTTATGGTGACACATCACGGTCTGCCGGTCAGCAATAATCCGGCTCTGGTTCTGGCCATCGATCCTGTCGTGGCCGTCATGTGCAACGGCCCCAAAAAGGGCGGGGCAGAACAAACCATGAAAACCCTGAAAGAAGTTCAGTCACTGAAGGACTGGTACCAGCTGCATCGCAACGTCGATCTCGACCCAAAACTTCAGGCCCCATCGGAATTCATCGCCAATACAGCTCCAACCGCTGACTGCAAGGGACAGTGGGTTAAAGCCTCGATCGCACCAGTTGGTAAGTCCTACACTGTCCAGATCGGCCCGGACGGCGAACAGCGACACTATGAGACTCGCGGCAGATAGGGACAGCCTTCAGTTCATCAGCCGGAACGCGTTTGCGTTCGGTTCTTTCCGCTTCAAAACAACCGGCGGCTCACAGACTGTTGATTTTCTTCGTTTACCGCCCAGCCGGAGGCGCCGGCTTTTTGTGTTGGCCGGCGCCTCCCGCTGGGCGGTAAACAGCAGCCCGCAGGATGCGACTAATTTATCGGACCGCGAACGCCGGGCGGCTCATGAAATCGAGGCGCTGACAACTACGCAACTTCACGATGCAGGAACAGGATCTCACCTCGTCCTACTGAAACCAGATCTCCGTGATAGAGATCGACACTTGCGTCAAGCAGAGCTGGATCAAGCGAGAATCCGGCATCCTTGAGCGTTCGCAACATCAGCCGAACCGCTTGAGGTCGATAGGTCGATGCGAATCGAAAGCTGGGAAGCAACTGAGGAGGATTCGGACCAAAGAGTGCTAATGTCCCTCTTCGCATTCCTGCCCCCGGGCGAATTCCGCATTCCCCAAAGACGGCAATCGTTCCGGCGATCATATTGAACCCCAACATATCGCCGGCTGAACCTCCGATGGCAATCAGACCTCGTCGCATCGTTAGGCCAATTTCGTTTCCGGCATTGCCATCGACCAAAATGGTTCCACCCGTCATGCCTTTGGTTGATCCTCGGTAGGCGGCTCCGGTCAGATGTCCGGCATTGCCACGGATATGGATCAAACCTTTCCGCATCTCCGCACCGACCCAGCCACCGGCGTTTCCGTCCACGACGATGCTGCCGCCAGCCATCTGGCTGCCCACATGTCGGCCAGCATTTCCGACCACTCGTACCGAGCCCTTCTTCATGTGCGCACCGATCCAGTGCACACCGGCAAAGTTGCCGATAAATTCCATGTCCGCATCTGTCGGATCGCCAGAAACGGAAAACATTTCCGCCAGCGGAATTCGACGGTTACCGTGGAAGATTTCAAATCGCTCAATTTCCGCCAGCGACTTGTCACAGACCCAGTCCGGAGTCAATCCTTCAATCTCCACCGGTACAGACGTTTCTGCGGTGTATGTCAATGTGATCGCCATGAATCCCGGGATCCTCTAAAATCGTGACCAGTCGCCAGACAAGTTTCGGGACACTAACTTCTCCATGGATTTCACACAATTGTCAGTTTCCATACATCAATTAGATGCTTCGAAAAAAGGCGCGATTATTCTGTGTGGAGGCAAATCCAGCCGCATGGGTCGAGACAAAGCGTCGCTGCCATTTGGCCCTGAACTCATGTTGCAGCGTGTTGTTCGACTACTCTCCGAAGTGGTCGATTCTTCAGCCATTGTTGTGGTATCCGCAGCCGGACAAATTCTCCCGCCACTGCCGCCAGAGATTCGTGTCGCTTGCGATGAAAACCCAGGACGGGGACCGCTGGAGGGACTGGCCGCCGGTCTGAAAGCCATGCCCGATCACGTGGAAGCCGTCTACGCGACCAGTTGTGATGTGCCACTGATGGTGACAGGTTTTGTCCGTGCAATGTTCAATCACCTCGGGAATCATGAAATCGCCGTTCCCGTGGAAGGACAGTTTCACCATCCGCTGGCGGCCGTTTATCGTCCGCGAGTTCTCACAACAGTTCAGCAATTATTGAATGCCAATCGACTCCGCCCGAGATTCCTTTTCGATGAAGTCGACACCATCGAAGTCCATGTGGAATCTCTGCGAGAATTCGATCCAACGTTGTCGACTTTGATGAACTTGAATCATCCGGACGACTACGAGAAGGCGTTGCAACAATTAAAAACCATACATTGATCTCTGGGGGGCGTTCCCGTCGACGGTGCGACGGGCGTCAGGTTCACCCGTCGCTACGTCGACGGGATTC
>JBPOIW010000338.1:0-6265 GCA_052034165.1 Planctomycetota bacterium | reverse complement strand
TGCCTTCCTGTACACGATGCTGACGATTACCGTCTTCAATCACAGCGAACATCTGAAAACCGTCCTCAACCAACTTCTGCCAACAGGAAATCGCCAGACTATACTCAGCCCGGAACATGAACGCCTGATCAGTTTCTCTGAATGACGTCCAAAATGAATCGCGGAGTGTAGCGTTGAAGTTCGGAATGTTCGAGTCGGAAATGCAGCAAGTTTCGGACTTGGGAGCAGGAATTTCAGGTTGAATCCCCGTCGGAATGCCCTGAGGGGCGAACATTTCCGATGTGCCAACGTAATTTCCCGTTCCGCCGTGATCAACATTCCAAGGCTTCCTTGTGGTTCTCTGGCCTTTTGCCCCACGGCCAGTTCGGCGAGAAGATCCAAGAATTTGGCGTACTATTCTGTCAGACCTGTTCTCGGCGGAACTCTCTCGCGCACCCTCTCATAAATGGTGACTGGAGGTGGAAGTTGGGCACGATCCTGCCATGATCCGGTCGATCCTGGAATCTTGCAGCCATTCGTCGCAACAAGCAAAAGGCAGACTCAAATGAAACTTGCACCCCGGTTCCTCGTTGCCCTGGCGATGGTGCTCACTAGCCATCTCAGTCCCCTACCGGGACAGGAGATTTCCTGGAATGCAACGGGGAGGAATGGTGCAGTCGCTGCGGGTCATCCGGATTCCGTCGCAGCAGGAATTTCAATTCTAAATAGTGGCGGTCACGCAGCTGACGCGGCCGCGGCAACGATCCTGGCGTTGGCGGTCACTGATTATGGATCTTTCGCAATTGGGGGCGAAGTGCCAGTCATTGTTTATGACGCAAAGTCGCGGCAAGTCAAAACGCTGAGCGGTGTTGGCGGTGCACCAATGGATCCGGCCGCCATCGAGTGGTTCTACAAGAACGGCATTCCCTGGAAGGGCAGCATGAAGGCTGCACCAGTGCCGGGAGTCATTGACCTCGTCGTCACTCTTTTGAAACTGCACGGCACTATCTCGTTCGAACAAGCCGTCACTCCGACACTGACCCTGCTGGATCGCGGCAAAGAACCATGGCATCCCAACCTGGCGATCACACTTCGAAAACTGGTGGCGGCGGAACAGTCCGCCTCGGGAACTCGAGAAGAGAAACTGTCCGCTGCACGCGATCGATTCTACATCGGCGATGTGGCTGATGAACTCGAAGCATGGTATATCGCGACTGGCGCATTCCTTCGGAAAGCCGATCTGGCGGCCCAGAAAACTCTCGTGGAAGATCCCGTTTTCGTAACCTATCGAGGCTACACCGTCTACAAGTGTGGGCCGTGGACTCAGGGACCGGTGCTTTGCCAAAACCTGAGGTTGCTTGAGGGCTTTCCACTAAAATCAATGGGGCACCTGTCTGCCGATTATATTCACACGATTACCGAAGCGATGAAACTGGGGTACGCCGACCGCGACGAATACTACACCGATCCAAACTTCGGTGAGGTCCCAATGAATCAGTTGCTGTCTGATGACTACACACAACTTCGACGCCCCTTGATCGATTTGCAACATGCATCAATGGATCGCCAGCCGGGCGATCCGATCAGCATGCGTGCTCTCAAAACAAACGCTTCCGCGACAAATGAAACCAACAAAATCCCAAAACAAGACACAACAACCTGCGTCGTCGCTGACCGTTGGGGTAACGTGATCGCAGCCACGCCAAGTTGCAACATGCTGACCAACACACCGGGGCCATCCGGCGTTAACACTGGTAATCGAGTTCGCAGCATGAACACATCACCCGATCATCCCAACCATGTCATGGCAGGAAAGCGGCCCCGAATCACTCTGACTCCAACGCTCGTGTTAAAAGATGGCAAACCAGTCATCGCAATCAGTGTGGCCGGAGGAGATGTCCAGGATCAAACGACGCTGAACGTTCTGCTCAATACGATTGAATTCGGCATGACTCCCAAGGATGCCGTCACAGCTCCTCGCTTTCACACCAATCATCATCAGGATTCGTTTAATCCAGACCCTGACCGCAATGCAGCGTTTGTTGGCAGAGGTGAGCTGAAGGTCAATGAAGAGATCTCAGAAGCCGTCCGCAGTGATCTTGCGAAGCGAGGACATCTCGTTGGCATAGTTCCTTCCCCGATTGCTCATCCGATCATGATTCTGATTGATGAATCAGGCCTCATGCATGCCGCAGGGGATCCCAAAGCGAAACGCCATGCCGCCGCGATTCCATAGCACTTGCATCAACTACGGACGAAAAGCCGGATCTCCAGCATCGACAGGTAACTCCGCATTCCATCGGAAGACCAATTCCGTCAATCGCGAAGTTACGTCAGAGTGCTTACTGGCAATATTCCGGGTCTCTGATTGGTCAGTCTGAAGATCATACAACTGAGGCGTCGTGCCATCATAATTGATCAACAACTTCCATTTCCCGTCGCGCACAGCCAAATCCGGATTGTCGTGTTCCGCTGAGCCAGGGCGATCCGGTGGACGACGCCAGAAGATCGGAGCCTGCCGCCCGGTTGGACTCCTGCCCAACAACAATGCCGAAAGATCTTCCCCATCACACACTGCACCACTCTCGATCGACGCTCCTCCAATGACCATCAATGATCGGTTGAGATCCAGTGCACACAAAACAGCATCAGTGTTGATCGTCCCAGCCTTCTCTTTCGCCGCGAGGCCCGGCGCCCAAATGATCAATGGCGAACGAATACCACCCTCATAAAGCCACGTCTTCCCGCCTCGAAAAGGCTCGGACATCCCGGCACCATCTTCATGTCCGTTGTCCGACGCGACAACGATCAGAGTATTCCTGCGAAGAGTCTCGTCGTTTTTCACATGGTCAAGCAGAAGCCCCAATTGCTGGTCCATCGCCTGAAGGACCGCGTAGTACAGCGACCGCTTGCTCTCGTCCGTTGAATCCCGCAAGCTCTTTGGCGGAAAGAAGGGAGAATGCACATCATCCGGCCAGAGATTCAAATAGAAAGGTTTACCGTCGCTCTGCGCCTGTTGGATGAATTGAATCGCATCCGCCACGAACTCTCTGGTGATCTCTGAACGATTGGCCCATCGGATGGGACCTTTCCCCAATCCCGCGGAACCCAGATCGTGCTTTTTCGCGGGCTTTCCATTGAAGGCATCATTTAGTGGCAGGACGCGCGGGCCAAGCCCTTCAAAATTCGTCAGACTGCGATCAAAGCCATACTCCGTGATCAGTGGAGCATCTCCGACATCACGTTGCCCGCCCATGTGCCATTTGCCAAAATGGCCCGTCGTATAGCCCACCGTCTTCAGGCGGTCAGCAATCGTCGGTGTCTCCGGGTCCAGCCATTGAGCAACCCCACGCTCCTTGTTTCGTTTTCGGTTATCGAGGTAAGAAGTGATTTTCAATCGATGCGGATACTGGCCTGTCGTTAATGCTGTGCGAGATGGCGAACAAATCGGCGAGTTGACATAAAAGCTCCGAAACCGAATCCCCTCGCTCGCCAACCGATCAAGATTCGGTGTCGGCGCGAGAGTTCCGCCAAAACACCCGAGATCGCTGTAACCCATGTCATCGATCAGGATAACGATCATATTGGGTTTCTCATCAGCAAAGAGACTTCCTGCACTGATGACCTGAATCACGATGAACATTGCCCAGACCAGCATCTGCAATGCGGATAAGGGTGCCGAGGCCCAAAGAGTAGTTTCACGTGACTCAATCATTTTTATGACCAATCGCTATATGTTCCGACGAATCGACCAGAACATCTGTTCGTTTCATTGCAGAACCAGCAGAGATTATTGTGGGACGTCGCCGATCAATCATCAACCAATGTCAGGTTCCCGAAATGCACTGGGGCTGTTGCCATGAAATCGTTTAAAGGCTGATGAGAAAACAAATGCATCGGAATAGCCAACTTCTCTCGCAATGACCTTGAGCGGATAGTCTGACTGCTGAAGTAATCGTCGAGCCTGAGACATTCGGATTTCAACAACCATCTGCTGGGGAGTTGAATCGAAGTAGCGTCGAACCAGTCGCTGGAGCGTCGCCGGAGATACTCCCAACCGCTGACTGATAGCTTTCTGAGACCAATCTTGTCCCGGAGTTTGCTCAATGTCTTTCCACACCTCGTGCAGAAGATTCTCAAGCGGATCTTTGTCGGACTCAACTGGGCTCAGAATCTGTCGCAAGTACTCCGCAACCAGCTCACCAAACAAATTGGCTGCGTGACTCGAAGGCGTCATCGGCCTCGGTTCTCCGGTGACCCAACCTGACTCCGTCAGTACAGACTGGCTGCGAGCATAGCCGGTCTCTGAAAGTAGCCCTTCGAACGCATGATTTAACTGTGTCGCGAAGGAAGGTCGGATCAGTCGTGGCGAGCTTTCATCTAGATGCTGCCAGCGTTTCAGCCCGTTAATGTAGAACCAAAGAAACGACCACGGCTGTTCCACAGTTCCAAGCAGCAGAGGAACTCCAACCGGCGACAGCAGCAAATCACCGCTGACCGGACTAAACTCCACTCCGGGAGACTGATAAAAGCCGTCGCCATCCAGAGTCAGTAGAACCAGATGACAGGATGGATCTCGATATCCGACGCGGTAGTTCAGCCCAAAGGTACCGACACCGGAAAGTCGCACGCCCATCTTCAACAATGGCCCGGCAGCCTCCTGCTCCAGTTGCAGAAATCGCTGACGAGTATCTGCTGGAACAGAGATCACATTGCGATATCCCGTCTGTACTAAAGGTTCTGCCATAAATCTGCCGACCCAAAATGATGAGAAATAACATGCCGATGATGTCGGCCGCTATTCCACCGAGAATGGAACTCCGTGAGAATACCGTCGTTTCACATTCCGGCCTTTTCCCATTATTTCTCCCACTTTTCACGCAGCAGACGACCATGAGCAAAGTTGATGAGATTCCGAATCCGTCGCCATCCCAATTGGCCGCACTTCCAAGGAAGATGACGTTCTTTCCATCGGTGAACCCCAATCCAAAGATCCTGAAACCTGAGCAGATCAAGCAATACAACGAGCAGGGCTATCTCATGCCGTTCAACGGCTTGGATCCGGAAGAATCTCGCGAGCTTCGTGCTTTCTTCGACGGGGTTTTGGCGGCCTATATTGAACTCGGCAAATCCAGCTACTCTATCAACACGGCTCACATGCGGTTCGCGCGGATCTATAAGCTGGTGCAGCACCCGAGGATCGTTGATGCCGTCGCTGATTTGCTGGGCCCAAATGTTGTCTGCTGGGGATCCCATTTCTTCTGCAAGATGCCGCATGACGGAAAACGAGTTCCCTGGCATCAGGATAGTACCTATTGGCCGCTCAGCCCCACCAAGACTGTGACCGTGTGGCTGGCGATCGATGATGCCGATCCGGAAAACGCCAATATGAAGTTTATTCCCCGATCACACCTGCATGGCCTGATTGACTACGACGAAACCCAGGACGCGAACACGGTGCTTGATCTCGCGGTTCGAAATCCCCATACGTACGGAGATAGCGAAGTCGACGATCAACTGAAAGCGGGCCAGTTCTCAATGCACTCAGACCTGCTGCTGCACGGTTCTGAAGCCAACGAATCGAATCGACGGCGTTGCGGTCTCACCATCCGTTATGCGGCTGCTGATGTGACAACCTGGTACGACTGGCACAAGAAGGGCTTCGTCGTCCGAGGAGAAAATATCGGCGGACACTGGGCCAACCCGGAGATGCCGAATCATTAGGCAACCGGATTGCGAAGAATGTCTTTCAGCACCTCGCCTCCGACATCTGTCAAACGAAAGTCGCGGCCGTTGAAACGATGGGTGAGTTTCGTGTGGTCGAGCCCAAGCAAGTGCAGCAGTGTTGCATGTAAGTCATTCGCATTCACTTTGTTCTCAACCGCCTTGTAGCCGAACGGATCAGTGGCGCCGTAGTGGAAGCCTCCTTTCACTCCGGCGCCGGCCATCCAGATGGTGAACCCATTGGGATTATGGTCGCGGCCTTTGTCGCCCTGAGAATCCGATGTTCGGCCAAACTCTCCACCCCAGATCACTAGCGTTGAATCCAGCAAACCACGCGCCTCAAGATCTGCCAGCAGAGCCGCAGCGGGCTGGTCTGTATGCAGGCCGCACGAACGATGATTCGTTTGCACGTCGCTGTGACAGTCCCATGGGACATCGTTCACGCTTCCGTCACCGCCGACTCCTGTGCCCGCAAAGATCTGCACAAACCTGACGCCTCGTTCCACCAGCCGTCGAGCAAGCAGGCACTGGCGTGAGAACGTGGCACATTCGGGATTATCCA
>JBPOIW010000369.1:0-24113 GCA_052034165.1 Planctomycetota bacterium | reverse complement strand
GTCGGCGGAGCGACGGGTGTACCGTAAACCCGTCGCTCCGCCGACGGGGGTTTTGCTTGAACGTCCTGTCATGATTGGTGTTGTCGGAATCCTCCTGTCTTTGCTGTTGCTGATCTATCTTGCGTATCGAGATGTTAGCGTCCTTGTCCTTGCGCCGGTTTGTGCTTTGTTGGCGGTTGTGATGGACGGACAGCATCCGGTCTTGGCTGCTTATACTCAGATCTTTATGGTCAGTGTGGGACAGTTTATCGCTGACTATTTCCCGATGTTTCTGTTGGGAGCATTGTTCGGCAAGCTGATGGAAGATAGCGGCTCCGCAGCGAAGATCGCTGAGGTGATTGTAGGGCTCGTCGGAGTTCGCAACACGATTCTGGCGATCGTCTTAAGCTGTGCGGTGTTGACCTATGGCGGCGTGTCGTTGTTTGTTGTCGTGTTCGCCGTGTTCCCTTTAGCACGGTCGTTGTTTCGAGAAGCCGACATTCCTCGCAGACTGATTCCAGCGGCGATCGGGCTGGGTTCATTTACATTTACGATGACTGCCCTGCCCGGTTCCGTGCAGATTCAGAATCAGATCCCGACACAGTTCTTTCGCACGACCTCGTTTGCAGCTCCTGGCCTGGGATGTCTTGGCGGGCTGGTCATGTTTTCGCTCGGCATGTTGTGGCTGAATTACAGAGCGTCGATTGCCCGACGGAATGGCGAAGGCTTTGGTCCGGTTCTGCCTATGGATGAAATCGCGGCTGAGAACACAAGTGCATCGGGAAGAGTTCTGCCGTCAGCATGGGCCGCTTTTGCTCCGCTGGTCTGCGTGATCATTTTGAGTTTTGTGTTTTCGCAGTTTGTTATTCCTCGCTGGGACGGCAGCTTTTTGTCACAGGACGTCTACGGAAAAACGGTGCTGGGAAAGGTTGTCAATTTCTGGGCCACGATACTTGCATTGAGCACCGCTCTGTTGTTGTCTGCAGCATTGCACTATCGATCCACGGAGAAGCTGAAATCATCGCTCGCCGCGGGGGCCCGATCGTCATTGATGCCGGTCTTTAATACAGCCTGCGAGTTCGGATATGGCAGTACGATCAAGTCGCTGGCGGGGTTTTCGGCAGTTCAGGCTTTTGTCACCGGAATTGCTCCGGGGAATCCGTTGATCTCGGAGGCGATTGCTGTCAACGCGTTGGCGGCAATCACCGGATCTGCTTCCGGGGGCTTGAGCATTGCCTTGAAGGCACTGGGGGAAACCTATCTGCAGCGTGGAACCGCGGCCGGGATTAGTCCAGAATTGCTGCATCGAATCGCCTCCATGTCGTGTGGATGTCTGGACAGCCTGCCGCACAACGGAGCCTTGATTACTCTGTTGTTGATCTGCGGAGTGACTCATCGCCAGGCGTATCGCGATGTCGGCATGGTGACGGTGCTGATTCCGTTAATCGCCACCGCCGTGGTGATTGTGTTGGGGACGCTGTTTGGATCGTTTTGAGGTGAGCGACAGGTAGCAGGATTTTTAACACTTCCCCGTGCCGAGAGGCTGAGCATCTTGCGGAGCAAGATGAGTACATTAATTCTGACGTTCGCTCGGGAACTGCTGCAGGCGAAAAACGTGGGCTGTGGTAAGATGCCGCCGGAGTTCCGTTATTCGGCCTGTGATGCAAAAATCACCCTGTCAAACTAGTTGTCGCCCAAAATGAAGATCCATCGATTTCTGTGCTCACTGGTATTCGCTCTTTTGTTCTCTGTATCCGGCTTTGCAGCGGATGAGGCGAAGGAAAGATTTGATTCCCTGACCATCAAGGATAGCTACGGCAAGTCGCGAGCTCTGGGCGAATTCAAGGATTCCAAGTTTCTCGTCGTGGCGTTTCTGGGTACCGAATGTCCGCTGGCCAAACTGTATGGCCCCAGGCTGCAGCAGTTGTCAGAGAAGTTTGAATCGACCGACGTCAGCTTTGTCGGCGTGTGTGCCAATGTTCAGGACAGTCTGACGGAGATCACAGCCTACACCAACACAGCTGGCATCAGTTTTCCGATGCTGGTGGATAATGAGCAGGTTCTGGCTAACGTGCTCGGGGCAAAGCGGACTCCGGAAGTTTTTGTGCTGGATGAGCAGAGGAAGATTCGGTATCAGGGTCGGATCGATGATCAGTATGGGATCGGCGTGATTCGAAAGGCTGCAACAACGAATGATCTTCAGGATTCGATTGCGAATCTTCTCAAGGGAATAGATCCGGTCGTTGCGAAGACTCCAGCAGTGGGTTGTGTCATCGGCCGGAAGAAAAACATCGAGCCCCACGGTGATGTGACATATTCCAAGCATATCGCTCCGATCTTCAATCAGCGATGCGTCGAATGTCATCGGGCTGGTGAGATTGCTCCGTTTCCACTGACAAGTTATCAGGACTCGATCGGCTGGGACGCGACAATCGCCGAGGTGATTCGAGAAGACCGTATGCCGCCTTGGAATGCCAATCCGGAGTACGGTCATTTTCGCAATGACTCACGTCTGACGGCAGAAGAGAAGACCACAATCCTGACCTGGATTGAGAATGGGTGTCCGGAAGGTGATCAGGCAGATTTGCCCCCTGCTCCATCGTTCGTCAAAGGCTGGCGCATGCCGGAGCCTGACAAGGTCATCGCAATTCGTGACGAGGCTTTCACCGTTCCGGCCACGGGTGTCGTGGAGTATCAGTACTTCAAAGTTGATCCGGGCTTTACAGAAGATGTTTATGTGACCGCTGCGGAAGCTCGTCCCGAGAATCCATCTGTTGTCCACCACATCATTGCCTTTCTGGTGGAACCCGGCCAGAAGGATATCAGTCTTGGCAAGATGCTGATTGGGTATGCTCCAGGCACATCTCCTTTGATATTTCCGGATGGTGCAGCGATGCGAGTCAAGGCGGGATCTCAGATTCTGTTTGAGCTGCACTACACACCAAACGGCTCGGAACAGAAGGATCGCAGCTACATTGGATTGAAGTTCACTTCCGTCGACAAAGTGACTCGCGAAGTTGTTGGGCTTGAGGCTTTGAATGAGCGACTGCAGATTCCACCTGGTGCCGATAGCCATGTGGTCACAGCCGAGGAACGATTTCGCGAAGACGTGACGCTACTGAGTTTGACACCGCACATGCATCTGCGAGGCAAAGCGTTTCGTTACGATGCGACGTATCCTGACGGAACGACTGAGACACTTCTCGATGTTCCGAAGTACGACTTTAATTGGCAGCTTCGTTACGAGTTTTCCGAACCTAAGCTGATGCCCAAAGGCACAGTAGTGAAATGTACCGCGACATTTGATAACTCTGCCGACAACCCCAACAACCCGGATCCGACTCGCAAAGTCACCTGGGGCCAGCAGAGCTTTGATGAAATGATGATCGGGTTCTTTACCGGCGTGCGACCGTTGGTCAAGTGACGTTGTAGGATGGGCATTCCTGCCCGTCGTCTTCAAAGCGAGAAGATTTCGGACAAGAATGTCCAAGCTACGTTTCTGCTCCTGTCGGTACGCCTGCGGTCATGCATGGAGCTTCAGCTACGGTAGTTTTTGCTTTACACTGGCCGCATGAAACAACTTATTCGAGCATCTGCGGGGAGCGGGAAGACTTTTCAGCTGTCCGGGCACTTTTTGCGGCAACTGTTTCTGGGGCATCGGCCGGAAACAATTCTGGCGACGACGTTTACTCGAAAAGCGGCCGGTGAGATTCTTGGCCGAGTACTTCTGCGGCTGGCCAGTGCGGCGGAAGACGCGAAAGAAGCGAAGAAGCTGGGGGAGTTTCTTGCACCCGCCATTGTCACGACGGAAACGTCCAGTCAATTGTTGTCGGAGGTCACTCGGCAACTCCACCGGCTGCGAGTGTGTACGCTCGACAGTTTCTTTCAGCAGGTCGCTCGCAGTCTGACTCTGGAGCTGGGACTGCCGCCTGGCTGGAGTATCGTCGATGAACACACGGACCGTGAATTGCGGGAGCAGTCCATTGATGCAGTGCTGTCGCAGCATGTTCCTCAGGATGCACAGAACCTGATGCAGATGCTGGCAAAGGGGCGTTCGAAACGAAGTGTGCGAGATCTGATCGACGATACCGTCAGCAACTATCATGAACTCTTCCTCCTGACGGACGACGAAGCCTGGAACAAACTACCAAAGCTCAATCGTCTGACGAATGAACAGCGTGAGCAGGCTCTGCGAGATCTCTACGCGGCTCCGCTGCCGACGGACAAACGATTCATCAAAGCTCGCTCTGAAGATCTCGAACGATTTCAGGCCGAACAATGGGATGAGTTCGTCGACAAAGGGCTCGCCGCAAAAGTGCTGGCGGGGGATCTCAAGTACTACGGCAAGACTCTGAATGAAGAAATCGTTGAGGTCTACGAACGTTTGCTCAGCCACGCCAAAGCGGAATTATTGGAGCGACTTTCATTGCAGATGAAGGCGATTCGCAATCTGATGACGCGATTTGATCGCGAGTATACTCGTCTGCGCGCCGAGCATGGCTGGTTGCGATTCAATGACGTGACACGCATTCTGGCTCGGCAAGGTGGGGCGGCCAGCGGCCAGCGAATGAGTTTTCGGCTGGACAGTTCGATTCGAAATCTGTTGCTCGATGAGTTCCAGGATACTTCGTCCGATCAATGGCAGATTCTCAAGCGGTTGACCTTGTCGCTGCAGCATCACGGTGAGAAATCCAGTTTCTTCTGCGTGGGTGACAAGAAGCAGGCGATCTACGGCTGGCGAGGTGGCGTGGCCGGGATTTTCGATGCCGTGGAAAGGACGGTTGAAGGAATCACGTCGACGGAGTTGGATACAAGTCGTCGGTCATCTCCGCCGGTCATGGAGGCGGTCAATCAGATCTTTCGGCACATCACGAATCACAATAATCTGGATGATTACACAGCGGCCAGTGTGAAGTGGTCGGATGAGTTTCCGGATCATTCGACGGCTCTCAAGGATATGCCAGGCTACGTTTGTTTTCGCACCTCGCCGACGATGGAAGGCGACTCGGCTGATGAACGCAGAGTTCCCTGGTTTCGCTGGGTCGCTGAGCAAATTCGGAACATGCATCTGGAAACTCCTGGAGCCGAGATTGGCGTGCTGACTCGAAAGAACAGCACGGTGGCTCGACTGGTGCATGAGTTGTCGCTGCTGAATGTTCCGGCCAGTGAAGAAGGCGGAACTCCGCCGACAGACAGCCCTGCCGTGATCGCACTGTTATCGTTGTTGCACATGACGTCGCATCCGTCGTGTCAGGTTTCTCGCTATCACGTAGCTCAGACGCCGTTCGCTGCAGTGATTGGTCTGACTCGCTGGCGAGATCTCCGGGAGGGAACTCGAGTGGCCGCCATGTTGCGGGCTCGTCTCATGGACGACGGTTACGGCCGTACCTTGCAATGGCTTTCTGAATCGGTTCAGTCGTATTGCAGCGCTCGCGATGTGCTGCGACTGCAGCAGGTTGTGGCCCAGGGATGGTTGTTCGACAACAGCGGATCTCTGAACCCGTGTGATTTTGTAAGGCTGCTGGAGAACAGCAAGTTCCAGAAGTCTGAACCGGCTCCGGTGCGGGTGATGACGATTCATCAGAGCAAGGGGCTGGAGTTTGATATCGTTGTGTTGCCGGAGATCGATGGGGCTCTGTTTCAGAGTCCTCAGGCGGCGTTTACAGGACCTGATGCCGGTGAGGCTCCAGATCGAGTCTGCGTGTGGAGCCGAAAAACGCTGCGTCCTTTGTTGCCGGTTTCATTGCAGCAGGCGTTTGATGATACGGTCGCAAGGCAAGTCTCCGAGAGCCTCTGTCTGTTCTACGTCGCGCTGACTCGAGCCAAACATGCGATGCATCTTCTTGCACCGCCGGTTATGGGAGATAAACCTCCGAAGACTTATGCCGGACTGCTTATGGCAGCATTGGCCGGAGGAAATCAGGCTCCGCCTTCGACGGTGATTTATCAAACAGGTGATCCCGAATGGTTTCATCAAATTCCTCGGATGCTCGAACATGAGGCTTATCAAAGTCGAGCGGCCAAAGTTCTTGTGCCCAGAGTTCTGCTGTCACCGATGCATGACGGACGCCGACGTGGGCTTCAACGGCGAGCCCCCTCGCGGCACGATGAAACGCGGTTGTATCTTCCTGAGGTTACCGTCGCGATTGCTCGGCGAGAAAAGACGACAGACATTGTTATCTCGGAGACACATCACGGCGGGCCTCCGGCGGTTGATGCGCGGACTCGAGGTACGGTGATTCATGCATGGTTCGAATGCATCGAATGGCTGGATGAGTCTCGACCTGAACCAGATGAAGCCAGCCTTCGCAAACGTGCGGCGGACCTAACAGTATCTGAGAGAGTCGTTGAACGACTGCTGCCTGATTTTCGAAAGATGCTCAAGGTTGCCGGAGTTCGTAAGATGTTCAACGCGGCTTCCGGTGGCGATGCGCGGGTGTTTGCACCTCATCGAGCACAGATTGAAGCGGGTTCTGCCAGATTGAAGGTCGAACGCGAACGGATGTTTGTGCTGTTGCACGATGGGGAATTGGTTCAGGGGACAATCGATCGACTTGTTTTGCTCTATGAGAACGGGCGACCCATCGCTGCTGATATCGTAGACTTTAAAACAGATCGGCTCGTTGGCGCGCGGGAACAGTGGATCGAAAACAAACGCAATCATTACGGTCCGCAGTTGCAGGAGTACCGATTTGCGGTATCGCACTGTTTTGGCATTCCGCCGGAGAAAATCAGCACTCGACTGTTGCTGCTGGAAGCTCAGGCCGCGGTTGAGACATAGCCAATGTCCAGGTTACGGCGACTTCAGCAACTTGCGAAACTCCTTCAATGTCCGAGTATTCGCAACATCGTCTTTGGTTAGCCCTGCGCGGCGAGCCTGGTCGACGCCGTATTCAAGAACTTCGAAGCCATTGACGCTGTGAGAGTCAGTGCTGATGACGATCGGGATGCCCAGATCCTTGGCGGCAGCGGCATGGATGTCGTCAAGATCGAGCCGACTTGGGTGAGCATTGATTTCCATCATCACCTGATTGTCGGCGGCGGCTTTCAACAGCTCTGAGAAATTGATATCCGCGCCTTCTCGTCGACCAATCATGCGTCCGGTGCAGTGACCAATGATATCCACATGAGGATTCGTGACCGCCGTCATCAGACGTTTCATGATCTGTTCGCCCGGTTGCTTTAAGCCATAATGCAGAACGGCGATCACCCAGTCGGCTTCGGCAAGAACCTCGTCCGGAAGATCCATCGTGGCATCCTCCAGAATGTCGCATTCGATCCCGCAGAGAATTTCGATGCCAGAGATAGTCTCACGGATTCGCCGAATGTCCTCCCAATGTTTCCGCAGGCGATTTGCATCCAGGCCATTGGCCATGGAGACACGCTTGCTGTGATCCGTGATCGCGATGTACTTCAGGCCTCGATCCCGTGCGGCGATCGCCATCTGCTCGATCGTTGCTGCTCCGTCTGAGGCGGTCGTGTGCATGTGCAGATCGCCCTTGATATCGGCAAGTGTCACAAGCTCCGGAAGTTTTCCGGCATCGGCCCATTCGAATTCGTGTCGATTCTCCCGAAGTTCCGGGGGAAACCATGGCAATCCAACGGCCGCGTAAACTTCTTCTTCTGTTCGGCCTGCCACCTGCACGTCATCGCGGAAGACACCGTATTCGTTCAGCTTGAGTCCCAGATCCTTGGCACGCTGCCGCAGAACGACGTTATGTTCTTTTGAGCCGGTGAAGTACTGCATCGCCGCGCCGAAGGATTCTTCCGGGACGACTCGCAGGTCGAGTTCCATGCCGGTTTTCAGACGCACACGCTGTTTGGTTTCGCCGCGTTGAAGAACAGACTCGACCAATGGATGAGCCGCCAAGCAATCCATCGGCGGACCGGAGTCGGAACATGTGGCAAGAATGTCGAGATCACCGCAGGTCTCCTTACGACGGCGACAACTGCCCGCGACGGCGACTTGTCCAACTTCTTTCAGCGTCTGCAAGTCCTCAACAATTGCCTCCGCAGCAGCACGTGCGTCAGAGATCGATGATCTTTGGCTGTGTTCAGTCGCCATTGCAATATTGGCCAGAATGGATTCTTCGGTCTTCTTTCCGAAGCCTTTCAGTTTGGAAAGCCTTCCTGCTTCGCACGCGGCCTTCAAGTCTTCCAACGATTTAAGACCAAGCTCGTTGAAGAAAACGGAAACCTTCTTGGGACCAACACCCGGAATTCGCAGCATGTCGAGCACTCCGCCGGGGATTTGTTTCCGCAGTTCTTCCAGGGCGGAGTGTTGTCCTTTGGTTGAGATCTCTTCGATCTGTTTCGCCAGATCTTTGCCGATGCCAGCAAACTGCGTCAAATCCTGATTCTCTGCGACGAGATCGCTGAGTGATTCCGATGTCGATGAGATTGTTCGCGCCGCGTTGCGGTAAGCTCGAATTCGAAACGGATTCGCGCCCTGGATTTCGAGAAGATCGGCGAGCAGTTCGAACTGGATCGCGATAAATTCATTCTTCATGGGAACGGCCTGAAAGTTTCTGATGTGGCGGCAAGATGTTTGAAGTCTGACTAAAAGATGGACGC
The DNA here is from genome assembly GCA_052034165.1 of Planctomycetota bacterium. Lineage (GTDB taxonomy): Bacteria > Planctomycetota > Planctomycetia > Planctomycetales > Planctomycetaceae > SXXK01. The sequence continues at coordinate 15,560 of JBPOIW010000369.1, read as the reverse complement.
CATGGAATAGTCTGAGGATCTCGAATCAGCCCTGAGAGATCTTCACCACTGTTCTCTGTCAGCAGAAAAACCGGGGAGAATTGTTGATGCCGGCGGATCCGGAAAAGTGTCGTGTCGCACTGCATCGCCTCGGCGGCATGAGTCGTCACCATGGCCAGCAATTTTTCGGGTGATAAATCCGGGGCTAGTCTGCCGACGTGCTGGAGTTCTCTCCAGATGCTCAAGTCCGGATTCGAAGCCCGGCTGTCAGTGCCGAGTATAACTCTGCATCCAGCATTCAGCAGTTTGCGAAATGGGTGAGGCGTGTGACCAAAGAAGTGATGTGTTCGAGGACAGTACACCGTTGTTATGTTCTGATGTCGTGAAAGAAAACCGATATCCTCATCGGTGAAGTAGTTGCCATGCACGGCCAGCACTTTGGGCGCAGAGTTGAGTGTCTTCAGCAAGTCGAGAATGCGACGGCCGCCCGGAAATAGCTTTGAATCGAACAAGCCCATGGAGGAAAGGAACGTCTGAAATCTCCCTGTCCCGGATGACAGCAATTCCAGTTCGTCGGTTGTTTCCGCCAGATGCATGGCGAGTGGAGCGTGGTACTTGACGCCGAGTGCCACAGCTTGTTCCAAAAGATCCGGATGGACCGTGTAAGGAGCATGTGGGCTGAGTGCTCTGTGGACTCCTGTGACTGGCGGAGCCGTGAGGAAGTTTTCTGCGAGTTCGAGCTGTTGTTGAACTCGTGCCGGGCCAAGTCCGATGAGTTCTCGAAATGCAACACAAGAGGTCTGTTGATCAGACAGACACGCCACGTCATCGTTCGTTGAAATTTCGCCAATCAGCCCGAGGCCGGAGTCAATCGATTCGGCAAGGCCGCTTCGGATGGATTCTGTCGCTGTCGTACCGTTACTTCCTCGCCACTTCATCAGCGATTGAATCCAGCTCTGAAACGGCCGAGCTGGTTCAAGCGGTTCGGTCAGAGCTGAGAACTCGAGGTGCGTGTGAGCATTCACGAGCGGTGGAATCAGCGCAACGGGCAAGACACTTGTTAGTTCACTGTTCGAGCAGGGGCGAATATCGAGAAGTATTCCCCCTTGTTCCCTGACGCAAATGTTTTCGAGAGCCGCTTCTTCCGGATTCAATAGCCAGCGCACACGAATCAGACGTTCCTCACCGTCACGTGAAAACCAGTCGTCTCTCCAACGCTGGATTTCTGTCGCTAGTTGGGGCTGTGAACGGTGGAAACTGGACATCGGGTAAATCAGTTCCGAACCAAATGGCTCATCAGATCATCGGTGTGTGGCGTTTGACCAGTTGAAGCGGCAAGCCCCACGGATCGCGTAACATGGCGAAAGTGTCTCCCGATGGCAGTGTATGAACATCGGCGACGATGGAAGCTCCGGCGGCGATGAGTCGTTTTACGTCGGCGGTGAGGTCTGCCGAGAGAAAAGCCAGATGCAACGCCGGCGGTTGGATGGTCGGAAAGTCCAGCTTTGGTGCATCAGGATTTCCGTAGACCTCCAGCATGACAGTACCGCTGTCGTCAGCCAAAAAGTGAACATATGGCGGTTCAATCAATCGGCGCTTCACGGTCAAGCTGAGGTGCTCGACATACCATCGAGCAAAGGCCAGCGGGTCAGAGACGTTGAACGCAAGGTGCTCGATTTTCATAGCGAACCTGTAAAAGTACTTTTCTGAAGTTGGGGGAGGAATTCCAAATCACTGCCGCGTTAAGCGATGCTCGGCCACGGTGAAGGACCGATGCCGCAACCAACAACGCAGCCGAACTCAAACGATGTGGGAAAGATGTAAGACACAGTCGCCAGTTGCTCTGCGCGATCGCTGCCAAAGAGCGCGCTATAGCGCCGAAGTGTAAGGCATCCCAAAAGCAGCGTCGATCAAGCAGATTCAAACACTCACCATCCGAGAAAGCTGCATTGTCCCAGGTCCATGAGTTCAGGCTGAATCGGCGATTGGGTCAAATCTGCCGGTCTACGACCAATAGATACGGACTTATTGAGGTCACTGAGTAAAAGTCGGCAAGTGATGACGGAACCTGATCGCAGTTCTGCGTTTGGACTTTATCGAATTCCAATCCGCAGACATGTCGAGCCCAGCCGCGATGGCAAATTTATTAGAAATCGTGTTCGTCCGAGATTGGTGGACCTATGATGCTGAGGAACCGTTCGGATTCTCTGCCTGTTACCATTGGTTCAACATACTGGAAGGGCTAGTGTGGATGGTCTTCACGGCACTGGTGTTTCTGAGGTACCTGCGGCAGCGACGGTCGCGAATCGAGCTCTTTTACAGTGCGCTCTTTGCTGCGTTTGGGGCGTCCGACTTTGTTGAGGCCGGGCAGCAGTCGTCCTGGTTGATTTGGTTCAAACTGTTCAATTTGTATGGGCTCGTTCGCTCGCGGGAACACGTGATGCGACGACATTATCCCGAGGCACGCGTCTACTAAATGATTTTGCCCCTTAGTTACCTTGTCGGGGAACAAATCATTTTCCGCGTCGTTCAGCCGCCATCGAAGTTGAAAACGTGGCTTCGTTGTTTGACTTTGGCGTGTTTCGAGCGAACATTCGGGTTTCGTAAGTGTTGCGGTGAGTTCTCTGAGAGATTCGAGGATGTCCTTGTTCGACGAGTTTGAACAGTTTCAGCGTTTCAAAAACGCGTGGAGTTCCGTGCGCATTGAGCGGTCGGCGGAGTATGGATTGTTCACATTCGGAGATTCCGAACTGCCTTATTATCTCGTCACCTCATCAGATGTGGGTGATCGGCTGGTGAAGGTTCGCAAAGGTAAGGTGACAATCAGCCGCGCGAGAATCATTACTCCTGACAGCATGCATCCGGATTTGCGAGATTTCTTCGAAGAGCATGAAGACACCGGCCTCATCAGTTTCTTGATGTCTCGCACAGCGGCCTTTTCGAATCTGAAGCTCTCCAACGAATCGGGCCCGGATCGCATTGTGACGGATACCGTCGAAGAGGCAGTCGCCAGGCTAACGAAGCAACTGGACGCGGAAGAAGAGAATCAAGTGGGGATTCTGTCTGCGCCTGCTGAGTTGGGACGCTTTGCTGTGTTTCGCTATGCGTCAGAGAAAGTTCTCTCCAGTGCACCCGATAATATCCAGGAAATGCGCGAACGCGGGCTGCTGCCCTGATTCGTTCAGAAATAATTGATCCCGGAGAAATGAGAGCGAACCTGCACGAACGCTTCCAGCAACTTTGTGGGTGATTGTGGCTGCGTCACGACAAGAGCAACGCGGTCTGCCGTCAGGCGCACTTGTCCTGGGATGCCTTTGAGCGAAACATGACACCATGTCGTGTTGCGATCGTAATCCAGAGTTACCGTTTCCAGGCCTCGTTCTTCGATCTGATCGATGAAGTCCGCCAAATCGATGGCTGCCGGGGGCAGGAGTTCCACCGTGTCGAAAAGGTTCCCGAACACTGACGAGAACGCCGACGAAAAGATCTGCGCCGGCGAACGGAATTCGGCCACCTGTCGTCGCCAAACAACCTCGGATGGATCATCGGGAGCAATTGAGGCGATGATCTGATAATCGAACCACGGGGTCGAAATCATCGCAGCTCCTGATTCGGGATCGGTGACCTGTAATTCGACGCGTTTGAACTTCAGGAGTTTTCGAAAGTCGGCAAAACGAGTTTCCAGGTCGGCCGCCAGATCTTCCGCAGCAATTCGCCCGACAAAGCTGTTGGTGTGTTCTGTGGACTCGGTCGGTATCTGATGCCCCTTGCGAAATCCCTGCAGGTCGCGCACACGGGATCGCTGCTCCTTGACGAGCGTGACGTTCGCAAGATGGATTGAGTCTGGCTCCGATGGCATAAGATTCCGCGTCAGGCGTTGCTGCCGCCACATTCTAATTCTGGTAGTCAGGCGGTCATGTTCTGTTGGTCGTTTCGGGTCGCGTGGTTAAGATCGTGATAGCACTGCTCATTATTGTCAACTACCCAACGAGTTGAGTTCTGAGAACGGACGGACAGATGCAGAGCCAGGCGACGACGGTTGAGCAGTATCTTAAAGAACTCCCTGAAGATCGACGAACCGCCATCTCGGCGATTCGTAACATGATCCTCAAGAACCTTGACAAGGACTTTGAGGAAGGGATGCAGTATGGCATGATCGGCTACTACGTTCCTCATCGCATTTTTCCCGATGGGTACCATTGCGATCCAAAGCAGCCGCTGCCGTTTGTGAGCGTAGCCTCGCAGAAGAACCACATGGCGGTTTATCTGATGTGCATCTACATGGACAAGAGTGAGGAGCAATTCCGCAAGGCGTGGCTGAAGACTGGTAAGAAACTCGATATGGGCAAGAGCTGTATCCGCTTCAAAAAGCTGGAAGACGTTGCACTGGATGTCATTGCCGACGTGATTCGAAACATCACTGTCAAAAGTTTTGTGGCGCGATATCTGGAAGAACTGCAGAAGAATGCAGCGAATAAGCCTGCGAAGAAAACAGCAGGAGCTGCGGTAAAAAAGGCTGCGAAGACAGCGGCAAAGAAGAGTACCAGGTCTTTGAAAGTGGCGCCGACGAACGTTAAGAAGTAATGATTGGAATACTCAAACGTATCGAATCCGCTTTCGGATATCCGTGTTCACGCTTTGATAACGATTGCTGAGACTTCCGGCGCTGAACATTTGCGTGCGGATGGCTTCTACATCATCCAGCCCGATAGCGTTGGTAAAAATCGGCTTCAGGTAGTCCATTCCAAATTCCGACAACTGCATGCGATGCGCGTCGTACATTGATGGATGGACTTCACGCGGGTGAATCTCGCCCCATTGATCGCGCAGTTTATTGGCTGCGATCGAACTGAGACTAAAGCCCTTGTCTCGGCAATATTGGATTGTGGCGATCTCGTTGGACTCACCCGATGCCAACAGGTCAATTGCCTTGCCGCCCAATTGAGATGCATGGAATCGATCGAACAGAATCGGCCGCCCGCCGCGCTGAGTGTGCCCGATCTTTCGAGTAAACATGGTGGATGATGCGGGTTCGAAAGATCGCATCTCGGTAAACACTTCATCACCGATCGACTTCGCCAGCATGTCGGCCAGAGCGTCCCCTGCTCCACTGTAACGAATATTGCCAGCCGGATCGTAGGTCGGCATGGCGGCTCCAAGCTCGCGACCTTCAGCGTCACGAACGCCTTCACCGACAACAATCACGACATGTTTCTGCAGGTCGTAGAGTTGGGTCACTCGAGCAGTCAGTTGATTCAGGTCCAGTGGAACTTCCGGGATCAGAATAATATCGGGCTGAGCATACGCCGCTCCCAAAGCGATATACCCGGACTGCCGTCCCATGACCTCCACGATCGCAATACGACGATGACTCTCGGCCGTTGTCCGCAATCGCTCAATCGATTGAGCCACTACAAAAACCGCGGTTGCGTAGCCCGGGGTTGCGTAATTGATAATGTCTTCCAGACGCATCGTATCGCGAGCTGGTACACGTTTCTCCGTAAAGCCACCGCCGGCTTTGGGTACGCGAGTCCATTCGTTGGGTTCATCGATGTAATTCAGGCCAAGATCGTTATCGATTGTTTTCGGAGCCAGAACGCAAGGAATAATCTCGGCGATTGGCTGCATTCCGTTGATCGTGCCGTCGCCGCCGATGCAAATCAGTCCGTCAAGTTTCAGCTTCCTGACGTGAGCAGCCACAAGCTCCAGTTTGTCTGCACAAGTCTCATCCAGGTACGTTCTGGAAGAACCCAGAAGAGTTCCTCCTTTACACGGATCCAGTTCCGGGATCGCCGTAAAGAGCGGATTAAGATGGACGTGAGGGACTCGACTGTCGAGCAACCCCGCATATCCGCGCTGCAGCCCAAGGAGTTCAATCTTCAGGGCATTTGCACGCTCGACAGCGCCGTAGATTGTTGCGTTGAGAGCAGGAGTGTCACCGCCGGCTGTCAGAATCCCGATGCGCTTCATAACGATTTCATCCCTGTCAGGTTAAACCAAATTCTGCTCGGAGCAATTGAAGTGCCCGATCACATTCTGTTGCCGAAATCACAATACTCAGCTTGATTTCACTCGTATTAATCATCTGCACATTGATCGAATTATCGCCCAAAGTCCGGAAAACTCGTCGACCCACATCCGTGTGACTACGAAGTCCGATTCCCGCGATGGTCAACATGCCGATGTGTCGATCCGAAGTGACTGCGGAACCCTCATATCGCTCCAGAGCTTCTCGCAGAAGCAACAATGATCGATCCAGATCTCCGAATGGCACGGTGAAAGAAATCGTTGCGCGATTATCACGAGCCACGTTCTGGACAATCATGTCGACCAGCACACCACCTTCGGCGATCGCGGTGAAAATGTCCTCCGCAATGCCGGATTCGTCAGGCAGGTTACTCAGGGTTACTCGCGACTGATTCATGTCCGCAGAGACGTCACTGACGAGGATACTTTCCATACCCTCCAGTCGTGATACGATGTCGTCAGCAACAGCGACGTTAGAAGCATCGCTGGCACCGTTGCGTCGAGTTGTGGCCACATAGCCGACCTGAGGCAATGCCGCGCTGGCCTGATTAAGCTCGAAACCTTCGTGGACGGCAAGAACTGCGTCGCTGCACCGCTCGCGATCTATCAACACGGAGATCTTGATCTCGCTGGTTGTGACAACCTTGATATTGATCGAATGCTTCGCCAGTACTTGAAACATCCGGGCGGCAACGCCCGTATGAGTCTGCATGCCGTGCCCGACGACGGAGACTTTCGACAGACCTGTCTGAGTCGTGACATCCTGTGCGCCGAGAGTCTGAGCAACTGCCTGCACGACCTTCATCGCCGCTGGCAGCTCGTCTTCGGCCACCGTAAATGAAACGTTGGCATAGCCTTCTCGAGCGACGTTCTGCACAACCATGTCGACCGGGATTCTGGCCGACGAGAGCGCGGTGAAGAGACCACTCATAACACCAGGCTGATCCGGCAGACCAACGAGACTAATCAAGGCTTCGTTCCGGACAAACGCGACACCACTGACGATGGAGGTGACGCCGTCGGCTTCAGGAGCGATCAAGGTTCCCGGACCGTCAGAGTAAGACGGGCGAACTCGCAGGTGCACGCGATATTTCTTCGCGAATTCAATCGATCGCGAATGCATCACGCCGGCACCAAGGCTGGCGAGTTCCAGCATTTCATCGTAAGAAATCCGCTCGACCTTCCGCGCGGAAGACACCAGACGTGGGTCGGTCGTAAAGACACCTTCGACGTCGGTGTAGATTTCGCAGAGTTCCGCATTCATCACGGCTGCAAGTGCCGTTGCCGTTGTATCACTACCGCCACGTCCCAGCGTGGTGATGTTCATGTTCGCATCCACGCCCTGAAAGCCGGCGGCGATGACGATGTTTCCTGCTGACAACAGTTCGCGCATGCGCTGGGTCGAGATGCTGACGATGCGTGCTTTGGTGTGTGTCGTGTCGGTCAGCACGCCAATCTGTGCGCCGGTCAGGCTGATGGCTTCTTCGCCCAGTTCGTGGACCGCCATAGCCATGAGCGCCACGGATTCCTGTTCGCCGGTGGAAAGCAGCATGTCCATTTCACGTGGTCGAGGCGTTTTGGTGATTTCAGCCGCGAGGTCGACGAGTTCATCTGTCTTGTGACCTCGTGCACTGACGACAACGACGACGTCGTAACCTTTGCGTTTGGCATCGACAGCTCGCTGAGCTGCCTGACGAATTTTCCCGGCATTCGCAACGCTGGTGCCGCCAAACTTCTGAACAATGACCGCCACGATCTCTACCCGCTAAAACAGTGACATGTGATGGAACTCGCGGATTCGCGAGAGGCGGGGAGTTTATCGATCCATTCGACCGTTGTCATCCACGTGAATCTACCTACGGAAATTCTCGAACGATGAACAGGAAAGATTCTCGGTGTACTGATCGTTTTAATTCAGCCACGGCGCCAATTTAGCGAGAATTTCCGCCAGGATAGGCATATCGCTTTCGGGACGCTCGGGGCTCTGAGGATGCGTCAATGTGGTTTTGAGCCAGCCGCGTTGGTGCAAAAACATCGCGGCTGAATGCTTGTAGGCGGGGACCGGAACTCGAAAGGCAAAGAATCCCAGATACTGCAGGACATCATTCAGTTGGAAGAAATCCGCATCGCCCGCAGCCCACATGGCATCTCGTTTGGCGAACAAATCCGGCGCGAAACTGCTGAGACCCAGCAAGTAGTCGCTGCCGTACATCACCATATCAATCGCAAGGTCATTGCCGGTCAGAACCATAAAGTCGGGGCGAATGTCATCACGCCATCTCAGTCTTTGCCATTCAAGTTCTCGCTGCAACGAAGAATGTTTGGCGCCGAGGCATTGAGGAATCTGCAGGAGTCCGCGATAAACTTGTTCGCTGTAGATTCGTCCGAAGGGAGCGAACATGGTTCCGAGTTCAAAGCCAATGAACTTGTCGCAGGCTTGAGCTATTTGAGAATACGCGTCGACGATGTCGGAGTCTGCTTGCTGAGTCAGCCCATAGGACTGAAAGATCACCGGGGTGCCACCATGCTTTTGAATCTCGTCCATTCGCTGGCTGTATAATGGCAGGTTGAAAGTGCTCCCCGGCGAATCTTTGACAAATGCGCCGGCGACGAACATCCGCCCGGCTGTCACTGCCTGAGTTCTCTTCAAGACCTCCACGCGTGTAGCATCATCCAGCAGGTTGACATAGCCCGTGTCCATGTTGACGGCGGGAGCAAGTCCAGCGTCACAAGTGCGGGCGACGTGAGCTTCGAATGAACTCCAGTCGACTTCGCCGGGAGAAAGAAAAGGCAGGAGCACCGCTGACATGCCTGTGATTTTTCGACGCGGGCGAAGTTGGGAGAACGGAGACATCTGGGACTCAAAATGAAAGGGTGTTCGGGCATTCTGCCAGGCTGGTTTCAGATTATTCTGACTTTGTGGCATGTTCATACAAGCGACGAACATACTCTTCATCTGAGCCGAGTATGATGTCGTCTCGCAGTGTGTTGATGAGCTGTTCACCGGCTTCATCGATTTCCAGCATCGCTGCATGGCGGACAAATGTGTTTTCGGATTTGATCAGAGCTTTAAAGACGGCGGCAGCGTCTGCTGTCTTGTTGGCTCGTGCCAGGCCTGCTGCAGCTGCCAATTGAATCGCGGGATTCGAAGAACGGGCTACTTCACTTAATATGTCCGCAAACTGCTCCGCATTTCCCGCGCGAGCCAGCAACGTGAGTTGCCACCAGCGAACCGCTGGATCGGTATCGAGCTGACCTGAAACCGTGGTCGCTGTTAATGGATCGAGATGTGACGTTTGTTTCGCGGCTTCCAGCAGTCGTTTAATACGATGCTTTCCTTCGTCGCCCTGAAAAGTCTTCCAGCGAGAGCCGTGTTCACGTTCCGCCTCGTCCAGCATGATTTCCGGCAGCAAATGAACATCTCGAACTTCAACCTGCCAGCGGTCACATTCGGCGCGTAAAGTTTCCAAAGTGGCTTTGCTGGCGGGATCATTCGCGAGGTTGACGAGTTCCCAAGGGTCTTTTTCGAGGTCATACAGTTCCTCGGCGGCTCGAGGAGACTCGAACCACTGCGAAGATTGCGGAGCCAGTTCTCCGTTGGCCAGGAGTCGTCGCATCTCACGGAGGATCTCGTTTTGTTCGCCATAGGCCACATGTTGCAGCGCCGGTCGCCAGGGCATCAAGTTTCGAACGTATCGATGAGTGCGACTGCGCACCGTACGGACCATGTCGAAGCGTTCGTCAAGACGATCGCGGGCTCCGTAGATGTACTCGTGGCCGTCGTGGTTCTGCGTGCCGAGAAAAGGGAGGCCATGCATGTGAGCAGGCTTTGGAATTCCGGCGAGACTCAGCACTGTCGGGCCCAGATCAATCAGGCTCACCATGCGGTCATCTTTAGTGCCCGCCGGAGCGGCCTGAAGGTCGTCACGAAGTTTCTCAGGGACCCGGACCATCAGCGGAACATGCGAGCCGCTGTCGTACGTCCAGCGCTTGGAGCGAGGAAGCCCGTTGCCGTGATCGGACCAGAATATCACGACGGTGTTATCTGCGAGGCCGGCATCCGACAATTCCTGCAGCAGAATTCCGACCTCTTGATCCATTACAGTAATAATGTCCGCCAGTCGTGCGAGGTCCGCTCGAACGGCTGGTGTGTCAGGATAAAGCGGAGGAACGATCATGTCCTCGGCCTTGTGACGCCGCCATGCCGGAAGATCCTTGACGACATCAATCCAGCCCTTTGGCCAGACTTTGCTTTCGTGAGTCATCGTCAGGTTGAAGACAGCAAAGAAGGGTGTCTCCATTGACGGGCGATTCTTCCAGTGAGCTTTTCCGGATGACTCATTCCAGACCGCTTTCTGATTCCAGACGAGGTTGTAATCTGTTTTGCTGTTGTTCGTGCAATAGTATCCGGCTTCTTTCAGGTACTGCGGGAAGAGCTTCACATGATCCGGCAAAACTGCCTTGGATCGCATGTGATTGGCACCCAACGAAATGGGATACATCCCTGTGATGATCCCCGTACGACTCGGAGCACAAACGCCATGGCAGGAAAAGGCGTGGGTGAACAGATTGCTTTCCGTCGCGAACTTGTCGAGATTTGGCGTTGTGGCCGTAGTGTCACCATAACAGCCCAATTGAGGACTGATATCTTCGCAACTGATCCAGACAATATTCGGGCGTTCGGCGGCTGAGATTGGACTTAAAAGCAGAATCAAGATCCATGTTGTCAGGTGCAGGTGCAATCTCATCGGGCGTGGGCCTTGTCTGATCAAGAGTAATCTGAGTGGTGGCCCAGATGATATCTGATTGTTGAAAAGGATAAACGCAACGTCCCCTTGGACTGCAGCAGCCTGCTGCCCCTTTCGTGCAGGCAGCCTGCTGCCAAACCGTTCGGAGTTGGGAATTGTTTCTAGGTTCGGATCCCAGTAAGCTCATGCATGTCGGGTGACAAGCTCAGCGACCATCGGCAACTTTGCCGCAACGAGATGTAGATTCGTTTCCGCAAAGGCTGAATCGGCTCTGTGCTCAGTTCACAATACGATGAAGTTCAACACAAGATTTCACCGTCCGCTGGACGCCCGACGCAATGGTCGTCAGCGGTGATATTTCGAGGCAGACGTGACGAGATTGAAACGATCAACCACAATACTTGTCGCGTTAGTTGGCATACTAGTGGGAGTCTCGCCATTGATTCTAAAAGTGTATATTGAGTACGCTTGGCGTGACACCACTCCAGTCGGTCCTTTACCTGCGATCGCTGATTGGCCCGAGCCGATTCGCGACATCCATCGAGCAATTGAGGACGCCGGCCTCGATGCTACTCAATTTCAGGTTTGTTTGCTTCGCGGAAAACCTGGTTGGGTTGATAGTAGCGCAGTTTGTAGCGTTCCGCTCTCCGATCTCCTTTTTGAGGTTGTCGCAACCTCGCTGGACTTAAAGTCCATTCCATCCAGCGACGCAACACGAATTCAATCCCAAGTTAACTCGCGCGTGTCTGGTTGGTGGCCAACGAGTTCAGTGAGTGTCGAGTACTTTGCTTGTTCACACTCGCTTGCTGGGGGTGAAGGCCCGCTGTACGTCGTCGCTGCAGATTCAACAACAAAGACATTGTCTATCCACTACGACTTCAATTTCTGAATAAGTGTGCCCGCCTGATCGGAGCAAGAGATCTTGTACTCCCTTGGACTGCGGCAGCCTGCTGCCGCGTTCGTGCAGGCAGGCCGCTGCCAAAACTTATGGGCGTGTTATTCTGTTAGATTCAATCGATTGCAGACGATCGACTGTCGGGTGACAACTGCCGTCGCCAGTGGTAGATTCTTGCTGACGTCAAGTGCCGGTGTGTACTCTGCATTCGACTGCTCTAAATAGACTCATCCGCCATTCACAACGAGATGGTGATTCAACTCACGATCTCTGAGTCTGCCAACCGCTGGACTCGGTGGTCACAATCGGTGCTACCGGAAGCTCAAACCAATGTTTTGGCCGCTCATACTTCCGTTTCAGATCACTGTCGCACTGATGATTGCTCTGTTCGTCGTTGTGCTGTTGATCGGCTCGCGTTGGAAAATGCCGACACTCTCAAGGATTTCTGCTGCAATCTGCCTGCCATTGGCGCTGTTCATACCCTCTTGTGTCGCAGTGTCATATGTGGTCGATCACTACCGATTCGGTCTGTTCCATTACGACAGCTTTGATGCCATCAATGACTTTCGCATCGAGCGGTACATGCCGCCGGCTGCAACGGATATTACTGTTTTCAAGCATTATGGCGGGAACGGATGTCGAGCTCGCTTCAAGATTAAAAAACAGGATTTCGACGACTGGCACAATGACTTCTGGGTTGCGTATGGGAAGTTTTCTAACGCTCAACGCGACAACGATGATGGATTGGTTGTTTCAGACGCGAACGGCTTTCAGTGTTTGTTCGGTGAGTTCAACTGGTCGATGCCTTCTGACTCGGTGCAATATCATAGCCCCATTGACGCCAATGGAGCGCATTACGCCGTGTATTTCAGCCCTTCGCAGCAGATTGCGTTTCTGACTGGTTGTTATTGGTAACAACGGAGGAGCAGCGAGCTTATGCCCCTCTCGGATCGCGGCAGCCTGCTGGCAAACCGCTTGTTTTGCGGCGGTTCGTGACTGAGCATTTTGTCGTCAGAAGAAGGTTTTTCCTTTTGGGGACAACGGCTGCAATGTTGTTTCGAGACCTGTGGTCTGAAAGCGTTCCGTCGGTCTCTGACCGGCCCCAACGAGATTCGTCTCAATGCAATGTCAGGCTTCGGTCCCGGTAGTCAATATGCAGCACGTGGTTGAGCAGCATTTCCGTACCAATCAAAGGAAAGCGACCTTCATTTGCGATGACTTGTAAGGGGACCTGCTCTCCAAACCATTCAACGTAACAAAAGTAAGTTTCCAAAATCACACGCGAACCATCCGCAAGGATAGCGTCGGTCTGAGCAAGCGAGTCGAGTTCCAATTCTTTGATTAATTCGAATGGCAATACCAGGTGGCCGTCGAACGCAGTATCGATCCAGACCCGTACCTGTGAATACGGGGTTTCTTTGGCGTTGGCTATTTGGACAGTAAGCAACGCTCTTCCTGCTTCGTCAACGTAGCTGATCTTCTCAGTGCTGATCCGATATGAAATGCTGCATCATGACCGACTCGGATGACAAACGGCTTTTTCGTAGGATGTGCAGCCTTTGCTGCCATGGCTGCTCCCACAAACGAATCACTGATGAAGTAATCTTTTGAATCTGCATCGATTGCGACAAACTGTCCGGGTTTGCTTTTTTCCAGGTCATGTCTCAACTCGGAGTCGTAGAACAGCCTGGCTGTGCTTGAAATCGACATTTGGCTACTCCCATTGACAGAGCGTTCAAGTTCCCGCAGATTGTAGGCGGGCTCAGGGTAATTCTCAATTCGTGATGTCTGTCGGAGAAGATTGATGCGTCCGTGGATTCTGGCGGAAACGAATTACGCTCACGTGAAGACCTGTGAGTATCAGGTGGCCGTGTTGCCGATGGGGGCTACGGAACCTCACAATCTGCATTTGCCGTATGGGACCGACACGTTTGAGGCCGAAGCGATCGGAAGCCGAGCGTGTGAGGCGGCGTGGAAGCGAGGAGCCAAGGTGGTTCTGCTGCCGACGATTCCGTATGGCACGGAGACGAATCAGTCGCAATGCCGCCTGTCGATGAATCTGAATCCTTCAACACTGGCGCGAGTGATTCAGGATCTTGTGGAATCTCTGGAAGGACATGGCATTCGAAAGTTGTTAATTCTGAATAGTCATGGCGGCAACGAATTCAAGCCACTGCTGCGGGAACTGCATGGCAAGACATCAGTGCAGTTGTTTCTGTGTGACTGGTTTCGTGGTCTGACCGCTGACGTCAAAAAGACAATTTTTCAGGAAGCCGATGATCACGCCGGAGAAGTGGAAACTTCACTGGGGCTGGCCTATTTTGGGCATCTGGTGGCTCAGCACCCTGACGGAAGTCTGGCCGCCGACGACGGGCTGACCGCGGAAACTCGACTGGAAGCTGTCAACAATGGCTGGGTCTCGATTACTCGTCCGTGGCATTTGCTGACAACGAACACCGGAGCCGGGAATCCTCACGCAGCGACGGCGGAAAAGGGGCGTCAGTTGATGGAAGTCATGGTGGATCGGCTTTCGAGATTTCTCTACGACCTTTCCCACGCGGAGATCGATGCTCGTTTCCCGTTTTAACACCGGGCCGGTTTACGCGCACGGTGCGAAGAGTATATTCTGTGCGCGGCGGCGATTGAGGAGACCTCCTATGAGGAATCCCGAGACCAACCGGTCTGGATTAAAACCGGATTGAGAGTGCTTTCGCCGTTCTACGATCTGAAACTGCCGAGGGGAGTCAATTGCGTGTCTGAAATCGACGTCTACAAGGAATGGCTGGGGATTCCCGAGGGTGATCGCCCGCCGGATTATTACACGTTGTTACGTCTTGTGATGTTCGAAGATGACGTGGAAAAAATTCGTGGCAACTATCGCAAGCTCAACGGGCACGTGCGAAAGTATGCGACTGGGCAGTACCTCCTTCGCTCGCAGGAACTGCTGAATGAGATGGCGAAGGCCATGCTGTGCCTGACAGACCCGGATGGAAAGCACGAATACGATCTGTCGTTGGGGCGCGAGCCATCAAATACAGAAGACGATGAACCTAAATCGACGCTCGACTATTTGATCTCAAAGAGCCTAATTAAGCGATCTCAAGTCTCTGAGATCGAGCATTTCGCGGAAGCGCGAGGGCTGAATCATCGAGATGCGGTGATTCAGATGAAACTCGTCGAACCCGCCGATGCGACTCGCGCGCTGGCTGTGGAGTTGCGTCTGCCGTACGTTGATCTGGAAGACATGTTGCCGGAAGACAATGTGCTGGACCAGATTCCTCGTCGAGTCGTCAAGAAGCATCAGTGTCTCCCGCTGTTTGAAGATCGCGGCCATCTTCTGGTCGCGTGCATCGATGAACCTTCGCACGCTCTGGAAGATGAAATTCGGCTCCGATGTGGTGTACCGATGCGAGCGGTTCTGGCGTTGCCTCGAGCAATCAATCAGGCGATCGCGAAGCACTACGCTCCCGGGATGCGAGAGGACTCTGCTGCCGACGAGCCAGCCGCGAAGCCTAACGGTAAAGCTGCCAAAGGAGAGAACGGTAAGCCGGAAAAGAAAGCGGCCCCTGCTCCGAAAGCGAAGAGCAAATCCGCACCATTGTCTGCAGAGGAGGCTCAACAGCGAACGGCGATTTCTGCGATTGTTGCCTGTTGGGTGACGATCGGAACGGCGGGCGTGTTGTATTTCCTGAATGATCAAAGCATCCCGTTTTCCTACATGCCAATTCCTCTGGCAATGGGTGGCGCTGTTTTTGGGATCATGAAAGCGACGTACTGCAAGTAGCGGAGGTGTGATTGGTGTGATGAGAATCCCGTCGACGGAGCGACGGGGGGACCGTACGCCCGGCGCTCCGTCGACGGGAACGCCCCCCCCAGATCAATGTATGGGTTTTAATTGTTGGAACGCCGTC
>JBPOIW010000043.1:0-2986 GCA_052034165.1 Planctomycetota bacterium | reverse complement strand
AGAGCTTTGTGGTGTTTCTGTTAGTGGCGAGCTTGCTGATCGGTGGCGCACTGCATGACGGTTCGATCCGCAAGTAGTACCTGCCGTCACCATCGTTCAAACGCCCGTCTTCTTCGTCTCGGGGAGGACGGGCATTTTCATGCACTCACGGAGTTGCGTTCGGCTCCGGCTCTGTTTCATTCATCATCCTGTTTGAGGAGTTCCTGCGTGTCACATATTGTCGAAATCAAAACCGAAATCCGCGATCCCGTAGCGATCCATGCTGCGTGTCAACGGTTGACTCTGCCGGAACCGGTCTTCGGCGAAGTCAAATTGTTCAGCACGTCGGCCACTGGCTGGGCCGTGCAATTACCGGACTGGCGTTATCCCGTTGTCTGCGACGTTAACACAGCGAAGATCGCTTATGACAACTACGAAGGCCGCTGGGGCGATCCCAAACACCTGGATCGGTATCTCCAGGGGTATGCCGTGGAAAAGGCAAGACTGGAAGCTCAAAAAAAGGGGCACACTGTTTTCGAGCAGCCGCTCCATGACGGTTCCATCAAACTGACGATTCGTGTGGGAGGTGTCGCTTGAGCAGTACCTCAAAAACCATCGAAATCATCGTCGCTCCGAACGGTCAGTCCAAAGTGGAGACAAAAGGCTTCATGGGGTCTGAATGCCGTGACGCGAGCCGATTTGTGGAACAGGCCATCGGTCAGCAGACCAATGAAATCCTCAAATCGGAGTTTCACCAGACGGCCACCGCGCCGCAGCAGGTTCAACAGGGCCAGTAGCACAACGCGTGCTGCAACACATCTCAATATCATCTCTCACAGGAGATCGTTTCTATGTCATTGATTGAACGGTTCAGTGAGTACGTGCGAGCGTGCTTTACTGGACTCTGGATTGAAAGCCACGAGCATCAGGATGCGCTCGCGGCCATCGCACTGCTCTGTCGCCAGGAACAGTGGCGGCTGGCGACCTGGGATATTGATCAGGGGCTGCGTGTGGAAGGATCACCCATCGAAGGCAACGGAAACGATCCGCTGGCGGCGATCAGGTCTATCAACTCACTGGCCACAACGGCCGGCACGGCGATTCTGGTGCTGCAGAACTTTCACAGGTTTCTGCAGTCGGCGGAAATTGTGCAGGCTCTTTCGCAGCAGGTGATCGCCGGTAAACAAAACCGCACGATTGTGGTGGTACTGTCTCCCGTGGTACATCTGCCTGTGGAACTCGAAAAGCTGTTCGTGGTCCTGGAGCATGAACTTCCGGACCGCACACAACTCGCGGAGATCGCACACGGTATTGCGACGGAAGATTCGGAACTGCCTGAAGGCAACGAACTGGCCACGGTACTCGATGCAGCGGCAGGCTTCACCAGACTGGAAGCCGAGAACGCTTTCAGTCTGTCACTGGTTCGACATGGCCGGATTACTCCGGATGCAGTGTGGGAATTGAAAACTCAAATCCTTCGCAAATCCGGTTCCCTGGAACTGCATCGTGGCAAGGAAGATTTTCAGAACCTCGGTGGCTTGGCGTCATTGAAATCGTTTTGTCAACGAGCCATGCGACGACGAAGTCCGGAACAATCGACGCAGAGATCACGCGGAGTCCTGTTGTTGTCCCCGCCGGGCTGCGGCAAGTCGCAATTCTGCAAAGCTCTGGGACGCGAAGTCGATCGACCGGTGCTGATTCTGGACGTCGGCAGTCTGATGGGCTCGCTGGTCGGTCAGTCCGAAGAGCGAACACGTCAGGCTTTGCGTGTCATCGACGCCATGGCTCCCTGCGTCGTCATGATCGATGAAGTCGAAAAGGCGTTCTCGGGAGTCAACGGCAGCGGCGATTCCGGCGTGTCTTCACGCATGTTCGGGACGTTTTTGTCATGGCTGAATGATCACGAGTCAGACGTGTTCGTGGTCTGTACAGCCAACGATGTGTCAAAGCTGCCACCGGAGTTCGGACGGTCCGAACGCTTTGACGGTATCTTCTTCCTGGACCTGCCGGGTCAGGAAGAGAAAGCAGCCATCTGGAACATCTACCTCGATTTGTTCCACATCGAACGGCCGGTGCAAAAGCCTGACGACACCGACTGGACTGGTGCCGAAATCAAAGCCTGCTGTCGCTTGTCGGCTCTGCTGGACGTGTCGTTGCTGGAGGCCGCTCAAAACGTGGTGCCGGTGGCGATCACCGCCAGTGAATCCGTCGAACGCTTGCGAACATGGGCCAGCGGTCGGTGTCTGTCGGCAAGTTTGCCTGGCACTTACCGGCGCGAAAACACCACGGAGAAACCCCGACGTCGTGTGACTCGGGATGTCGTCAATAACTGAAAACAGGAGATTTCAATCGGGACGACTGTTCGCAGCCGTCCAGAAGTTCGTTGCAAAGATTCATTTTCATCTCAAGCCGGCGGTGACTGCGTAGGTCATCAACCGGCTTATTTCGTTTTTGGAGTATTGTTCTATGAGCACACTTTTGGACCCACCACGAACCCGCCAAACCGTTGCCCCCGGCGATCGGCTGCGGACGACCATGGCCGCCGCGAGACTGAGTTTCACATGGCTGGGAGTTCGCAAGACTCTCACGTCCGCTCAGAAGAATCAGGCGGCCGATACTTTCGGCGCCGAAGGCAAGTTTCTGTCGGCCGGCAAGAAGCTGCTGGATACATCACATCCGGCCTTCAAAGCGGTCACGGCCATTCGAGGTCGTTGCGTTGGCTACTGGAAAGCCGTATCACTGCCGTATCCGGAACCCGGCATTCGCTTAATTCCACAGCAGTCGATTACCGAATTCGATGAGCAGGTTGTCAAACTGCGAGACGAACTTAACAAGGCCGTTACAGAACTGGACCGGCACTATGACGAACTGCGTTTTGCTGCCCGCCAGCGTTTGGGTGATCTGTTCGATGCCAGCGATTATCCGGTCTCATTAATCGGGTTGTTTGCGATTGAACATGATTATCCTTCGGTAGAGCCACCGGATTATCTGCGTCAGCTCAGTCCGG
>JBPOIW010000348.1:0-18735 GCA_052034165.1 Planctomycetota bacterium | reverse complement strand
CGCGGGCAGATGTTTCAGGCTTTTTTCTCAACACGATCCGGAGGAAGCGGCCTGGGACTTCCCACCGTGCGTAAAATCGTAGAAGCTCACCACGGCAGAATTTCCTGCGAGAGTGAGGTCGGAAAAGGGACGCGATTCACGATAACCCTGCCAGCAAAACGATAGAATATGACCTTCGAAATCGTATGTCACTGACATACATCCCCGCAAAATTGAAAACAGAAATACGAAACGCGGCCAGTACGGCATGGTCCCTTGATCAGCCGCAGGGCGCTCGCCCCGGTTAACTCCCCGGAAATACCGGGAAACCCAACCGGGGCTAGCGCCCGTCGGCTCATGAATCGATTAAATGAACATCCTGCATAGCGTGCGGCTCACAATAGTTTTCTATGGCTGAAGTAAAAAACGATCCTGCTGATCTTTCCACCATCCCCGTGCGAGTCCTCATCGTTGACGACGACGAAGGGCATGCTCAGGCGGTTGCGGATTCTCTTGCGCGGATTAATTGCGATTGTCGAGTTGCGGGGTCCGGTGAACGTGGCTCCCAGCTGATCGCCGCCGAATCGTGGGACGTCATCGTGACCGACCTGCGCATGGGCGAAGTCGACGGCCTGGAAATCCTGCGGCAAGCTAAAGAAGAACTGCCGGAAGCGGAAGTCATTGTTCTTACGGGGCACGGCTCGATCGCATCGGCCGTGACCGCGATGCAGCACGGAGCCTACACCTATCTGACCAAGCCACTGGATATTGGCGAACTGCGATCGGCTGTCGAAAAAGCGTCTGCTCGGCTGCGACTGATTCGCAAAAACGCGGAACTCCGGCGAGCACTCGAAGAGCGTTTCGGCTTTGAAGGCGTGATCGGCAACAGTCCGCAAATGAGCCGCATTGTGGAGATCCTGAAGAGCGTTGCTCCGACGGACAGTACAGTCATGATTCAGGGCGAAAACGGCACCGGCAAAGAACTGGTCGCCCGCGCGTTGCATCAGAATAGCCCACGCAAGAACAAACCGTTCGTGCCTCTGAACATCTCGGCTTTGCCAGGCAGTATTCTGGAAAGCGAACTCTTTGGCCACGAAGCCGGAGCATTTACCGGCGCGACCGGGCGTCGTATCGGTAAGTTCGAGCATGCCAACGGAGGCACTCTGTTCCTGGACGAAGTCGGTGAAATGCCGATGGATACTCAGGTGAAGCTTCTGCGAGTGCTCGAGGAACGCAAGATTACGCGTCTCGGTGCCAACGACGAACTGAACATCAACGTGCGACTGGTCGCGGCTACGAACGCCGACCTGCAGAAGATGGTTCAGGACGGCAAGTTCCGTGAAGACCTCTATTACCGCATTAATGTCGTCAACATTTTTCTGCCGCCGTTGCGTGAACGCATGGGCGACATTCCACTGCTGATGGAACATTTCCTGCGGGATTTGTCGCGTCGCACAGGACGAGAAGTGCAGGGGTTTTCTCGAGCCGCCCGGAAGGCTTTGCTGGCGTATCACTGGCCGGGAAACATCCGCCAGTTGCGAAATACAATTGAACGCATGTTGGTGCTCGACTACGACGGCGTTCTCGATATAGACGGGCTTCCACCGGAGATCGCAGTGCTGGTCAAAGATCAGATTCCGGAACCCGATGTCGATGTCCCATCGGGTGCTGATTCACTGATTGGCAAGCCCATGACCGAAGTCGAAAAATACTATATCGAACGAGCGCTGGATCTGACGGACGGCAATCGAGAAGAGGCGTCGCGAATGCTGGAGATCGGTGAGAGAACTCTGTATCGCAAAATCAAAGAATACGATCTGCGTAAGTGATGAAGAAGCCTGCGTTACGGCGAAGGAAACTGATGTACGTTGTCGGCGGATTGCTGATTTGTTATCTGATCCTGTGTGTCTTTGCCGCTGTGTTTCAAAGGCACCTGCTGTATCCCGCAACGAAAGCCGATTCGCTGCCAGTTGACTCCTACCCTGAATTGCAGCGCTTGTTCGAGAAGCGGACTGACGTTGAATTCCCGTCACACGATGACGCGATGATTCGGGGCTGGCATCTGCAGGTTCAGTCGACGCCCTCAGACAAACTGATCCTGCTGCTACACGGCAACGGAGGACATCGCGCCTTCCGAACTCGCTGGTACGAACTGGCGCGCTCCCTGAATACGGATGTACTGACAATCGACTATCACGGTTATGGTGATTCCGAGGGAACTCCGAACGAGCCGGCTCTGATCAGCGACGCAAAAGCTACGTGGGAGTACGCCGTTTCAAAACTCGGATATTCATCGTCGAACATTGTGATCCTTGGAGAGTCGCTCGGTGGCGGCGTTGGTGTGCAGCTGGCCGCGATTCAGTGTCGCAAGGATCAGGCACCGGCCGGACTGATTCTTTCTGCCACGTTTTCGTCGATGGTTGAAACGGCGAGTCGTAAGTTCCCCTGGTTGCCGGTCAATCTGATGCTTCAGGATCGCTACCGGTCCGATCGACACATCCCGGAAGTCAATTGTCCTTTGCTGCAATTCCACGGAGCGGATGACACACTTGTTCCGTTATCGCTGGGCCGGAAATTGCACGAGCTGGCTCCTGCTAAATCTGCGAGTGGAATCCCCAGGTCCATGATTGTATTCCCGCAGACTGAGCACAATAACGTGCTGCGCCTGAATGCCGACGCGATGCGGAAACAGATCGACGACTTTCTGCGTCGCCTTTGAACCGGCTGTCATGAGAGCGGGACAGCTCCGGCTGGGCCGTCAACAGAAGACCGCGGAATGCGACTCAATCAACGCCGAGAACGAGCTTGGTGGCGACGCTTGTGTGAGCCAGGGTGAATTTCTCAGAATGGGGCAGACAGGAAACTGATTTTTGCCTAAATTTCCGCAGTCGTTTCCGGACAAAATATCGGGCTGGTCATCTCACTGAAGGATCGCAGGGAGAGCCAGCTTAACCCCCGATGTGGAGTCGTGTATCGTCGAGTCAGGGAAGTCACCGATGAAACAATTTCTGGCTTTTGCCGTCGCCTCTGCTTTTCTTTTCACCGCTGGGCTCATCGCCGGCCAGGGCGTCAATCCTCCCGTCGGAAGTCTGCCGTCCCAGGTCGCGGCTGCGACTGCTACGGCTACTGCTGTTGCTACAAGGAGTTTCGGTTCCGAAGAGCCTCCTTCGAAAGAATCCGTCGACAGCGCTGCGGCCGACTCCTCAGAGGAAACTCTTGAGAAGCCGATGCCATCTCCCATCATGAACGCCAGCCATCAGCGACAGGAAGAAGTCACGGACCGCTACTTCTTTTCGTCGGCGGATGCGGCCTCCGATCCCTCCAAAGCTTGTAACACCGCTCCGGAGCAGGAGACTGAAACATCACCTTCAACCGCAGCCAATGATCCCAAAGCGCGAAAGCAGCTTGAATCGCTTATCCGCCGGATGTTTCCTGATGCCAAAGCCGACACCGTTTCCGTCTGGGCCGAAGCTTACGATGGAATGGATCTCGGGGAAGTTGAATTCATTCTGGAGCAGAAGCGAGCGATGTCCGGCTCTTTGGATACCGAAATCGCGACGGCGATGCTGGGAACACCATTGGGGTCCGCTTCGGCGGAAGCTCTCCTTTCGCCACAAGCCACGAGCCCGATTGTGGAAGCCCAGAACGCTGTTCGCATGAACCTGCAAAGTGCGTGGTCATCGGGGTATCGACGAACAGTTGTTGTCCCGGAAGCTGTCAACAATCAAAGCCTTGCTGGCATCGTTACGTCAACGTCGCGACAGGTCACAATGTTTCGCAGCTTCGAGACCGGTCGATTACAGCCGTCGCCGGTGCCGACTCATGTGGCGATCGGATCGAAAAATGCTGCGCTAATGTTTTCTCTCGAGGGCAACATGTTTACTCGTCGAGGCGACTTCCAGCGTCTGGCCGATGGTCGACTGGGACTAGTCACTTCGACGGGCAGTTATGCGTTGAAGGATTCCACCTCGATTCCCGAATCGGTCACAACGATCGAAATCACCTCCCAGGGGGAGATCTTTTACGATGCAGAGGGCCAGCCTACATCCGCCGGACACGTGGGAATCGTGGAGCTGTCAGAATTGAATCGCCTTCAGACTGTTGACGGTGTATTCTTTACGGATCAAACTTCCACGCACACTCCTGTCGAAGCGTTGCAGGCTGAACTGATGATTCACCATCTGGAAATGTCCAACGTGAATCGCACGGATGACGCTCAGCTGCTGGAGCTTCTGAATACCGAACTGCCGTAGAGACAACTCGATGAAACGATACTTCCCTGCCGCTCTGTGCTTGTCGTTTACTCTGATCGGCTCAATTCTGTGTGCCAATTTTCTGCACGCGGACGAAAAGACGGTCGCAGCGGAGCAAACAAAAATCACGCTGACTGCTGGCACATGGGACAACGTGCTCGAACAGGTCAAAGCGAACAAGGGACGCATCGTTGTTGTCGATATCTGGTCGACCTCCTGCCTGCCCTGCATGACGGAGTTCCCAAACCTTGTCGAACTTCAGAAGACTCACGGTGATAAGATTGCCTGCATAAGTTTCAATGTGGACTATGTCGGCATCAAGAGCAAGCCCGCGGAGTTCTACCGTGAACGTGTTGAGGCATTCCTCACAAAGCAAAAAGCGACGTTCTCCAACGTGCTGTGCAATGTCGAATCCGACAAAGTCTTCGAGAAGCTCGAACTGTCTTCGATTCCCGCTGTGTATGTATTCGATGCCGATGGCAAAGAGGTCAAACGCTTTGATGACAGTCTGCTGGAAGACGGCGAAGAAGAAGCATTCACCTACAAGGCTGACATTAATCCGTTCGTGAAGAGCCTTGTTGACCAACTGAGTCAGGCCGGGAAGTGATCCCACGCGATGCCGCTGACAATGCCGAAGCAAGGCGAGCTGGTGCGTTGTATGGCATTGAGGTTCAGACGCTTGCCCCCGTCGGTGGCGGCTTCAGTGGTGCCTGCATATTCAAAGTTGAAGACTCTTCCGGCTCCGTTTTCGCATTAAGGCGAACTCCGGCTGCTGACGCAATGCCCGCGGAACGTTACCGCGAACTGGTCGCCCTGCTTAGCGATGTCAATTCGCGAGGCTGTGCTATTATTCCAGTCCCGTTGCGTCATCAACTATCGTCAGTCGGCCTGATCGAAACGTCTCCTGTGCCGGGTTTCCTGAATCTCGATCACAGTCAGACACGCATTCGAACTCACGAATTCGTATGGCAGATGGAGCCGTGGATGGCAGGTGAGCCGGCGCTGGGACCACCAACATCGCGTCAGCTTGAGTCGACTCTTGAGGCACTGGCGTTTTTCCACAGAGCCGCCGCTGAAAGCGTGCAGGGGCGGGCGAACAATCAAACGTTGCGTTGCATCAGAGAGCGATCGCCCGGCGTTTCACGGCGTATTTCGATTGCCTTGGAGCTCTCCAACGGACTGCTGGCACGTTTCACCAAAGCAACCGCCAGTGAACCTGATCCGGAGTTTCGTGATTGTGCGGAACGTCTTTGCGCGGCGTTAGAGTTCTGGCTGCCACGGCTGACAAAGCAACTCACCGAAGTCGCCGGCGCTGCTTATCAACTTCAGCCGGTGATTCGAGATCTCTGGAAGCCACACGTTTTGTTTACGGACGACCGCGTTACGGGAATCATCGATCTGAATGCCATGGCCACCGATCACACAGGGCTGGATGTGACGCGATTGTTTCGCAGTTGGTATGGTGCCGATGTCGATCGACTTCGGGAGGCAATACGCCTTTTCTGTGTGGGCCGATCCCTTGATGTGAGCGAATGGCGCCTCCTGACGGCTTACGATGCTGCGACTGTGCTTCTGAGTCCGGTGACATGGCTTCGCCGACGATTCACGAACGCGTCCTCGACCCCCATTGCTCGAGAAGTCGTGCAACGCTTCGCGGAGCTAACGTCTCTGGCAGAGCGATTTGAGCCGCTCTGACAAAGACGCAAGTCTATGCGGAGTTTGCCACCTGCTGGGGCTTAGCCTGTTCCCAGACCCCGATCAAGCGCTTCCTGTTCGCGAGCGTAGATGTCACTGACCATTTCGAGAGTCAGGCGATTAATCTTCCATGACGGCTGATCTTCCGTCGTTCGATTGCAGTGTTCGGTCAGCAATCGATAGAGGAACCGGAACAGATGCCGAGGGACTCGCAGACGTGCAAACTTCTGAATGAGATCCTCGCGAGAAATATCTTCTGCGAAGAAATCCCCGATTGTGATTTGAGTATTCGCGGGTGCGGTCGGCTGACTTTCGGCAAGGCACGCACGAATACGATTCGTTGCCATGTCGAATAAGGATTCCCCGGTCCATTCAAGAGATTTGATCAGGTTCTGCTTGTCGAGGCGCGAGCGTTCGTAAAACTCTTTCTCTTCTCGCCCCAGAAAGTGAACCACGTCCCGCGGAAGCAACATCTTGAAACCAATGCCAGGATGTTTCAGGAATTTGTTGTCAAACATCGA
The DNA here is from genome assembly GCA_052034165.1 of Planctomycetota bacterium. GTDB lineage: Bacteria > Planctomycetota > Planctomycetia > Planctomycetales > Planctomycetaceae > SXXK01. The sequence continues at coordinate 12,287 of JBPOIW010000348.1, read as the reverse complement.
CCACAGGAAGTCCTTCATGCGTTCGGCCGAACCATTGATCAGATGAGGTTCGTCAACGCGATCGACCAGCACAATGATGCTTTCAAATCCCAGCGGCTTCAGAATTCGCTGCAGCTTCGATAACAGCTCGTAGCGATCATCACTGCGATCGCGGGATGGCATCGGCTGATCATCAATTTCGGCGGATGGAAATCGCATCAGAATCTGCTGCAAAGACGCAGTGCCGTGATCCAGAATACGAACCTGTTTGGCAACGTGGCGAGCACGCCACCAGAGACTGACATATCGCTTTGCGAAAGGAATCCAGCCAGCCACAACCACAGCCCAGAACCACCAGGTCTTTAGCCGAGCCAGTGCAGTTATGGTGTCTGACGTGACATCGCGGAGGGCAAAGATCGTAATCGCAAGCGTAACCAAAAGCCCAAGGTAGAATCGCCACGGTGCAGTCAGAGTATTGAAGCCGATCTGGCGGCGAATGTTCGTCCAACGACGCAAATGAGACTGATCGGACGATTGATCATAGAATGCCGCCAGCATCAAAAGATCTCTCTTGCGCTGGCGAGGCAGTTCGCGAATCTGGCCAATGTTGAAGTCCGGATCCGTCGCATGAGGATCCGCGATGACATTACACAGCCGCCGAGTGCTCAACGTCAGCAGTGCGTCCATGTGATCCCACAAACGCCAATCCTTCAGGGCCTGATCGGGGTTGCGACGACGACCTCGCAGGCGATCCCGAAAAGCATCCAGAAACGGATTAAGGTCATCGTAGCTGATGACGAAAGCTCGCTCGTTGGGAAATTTTATGTTGTGATCTTTCAGGGCCTTGATCAACTGCAGGCGGATCGCCGTCTTCCCGGCCCCCTTTTCCCCGAATACGATCGATGTACTCGGATTGCGGCAGTCTCCCAGCACTTTATCCCAGGCCGGATGATGGATTGTCTCGGCGCAATGCTGCTGAAAAATGTGATCTGACTGAGCATCCTCCTGGCTAAAAGGATTGACCTTAACGCCATAATGCTCGAGGAATTGCTGAATTTTCATCGATCCGGCTCTCTGCCTCGACTGATTTCCGTGTGGAAAATGAAGTACCACGAGGCTCTGACATAACCGAGACCAGCACCGTTGCCGGTCACTCTTCCCCATTCTTCAGGGATTCCCGCGGATTCAATCCACGTTTTGTCAGGCACTCTACTTCGAAAGCTATATCAGTCCGGCAGATCAGTCAAAGGCGTCAAGCTGCGGGACTGGGAGAAAGGCGTGAACAGGAATCGATATTGCCAAAAACCGGCTCAAACCGCCCGGCAACGGAACTCAGGAACGGTCCCGAAATAAGTTCCTGTGGTAGCCGAACTCGTGAGAGTTCGGACTGAAGTCTCACGACTTCATCTACGTCACGACTTCAGCTACAGAAGTTATTACGGGACTGGTCCTTAACGGATTGCTTTGGCGCTACACGTCCAGGCCCAGCATCCGCATCAGTGCAATTGCGTTGCTTCGTTCCACGACGCCGTCTCGGAGCTTGTAGTCAAAGGTCATCGTGCCATCCACGATCGTATCTTCGAAGTGTTTATTGACGGCCTGACTGGACATCGTGTCAGCGATCTGAGTCAGCGCGAGATCGTGTGTTGTCACGATTCCCAAGGCTCGATGAGCAACGAGCGATCGAATGACAGCCTCGGCTCCGCGACGACGGTCGTGCGAATTCGTTCCATGCAGAATCTCATCCAGCAGAAACAAGACGATTCGAGGCGACTCCGTCAGATCGACAACTGTCTTCAATCGCCGGACGACACTGAAGAACAAAGATCGCCCTTCCTGCAGCGAATCGCTGACGCGCATTGCGGTCGCCAGTTGAAACGGGTACGTTCGAAAGCGACTCGCCCGGACCACGCTGCCACAAAGCGTCAGTACGACGCTGCTGCCAATGCTTCGCAGGAACGTACTTTTCCCTGACATGTTCGAACCACTGACCAACATCAATGGAGTCGCTGCGGTCAGAGCCACGCTGTTGCGCACACAAGCGTCGCTCTTCAGAAGTGGATGCCCAAGATTCTCGGCGATCAATTCCGGAATGTCGTCGGAAATTTCCGGCAAACAATCCTGAGGATGATCGAAAGAATAACCCGCCACGGATACCGTTGCTTCCAGACACGCGACAGTTTCCAGCCAATCAGCGACATCTCGCCCATGTTGCCTGCGCCAGCATTCCAGCAGGTGTGTAACGAGAACAAAGAGCCCGCAGGCCCATGCGATCGGAGCAAAGAACTGATTCCGCATTGCGTTATTCTGCCACTGAGTCAAATTGCTCAGGCGATGAATCGCACGGGAAGCGGTTTCAGATTCCGAATGAAATCGATTCTGCAGATCTCGCACAGCCGGTTCGTCAACATGGTGCTTTTCGAAGACTTCAATAACCTGACCAAATTGCCGCAGCGCAGAATCCACGTTGTCCATCTGCATGGCGGTGTGACGAATCTGGCGACGAGTCAAAATCACGGCGGGAGTCTGCAGCACAATCAGCAGTAAAAGCATTCTCAGTTGGATCATTTCCAGCATCACTAACGCGATGACTGGAACAGCAATGACACCGATCACGGACGACCAGATCAGAATCCAGATCGAAATGGGTTGAGAAGGCTCCTGCACCCACTGGCGGAGCATTACCTCGGCTGTCTGCCAGTTGGCTGAATCCGGTACACACGCGAGTGCTTCGCGCAACTTGAGTTCGTTCTTGAGCCCCTGCGCACGTGCCTGACGAACTCGAATGGCTTCGCCGGTACAAATCTGAGTCATCCAGCTGGCGAGAAGTCGTCGCCCCGGCAGCGTGCGACATTCGTTCAGCATCTGGAAGAGAGAACCACGTCCAAAAACGTCCAGATCCTGAGTCCACGGATGCAGTTCATCAGCGAACTCAGAGCCGTCGACGACATCAGAACCAAACTTACGATCCAGCCTGTTCAGTCGACTCTCATGAAATCGCACAATGGCCTGAGCCGTCGACAACTTCTTCAGACATCGCTGATGAAAAGGCAGAAGTGCTGCAAAGATCCCGGCGGGCAGCAGCATCCAGAGCCAGGAAACATGTCTGGCTTCGCCGATGCACAGAATTCCCAACAGGAGTGCCGCAACGAAAATGCCCGTACGAATGCGAACGAACATCAGATCTCGCTGAGTATACTCTTTGACCTTATCGTTAATTTCACGCAGTCGCTTCTCGTACGCTTCGCGCGGAGCAGCGTTGGCCACGTCACTTTGCGAGGCGGAATCACTATCCTGCGCGGGATCAGCCTGCCTGGCCGAGCTATTGGGCTTTGCGGAGTCAGTCTGTTTTTCGGGGGCGGTAGGGGAATTTGCCGTCATGAGATCCGTCTACATCACTCTCTGAAACTCTCGGAGAGCGTCGTCCGGACTGTCCTTCAACCCGCAACGGCCTCCTCCAAAGTGTGAAGTATTGCGGGCCGAACGAAAACTTGCCATCGACGGCATCCAATGTCATTTTGCGTTACTACAATGGGAAGTCGCCCTCGGGGAAGGCAGTCGTGAAATCCCGGGGCAACAAGCTGCATATTCCAGGAAATTGAGACTAATGTCTGGATCCCGCAACAATCTGGCGATGACTCCCGGAGCGGCTCGCACCGTCGCGCGTTGTCGACGGCAGGCGGGAGTCCTGGCGCGGACGGATTCGTGGGCCGCGTTTCTCGTGCTGGCCCTGCTTCAGGATGAATCACTCGCGTCGGCCTGTCTGCAACGACTCGGGATAACTCGCGACTGGCTTAGCCGCGGTTTGCTGGGGGCCGAGGTCGCTCAGTTGGCTGCTCAATCGGACAACGCCGATAATGACCGCGCCGACCACGACAACGAAAATGTCGATGATAAAAACGCCGGCCTCGCCGAAGGCAACGACGGCATGGATGTCGGACTGTTGGATTCGGAATCGATGCCACTGGAAGCCGGGGTCTGTTCGAAAGCGGGAGCTGCCAGCAGGATTCTCGAAGCGCTGAACGATCCGTTGGAATTTACTCGAGTACTGGATCGCGCGACTGAACTTGCTCGCCGAGGCCCCAGCGACAGCGGCGTCTCCAGTGCAAATTTGCTAGTTGCGATTGTGGAAACGAACGGCGATATCCGCCAACAATTTGAATCGGCCGGAGCAACCCTGGCACGGATTCGAGAAGAATTGTATCCAGAACAGATGACTCGACAGATTCCGATTACCGTCGAGTTTAACCTTCGCTTTTCTGAAGGAGCCGGCGAGCAAACAGCGGTGACTCCTCAGCCCCCGGTGTCCTCGCTCAATCCTGCCCGGGGCAATGGGCCTCGTATTCCAGCACAGCTCCCCGAAGTCAGCACCATGCGATTGAACGAGACGAATGAAGCCGCCCCGTTGACCGTCTGGCGAATTCTGGACGCCAATCTGAATCGCGCGAGAGAAGGCCTGCGTGTCCTGGAAGATTTTGCGAGATTTCTTGCGGACAACTACAATGTTAGTCTGACGTTAAAGTCGATGCGGCATGATCTTGTTGCAGCAGAGAAACAGCTGTTCGCCGATGCCGGAATCGGAATGATTGAGCGACTGCAGTTCCGCGACACGGAAGCCGATGTCGGCACATCTCAAACGACCGATGGTGAGCAGCAACGAAGTGCATTGGCGGACGTTATTCTCGCGAATGCTCGCCGAGTGGAAGAATCGTTGCGGAGTCTTGAAGAGTTCGGCAAGCTTGTGTCTGCCCCGTTCTCTGCCGCCATGAAGTCCCTGCGATATCATGCGTATACCGTAGAAAAATCTCTCGCCACTTTGTCGCCGGCCAGAGATTTGCCGGGGAATCAAAATGCTGCTGCCAACAATGCAAACAATTCCAGAGCCACCCAATTGTTGCAGGCTCATATCTATGTGCTGATCACCGAGTCCATGTGCAGACTTCCGTGGCAGCAGGTGGTGGAACAATGCCTCCAGGCTGGCGCTGATGTTCTGCAGTTGAGAGAGAAATCGCTGAACGATCGCGAGTTGCTGCGACGAGCGGAATGGATTCGAGCCGCCTGCTTGAACGCGGGCACCTTATTCATCGTCAACGATCGCCCGGATATCGCCGCGATTTGTGATGCCGATGGCGTTCACGTGGGTCAGGATGAATTCACTGTTTCTCAAGCACGAAGGATTCTGAAGCCCGGGCAACTTGTGGGCCTTTCGACTCATCGCCTTGAGCAGGCTGTTCAGGCAACGGAAGCAGGCGCGGACTATCTCGGCGTCGGCCCCGTATTTCCTTCGCAGACAAAGACGTTTGAGCAATTCCCTGGGCTCGGCTTCGTCAATGCTGTTGCGAACTCAGCAGCCATAACAAGGCCATGGTTTCCGATCGGCGGTATTAATCTAGAGCGACTTCCTGATTTGGTTTCGGCCGGAGCTAGGCGTGTGGCAGTGACTTCGATCGTTGCTGGGGCCGCGTCCCCGGCAGACGTGATTCGGGAAATTCGCAGCGTTCTCACAGCCGCGTCCTTTCAGCAGCCACGTCGACCGGAAGCACAACAGTGAGATCCGCCAACAATACACTCGCGGCAAAGCCGGCCGCTGGTCCATCGCTCAATAAAAGAATGCGGAACTGGTGTAGTGCTCCGCTGCGACAGGTACTGGACCTCGTATTTCCACCGCGATGTCTGTTGTGCGAGACGATCGATTATTCATCGACGTCGTTTTCGGGATCGTACTGCTCCGAATGTGCTGCGCAGCTCTGTCCGCTTCCGATCAATCGCTGTCTGTGCTGCGGCGCTGAAATCGGCTTGTATTCTGTGTCCGAGAACGGATGTACTCATTGTCGGCATCGTAACCTGAGATTTGAATCCGTTACCTGTCTGGGGATGTACGAAGGTCCGATCCGCAAAGCGATTCTGGCGGCCAAGTGGTCATTTTCGGCCGTGCCCATTCGTTCGCTCGGGCGTTTGTTGGCCATGGAACGGCTTGAGGAACTGCAATTGTTGAAGGTTGATCGAGTCATCCCGATTCCTCAACACTGGCGACAACGAGTTTTCCGGCACTTCAATCCAGCGTGGATTATTGCCGAAGAAATCGCGTCCGCTTTGCAGGTTCCGTGCGATGCGCATTTGCTCTACCGACAACGCCAGACTCGTGCGCAGAAGCGAGTTCCTGTCAGTCAACGATTCGGAAATCAGTCCGACGCGTTTGCTCTGCAGGATATGCATGTCGTGGACGGCGAGCGAATTCTGCTTGTCGATGATGTGTTGACGACAGGGGCGACCTGTTCAGAAGCCACAAAGCTGCTTCGACAGAACGGCGCAAAAGAATGTCACGTGGCGGTGTTAGGGCGAGTTCTGGATTCATCCGCGTGATGCTGGGTTGACAGAAGAAAGGTCGCTTCACGAGAACCGTCGCCTGTCACATCGTATTGCGATTCACATCCTGAACCATCGACGTCGGAAGAGGATCACGCACTGCGAAGGATCTTTTCCATGGGTCGCCCTTTGGCCAACTCATCGACGAGTTTGTCCAAATATCTCACCTGTTGCGAGAGCGGATTCTCAATCTCTTCGACTCGATACCCGCAGATCGTCCCCGTGATCAGATGAGCGTTGGGGTTCAGTTTGGCGTGCGCAAAGAAATCTGCAAATGAGATTTCTTTGCCGATGTGTTTCTCCAGAGCTTTCTCACTGTATCCGGTGAGCCATCGAATCACCTTGTGCAGTTCCTCTTTGGTGCGATTTTTCTTCTCGACCTTTGCCAGCAGGTGAGGATAGACCGAAGTGAATGTCAGCTTTGCGATCCGTTCGTCGTGGGTGAGAGTTTTCTTCATAGCGTGCCGATCTTTCTTTGCCTGTGAACTTCTTCCAGAGCCGCTGCCGGGGTTTGCTTCCCGTGAATCAGGTAGTGACGCTTGAGTTTTTGGATCGTAACCAATAGCTGCCGAAGAAAAGCAGCTTCAGGCAGATCACGTTCATAAGTCGGTTCGGGCCTGGCTAAGGCTCGCAATCCGGTGAATTTGAGGCGGAAATTTTTGTGCGAACATTCAGATCAATCCAAACGAGCCGATGATCGGAGCAATCTGCGACCTTGGCGATGGGGTCTTTGGCGAGCGGCCAGAAGATTCCGGCCGCAACGGTGTTCAGGTTGTTTGATGGCAGCACATAATCGGCTCGCAGATTGCCCACACCACGGTCATTGAAATCAGCGGTGTCATGCGAGTGATCTCCTTTGTGTTCGGAGTTCTTGCCTCCCTGCGTCAAAGCCGCTTCAGTTCCGCCCTCGCTGGCGGGCGCAAATTGAGCGTTGACTCGCGGATTCTTCAGCAGCTGATCGATTGCGTTTTGATAACTGGCTCCATCATTGGGGTCGGCGTTCTGATCGCCAAGAATGACGAATGATGCATTGCTGGGAAGTGTTCCCGAGCGGCCCTGATCGTCGACAAGCCATGATTCTTCTTCGCCAGAAACATACTCGGCCCACAAACGAATCTCATCATGATTACGGCGGCCGTTGCGATCTTCAGGGCCGTCGAACGCTGGCGGTGTCGGGTGACTCGTCAGGACATGCAGCACTTGATCCTGAACTCGGATCGGAACATCCCAGTGACTCTTTGATGACAGCCGCAGCATGTTGAGATCTTCTTCGCTGTACCAGTTGGCGTTGTCGTCTTTTCCGCTGGGAGGTAGTAGTGCACCAGGCATTGATTTCCAGAGCAGCTTCTGGAACGTGCGAACATCCTTCGTCTCAATAGGAAACTGAGACAACAACACCATTCCATACTGTCCGGGGAATCGACCAAACCCGATTGCGTCGCCGGGACCGTCGCTTTTGCCGTCGTGGTCAAGATCCCGGCCAGACGATACACCCGTGTTTACCGGCGCCGTAAAGAAGTAAGGATAGAGGATCGGTTCTTCAACAGCCCAGTCGGCCTTCGCATTGAGATAATCCTGCAGGAAACAATCCACCGCTTTGTTGTCTTCACTGAAGTCGAACTCATTCAGCAGCACAATATCAGGTCTCACGGTGCGGAGAACTCTGGCAACCTTTTGAGCCTGTTTATTGGTTCCACCGGAAAGATCGCTGAGCAGTTCCCCGGCCTTGTTGCGATTGAGGCTACAATTAAACGTGGCAACTCGCACGGTCTTCTCTGAATTCTTCTCCTGCGCTGACACGTCATCCTGAGAGAGCACGCAGGCCATGGCAACAAACAGCCCGGATACAATATGCCGTAAATTGTGTCGTACAGAATTCATGTGCAGAAACTCAGACTCCAGGAGTAAGCATGGGCCGATCAGTAAGCCTCGAAGGTAGCAGCAACGACCAGAATACGCGAGCGGTGCCGCAGGAATTCAACAGATCGTCGCTATTCAAGCAGAGCGGATCGCCTGCTGAGACGCCCTCTTGGACATTTGTTTTGATCAGGATTAAAATTGGCCCGCGATCGCCGTGCTGTCTTTCGTGCTTTGCCCCCGTGTTGTGGGTTCAATGCATTATGGCAGCCAGAAAACTGGTCTGTCATTTCTCAGAGTGAAACCTCAACAACGATGCCTGCTGCTTCAACACCTGTGTTTTCTCGGCTCCGAGTGACGGGAAAAGACCGCGCGAAGTTTCTGCATAATTTTTGCACGAACAACATCAAAACGTTAACCGCCGGAACCGCGTGCGAGGCTTTCTTTACCGACGTGAAGGCTCGCATTTTGGCTCATGGCTACGTGTTGGCGTTGGAGTCGTTTCATGAGATCTGGATGTTGCCGGGCGATGCGGCGGCATTGGCCAAACATCTCAGCAAATATGTGATCACTGAAGATGTGATTGTCACGGACTTGTCGACTGACAATCACGTTGTGGTCTTCAGGGAGACGCCGGAATTGTTGGCCTTCCCGCTTTTTCATAGCTCAACGGAAAACGCCGAGCAGACTCTGTGTGGGCCGTTAAATGATTCCGCGGCGACGAGCATCAATGTGACGTATCTGCGGATTACCTGGTGCTCTGAACGACTGATCGCCGTGGCTGGTTCTGCCGAACAGATTTCAGAATTCCGCCAGCGAGTTTCGGCCATTTCCGGGGCGGAGGTGGCGCCGGATGAATTGGAATCGTTGCGCATCGTGGAGCGGTTTCCAGTGATTGGTCAGGACATGTCGAACGAGAATCTGGCTCCTGAGGCTGAACGTAACAGCATCGCCATTTCGTACACCAAGGGCTGTTATCTGGGGCAGGAACCGATCGCTCGCCTCGACGCAATGGGGCACGTCAATCGAGCACTCCGGGTGATCGAGTTGTCCGGAGATTGTTCGCCACAGGAGATTATAGGCCGCTCCTTATTCACCGCCGACAACACGATGGTCGGAATGGTCACTTCTGCAGCTCAAGGAGAGGCTCAGTCAATTATGGGTCTGGCGATGGTTAAGGTGAACTCCGCATCGCAGCCCGTGTTCTGCGAATTGGCCTCAGGGACGAAACTTTCCGGCCGCTGCCGGCCTCTGTAAACTGACCCCTGGCTGACACTATTGGGTGGCGGAGCATGAACCGCCTGACCACAGTTAGCCAGCATGTTGAACTCACGCGATCAACACTTTCCCTCTGAAAGATTCTGTCCCATGAAAGCTGCGTTTATCACAACCACCGGCAGCCCGGACTGCATTCAATACGCCGAGCTGCCCACCCCGGTGGCGACGGGAAACCAGGTTCTGGTGAGAACTCAATCTGTCGCAGTCAATCCGATCGACACCTATATCCGGTCCGGCAGCGTGAAGGCGGCGCTTCCGGATCCCTACATTGTCGGTAGTGATCTCGCGGGTATCGTTGAGGCTGTCGGCCCGGAGTGTGTTCAATTTAAAGTCGGCGACAGGGTTTGGGGCAGCAATCAGGGACTTGCTGGCCGTCAGGGCTCCTTTGCGGAATTGTGTGCAATCGACGAAAAATGGCTATATCCAATTCCCGACGGAGTTTCATTCGAAGCGGCCGCGGCCGGTGCAATGGTAGGGATCACAGCGCACCTGGGCTTGTTCTTTCACGGCGGCCTGAAATCCGGTGAGGTCGTCTTTGTGAATGGTGGCAGCGGCGGAGTTGGCTCAGCGGTGGTTCAGTTCGCCAAAGCCGCCGGGGCGACAGTGATCACCTCGGCTGGTTCTCCACTCAAGGCGGCCGAGTGTCGTGAGCACGGAGCAGATCATGTGATCGAATATCGCACGGAAGATGTCGATCTGCGACTGGCGGAGATCCTGAAGACGACGGGACAGATCAATCTCTGGTTCGAAACACATCGAGTTCCCACGCCTGAACGGAGCCTGCCGCTGATGGCACTGCGAGGTCGCCTGATCTTTATGGCCGGCCGCGATGCTCGCCCCGTCATTCCACTCGGACAGTTCTACACTCGTGATCTGCGAGCGATCGGCTTCGCGATGTTTAATGCGACGCCGGACGAGCAGCGTGCAGCGGCCACAGAACTCAATCGCATGCTGGCTTCCGGCGCATGGCGACCAAAAATCGGTGCTCGCTTCCCGCTCTCTCAGGCCGCCGCCGCTCATCGCCTGCAGGAAGACAATACTCTTCAGGGAGCCAATACACTGACAGGAAAGATTGTGCTGAATATTGGATGACCCTGTTCACGCCACCTTGATTCGCGCAGAAACAATCTCTGGCCACTTCACTGTGGAAGAGTCATTCATTTTGAATCCCTACCGCGTCAAGATCGTCCATGACAATATTGTTTCCGTCCTCGCACCAGGAGATGCGATCCTGCTCCGTCTGAAATGATGTGTAAGGGCGACTCTGCAGCAGGATCCGGAAGACCGGCTGGAACAACCTGCAACCAGCACGATTCAGGACCGGCTCTTCAGAAAACCAGTAGAACATAAAACTCCCTCGAGTCGCCGGGGAGTCGAAGTCATACATGGTATGGCCTCGTTGAACAGTGATGGCAAAAACCAGGAGGTATGCAACGAGCGACCCGACAATCGCTGCTGTGACGTTGCGGATCAGTTTACGATTTTTGCCAGATGGTATAGCCCCGTTCATTGCTGAAACCAATCGCGAATCACTTCCTATTGGTCTGCCCGGAACAAGAGATGGGGTTAGATGGGGGCCCGACGGAGCGGCTCGACTACGTAGTTTCAACTCTCGCGTCGGCGACAATCGGCCAATCATCAAATCTTGACGAGCTACCAGAGCCTGTCTGCTGAAGCAGTATATCCGAGCCATCGTCCAGAGTCATCGCGTGACCGAAGACGGATTGTCAGTGATCATCGGGACGGACCTGTTCTCGTTGAGTGCTGTGCCAGGTGATGCCGTTGAAAGGGATGGAATTCCGGAGTGTCTGTTGTGGCGGCTGGCAGGCATTATGATTCCGCGGGAACCGTCGCGCGTGATCTGTAGTGAAGTGCGATAGCAGCGTGGTATCCACGAAAAAGGCCCCTCGGCTTTAAACCGAGGGGCCTTTTGTATTGGCTTTGAAGATCGAAGCCCGGTGAACCTGGTTCACCGGGGATCCAAATCCTCTTGTCAAATTACTCTTCGCTGCCACCGAGTGAGAACAGCGGGCCAGCACCGGAACCGGTACCACCCTTCAGTTCTTCACGAGGCTTGGCTGGAGTTGGTGCTGAGGCTTCGCCTTCAGTTGCTCCGGAAGTGGCTTCTGCTTCCTTGGCTTCTGACTTGCGGCTCAGACCAATCTTACGTTCGCCGGTGTCAACACGCAGGATGCGAACTTCGAGATCCTGTCCTACCTGAACCATGTTCTCTGGGTGCTCGACCTTGTGGTCAGCCAGTTCAGAAACATGCAACAGGCCTTCGAGATCGTCTTCCAGTTGTACGAAGACACCGAAGTTGGTGATCTTCGTAACCTTGCCCGTGACAGTCTTGCCAGGGGCGTACTTTTCTGGAATCCGTGTTTCCCATGGATCTTCGGCGAGCTGCTTCAGGCCCAGAGCAATACGGCGACGATCTTCGTCGACGCTCAGGATCTGGCATTCGATTGGATCGCCCTTCTTCAGGATTTCGTTGGCATGGGATACCTTGCGAGTCCATGACATGTCGCTGATATGCAACAGGCCGTCAACGCCTTCCTGAAGTTCAACAAACGCACCGTAGTTGGTGAGGTTGCGAACCGTGCCTTTGACGATGGTTCCTGGTGGGTACTTGGACGCCACTTCGTCCCATGGATTGGGCTGAGTTTGCTTCATGCCCAGAGAAATTTCCTGCTTGTCTTCGTTGATCCCCAGAACCATCACGTCGACTTTGTCGCCGATCGCTACGAGTTCGCTTGGGTGATTGACGCGACGTGTCCAGGACATTTCGCTGATGTGAACGAGACCTT
>JBPOIW010000228.1:0-45950 GCA_052034165.1 Planctomycetota bacterium | reverse complement strand
CGGCTGGTTCGTAGGCTTTTGGAAGTTCTGTGGTCATTGGCTGCGGTTACAGTTCAAAACGTGATGCGATTGATTCAAATTCAGGGGCGAAGCTTAATGAAAAGGTCGCGATGCGTCGAACCGGATCTATTCCAACCCGGTGCAATCGCAAAATTCCACAGTCTGTGCTCGCCAGCGACCCAAAGGTTCACTCACGCGAGGCGATTCTGCATCCTGATTCTACGGGGCAACCGCAGTCTTTTCGGTTGCCGAAAAAACGCGTCCGGCCAGTTCGTCATGCCGACGACACTATGTTCCGGCTTCCACAGGCGTGGACCATACGCATAGGTGGTTACTGTTGATGATCTCGAAACTCATGTCCTCAGCCACTGATACTTTGTTTCAGCCTGCGTCGAGCGGCAGTTCGGCGGACGATTTCATCAGCAATCACGCCAATCATGATGACAGCCCCGATAATGGTGGTTTCGTGTTGCTGTGGAAGTTTCAAGAGGGTAATCAGATTGTTCAGAACCTGCATCACAGCAGTCCCGATTACAACCCCCAGAATTGAACCTTCGCCACCGCGAAGACTACAGCCTCCCAATACCGCTGCAGCGATGGCGTACAATTCATAGGAGTTCCCAAAACTCGAAGGCGACACAGATGTTGAATCCAGAGCGAACAGCATCCCGCCCAGCGCTGCGAGAACCGCGCAAATCACATACGCCATCAGAGTAATTCGGCCGGTATTGATACCGCTGAATCGAGCCGCCTCTTCATTGCGTCCCAGAGCCAGCAAATAACGCCCCCAAATGGTTCGGCCGAGGAACACGGACGCAACAACACCAATAGCCGTCAGTAGAAAGAACGGAATTGGAATGCCGAAGACCATTTCCTGCCCGCGAAATAAAAGCCCAACGCGTCCCGAGGCCACAGGCCCAAGAACTTCCTGAAGTTCACCGAATCCCGCCGGATTATCGTTCGTCAACCATCGTGAAACGCCACGATAGATCAGCAATGCACAGAGCGTAACAACGAATGGCTGCAGCTTCACTTTTGTCACCAGCAGACCATGTATCAACCCCAGCGCCGTCGCCACCAGCAGCACGATCAGTATTGCAACAGGGATCGAGGTTCTCTGATGTCGCTGTAGTACGATTGCAAACGCATCGGCTCGATACTTTTCGCCGGGATCTTTGGCCAAAGTCAATCGCTTTACCGTCCCGGCCGTCTCAACGTTCGACACCTTTTGAGTCGTCACCGCGCCGTCGGCTTTCACCAGTTGCAGTTGATCGCCAACATCAACATTCAGGTCAGAACTCACATCGGCAACGACAGCATCACCGGCTTCAATACGAGTGACAGGCGATGCCACGACCAATCGACCATCCTTCTCATTGCGAGTCAGGTTTTCTTTGATCCGAATCCGAAGTGCTCCGTCAGAAATCGTTGATGACTCAGTCGTGAGAACAAGGCCCGAGCCAACTCCACCGGTATATCGAAAGGTCGTCCCGGGCTTAAGCTCGCCGGCCGCAGCATCCGCAATGATCATCTTCTCCGCAGCAACAATTTGACTCACGGGGATCTGCGCAGCCGGCTGATAATCAACCTTCAGCAGAATTGACAGCAGCACGCCACAAAGGCAAACCGTGGAGCCAATCGACAGATCAATGCCACTGGTGATGATTACGAATGCGACCCCAATTCCCAGGATGCCAAACAACGACAAGCGGTTGAGCAGATTCTGGATATTGCCGGGTTGCAGGAACTTGGACGTACTCAGATTCCACCACGGATCAGACGTGGCAAATGCCAGGCACGTGCAGAGCACGACCAGCACACCAAAAATCCCGAGTATCTTACCCTTCATCGTTACCCTGCACTTCTCAGTCAGTTCCAGGCGAGCCGCAGGGCGTCAGCCCTCCGAGTTCGCCTCCATTTCATTTTTACCTACGCCTGCGGCTCGCCGTTAGACGAAACTCTCAATCCCCGACTAAATCAACAACGCGATAAACCCATGGGAAGAGTTGTTTAGGGCTCAGTGATGCCCCGTGGCCAGATGCATCACGGATTCTTCAGATAACCTCTCCCTGGTGAGTTCACCGGTGATGCGTCCTTCGTGCATCACAATCACGCGATCACTCATCCCGATGATCTCTTCCATTTCGCTGCTGACAAACAGCACCGCAATCCCCTGCCCTGCCAGCTCATCCATCAATTGATAGATTTCCTGTTTCGCACCAACATCGATCCCGCGTGTCGGCTCATCCAGCAGCAGGACTCGAGGCTTCAAGGCCAGCCACTTTCCCAGCACGACTTTCTGCTGGTTTCCGCCGGACAAATTTCCAACTCGATACTGATCATGCGGAGCTTTCACTCGCAGTCGTTGGCTCATTTCCGCCGACTGCTGCTTCTCCACCGCAAAGTTTAGAAAACCACCGAGCCTTGAATGCTGATGGAGCGATGCCAGCCCAATGTTCTGGCGAATCACCATATCCAGAACGACGCCCTGCTGCTTGCGGTCTTCCGGCACCAGAGCAACTCCGGCGGCAATCGCTTGCTGTGGAGACTTCAAATCCACCGGCTTTCCGCCGACTTCAATCGCTCCGCTGACCGGGGCATCAACTCCGAACAGTGTTCGCAGCATTTCCGTACGTCCTGCTCCGACAAGTCCGGCGACGCCGACAATCTCACCGGCTCGAACGTTCAGATTGAGTCGATGCTTCGGCCAGGTAGCGGTCACAACATCTTTCACTTCAATCGCCACGTCACCCTTCTTGTGAGGATTACGGACAAAGAAACGAGAGATATCCCGACCGACCATTAATCGTACGAGACTGTCATGAGTCACCTGACCACGAACGAGCTCTCCGGCATTCTCACCGTCTCGAAGGACAGTCACTCGATCCGAAAGATCCTGCACCTCCGCTAATCGATGAGAGATATAAACGATACTCACACCGGCCGTGCGAAGATCCCGAATCACTTGAAACAGCTTCGCAGACTCTCCGGCCGACAGGCTGGAGGTTGGCTCGTCCATGATCAACACTCGCGCATTGATCGACAGCGCTTTTGCGATTTCGACCATCTGCTGCTGACCAACGGTAAGCTCTTTCACCAGCATCCGTGGAGAGACCTTCAGCCCGATTCGGTCAAGCAGCTTCTCCGAGTCCTGATTGATGCGACTGTTGTTGATCAGGCCAAGTGTTCTCGGCTCGCGGCCCAGAAAAATGTTGGCTCCGATTTCCAGGTTGTCAGCAAGATTCAGTTCCTGGTGAATGATGGCAATTCCATTGCTCATCGCATCACTGACGGAACCAAATCGCTTCTCCTGTCCGTCAACAAGGATCTGGCCGCCGTCCTGAGACTGAACGCCGGCCAGGATTTTCATCAACGTGCTTTTGCCTGCACCATTCTCACCCACCACCGACAAAACTTCGCCCGGCATCACGCGAAGACTCACACCCTTGAGCGCTTTGACTCCGGGGAAAGACTTGGTGATGTCGCGAACTTCAAGTCGCGGAGCTGGTGAGACCGGGTCAGACATGGAAAAGACGAGCCGTTTTCGGTTGGAGGTGTACGGTTTTCGGAAACAAAAAGAGAGCAAGGCAGGTTGAGACCAACGAACGATTGCAATGTGATCTCGTCCGAAAACCTCAAACCGAAAACCTCAAACCCTTTGGCCGCCCTACTGCCCCTTCAAACGCTTGAGCTCTTCCCAGTACGCTTCAACGTTTTCCTTGGTGATCGATCGTGGAGCAATGTCGATGTACTTTGACTCGGGGATCACATCTTTGCTGCCAGCCAGGATTTCCTTCAGAACTCGGACAGACTGGAACCCATATTCATAAGGGTTTTGCACAACCGTTCCAGCACATTCGCCGTCTTTAATTGCCTGAAGAGTGACATCGTTTTCATCGAAGCCGGCGATGGCCACTTGACCAACTTTGCCAGCCTTCTTCAGAGCCTGGTAACAGGCCGGTGGATTGTATTCGAACAAGCCAGCCATACCCTTTAGCTCAGGGTAAGTCACAATTGCATCTTCTGCTTTCTGCAACGCAACTTCTGGCTTACCTTGGTCGGTGACCGTCGCAACAATCGTAAACTTGTCGCCTTTGATCTCACCTTCGTTGGGATCGAAGGCATCTGGCTGAGACTGGTAGAAGTCAATACCACGATCACGGCCCATCAACACGTCGATCACGCCCTGACGACGATACTTGCTGTTGTCCTGTTCCAGGCGACCAATACACAACAACACCTGACCACCATCCGGCAGTGCGTTTTTCAGGATCTCGCCACAAGCTCGGCCGGCCGCATAGTTGTCCATACCAATATAGACAAGGCGATTCGATTTCGGAGCGTCTGAGTCATGAGTAATCAGGGGGATTTTGGCAGCGATGCTGTTGATCCATTCCACTTGATTGTCTGCATCCAGCGGGCTAATCGCGATCGCCTGAATTCCGCCCGTCATCACGTCTTCCACCTTTTGCTTCTGCACGACAGCAGAAGCTTCCGGAGGCATGATCACTTGGACATCGATATCAAACTCTTTCGAAGCGGCGACGCATCCGGCTTCCGCGATCTTCCAGAAGTCAGCAATCTGGTTTGTCACAAAAGCAACCGACTTGCGCTCACCCGATTTCTCTTCGGTGCCGCCTTCCGTGCCGCCCTCGGGAGTTGAACTCTCGTTTTTCTCCCCCGAATCGGTCGTGCTTGATTCCGGCGTAGGTGGCTGCTCGACCTGGCATCCCGCCAAAACTAGCCCAAGTAACAAAATCCAGCTGCTTCGAAATCTCATGACTGTGCCTTTTTCAATTCTCGCCTGAATCAAAAGCTCCGGCCAAAATGCCGAGACAAACGGACACCATACGGCTGACTGGTTCACGGGTCAAATCAATGAAACCGGAGTCCCGAGGTTCTGGCCGAGTTTGTCGGTTTTCCGGGCAGATTCAGCAAACATGATAAGGAGATTGCCACTCTGAAGGCCCTGTCTGTTCGAGTCGAGGATCGGCCAGAGCATCACCGCTTTTACTCGATCACGTCCGAAGTGATCCGTGGATAACTCTGCTGAATGAATACCAATGTCGCTGAAAAAACGTGGATTTCGCCATCCGCAGTCGCCATTGTGGCAGCAGGAAAGCGCCGCTATAGTTTGGCCCCGCGACTACTTAATGCAGCCAGGCAATGTTTCTGCCAGGCTCAAATCTCTTCAGACAACCAGTCAAAATTCCTGCCATGCCGTTCAGCAATACATTTGAACACGATCAGCAGTTTATGCGACTGGTCCGCCGCGAAACAGATGTCGACCTGATCACCGCCGCGCTGGAGATCGCTCGTGATGGCCAGGCCAATCTCGACTTCGCGCCAACTCGGCTTCGTTTGCAGCGATCGATCGCTCGTCTGACTCACCCGGTGACTCAGGCCGGATCAGATCTGGAAGAACTGAAGATGCTGGTCCGTCACATGACGGAAGAACTTAACCTGCACGGCGACGATGATTGCCACGGGGACCCTGAAGCCAGCTATCTTAATCGAGTGCTCGAAACGGGACGAGGAATTCCGATCTTGTTGTCGCTGATCTACTTGAACGTTGCGAACGAACTGGGTATTCCGCTCGAACCAATTGCCGCCCCGCATCATTTTCTAACAAGACTGCCGACGGACTCGGGCAACCTGTATGTGGATGCGTTTAACGGCGGCCGGATCATGGATGAGCCCGAATGCATCGCATGGCTGCGTGAGATCACCGAACTTCCGATGCCGGAAATTCGCCGCACACTGAAGCCAGTGGATGAGCGTACGATCATGGTTCGCATGCTCAACAATCTCAAGACTCTGTTTGGCAATCGAGAACTCTGGGTGTCCGCTTGGCGTGTTCAGAGCCGAATTGCGTTGTTGATTCCCGGCTCGTATCGGGAACGCAGAGATCTGGCGATTCTGACATTACGTTCCGGCCGACCCGGTGAATCGAAAGATCTCCTGCGAGCCTGCCTGGCCGTTGCGCCGGCCGAAGAGCATTCAATGCTGAAACAGTACATCGTCCAGGCAGAGAAAATGCTGCCTCTTTGCAACTGACCGCCATGTTTCCATCGAATGAATTCCCTTCCGTTGCCGCCGCGATTCAGGAAGGAATCTCTCGCGGACTTCATACCGGAGTGCAGATCTACGTTTCGCTGAACTCTCAGCCTGTGCTCGATTCGGCACTTGGCGACGCGTCACTTGGCGCTCCCATGTCGTCAGCGACAATCATGCCCTGGCGCAGCGCGGGGAAGCCGCTGACAGCATTGCTGATTCTGAAACAGATCGAGAATCAACGCTTCCAACTGTCGACAAAGCTTTTTGAGCTTTTGCCAGAGACAATTCATAGCGATAAGCACGATGTCACGATCTTCGACTTGCTGACACATCAATCAGGATTTCCTGCGACCGAAACGGGCTGGCCTCATTCCGATTGGTCAACGACGATCGAGACCATCGTGTCAACAGCACGACAGCTACCTGTCGGAACAGCCGCTTATCATCCGCAGAGCAGTTGGTTTTTGCTGGGTGAAATTCTGCGACGAACGACGACAGCATCGCAGCTCACTGCTTTTAACGAGATTCTGTGGCACGAACTTCTTGAGCCACTGGAACTCAACTCGACATCGTGCGGCGTCAAGGCTGACACACTCATTCAGAATGCCGGGTTAATTCCGACACTGTATGAGCGAGACAAAGGACAACTCGCAGTCTCCAACTATGGGACACCGCTATGGTTGACTCAACCCTCGCCGGGAGGAAACCTTCGCGGACCGATTCGAGAACTAGGAGTTTTCCTTGAGCTTCTACTGCGAAACGGAAAGCTTCCGGATGGCACTCCTTTCATCTCGTCGTCGACGATCGAACAAATGACGATGCGTCATCGAGTCAACCAGTTCGATCAAACGCTCCAGCACGTGGTAGACTTTGGCCTCGGCGTCATTTGTAACTCCAACCGCCATGGATTGGAGACGGTTCCGTATGGATTCGGACGATACGCCAGTGAATCAGCGTTTGGACATGGGGGTTCGCAGTGCTCGATAGGATTCTGCGATCCGCGCCATGGCCTTGTTGTCGCTTGGAGCGCGAATGGCTTCTGTGGTGAAGGACAGCATCAGCGACGCAATCGCCTGATCAATGAAGCGATTTACAAAGATCTTGCACTGCTTCCCTGATCTCTCGCAGGCTTCGTACTTCTCCCGCGGGCGAATACTGCATCGGGAAGATGCATGCGGAAAATACGCTGCAGTAGCCACCATCGCGAAGTTCGCTACCGAGTAAAATCACGGCGATTCCGAATCGACCTCCTATTCGCGTAAATTCTCGTCCATTCGCGGTTCAAAATCTTCCCCCCAGCGCTGCCTGCTCTGTTTGCCGTTGAACCGAAGATCGCTCGTTACAGACGGAAAAATCGTGCTAACCGGACAGCTTCAGACATGTAGTCCGACTCGATGCGATCACCGCAGGCGAATCGATGCAAAGTCCGGCAAATCTCGTTGATTCACCGTTCATTTTTCCCAAACTCTGAACATCGAATCCGTAAATCACGGGTACTGCGGACATGCCGCCGTTCCCTGCTCGACTTAAACCTCTGTGAATATAGCCCGACGTCAATATGCAAACACTTCTGGTCACTGGTGGTGCAGGTTTTATTGGAAGCTGCTTCGTCCGCCGCGCTGTTGAACGAGGCGACGTACGCATCATCAATCTCGACAAACTGACTTATGCAGGTAACCCCGACTCACTGCCCCCGAATTCCGAACAGCATCAGCTCATTGCGGGAGACATTGGTGATCGAACGCTCGTCAAAGATCTGCTCGAAAAATTTCGTCCAACAGCCATTGTCAACTTTGCTGCAGAATCGCACGTCGATCGTTCAATCGATGGACCACTCACTTTCGTCGAAACAAACGTGCTTGGTACCTGTCGAATGCTCGAAGAAATCCGCGCGTATTACTCGCAATTGAGCAGCTCAGATAAAGACCAATTCCGACTGCTGCATGTTTCGACCGACGAAGTCTATGGCTCACTGGGCGCAGAAGGTTTGTTTACGGAAGAAACCTCGTATTCACCAAACAGTCCGTACTCAGCAAGCAAAGCGGCCTCCGATCACTTCGTGCGAGCTTACCTGCACACCTATGGCCTGCCGGTACTGATCACAAATTGTTCGAACAACTATGGACCCTATCAATTCCCGGAGAAATTGATCCCTTTGATGATCTTGAACGCCCTCGAAGGGAAGCCGCTGCCTGTTTACGGCGATGGTCTTAACGTCCGCGATTGGCTTTACGTCGAAGATCACTGTGCAGCCATTGAAACTGTCCTTGCGAAGGGACGAATTGGCGAATGCTACAACGTCGGCGGCAACAACGAGCAGACAAACATCAGTATCGTCAAAATGATCTGCGCCACGGTTGATCGACTTCGTCCCGGTCTGTCACACGCCCCTTGTGAATCTCTGATCCGTTACGTGAAAGATCGTCCCGGCCATGATCGTCGGTACGCAATTGACGCGACAAAGATTGAGCATGAACTGGGCTGGAAACCTCAACAGGATTTTCAATCAGGCCTGGAATTGACCATCCGGTGGTATCTCGAGAACCCGGTCTGGGTCGAACGCATTCAGTCCGGAAAGTATCGTCGTGAACGCCTCGGGCTGGCGTGACAAAAAAGCGTATATCCCGTCTTCAACGAAGAAGACACTCGGAGGGCTGACGCCCTGCCGCTCGCCGTTGTTTCTGAAAACCGAACACCTCCAACCGAAAACCGTCACCCATGTCCCATTTCAAAAAAGGTATCATTCTCGCAGGAGGCACTGGTTCTCGACTGTTTCCGATTACCCTCGGCATCAGTAAGCAGATGGCTCCGGTTTATGACAAGCCGATGATTTACTATCCGCTTTCCACGCTGATGCTGGCCGGTATTCAGGAAGTGCTGATCATTTCGTCGCCTCGAGACATCGGTGGATTTGAAAAGCTGCTCGGCGATGGCGCGAAGTGGGGCATGAAGTTTTCGTATGTGACGCAGGCCAAACCTGAAGGGCTCGCTCAAGCCTTTATTCTTGGAGCAGACTTTGTCGGTGATGACCATGTCGCGCTGGTTCTGGGAGACAACATCTTTTACGGAAGCGGCTTCCAGAAGATGCTGGCGAATGCCGGCAGCCTTGAAACGGGAGCAACAATCTTCGGTTACGAAGTGCGTGATCCGGAGAGATACGGGGTTGTCGAGTTCGATGCTCAGGGAAAAGCCATCTCGCTCGAGGAGAAACCTTCGAAGCCCAAGTCCAGCTTTGCCGTCCCCGGACTTTACTTCTACGACAACTCGGTCGTGGAGATCTCACGCAATCTGAAGCCATCTCCGCGCGGCGAATTGGAAATCACCGACGTCAATCGTGAGTATCTGAATCGAGGACTGTTGCGAGTCGAAATGCTGTCTCGTGGTTTCGCATGGCTTGATACCGGAACGCATGAATCTCTGCTGGATGCCGGTAACTTCGTCGCGGCAATCGAAAAACGAATGGGCCTGAAGATCTCCTGCCCTGAAGAAATCGCCTGGCGAAAGGGCTTCATTGATCGCAGCCAACTGCAGTCGCTGGCATCCGAGTTCCCGAATGAGTACGGTGAGTACCTGAAATGCCTCGCGAGAATTACCAATTAGCCAACGGTAAAGCGGAGAGCTGAAAGCCGTAAACTTTCTTCTCTGCGATTCGCCGAAAACCGAAAACCTCCAACCCGAAAACCTGCCGAACCATGATCAAAGGATTTCGCGAACGCCTGCAAAAGGGCGAAACACTTCTGGGCACGATGGTCACTCTTCCAACAGCATCGACGGCCGAGATCCTTGCGGACGTAGGTTTTGACTGGCTGTTTATCGATGGCGAACACGGACCTCTGACAACTCCCGATATCCTGAGCATACTTCAGGCTGTCAGTCACCGTGTTGCCTGCATCGTGCGTGTTCCCATCTGCGATGAGGCAGAAATTAAGAAGGTGCTGGACCTTGGAGCACAAGGGGTCATCGTGCCTCAGGTCAACACGGCCGAACAGGCGGCTGATGTGGTGCGGTTTGCTCGATACGCTCCTGCCGGAGGTCGTGGCGTCGGCTTGGCGAGAGCTCACGGCTATGGCTTTCGCTTTGCCGATTATGTCGCATCCGCCAACGACGATGTCGTCGTGATTGTTCAGGCGGAACACAAAACGGCGGTCGATAACATTGAATCGATTGTCAAAGTTCCTGGTGTCGACTGCGTGTTACTCGGGCCTTACGATCTTTCAGCCAGCTATAACAAGATGGGGCAGATTACTGATCCGGAAGTTCTGGCCGCTATTGCGAAGATCACCGCAACCTGCCAGTCCGCCTCTATTCCCCTCGGATATTTCGGAGTGAACGCTGAAGCTGTCGCTCCCTATGCAGCTCAGGGATATACGTTGCTCGTTGCTGGAGTTGATGTGCTGTTTCTGGGCAACGGGGCGAGAAGGATTTTGAAGGACATGCAGGCCTACGAAAAGCCCATGAAGTAATTCACTCCCAAGGTGCAGGGCACAAGCAGGAAATCCATTGAGGATGAGTGGTCTGACGCATGATTTGCAATTCTCGCTGACGACACCTAACCTGTCACAGGTGTGCTTAACTCCCCTCCCCCACCTGTAATATCCGGAGCCCCTCAATGTCCTGGCGATCGATGCTGTTTTCGCTGATTTGTGTGGTCACTGTTGTTGCCCTTGGAACAACCGAAGTTTCGGCCTCTGTAGAAATCTCCGAGAGTCCTTTGACGTTATCCTCCGTTGATTACGACTCTGTGCTGACACTGGCTCAGGATGATTCTGATAATTCCGGTGGGACGCGTATTCGAGGCCGATCCGTAGGAAAGCTGATTGGTTTAGCCGTCGCGGTGGTCGTTGGAATCGGCAGTTTTATTATGAAGATGTTCCGTGGCGAAAAATAAATGATCGTCGAACCATTACCATCCGAAACACACCGACTTGTCCGTGAGGCTCGCCGCGCTGGGAAGTCGGTCGGTTGCGTTCCCACCATGGGCGCGCTGCATGCGGGCCATGTGAGTTTGATCGAGCGAGCTCGCAAGGAATGCGATTTTGTCGTGGGCACGATCTTTGTGAACCCGACTCAATTCGGCCCGAACGAAGATTTCAGCAAGTACCCCAGAACGCTGGAAAGCGATTTGAAAATGTGTCGGGACGCTGGTGCTGACCTGATCTTCACGCCTCAGACTTCGTCCATGTACTCACCGCTGGCTCAGACCCTTGTGCGAGTCGATCGGCTCGCCTCGGTTCTGGAAGGTGCTCATCGGCCGGGCCACTTTGATGGCGTCTCAACGGTCGTTACCAAGCTGTTCAATATCACAGAACCTGATCGTGCCTACTTTGGGCAAAAGGATTTTCAGCAACAGCTCATTATCCAGCAGATGGTCGAAGACCTGAACCAGCCCGTCGAAATTGTCACCTGTCCCATCATTCGAGAACCTGATGGACTGGCGATGAGTAGTCGCAATCGGTACCTGTCTCCGGAAGAACGTCAGCGAGCTGGCTTATTGTCTCAGGCCCTGCGCAAAGCAAAGCAGTTGGCGAAAGACACTACTATGCTGCCCGCGGAGATTTCCGCAGCGATGATCGACGTGCTTCGCTCTGTCGAAGGGATCGATTTGCAATATGCCGTGATTACCAATGGTCGGACACTCGAAATCTTGACCGAACGAACAGAACCAGCGGTCGCATTGCTTGCTGCGAAGGTGGGAACCACACGTCTGATAGACAACGAGATCCTGCATTTTGGCTGACGGTAGCCAACGGCACCGCAATCGCACGGAAAACCTGCGTTTCGTAGATCACCAGGCTTCCGCTATGATCCGCCGGATGGCTCGTTGAATGAAAAACGAGCGACACCGGCCTGGCCGTTTTCTCGGCCGACTTATATGCGATTTGTCCTATGCGCAAGGTCCTCCTGCGATTTCTGTTTGAAGATCTCTGGCAATGGCAGTCCGTAGGCAACGAACTGCACGTCGGGATGGCTTGGCTGATCCTGGTTTGGCTGTTCGTCACGTGCGTTTCATTTGTTGTCTTGTACCGCAGTACCCTGAATCTGAAAGAGTCGGCCGCCTCGGCTGGTTTTTGGCTTGTCGTGCCGTTCGTGTTGGCGGGGCTTGCCTATTTTCGCCCGAATATTGGCATCGTCCAAAGTGGCATCCCGGTGTTTGGCTATGGCTTTATGATGTTTGTGGGATTCTCGACAGCAACCTGGCTGGCTTCGCGACGAGTCCTCAAGATTGGACAACCGCCGGAAGTCATCTGGGACATGATGATGTGGGCGTTAATTCCCGGACTGATCGGTGCTCGCGTCTACTACCTCGTTCGGCATGGAAGTCCCACGATGGCGCGTGCTCAGGGCATGCAGAAGCTTATTGCCTCCGTCGCGTTGTGGGACGGCGGCATCGTGTTTTACGGCGGCGTCATTGGAGGAATTATTGGCGTCACGATTTTTTGCCTTCGTCGAAAGATCAGCCCACTCGCAATGTTTGATGTGCTGGCTCCTTCTCTGCTGATTGGTGAAGGTTTCGGACGAATTGGGTGTTTTCTTTACGGCTGTTGCTATGGCAAAGTCTGTGAGCGACCATGGGCCGTCAAATTTCCTCGAGACAGCCTGACTTTCGAAAAGCTTGTTGAGAACGGCGTGATCGGTCCGGAGGCCACAGAGACAATCGCACTGCATCCCACGCAGATTTACAGCTCCGTGGCAGCGTTTGTGTTTGCCGGGATTCTGGCCTGGTTTTTCCGTCGTCGACCTTTTGACGGCGCGGTCATGTGCCTGACGTCGATTCTCTATCCGATTAGCCGCTACGTCCTGGAGACACTTCGTGGCGATATCGACCCCGGCGCATTGGGGCTGAAGGATGCTCAGATGATGAGCATTGGCCTGATGATTACAGGAATCATTGGAATGTACTATCTTTCGCGGCATCCAAAATTAACGTTGGCAAGCCCGGAGAAGCCACTTCCGACGACAGGTCGTGCCTGAACAAGTGGCTCCAAAGTAGTGCTCAGCAAAGGGGTCAGCAGACTCGGTGGACAGCTCGACAGACCTGCAACTCATCACGACGACTCTGCAGGGAAATCCGCGCGCATTTGATGACCTGGTGAGGCGCTACCAGGATCGGCTGGTTCACAGCCTTGAGCATGTCCTGAACTCTCGCGAAGACGCACTGGATGTGGCTCAACAGGCGTTTGTGCTGGCCTGGCAGAAACTGAGTTCCTTCCGGGGTGATGCCGGGTTCTATTCGTGGCTCTACCGCATCGCACGAAATGTTGCGATTAGTCGTGCGCGCCGTCTGCACATCAGTGCCGGGTCTCTGGATCACATGCACGAAGCGTCGGCGTTTGAACCTGCAGATCCCAGTCAGCAGAATGCTCCTGGGCACGCGATGGAACAGGCGGAGCAGGTTCGCCTGGTTCAGGAGGCATTGAAGAAAATCGCAGACGAATTTCGCCAGCCGCTGGTTCTTAAGGAAATCGATGGCTTCTCCTACGAAGAGATCGGCGAAATCCTCGACATCCCGCTCGGCACCGTCCGCAGTCGGATTTTTCGAGCTCGTCAGGAACTGATCGAACGCCTGCAAAGAGTGATGAAGGATGAGTGATTCGCCACGATCGCTTGTTCCTTCCGATAAGAACGGTCACGAATCGCAGCCGCAAATTGTTCCACGGCGACTTCCCGGCTGGCTGCGATTAACTCGATGGCGAGTTCTATGGCTGGCTGGAGTGATCATGTTTGCATGGGTCACTGCGTCAATTTGGCTCTATCGAGAAATGCTCATTGAATTTAGCCCGGAAACACTCGAATTCAGAACGAAAATTCGCTTCGTGCTGCTTGGGACTTCTATCTCTATCCGGAGCACTGACTTCGACAGCTCACAACAGCCGAATGATCACAGATCGCTCTTAAGCTTTCTGTTGGAGTCTGGGTATTGGAGAAGAGAACCAACAGCGGCCCGATGGATTCTGGTGCGTCATTCCTGGGTCTACGGAACCACTGACAACCGATTCGAAAAATATGTGGGATGGGAAAGCGGCAACTTCTATGACTCATGGATCGCCAGGGGACTCTATTATGGCAATCGCCAAGGACAGTGTTTCTGGATTGCGTGGTCGAAGAAATTCCCTGACGAAGCAAAGGCTCTGTGGCCGTCGATTCAGGAGCATCTTCGCACCGAACTGGAGCCCACTGATCGAAAACTGATACAGCCCCTCAACGAAACTTTTAAGCGTTTGGATGACAAGGATCCCATGCTCCTAACACTCCACACGATGATGAGTGACGGCGGTTGGAAACGACGCGGAAGTGTCGGCCCAATTTTCTCAATCGAGTTTTGACTGGCAATCGGCGCGAACTCTTTGGACACTCTGCATTAACCCGCTCTACTCAATGTCAACCGACAGGGACGTTTCCCGTACCGAAATCGAATCGCTTCCAACGAAGACCACCGAAGACAAGCTTGGACCTGCAAGCACGTTATTGCTGCGGCACCCACGGATTCCAACTCGCGTAATACATCGCTCTCGGCACGCTGGCCTGAAGGATCTGATCCGCGATGGCGTCAGCTGTAGAAACCTTTGAGCCGATCAGAGCGTCGACAAGGCCGGGCGTTGAGCGATACTCAAACGCATCGTAGCTGGAAAGTTGCAGTTGTTTCGCCAGAGCGGCGACCGCATCTTCGGTGTAGCCGATCTCATCGACCAGATGATTCTCCAGTGCCTGATTGGCCGTGTAGATCTGACCGGTGGCAAGCTTGCGAATGGCGGCATCATCAAGCTGAGTACGTCCGGCATCGATGACAGAAATAAAGCGATCAAACGCATCCTGCATGATGGCTCCCCAGACTTGTGTCTCCTGCTCCGTCATGTCACGAAACGGATTGAGCGTGTCTTTCAGTGGACCAGTCACAAGCGGTTCTGATTTGACGCCAATCTTCTGGACGAGTTCCGTGGCGTTGTAACGCGGAATGATAACTCCGATGGATCCCGTCCATGTCGTGGGTTCAGCAAAGATACGGCCCTGTTCGCCGATCCCCATGGAGATGTAATAACCTCCTGAAGCTGCGATGCGTTTCATCGCAACGTAGACAGGTTTGGATTTGGACAGTTCCCGGATCCTGCGAAGCAATTGATGGCTGTCCGCGACAAATCCACCTGGGCTGTCAATCACCATCACAACGCCCTTGACCGATTCGTCTTCCGTTGCGCGTTTGATCTGTTTCAGCCAGCGTTCGGTAAATGGCGGGCTGATCGTACCTTCGAAGTTGATGATCGCAATGCGATCTTTGGCGCCACTGTCACCAGAAAAATGTTGCTCCGGAATCCGAGGAGGCGAATACGACAGTGGGTCCAGAATGAACCAGAGGTTCAGGATGATTGAAACGAGTAGTAGGGCCAGAACAGTGCTTCGGAGCCATCGTTTTCCCGAGTTCTCCGGGGCTGTGTCAACTCGAACAAAGACCGTGGAACCATTGACTGAAGCCGTTTCGCCGGCTCGAACTACTTTTTCCTGAGTCATCGCGATCTATTCACCTTGAAGACCGGCAGAGGCTGCCGAACAAATCCCTCACTTGCACGAACATCTGCACACTGTGTGAAAAGAGGAGGCTTGCATCAAGTCTACGGATGATTCTGGTTGTAAGTGTCGTAGCCATCCTGTCTGTCGTAACGTCATCAAAACCGGACCAACTGGAACGACCTGACTTTTCGGAACCGTCGATAGACAAAGCGGTGGCTGATTGGCTGGAGCAATTCCGGACGAGCCACTCATTCGTCATGAAAGCAAAGTCCGGCTCGGGTAAGTAACCTGAATCGGCCAACGTTGAGACAGGGATGGATCTCATGAAGACACGCAGACTTGTTCGCCGCTCATTTCTGACTGCGGCTGTTTCAACAGCGTCGCTGTTAGCCACAATGGAATCTCAAGCCCTTGGATTTGAAAGCACCGTGTCGCCATCGGCTTCCGGGATTCAACGAGTGCAATATCAGCCTGGGCAACAGGGTCAGCCCGCGCAGGCTAACCCCGCTGTGACTGCCGAATTGAAGAAGATGTTCGAGGAGAGTGGCCAGCCTATGCCCTCGATGAATCCTCGAGATCTTCCGAATGCTCAGGGACAGATGAATAATGTTCGGCCGACTCAGCGACCAGCAGGTCAGCAGAACGGCAAACCTCAGAGCTACGCGCAGCCAACTTCGGCTCAGAAGAATTCATCGCCTCAGGCGGGCATGCAGCAGGCCTCAACGAAAGCCCCGGGAAAAACACAGCAGCCAGCGAAGAAGAACTTCCTGCAAAAATTTATGGGAGGCATTACCGGGCAGAATACGAAAGCCGCCGATGCCGCAGTCGTTCCGCCGGTTCCACCGGGATACGTTGAGCCACCGCCGGCTCCTCCTTCTGGCGGACCCAGCGTTGCTCAGGCTCCTAAACCACAGGGAGTTCAGGGGCAACCCGCAGCGATGCAGAATCGTCCATCGGGCGTTCAGGCGATGCCGAATGGCAAGCCCGGCGCGGCCCAGAATGGAATGCAGAGTCATCTCGCGAGTCAGAGCCGACCGCTACCTGCCACAAGTGCTCGTCCCGCTGTCGGAAGTCAGTCGCAAGTTAAGAACACTGCTCCTCAGAGCAATGCTCCAACAAAGTCAGTGCCAGTGCGAACGGCCCAGACACCTGCAACAAATGGACAGGTGCGAGCGGCCAGTCAGCCGACACAACCCGTTCCAGCGGTTCCCGTCGCAGCAAGTTCTACACCCCGCAATCCAAGAGCTTCTGCGCCGCCTCAATCTGTCGCAAATGCTCAGCAATTCGTTCAGCCCGGCAACGCACCTGCGTTCATGCCGTCTGTGAAAAAGAATCTGAACGAGGCCCAGGCAACGATTCCTCAGGTTAAGTCACCGGCTGCTGTTCAGTCTGTTCCAAATCCTAAGCCTGTGATGGCTGAATCCAAGGCTCCTGCGAAACCGAGTGAGGATGGATTCGTGGATCCATTCAGCGAATCCGAATTGGCAGCGGATACCAATGAGTCCCTGGATCTTGATTCGCTTGCAACACCTAAAGTCGAAGACACTGTTCAGGCTGTCGAAGCTGCGACTACGACAATCGTGGAAAAGGCCGCAACAGCCTCTGCAGGGGTGGCCGACACATTGGCCGAAAACCCCTTCGTTGACGAAGCGAAAGAGCTGACAAAAGACGCCAGATCAAAGAATCCTTTGACAGGTGTCCGACTCAACACCTCGGAAGAAGAGATGTTCAGCGCTGACTCGGCAAAGACGATTGTCAAAAAAGCTCTTCCCTCTGCCGGAGCGACTGCGAATGCAGCCGAGGCACCTGGCAAGACCATCTCAACGGTGGAAGAGTTCGCGCAAAGCCTTCCGGCGATCGATTTGCCTACCGTTGATGATGCTGTAAGAACGGCTGACACGGAGACTACGACCACTCCTGACATCGACTTTCCCGAGTTGGATGCTCAGGATGCGGCAGAAGGCAGAGGAAATTCACCCCTCGTCAACATTCCGGAACAGCAGGAATCAGCTGCACCCGTTGCTGCTGCCTCTGGTGCGTCTCTGAAGAACGTGGATGCGGAGCGACTGCAGCAGATCGCTGAGCAGGATCGACGGTCTCATCAGCAGCGGCTCATCCAGTCACGGTCCGGTCAGGCGGGTTTCAAAGGCTTCTGCCCTGTAGCACTTCGCGATCGACGTGAACTGATCGATACGAATCCACAGTTTACCGCAACCTTTGGACTTCAGAACTACACATTCTCCTCAGCAGAAGCGAAGACCGCATTTGAGGCTGATCCGTCTCGTTACGCTCCGGCCGCTGGTGGCAGCGACGTTGTGCTGCTGGTCAACAGCGGTGAAGAAGAACAAGGCATGCTTGACTACGCATTGTGGTACCGTGATCGTCTCTATCTTTTCCGATCACGTGAAACCATGGCGATGTTCAACAAAGATCCTCAGAGATTTGCGAACCAATATTGATTCAGACACGAAAGAGCTTTCCTTCCGAGTCTGAAACTCAGTCCAATAGATTCAACCCTCGTGCAGGGAGCATTCGTCACTGGTGCTCCCTTTTTTCGTTGATTGCAAAGAAGCCGACGGAGTCAGCGGTAGAGAAACAAGATCCTCGGCAACACCAATACCTCAGTATTTCAAAACGAAGAATCTTTCTTGAGCGAGGTGCGAGAGCTGCAGAAGCAATCTGCGTTACTGAAACGTGCCTGATCGAATGGCGTCAGCCCTGCGATATTTATGCTCTGGTTCCAAGACGGGATCTGTATTCGGCAACATAGGCACGTCACACAAGGACCACGCCCCGCAACGATTGCCGAAATGCATTGCGATCGGCAAAAAATGCCGGGCTCATGATTCTCCAGATCGCCTCTAACGCCAAAAACAAGTATTTCTTTTGAATGCATCAAAGTTTTGTTCAGAATCATCAAGAACACGTGTTGACTCATTCGGCCTACCGGCGATATCACTCGGCCTCTCAACGAGGATTCACCAGCTGAATCCAAAGTGCTCCTTTCATTTCTCCTCTCGATCTTTCCGGATTCACTCCGGACCACTGAACTGTCTTCTGACTCCGACTTTTTGATTGGTGCCTCACACTGATCAAAGCTCATCAGTTTCAGAAACGATTCAGTCCCCTCTCGTCGCT
The DNA here is from genome assembly GCA_052034165.1 of Planctomycetota bacterium. GTDB lineage: Bacteria > Planctomycetota > Planctomycetia > Planctomycetales > Planctomycetaceae > SXXK01. The sequence goes on along the minus strand of JBPOIW010000228.1, from coordinate 27,251 downwards.
CTCCCCTCTGTCTCTCCCCTCTGATCTCAGATTGAGGAAATCATGAACGAGTTCCCGAACGGCGCTCATCATGAGCCGCATATCCTGCGGTTCCCCCAGCCAACATCCGCTGCACCTGTAACTCCACAGGCAGCCACACCTGAAACAACAGAAGCACCAAACCGTACGGTTCTGGTGTTCTCTCCTCGACCAGGAGCTCGTCAGTTACTCGCTGACGATGTTCGAAAGCGAGGAATGCAGGTTTGTGAAACGGACAGCCCGGATGCCATGCTGTTTCACTTGAGCCGTCAGGAATTTGCCTGCTGCATTATTGATGATGCAGATACGGTCTCACGAATTCAGGAAGTCAACGCAGCGATCCGCAGCCACTCCAAGGCGGCTCAGGTCATCTGCATCGTCGGCGAGGACTCTCGCTGGGGACGTGAAACTGTTCCAACCTTCGAATGCGAAGTGATGGAACGCCCATATTCAGCATCTCGCTTCGGCGCAGCTCTGCTGAACGCTCTAAAACGCGGGGAGCTGATCCGCGAAAATGAAAAGCTGCGACGTCAGCTGCTCAACCGCAACCTGATGGATCTGGTCGGCAGCACGCCAGCCATGCAGTCTCTGCGAGAATCCATCCGCATCGCGGCTGATGACGATCGCACAGTTCTGGTCCGCGGCGAACCAGGCAGCGGAACGACTCTGATTGCCGAAGGCCTGCATCGCTGCAGTCGCCGAGCTGGCAAGCCGTTCCTGCGAATCGACTGCAGTCTGCACTCTGTCGAAACTCTGGAACATCAGCTCTTTGGTGATGCGACTCCGGATGGCTTCCCTGGCTATCTGAAGATGGGTGATGGCGGCTCGATCCTGCTCGACAATGTCGACACGGTTGCTTTGCCATTCCAGAAACGTCTGGCTCAGCTGCTGGAACAGCGAGCCGCTGCGGTACTTCACGGAACGATGGACGGACCCAATATTCGGTTCATTGCGGCAACGCACTGCGACCTGAATCGACTGGCCATGGAAGGCCGGTTCCGTGATGATCTGCTGCAGCACCTGAGCGGAATTACTCTGCAGTCTCCACCACTCCGAGTCCGCACGAACGACATCCCTCTGCTGGTCGAACACTTCATCAGCCAGATCTCGCTGAAGGAAGGTCGCCCACCGCGACAGGTTAGTGCCGAAGCAATTCGAGTTCTCGAAAGCCATCCATGGCCAGGCAATGTTCGTGAACTGCAGAACGTTGTTGAACGCTGCTGCACGGTCGATGTCACAGAGATGATCGGTCCTGAAGATCTGCGACCATGGTTGCAGAATGACACGATCGAAGAAGGTGCCGAGTGTGTCGGTATGACACTGGCCGAAATGGAACGCAAGCTGATCGAATCAACATTCGCTCGCTGCAACGGCAACCGTGAGAAGACTGCTCAGATTCTGCAGATCGGTCTGCGAACTCTGTCCGGAAAGCTCAGAGAATACGGCTACCCTCCACGAGGCGGCCCCGGATCAAACATCAAGCGTCCTGTTGTTCCTGCAGCGATTGTTGCAGAACAACGTCGAGCCGCCTGATACGAATCACTACGAAAAGAACCTCCCCCCTCCAGAAAAGGGCGAGCTTTCCCCCGGAAGCTCGCTCTTTTCTTTTGCGCTATGCGTCAGGGAATTCGGTAGAGATTTGACAAGAACGGCTGTTATGATTCCTGTTGTGTCTGCCTGAATTAAAGTGGACCTGCTGTCACTTTCAGAGGATGTCCATGACCATCATCACCGCCAACGAACCCAGGATTCTTGAACCGCTTCAACAGAAACTAATGACTGTAGAAGAGTTCCTGGCGATTCCGGACGACGAAAATATTGAACGGGACCTTATCCGAGGTGAAGTGAAGGAACGGGTGATGACTCGCCGTAGCCGCCGACATGCCTCAACAGAAGCAAAGATTACTTACTTTCTGATGAACTGGGTACAACAAGAACGTCAAGGCAATGGCAAGGTCTACTCTGGCGAAGTCGGCTGCATCCTTCGACACTCTCCCTCTTCAACGGTCGGCATTGACGTCGCTTACATCACGGCGGAACATGCAGCTCGCCAAACGGACGCTTCACGCCTGATAGAAGGTCCACCGGCACTGGCCGTTGAGATTCTGTCACCCAACGACACCCAGGAAGCAATTGCCGAGAAGATTGACGAATACCTCGCCTGCGGTGTGCCAATGGTGTGGATTGCCGATCCTCATTTTCGCACCATGACAATTCATCGACCCGCGACGGCACCGGAATTCTTCACCGAAGCCCAAACATTCTCCGCTGAAAACGAACTGCCTGGTTTTAGCGTGATCGTCCGGAATCTGTTTGAATAGTCAAGTCGCGTTGATTTGCCACTGCTTTACGGCCTCGATGGGCCAGATCAACATCAGGACGTTAAGCAACAATGAGTCGCGAATGGTCAGCAACAGACACATTTCCGTCAGCAGGAAGAACACAATCGAACGACGAAAGCCCAGTTGTCGTGCCAACAGGTAACCAGCAATACAGGCGATGAGGTCTCCGACAGAGTTGATGATCGAATCTCCAAAGTAATCCTTGGAGATCGTGGCTGCTCGATAGCGTTCGATGATGGTCGGTGAGTTTTCCAGAATCTCCCACCCCGCCTCAAGGATGACAGCTGTCAGAAAACGACTCGGTTCCGACACCCTTCGCGGCAGCAAATACAACAGCCCGCAAAAGATGACGCCGTGCAGGACATGAGTAAACGAGTACGGATCGATGAAGTGCTGGGAATTGTGCGACGACCAAATATCCCAGGACCAGAGCGAAACCCCGCCGCATTTGCACCACAACGGTTGGCCCATAAGATGGAGAATGATCACCATCGCCATACCGACCACGACAGTTTGCAAACGCCAAGAATCGGTGGCAGCGATCTCCGTCTGTTGCTCGTCTGGCAGCATACAAGCCGGCCCTTCGTCAAAACTACGGTCGCGAATTTGTAATGCAGCTAGAATAACGTCTTCTGACTTCGAACGTTCTTCACGGCTTCTTCACCGGGCCACGCGGGCATATCGGGGACATCTGGGTTGTATTGGCGAATCGCATTGTGCATGCGGCGAGCGAACTCAGGAGCAAATTTGTCATCGGGCGCATGAGTAAAGATGAACGGCTTCAACCCCTGACGAATCCAGTCAGCAATGACTGGTGCCCACTCGTTGATCCACGGGGTTACGTCATCCAGATTGTTGCGACCGACGATGCGAAGAAAAGGATGCTCGCCAGTGACCGTCTGTCGAATTGGCGTTTTCGGCTTTCGACTCTGCGAAACCTTCTCAACTTCATCGGCAGGCGGCTTTGAATACAGACATCGGCTGTCGAACAGCACCTTGTCCATATGCAGGTCTCGCAAAAGATCATCCAGCCAGAATTCATTCGGGCCAGAGTCGTACCAGTCAAAATGTCGAACCTCAACAGCCCATGGCAAATAAGTCGGAAGTGCTCTTAAAAAGTCTTCGAGCACATGGCGTTCTGATGGCGAAAAATCCGGCGGCAACTGAAGAAACGATGGGCCAAGGCTTTGATGCACGTCCAGCACATCGGCGACGTTGATGAAGGCTCGAAGTTCTTCGTCAGTGTTTCGAAGTCGCTTATCGTGTGAGATGGCTCGGGGCATCTTCAGGGAGAACCGAAATCCCGGAGCGACGGACTCCGCCCAACGCTTTGCCGTCTCCAGATTCGGTAACGCATAGAACGTGCTGTTACCTTCAACGGTGTGGAAGACTGTCGAGTATTGCGGCAACCAATCTGCACGAGGAGCTTTCGGCGTGTAGAGCGATCCGCGCCAGTGGTCGCACGCCCAAACGGGACAGCCAAGATAAAGTGGATGCGTAACTGGCATGACGATCTTAAAACACTATTCGAAGAACCGGACACAGAAGCCATTTCCGAACTATAGATCGTGTGGTCTTTGACGTCGCTCCACTTTCAGAAATTCGACCCGATTTGATCTGTCGCACCTCTGAATTTTGGTCGTCCGCGCTCATCTTTGTCGGTCTGTTGAGTCGACCGATCGAAGCTGATAAGAAACATCTGCCTTGAGCAAAGAATATTGAGAACCCCTGCTACGTTCTCCAAAAATCTCACCCCAACTTGAAAAGACAACTCATGAATCCAATGGGCTTACTTCTGGCCGCCGCCGGTACGTTCTCAGTTTGCGGCGCAGTCTGTGACTGGGACTGGTTTATCAATAGTCGCAAAGCCCGATTCTGGGTGGCAATCCTTGGACGTAATGGCGCCAGGGGATTCTACGCGATCCTTGGGGTTGCGTTGATCATCTTCGGCGTGCTTATGACCATGGGAGTTATTGAATCGACTCGACGATAGCGCCCCGTCTTGCTCAACCGAAGACCGCAAGATGTTAATGCGATCAAGGTGCTGTTGAAGAATTCAGACGTCCTGAATCAGCCGTCGGGATCATCCAACAGTTCCTTGAGTCGAGATGCCAACTCGGGCGAATATCGCTGACACCAGGATTCATTGATAAGCCCGATCGAAATCATGTCCAGAATATGCACCTGATCTTTACGTCGAAATGATGTCAGCTTCATTCGCACCAATGATTCCAGGGGAAGAGTCTTCGCCGACTGGATCACTTCGAACGGTTCCACATTTGGAACAGGTTCAGGGTATTCTTCTCGCACCTTTTCCCCGGCGAAGATCACATGCACCGCGTCGCGCGCCCCTGCATTGGGGCCATCCAGAAACATGCTGACGGCTGCTGAGTGGCGATAGAGAAATCCGGCCTGCTCAAGGACTTCAATGGCTCGCGGCAAATCGCTTCGATTAAGAATAATGTCGACATCACGAGTATTCCGGACGACGGATTCATCCACCTGAGCGACCCAGAATTGGACCGCGTTTCCGCCGATCACAGCATAAGGGACCTCCGCTGCATTCAACGCTTGCGTCACTCGGCGAAGTCGATCCTTGACGATTTCCACAGCTCGCTCGATCCGTTCCCAAAGGACATCACCCGTATATTTGACCGGAATCATTTCGTCACCTCGAACCATACGATACCAGTCACTCTGCCAGAACCAAACGTCTTCACAGAAGAATTATCTCGCTTCCTCCGCATACGATGCCTGAACGAGGCCTGCTCCGCTACATGTCTGACGTAACAGTGGCTATACTCCCCTGACCTGTTGTTTCTCGAACTGACATCCAACACATCCCACGGCGGGGAGATTTCTGGTGGCCACTCGAATTCTAAGCATTTCCGGCTTGCGCGGCATTGTCGGCGATGGACTTGATCCCGTTTACGTGTCACGTTTCGCGGCGGCATTGGGCACCATCTTCTGCGGTGGAAAAGTTGTCGTCGCACGAGATGGACGATCGACAGGCCCCATGATTCATCAGGCCGTTGTCTCCGGATTGCTCGCCACCGGCTGCGAAGTACTGGATGCCGATATCTGCACAACTCCAACCTGCGGTGTGCTTGTCAAGCATCATCAGGCGGCTGGTGGTTTGCAGATCACGGCCAGTCACAATCCGATCGAATGGAACGGCCTGAAGCCGTTTGCTCCGGATGGCTCTGTCTTCAACAAAGATCTTGGGCAACAGTTGATCAACATTCTTGAGACAGACGCGATCGCCTGGAAGAACTGGTCGGGCATCGGCAAAGTGACAAAACTTGTTGATCCTTCAAAGCCGCATATCGACAAGGTCCTTTCACTGGTCGATGTGGATGCGATTCGCAAGAAAAAGTACCGAGTCGTCCTCGACTGCAATCATGGCTCGGGCGCCACCTGCGGACCCCGCTTGCTGGAAGCTTTAGGTTGTGAGGTGGTCGTTCTCGGCGGAACTCCGGATGGTCGCTTCGAACACATTCCTGAACCCACAGAGAAGAACCTCGGCGACCTTTGTCGGGCCGTCGTTCAGCACAAAGCCCACGCCGGGTTCGCTCAGGATCCTGACGCTGACCGGATGGCGATCGTTGACGGCGACGGCCGCTATATTGGCGAAGAGCTGACTCTGGCACTCGCGGCTGACTATGTTCTGGAACGTCGCAAGGGGCCGTTCGTTGTCAATGGGTCAACCAGTCGAGTTACCGCCGACATCGCTGCGAAACATGGCTGCCAGTTCCATCGCAGTTATGTCGGGGAAGCCCATGTGTGTGCCAAGATGAGATCCGTGCAGGCCGTGCTCGGCGGCGAAGGCAACGGCGGCGTCATTGAGCCGGCGGTCGGTTACGTTCGCGACAGCTTGGTCTCAATGGCCTACGTTCTCGCAGGCATGGCAGACAAAAAGAAGACCTTGGCGAAGTGGGCCGATTCTTTGCCGTTCTACACCATCGTGAAAGACAAAATCACCTGCCCGGCGAATGCCGTTCCCGCAGCTTGTGACGCTCTGCGAAAAGCCTTCCCCGACGCTGAAGCCCGCGACGGCGACGGCTTGCGGCTCGACTGGTCCGACCGCTGGGTCCAGGTCCGCGCCAGCAACACCGAACCCATCATCCGCATCATCGCTGAAGCTCCTGAAACCAAAGATGCAGTAAAACTGATCGATGAATCCATGAAGGTTGTGGCCGAGGCGGTGAAGCCGTTTGTAAAATGAACCCCAAAATTCGGAGTTGTTCGACCAGAAAAGCAGAGGACTCATAGTGCGAATCGATCAGATAGGTTTTAAAGACTTTCCTCCATTCGCGGACGGAATCATCGACTTTCCTGAGAGTATCGGCGATGGGTTGGCTGAAGTACATGTTTTAACTGGCCAAAACGGCACCGGAAAAACTCGGCTGCTTTCGGCGCTTGCCGCAGCTCTTGGAAACGCTTCGGACCTTGATCAGCGCCATAGTGCTCACGCGGACCATAACATCATTGTTTCGATGTCCGTCTACAATCAGACGGTAATGTTCTCTAGAAGCCTAGGGCAGATAGTTGTAGTAAACAAACATGACCGTGATGATCTGATGGCCGGGATGATGGCCGGTGCGAAGTCCCCCCGACGCATGCGAGTGCAGCAAGGCGATAAAGTAAGACAGATTAACCCGATCAAGGTCTTTAAGCATCTCTTCGAGATGCGAGGGCCATCAATGCCGTTTACCGCTCAAGCATATCGCGGGAGTGGGCGGGCCACCGATCACAAGATCGCGGCTATGCAACCGCTCAAGGTGGTAGATCCTCGAGCAAACGTTAGTTTTGACAGGGCAACGGACGACGATTCGACAATCTGCCAAGCGATGTCGAATCTAAAAATGGGTGCGGCCATGGAATCGCAAACCGGTCTTCCAGTCCGTGAATGCCGATCCATTCAAATTACACAGAGATTTGAGGCTGCAATCGCCACCGTCACGGGACGCCCATTCGGTTTCCAAGTTCGCCCCCAGCCCGAGGTACATCTAGTCGTGCGGTGGGGAAACTCACAAATGAAGCTACGAGAACTTCCCGACGGTCTGAGGTCGATTATTGCATGGCTCATTGCATGTATCGCTAAGCTTGACGCGCAATATCCAGAACATCGCGATTTGTTGGATATCCCACTTATCCTACTTCTAGATGAACCAGAATCGCACCTTCATCCCGCGTGGCAGCGGCAGTTGATTCCCGCTGCTCAAAAGTTGTTCCCAAACGCGCAGATCTTTGTCGCAAGTCATTCGCCATTCGTTATCTCGTCAGTGAACTCCGGCTGGATTCATGTCTTAAGAATGGATGAAAGCGGATTCGTAACGGCCGATGAGCCGAAGCCCTGTAGCAAAGGCGATTCGTGGATCGATGCCGTTGAAGATGTGCTCGGTGTAACGGAATGGTACGACCCGGAAACAGAAGCATTGCTGACCGAATTTCGTGCATTAAAGCGAAAAACGCTCTCTGAACGCGGCGACCTGAACAGCCTGAAAGAGAAGGCCGAGGCCATTGCGTCTCGCAGCGAATCTCTGCGGTCGATGATGGCTCGTGAAATGCATCAGCTTCAAAGAAACATGGCGGAGGCCGTTGCCGAGCCATGAGAAAATTCGTTCGCACCGACCCTCCCCACGTGTTAGAGGAACATGGTCAGCGATGGGCTGACCAGTGGGTGGCACTCAAGTCGCGAAATGCTTCAGCGCCATTCAACTGGTATCAGCATGATCGCTGTACGGTACGAGATCTTATTCTTGACGACCTTCGTAGCATGACGATGGGCCACTGTGCTTTCTGTGACCGCTTCACGGTGGAACCAGAATCGGTAGAGCATTTTCGCCCAAAGAGTGATCCACGATTTCTTCATCTCGCCTATGAATGGAGCAACCTCTATTTCTGTTGCGGCGGCTGCCAGTGCTACAAACGGGAGCAATGGGATGACGGATTGCTTCATGCTGATGCAGATGATTTTGAGTTCTTTCGGTATTTCAATTTTGATTTCGAAACAGGCGCGATCTATCCGAACCCGACTTCATCAGTGGCGAACCAGCAGCGTGCTGCAGTCACTATTCGAATCTACGGTCTTGATGCTCCGGAAAGACGGCGTTTTCGGAAACTCGAACGCAGACAATTTGAACGTACGCTTAATCCGAACCTCAACGATTTCGGCTATCGAGATTTCGTGCGAGATCCCTGAGCGGCCGTGAAGACGTGCCACGATCTCAGCAGACATCCACAGTTCTCTGAAGTCCCCCTTTTTATCTCGTAACGATCACAACTTGTGCGTATCCGATGTACGATGGATATTCCAGTCCGTTTGAGGTTCATTGACCGAACCGCGGAACTCTTGAACAGCAGAAACACCCACCGTACTGGCTGGAATAAGGAAAGAGAAAATTATGCAAAATCACAAATACGTCGAACGATTCGTCAATCTGCTGGACCCAAAGAACAACACGATCTTCAACATGACGGTTGAAGAGGCGACTACCCGGCTAGGGTCTGGCGATCCGGCGAAGGTCCGCGAGATTGACGGGCAGTTTGCGTTGGTACATCAAAACGGGCACATCATCCGAATGGCTCGATCGATTGGTCGGCCGATGCGATATTTTCTGGCCAAGCAGGTGGCCGGGCCGTGTTTGATCGTGGCCGAGCGAATCGATGAGATCGCGAACTGGCTGAAGAAAGAAGGCTTGGCCGAACAGTTTCATCCTTCGTATACCCGGATGGTGCCGGCGCATCATATTCAGGAGTTGGCACTCATTGGCTGCCCGGATCCCAGCCCAGCGTGTACTCGATTTTTTACTCCGGAACGAAATCGACTGAGCAACAATCTGGACGAAATTGGTTACGCTTACATCGCCGCAATGCAACAGGAAGTCTACCGCTGGCTGGATCAAATCCCGACGACAGAACCCATCGGAGTGCTCTTCAGCGGCGGTATCGACAGCGGTGCTGTTTTCCTCGCGATCTATGATGCGTTACTGAAGCGTGGAGAATCACCAGGACGACTCAAGGCGTTCACACTGTCACTCGATTCGCGAGGTCAGGATGCTGCGCAGGCTCATGAGTTCCTTTCAGCACTGGATCTCGGGTTGTTTCTTGAAGTGATTGATGTACCGCGAAGCGCCATCGATTATCGCGAAGCCGTGCGAGTCATTGAGGACTACAAACCTCTCGACGTGCAATCGGCGGCCATGTCGCTTGCTCTGTGCAAAGAGATTCGCACCCGATACCCGGAATGGATTTATCTGGCCGACGGTGATGGCGGCGATGAGAACATGAAGGACTATCCAATCGAAGAGAACAGTGAACTCACCATTCGCAGCGTATTAAACAACCCCCTGCTCTACCACGAAGGCTGGGGAGTGAATGCAGTCAAACATTCTTTGACTTACAGCGGAGGTCAAAGCCGTGGCCATGTTCGCTCCTGGGCGCCGGCCACGATGCTGGGATTCCGTGGATTCAGCCCGTTTGCTTTGCCCAATGTGATCGAAGTGTCGGAAGGAATTCCGTTTATCGAACTCACCGATTGGCAGCACGACAAACTCTATCAGCTCAAAGGAGAAGTCGTTCGGCGCGGGATTGAACAGATCACAGAGCACACGATGCCTGTGTTTGAGAAACGTCGTTTCCAGAAGGGTGCAACTGAAGACTCAACCTTCGAAGCACTTTTTCCGAAGAACGAACTCCCGTATCGGCAGGCGTTTGCAGAACTCTATGCTCGCTAGCGGCTCCATGCTTCACCCGCCACCGACCCCGGAAGGTTGTCGACTCAATCAGCCGGAACGCGTTAGCGTCCGGTTCTCGTCGCAAAAACACAGCAAAACAACCGGGGCTAACGCCCTGCGGCTGATCATGCGACTAAATCAACAGCCTGCCCGCGTCGGTGGTTTCACGGCTTCTGCACCTGTGAATTGAATTAACAGGTCGCCAGCAACGAGCAGACCTATTTGACAGGACAACAACGTCCCCCCTGAAACTCTCCAGAACCAAGTCGCCCTATGAAAGATTCAGGAGTCAAAGAGTACGCCGTTCTCAACGGTACCGTCGTATTGCCCGATCGATTGCTTGAAGACGGCATGGTCCGCTGGAAAGGGACGTCGATCGTCTCCGTCGGCAAACGTCGCCGACTCCCAAAGAGTGTTGAGCAGATCGATGCGAACGGCGGATATATCTCGCCCGGATTTATCGACATCCATGTTCACGGCGGAGCCGGCGCCGACTTTATGGATGGCACGCCGGAAGCCGTCCGAACGGCCTGCGAAGCTCACGCGCGGCACGGCACGACAACGATCTTTCCAACTACCACAACAGGCAGCTTCAAAAGTCTGATGGCCATGATTCAGGCCTGTGCGACAGTGAAACAGTCGGCAGCAGAATCATCGGTGCCAAACATCGCCGGAGTTCATCTTTACGGTCCCTACTTTGCCGAAGACAAAGTCGGATGTCATTCCAAAGATGGTTGCCGCCCACCAAAGTTCAGCGAATACGAAAAGTACTTCGCCGCAAAGATGATTCGCATCGCCACCTGCGCTGCAGAACTTCCTGGAGCATCCGACTTCTACGCATTGGCCCGTCGGAACAAGTGCCTGGTCACCTGCGGACATTCCAACTCCAGTTGGTCCGAAATGCAGACGGCCTTCGACGCCGGCATGAGACATGTGGATCACTTCTGGTGCGCGATGAGTTCTGTGCCGTCGATGAGACAGCGGTTCAATGTCCCGATGCAGGCCAGCATGGCAGAGTTCGTATTGATGAATCCTGAAATGAGTACGGAAGTAATCGCCGATGGCTGTCACCTGGCTGCGGAGCTGCTGGAATTCGCCTACCGCATGAAGGGCGCGAATCGACTGTGTCTCGTCACCGACTGCAACCGCGCGCTGGATAGGCCGCCAGGTGAATACATCTTTGGGCACTTGACGGAGGGCACCAAATTCCGCAGCGATGGTCGAGTGGGCTGGGCACCCAATGGCAGTCTGGCCAGTTCCATCGTTGGCATGGACCACATGGTCCGACACATGAAAGCAAGCACATCGGCAAGCCTTCCCGACATCATTCGAATGGCCAGCCTCACTCCCGCAGAACGAACAGGAATTGCACGTCAGACCGGAAGCCTTGAAGCAGGAAAACGAGCCGACTTGCTGGTTCTTGATTCAACGCTGGCTGTAAAGAAAGTTGTTGTTCGAGGTCGACTTACAAGCAGAGATATTTAGAACTGATAGCCCCACAGCGAAAGCTCGCGACTGAACATGAATTCAATCTTTCTGCGGCTGACCGAATCGATCAGCTCGGAATAATGACGGCGGTCCGTCCGATGTGCAGCCTTGGCCGTTGGCAAGTCCAACGATTCTGGAAGCCCAACGGCCTGACGGATCTCTTCGAGATCTGCACCCAGACTTTCGTAACGCCCAACTCTGTTTACGCAGACGGCTCCCGTCGAGTCAGTGTAGGCATCAATTCCCCGCTGAGTCAGCAGGTGGATCTCGGGGCCTTCCAGAAACTCCGCCATAGTTGGTCGCGGCTCCGACTTGTGGCACCAAAAATACAATGAGATGACTCGATCAAACGGGTTTCGCTCAAAGCAAAACCTGTAGTAGTCGTTCCAGGTCTCTTCGCCAATCAGGCCACGCGCTTCATGAGCCGGCATATGATTGTAGAACTTCTTTCTTCTGCCCAGAAAGATCGCACGCGTCAGCTCAACAGGACTGTGTTGCCGGAGGGGAACTCGATAATTCTGCGGCCCGCGATAACCCAGACCTCGGCGAATCGCTTCATCGGGCGCGGAGATTGGCGTGATGATGTCCTGATCACCCAGAAACTTCGAAAGAGCGATCTCGATGCTGGTGCCGGCCGTCTTGGCGGTCTTCAGAAAAACGAATCGATACTTGTGCGAGACTATCATGGACGCACTCGAGACATGGTGATTCGTCAGGCCGCAGCAGGAATCGACTGTTGAGAATCTGCATATTCGCGGGTCCACGAATCATCCGCTTCGTAACCCATCTCGATCAGCACATCAGGAAGTTCTGGCAACTCCCGAAGCAGTGAACGAATTCTGTCACGATGACACGCCTCCCGCCAGCGAAGCACATTACTTTCATCCAGTTCGCGCAGGCCATTGAGAGCTCGACCGTCGAAACCGGCGGGGACATTCTGGTGAAAGTCACGAAATGGGCGATTCATTTCACAGCCGGTGAGTTTTGCAAACTGTGATTCCACAAAGTCAGGTCCGCAAACAACATCTTCGTAGCGAATTGACAACACATCATTTGCGGTCGCGGCCCACTTCCAATGACGATAGATGTGTTGCCATTGATTGGCTGCCACGAAATATTCGCTCGGCCTGGAAAAATGCACCGAGGTCAGAACTGCGCGAGGGTCGCGGTGCATAACAATGAATTGAACTTCCGCCGGATGTGACGCATAGAAATCGCGCAGCTCCTGAATCAGGAAGATGTCTTTGGGCCGTTTTGTCATCACGCAGGCGTGCGTGCGTCGGCCGTACTTTGCGAATTCGAGTGCCCGTCGTTCACGACCAAATGTCTTGATCTCAGCGACGCACGATTCAATCATCAGTTGAAACAGGGTTGTCCCACTGCGAGGGAATCCGCAGATCACAATATGCTGACAGAGTGGTACGGCAGGCAACCGGCCAGCATCCTGCAGCTTGACCATTGGTCGGATCAAGGGTTGAATCAGTGTCTTGGGAAACTGAAACGTCGGTGTGTACCGGCTAACCGATTCCGGAGGAAGCTCTGGGCGAACCATGGATCTTCCCTTCATCGCAACGGAATTCGAATCTCAGAAATCAGGCTCCCGAGACCACGGAGGTTCGCATTTGCGACTTTGCCGGATGAGGGCACTGAAAGCAGGTCGGCAATCCGAAATCCTGTCGTGACAGGGCTGTTCGGCAAGAGACAACGCTCAACGACAATGCGTGAGCATCGGTCAGCCTCTGAAAAGGACTTTGCAGACGCCAACAATGGTCGCCCCTGTAACCAGTCGCTGCTGGCCGTCACCAGGGAGGAACGTATCAACCGCCGGATATTTGAAGAGATCCGCCCCCGTGAAGTCGGATCGAGTTCAAGCAATCCAACCTGAGCTCCTGCGGTCAGAGCTTCATAGATCATAGACATGCTGTCACACGTCACCCACACAGTACCCGAACGCTTCAGCTGATTGGGAAGCCACTCAGCGGATGTCTTGTCGGGAATCATCGGCCGAACATCAGGGCACTTCGTCTGCATGTGCTGCAGAAAGCTCATTGGGGTCCGCTCTGAGGCAGCAATCGTCCACTGAATATGAGTTCTCTCGATGATGTGTTCAATCTGCTGAGCAATCCTGTCGTCGGACCAGTGAAAATGTTTTGAAAGACCGCCGATCAGAATGAGACCATGATCTGCATTCTGCTTATCCGAGGGGCGAATTCGATTGAGTGCGCCTTCTGTACGAACGACATTGCCCGACTCAAAACGAAGCGTGTCGTGTTCAGGAATCAGACAGAGATCAAACAGGGCGACCGGAAGACTGGGCTTCATGATCACAACCGTGCGACCCCCGTATCTTCGGCTGCAGGCAAGCAGCGGCAGATGCGTGGAGTGTCCTGCACCTATCAACAGATCAGGCGCGGGAAATGAGGCCATGGGCAGCAGGCGACTTGGAAGGAAACTCCGGAGCCCCTTCATACCATCGTCAACAAAGACATCAAAGACTTCGACGCTGCGAATGCGTTCCAAAGCTTCCGACAAGCCCCTGACCTGGTTCTCATGCCCAGGTCGGCCATCAAGAAATCTCCAGATCACAGTCGTGCGTTCGCGAATCATGACGACGTCCTGCTTCAGGCGGCTCGACGGAGAGTTGTTTCCATCTGGAGCAATCGAGAATAGTCGGGAGTTGTTTTCAGAAGATCTTCGTGACGGCCAATCGCAGAAATTCGCCCTCGATCCAGCACAACGACACGATCAATCAGATCAAGAAATGTCTGGTTGATGACGTGAGTGATGATGAATGTTGTTCGGCCTCGGCTGAATTCTCGAAGTGCTTTGTAGATCAGATTTTCACTCTCCGCGTCAATCGCCGACGTAGCCTCATCCAGAATGAGTATCGACGGATTGCGAAGAATGGCTCGTGCCAGAGAGATTCGCTGCTTCTGACCACCCGACAATCGCTGGCCTTTTGCACCAACTCGAGTATTCAGACCTTCGGGCAGAGTCAAAATAAACTCTGCCGCGTGAGACATACGGATCGCTTCTTCAACCATTTGAGCATCAGCATCCAGGTTCCCGTACAGGATATTGTTGTAGACCGTGTCATCAAACAGCATGGTGTCCTGCGTAACAATGCCGATCTGGTTTCGCAGATCATTGGAGGCCACACAGGCGATATCGATTCCATCAACCTTGACCGCACCATCGGTGGGATCCATCAGTCGTGGAATTAAGCTTGTCAGCGTTGACTTGCCGGACCCGTTTCCTCCCACGATCGCGACGACTTCGCCAAAATTCACTTTCAGGCTGATGTCGTGCAATGACAAAGGATGCGAATTCGCGCCTCCCGTGGACTGGTAGCGGAAAGACACATTCTCGAACTCAATTGATTCGCAATGACGTGGAAGTGGAACTGGCGTCTCTGGTTCCGGCACCATGGTCTTCAGGTCGATCACCTCGAACACTCGATCAGCGGCCGACATGGATCGTCGCATGATCGGCAGAATCCCGGACAGTTTTCTCACGGGATCCAATACTCCGGCGAGCAAGGCATACAAAGTCGCCAGCTCGGCCAGTTCGAGAGGTCTTGCGGCCAGTTTGATTCCGGCGATCTGATCAGTCTCGTTCAGGACCATGTAGGCGCCGGGAATCAAAATGGAAATGAATGCCACGATTCCCAGCAGTTCCGTCACGGGACGGACAAGAGCTGTGACACGAACGAGTTTCTGAGATCGGTTGTAATATTCCGTATTAGCGTCCACCAATTGCTGTTGGTGACGATCCTGCCGACCAAATGCCAGAACAATTCGTACAGCATCCAGCGTCTCTGAAATGCAGCGATAAATACTGGACATCGTTTCAAGCGTTTGTCGTGATGACTTTCGGAGAGCTTTACCGGATCGGCTGAAAAGCACTCCTATCAACGGTAGTACAAGGATACCGACAGCTGTCAGTCGCCAATTAATATAGAGGGCGACAATAATACACAGGACAGCCTTCAGAGGTTCACGAACCAGGTCGGCCCCGAACAGACGAAGGCCCAGCCCCATTTCTCCCACGTCATTTGTCAGCCGCGACGTAAGATTTGATGTCCCAATTCCGGCCAGCGACTGACAATCCAGCTTCAGTGCGTTTCGAAAGACATCTGCACGGATATCGTTGGAGGCCGCATTGACGAGGCTGCCCACCAGAATTTCCTGGAAGTAAATGAAGATCCCCTTCACAACTGTGGCAGAAACCACGAACCCCAGAATCAAGAGGATCGTCTTGAACTTATCCTCGGGAACGTACGGCAGAATCACATCTTTTGTGACCTGACGAGTCAGCAGAACCTGAGAGGCGTCATTAATTTTTCTCTGCACGCGAGCATGCTCGGCGACGTCAGAATCCTTCACAGCATCCAGATTTTGCTGATAACCCTGAATCTCGGCCTTTAGTTCGGAGATCTCCCGATCCACATTGGCATGCAGGCTGTCGCCTTCAAAAAGCACGCGCACAATTGGAAACGTGATCGAGAGATTCAGTGACCAGAACGCAGAAACCAGCAGCGCACATACGATGGAAAGAACAATCTTCTTTCGATAGGGCCACGCATAGGTTCCGAGACGAATGAGCTGCTGCATATTTAACACTTCTTATCGACGTTGACGGCTACCCTTATCTGGACACAATCCAACTTGGTCTCTGAACTAAGCAGCACGCCTCACAGCCTTCACGTGCCACCCAAACGTTGCCAGCTCACTGGATTTTCGCTGATTTCTGGGACCATCCATCGCAGCCAGCAGACGGATACTCATGCGAGCGGCCCAGAGACACACAAAACTGAGTGGATCAAGCGGAATCCCGCTATACCTGCGACGAACCGACCCGATGCGGCCCATTTCCTGATCCATCAGATCAAAGTAGCCGCCGTTGGCTTCCATCGTGACGATTTCAAATCCCTCGGACTCGATGTGCTTGTTGTAAAAGTACTCGGAGAATCCCGTCGCATAGTGGTAAGGAGCAAAATGCGTCCAGCTGCAAAACGGTGCCGTGATGATCAGAGTGCCTCCGGGCTTAACCATCCGAGTGAGTTTCTGAATCGCGCGGACGGGGTCCACCACATGCTCAAGGACCTCCGTACACATCACACAGTCAAACAGTTCATCTTCAGGGATGTCGTAGAGATCGCACACGAAATCCAGTTGATGAAAATTGAACTCTCCGGTGTGCAATCCATGTTTGTTGCCGGCGCCATCGTATTGTGCGATATCCTGTGCCTTATAGATCAGGTGGCTGCAGTCTTTTTTATTCGGGCACTCTCCAGCCCCGACATCCAGAATAGTGCTGCCAGCAGGAATTGCGGCGAGAGTCTGCCTGAGCCAGGAGTTTCTGGCATCCAGATTCTTAATGCGTCCGAACATAATGATTGCTTTCCAATGAATTCCATTTCAGCAGAGCTTCACAGCGATGAACCATCGCCGCCCAAGCCTTTTCCAGCGCGAACTGCACCAGCGCAGGGAACGCATTGGTCCTGCCTGCAGGAGCGGGCGACCTCATGCAGCTTTTGATTTCTGCAGATACTTATTCCGAAGAAACAACATATCACCATGGCGGCGAGGTGTACTCATGGACGTGAATCCACGGCTCTCCAGAAACGCCTTCACCTCCGGAAACAGAACTCCGCCTTCGTAATAAGGCCGAGTCGACACTTCGACAATCACGGCGCTGGCGCGGGCCAACGTGGACTCAGCACCCTTCAAAACCAGCAACTCCGCACCCTGGACATCGACGATCAACACATCACACTGGCTGGCGTATTTTGTCCCGGACAACAATGTGTCCAGCGTGCGCGATGTCACCGACTCAACGACGCCCGTCACGTTGACAGCCGGCCAGCGAGTTCTCAGTTCCGAGGTGGGGGCAAAAATAGAATTCGACTTGCCATCATTGCTGAAAGACTGAAGCGCCAACTGGTCTCCATCTTTTTCAGTCAGCAAAGCACAACAGGCTTCATGATCGGCAGTCCCTTTATGACTCTCAAGCACAGCCGAAAGTCGCCCATACACTTCCGGGGACCCTTCGATCCACAAGACGTGCCGATAGCCGCATTCTTCATACAGGTGCCGCTCCTGTGCCAGATGAGCCCCCACATGCACAAGGGTCTCAAGTTTCAGATTGGCTGGTGCCAACTGCCGAAGCAGCCGAATGGGATCCGTCTTGCGCCGGAGGTACTTGCGGATGTAATTGAACAACGGACTTCCTCCAATGAAGCTCTTCCTTCGCACATCCCATGCGAATCCTGATCAGCTTTGGAACGGTATTGGTTTTTCCTGAACCCTGCAAGATGGGATTTGCCTCAGAACACGCGGGCCATCAATCCGCATTGCGTTAACTGCTCATTGTCCAATAGACTCCCGCGCCTTGTTAGTTCGGGAAGCGTTCCCTGATATGCTGGCGGAAGCGATTCTGCCTGCTGCCCTCTAAATCCGGTATCAGGACTTTTCTGAAGAGTGAGTACTCTATTAAGCACGGGGCACTCGTCCTGTTCCGTGCTATTCTGCCTGATTGTTGTCTGCCTGCCGGTGTCGAGATGAACCGTCCGATCTCAGTCGTGTGCCTGAAATGGGGGACACCATATCCTCCGGAGTATGTGAACGTCCTGCAACGGGCGGTCCGCGATCATCTTTCGTATCCGCATCGGTTTATCTGCATCACAGATACTCCCGAAGGACTTTCAACAGATGTCCAGGTCATCCCTCTGCCTGAGATTCCGATCGAGCGCCCCAAGTGGAATACAGGCTATTGGCCCAAGCTGGCGGTTTTTAAAAAGGGGATCTTTGCGGACGACGAAATCGTCCTGTATCTCGATGTCGATATTCTTGTAGATCAGTCGCTGGACCCGTTTATCGATCTGATCGAACGCGAGAAGGGTCTCAGGATTATCCGCGAATGGAATCCGGACATCTGGCGACTTCTTCCTGTCAGTATGCGACCTGATCGCGGAGGAAATGGATCTGTCATTGGTTTCATTGCCTCCGAACAAACTCACTTGTTCGGCGACTTTGCATCCGACCCCTATGGTATTGACGGTAAGTTTGGCATCGATCAGATCTATATTACTCGCCAGGCCGCTAAAAGCCGCTACTGGCCAGATGGCTGGTGTGCCAGCTTTCGAAGATCCTGTGTGCCTCATTGGCCGCTGAATCTGCTCTGGCCAAAAATTCGCAAATCGAACGGTGCCCATATCTTTGTTTTCCACGGCGTTCCGAATCCAACCGACATGATCGCCGATGGAAACTACCGCTGGGGAACACGGTGGCGATACGGTTTCGGGCCGGTCAAGTGGGTGCAGGATTACTGGCGTGCCTACTCTCGCGGATCATGAGAAATGAGACATTGCAGCGTTTTTCTGATTCCCTCTAGAATGCAGATTATCGCAGCTAACGGAGTATGTGCGGTTTGTTATCAAGATGTCAGGATGACCCAATGAAGAAGCGGCTTAAGTTGACCATTCGAACAGCGCGAGCGCTCCTGCAGGCCTTTGCTTTTCGACTGACTGCCGCTCTTGGCAGGCGAGGACCTTCGCGAAGCTGTCAGATTCCGGAACTGCGAACCATTCTTCAGTCGTGTCTGGGAAGTTTTAAACGCGGTGTATTCGTCGAAGTAGGCGCCTACGACGGCGAAAAATTCTCCAATACCTCCTGGCTGGCAGACAATGGCTGGCGAGGCATCTACGTTGAACCTTCCCCTGAGTTCGCAGGGCTCTGTCGTCGAAGACATTGCCTGAACAATGTTGAAGTTGTGAATTCGGCTGCCGGCGAAGCGGAAGGTGAAGCTGTGCTGATGCAGATGGGATCGCTCAGCACCATGAGCGCTTCCACATTCGATGCCTATCAGCACATTCCATGGGCCAAAAACCAGATGGATTCAAGGCTTGAGCAAAAGACCACTCGAGTCCAGACGCTCGACTCTATTCTGGAAGCGAATTCCTGCCCCAGCGGTTTTGATGTTCTTGTCGTGGATGTGGAAGGATTTGAAGAAAGTGTATTCCGCAGCTTTGACCTTAAGCGATGGCGACCGCGACTTATGATCGTGGAACTCTGTGATGTTCATGAAGAGCTGAATGTGACAGCTGAACTTGCGGATTCCGCCCGGCGTGTGCGTTCTCGCATCCTTGCAGCCGGATATCAGGAAGTCTATCGAGACCATATCAATACCATCTTCGCTGTTCCGGAATGTGCAGGCCTGCAGCCCGTCAACGCATCCTGCAGGTCGGCAGCCTGACATGACTACAGGACCTGAAGCCGTTTCCGGTTACCGCTTTCAGGTGAGCGATCTCCGTGTCGATGATCGCCGACCGGGCGTAAGCGCCTTCATGCGAATCCGGAACGGGGCGGACTGGCTGGAAGTCTCCATTCGCAGTCACATGCCATACTTTGATGAGATTGTCGCGGTCTACAACCAGTGCACCGATGCGACACCAGAGATTTTGCTCAGCCTGCAAAAAGAATTTGGCCCCGGCAGACTGCGCGTAATCCACTATCTGGATCAGGTGCATCCGCCGGGAAGTGAAGGGCATGCTCAAACGGACCCATCCTCTCCTCACAGTCTGGTGAACTATTACAACTTTTCTCTGATCTCAACACGGTATCAGTACGCAACGAAACTGGATGACGACCATCTGGCGATTACCGAGACGACTCGACGTGTGACTGAAGGCCTGCGAAACGGAACCGCCAGGCCGAACACGATGTTCTGCTTTTCCGGGTTGAATCTGTTTCCTGACGCTGACGGCAACCTGGGTATTCTGGACAGCGACCCGATCTCAGGCGGAGGCGATATCGGGTTCTTTCCTGTATCGGACCAAACCTATTTTGTTCACGACCGGCGGTTTGAGCGATTTCGTCGAGGCTCTCTTCGTCGTGAGTTTGCAGGTTATCTTTATTGGCACCTGAAGTATCTGAAGCGTGACATGGGTTTCGGAAACTACGAACTTCATAAGAACCCACAAAGCCGCTACGCAAAGCGGCATACGGCTTTGCAAAATGGCCATGGAAACGCCATTGATCTGAAGCAGTTGTCCCGCGTTCGCACCCCCGGTATCGCGTCGAAACTGCTCGGCCTCTTTTCTGAAAAATCAGCGTTGGTTGCCAGTCGAAATGCAGCCATCGCGACAACATTTCCGGATGGCAGTGTGCGAGAAGCCATCGAGCGCACGACTCAACGTGAATTCAATGCCCACGTCATCTGAACCCACATCATCTGAAAAGGATGGATCTGATGAAGTCCTATCTGATCAATCTTGACCGATCTACGGAGAGACTCGAATTCTTTACCCGGCAGTGCGAGTTGTTGCAGATTCCCTTTGAACGAATCTCGGCCGTCGAAGGGCGTCGCCTGAGCTCTGAGGACCTTGCCTCTGCGGTGGCACCAACGTTTGAATTCCAGCCCATCAATGCAGGTGAGATCGGTCTGTTTATGAGCCATAAACTGGCCTGGCAAAAGCTCCTGGCCAGCGGCGAGCCCCATGCGGCCGTTTTTGAAGATGACGCCGTGATGGCCGCAACCATGAAAGGTGTTATGGACGCAATTGACCGTGAAGTCGCGGACTTTGATGTCATTAAACTCGAAACAACATTAAGACAGGTTGTTTGCCGCAGAGAGCATCAGTCGCTGAGTTCCGGGAGCCTGCTGCAACGACTGCTGAGCTGGCACGGGGGAACGGCCGGTTATGTGATTTCCGCTCCATGTGCCCGGAAACTGTTGTCCCTGAAAGAGAAACTGGCTGATCCCATTGATCAGGTCATGTTCAACCCCATGTCCGCGATCAGTTCGCAACTCCGAATTCTGCAACTCAACCCAGCGGCATGTATTCAGAAAGACATTCTGGATAAGTCAGGCTCGGCTGTCTTTGGAACAACGATTGATCGCAACCTGACCAGCGGAAAACTATTTCGACATGGTCCACTGATCGACATTCGCCGCATGATCAAGAAGCAGATTGAACGCCAGCGACGAAGATGGCTGACATTGAATCATCAGAACTGCGAGGCCGTAATTCCTTTTACAAACTGCGAATCCAGGAAACGCGCAGCATGAGCCATGGCACCGGCGGGCAAATCTCCGGCTCACCTCTCAGGGCGAGGGTGATTCAATGCGCGTAGCGTCAGGCGCTCAGCCAATATGCGTGCTCAAAGTCTCCGGCGGGCTTGGCAATCAGCTCTTTCAATATGCCGCAGGAAGATCTTTGGCGTTTAAAACAAACTCCCGGCTTGTTCTGGATGTTTCGTTTTATGACAAAGGTCGCCACCGAACATTCGAGCTGGATCAGTTTCCGATTCAGGCAGAAGTGCAACGCCGTTCAGTGAGTATGACCTGGATGTCTCGCGGACTGCAGCTCGTGGAATCGGTGATCCGCCGCGATCGCATCTACCGTGAACCCCACTTCCACTTTGATCCGCATTTCGAAAACATTCAACCGCCCGTCTCGCTGACGGGATACTTCCAGACCTATCGCTATTTCGAAGGGATTGAGCAACAGATTCGAGAAGAGTTGAGAGTTCCGGAGCCGTCAGACCCGGAGACCTTACAGCTCAGCCAGAAGATGTCAGATCAGAATTATGCTGTTCTGCACATTCGTCGCGGGGACTACATCAGCAGCTCAAAAGCAAGCAGAATCTACGCCCAATGTACTCTGGATTATTACCAGGCAGCCATGGAGCGACTTCCGACAAGCAATCCGGTGCTGGTTCTCTCAGACGACTTGCCATGGGCAAGGGAAAACTTGCCGGCCATCAGGCCGCTGGTCTTCCCGGAAGCCAAAACGGACAGACCCGGACTCGCAGATTTGTGGCTCATGGCTCGAGCCACGCACCACATTATTGCCAACTCATCCTTCAGTTGGTGGGGAGCCTGGCTAGCCGTCAAAGGCGGATTAAAGATCGCGCCAAGGAGATGGTTCCATGACCCGACGATGAATGACACGGACCTGACGCCGGAAGACTGGATCAGGATCTGAACTCCGGCAACTGAATATCACAGACCGGTTCGCGAAAGCAACGACCCGTACAACATTGCTGTCTTCGACATTCCCCAGCCCCTGCCCCCCCATCAACTAACTTTTACTGTGACGTCACTGTGGATGGCCAGAATGCAAAAAATGATTTTCGACATCGGAATGCACATTGGCCGCGACACCAACTTTTACCTTCAGAAAGGATTCAAAGTTGTTGCGGTTGAAGCGAGCCCCGTCCTGGCGAAACAATCCGAAGAACGATTTCGCGACTACATCAGCTCAGGGCAACTGACGATCGTCAATAAAGCACTGGTTGAGGATCAAACTGACAGCGTGGAGTTCTATGTTAACGACGAGAAGAATGACTGGGGAACTTTATTACCGGACTGGAATCGAAGTCTGAATCAGGCTTTCCAGAAGATCATTGTGCCCACCGTTCGCCTCGCTGAACTCGTCGCCACTTTTGGCCTGCCGTACTTCATGAAGATTGACATCGAAGGCGCGGATGTGATGTGCATTCGATCGCTCAGGACTTTGGACAAAACACCTGAACATGTCAGTGTTGAGCTAATGACGCCCAACAACCTTGCAAAGCAGAAGGTGGAGTGTCTGGAAATGCTGGTGTATCTGCGTGCGATGGGGTACACAAAATTTCAGGTCTCCGATCAATCTCGGCTCAAATCAGTCAAGTGTCCAAATCCTCCGCTTGAGGGCAGTTTCGTAGACTACTCCTTCGACGGACATACCTCAGGGCTCTTTGGAAAAGAACTTCAGACGCCGACCTACAGTATTGATGAGGTGGCCGAAATGTACCTCGCTTACTTTTACGGACGGCAACGGAGATTCCCGTTCTCCTTGCTTTCCTCGTCACCCTCCGGGAATCCATTTCATCGCAAGGGTTGGTTTGACCTTCATGCCCGAAAAAGCTGAAGATCTCGATTGAATCGTTTTCTGAAGCGTTGCTGATTCCCCAGGTCTCGAATGCAATTGGGGCCGAAATTCTCGCCGAAACGAATCAAGGTGACGCTTCCATGTTGGGCTGAAGTTTATGCCGAGCATTTCCGAAAGCGAGATGATTCTTCAGGCGACCTCTGTTGGCCTTGATTCACCGTGATCAAGTTCATATTCAGCGTTTGCAGGGATTGCGCCCGGAGTCGGTGCGCTTGGGGGTCGCCATGGCTGCTGGGAACAGCGGTGCTGGCTGAGAAGAATACAGGCGTTGACCGCTCACTGAACGTTTGCTGGCTTTGTAGAGGATCTGACGTGGACCTTCCCAACCTTCCACCCTTATTTGTCTACGGCGCGATTCTCGTCGGGTTTGTGATTACGAACCTGCTGTTGGCACATTTGCTGGGGCCGCGCAAGCATACTCCGGTCAAAGATATGCCTTACGAATCGGGAATGGACCCGGTCGGGGATGCTCGCCAGCCGTTTGACGTGCGGTTCTACTTGGTCGCGATCCTGTTTCTCGTCTTTGACGTGGAACTGCTATTTTTGTATCCATGGGCCGTAAGTGCCTATAGTGAACTTGGAATCCCGCCCGAATTGCGGGACACGGTGTTTGCTGTCATGCTCGTATTCATGACAACTCTTGCACTGGCTTGGGTTTACGCTTGGCGGAAGGGAGTATTTCGATGGCGGTAGGTCTCCCGGAAAACGTATTTCTGACAAAGTTGGATGCGGCTGCAAACTGGGCTCGATCCAACAGCATGTGGCCGATGCCATTTGCGACGGCTTGCTGCGGTATCGAACTGATGGCCACTGCGGCCTCGCGGCACGACTTGGCACGTTTCGGTGCCGAAGTCATGCGATTCAGCCCACGGCAGTGCGATCTCCTGATCGTTGCCGGTCGAGTGGTCATGAAGATGTTGCCTGTTCTGCAACGCATTTGGCTGCAGATGCCAGAACCAAAATGGTGCATCTCCATGGGGGCCTGTGCCTGTTCCGGCGGCGTTTTCGATACATACGCTGTGGTGCAGGGTGTTGACCGATTCATTCCCGTTGATATGTACGTCCCTGGCTGTCCTCCACGTCCAGAGCAGTTGATTGCAGCTGTGATGGAAATGCAGGCGAAAGTTCGCCGAACGGGAACCGTGATGGGCAAAGAGTTTATGGCCCGCGATACCCCGATGGGGCCGGAACCATTCGAATCTGAAGAGCGATATCGCATTCAGGATGCTAACCTGGTTCAGTTGGGCGGTTTCTCCGCAGCAATGACTCAGGCTGGCATGAACCGCGGAGGTGGCAAGAATGGTTGAGTTGTCTGTTCTGCAGCAGAAGTTTGGGGCCGAACTGTCGGAAAGCAGCTTTCGCGACAATCGCCGAATTGATGTTCCGGCGGCAAAGCTGTTCGACCTCCTGAGCAGCCTGAAGTCTGACCACGGCTTCGATATGTTGATCGATCTGACCGCGGTGGATTTTCTGGAGTATGAAGGAGCGACTGATCGCTTCGGAGTACTCTACATGTTGCTGAATGTGACCTCCGGGGAGCGACTGATTGTTCGTACGGCCGTCAATCTGCCCGATCCCAAACTGCCAACGGTCTATTCATTGTGGCGTAGCTGTGACTGGTTGGAGCGAGAAGTTTTCGACATGTTCGGGATCGTCTTCGAAGGACATCCGGACCTTCGTCGAATTCTGATGCCCGAAGAGTTCACCTCTTTCCCGCTTCGAAAAGATTATCCGCTGAAGGGTCGCGGGGAACGCCATAACTTCCCAGTGATCACTCGCGCGGGAAGTTGATGGATGACCTGAGCGGTTTGGTGCCAACCTTCGGTGCCGCTCAGAGTTTTAATGAACGATACTGAAGGCTGGCACCGTACCGCACAGGTTGAGTTTCCTATCGTCTTTGTTGCCTGGCTTCTACTGATGCCCCTGACTCCTGTTGATAATCTGGAAGCGGAATCGGCCGAACGTGAATACGTCTGGACGTTGAACTTCGGTCCTCAACATCCGGCAACGCACACGACGCTGCGACTGGTGTTGACGTTGGATGGCGAACGAGTGCTCAACGCGGTGCCGTACATTGGCTATCTGCACAGTGGCTTCGAGAAACTGGGCGAGCATCTGGATTTCAACCAGTATGTGACCATCGTCGACCGTATGAACTATCTCTCGCCGCTGGCAAACGAAATTGCCTGGCACCACGCGGTCGAGAAACTGCTGAATATCGAACTCACCCCGCGCTGCAAGTATCTGCGAACGATCCTTGCTGAACTGATGCGGATGCACGATCACCTGTTGAATTTGGGGACAACTGCCCTCGACCTTGGTGGATTCACCGCGTTCCTCTATTTCTTCCAGCAGCGCGAGCACATCTACGATATCGTCGAAATGGCTTCGGGCCAGCGGTTCCATACCAGCTACACCCGCGTTGGCGGTGTCCTGTTCGACGTGAACACGGACTGGGTGAATCGAGTTCGCAAGTTCATCAAAGAGTTTCCAAAGGTCTACGACGAAGTCGACCGTTTGTTGACCAAGAACCGCATCTTCGTGGACCGCACGAAGGGCATTGGTTACCTGAGTCCGGAAGACGCAATCAATCTTGGTGCATGCGGCCCGGTTGCTCGAGCCAGCGGAATCGAACGTGACCTTCGTCGCGATGAGCCTTATTTGGCTTACGAAGATCTGGATTTCGACGTTGTCTGTTCCAAGGGCGGTGACTGTTACTCGCGGTATCTTGTGCGTATGCGAGAGATGCTTGAGAGCCTGAAAATCATCGAACAGGCCGTTGAGAATATCCCTTCGGGCCCCGTCAATATCGCCGTCGACAGTGACATGGTTCTTCCTGCGAAGCCATCGGTTTATCGAAGCATCGAAGGTCTGATCCAGCACTTCGAGGTGATCATGCCGAACAAAGGCTACGACGTTCCTCGTGAACAAGTTTATGCGGCGACCGAATCACCGAACGGGGAATTGGGCTTCTTCATTGTGGGCAACGCAGAAACTCGTGCTTACCGCGCGAGAACTCGTCCGCCTTCCTATGTTCACTTTTCCATGTTTCCTCACATGATCAAGAATCATCAGCTGAGCGACGTGGTGGCGGTGCTGGGCAGTATTAACATTATCGCGGCGGAACTGGATCGCTAAACAGGGGCTGTTGTGAAATGAGTGTTCTCAGTGAACAACTCCGTGAGCGGATTCGCCAGGAGTTTCCAAAGTATCCAAACAAGCGAGCTGTCGTTCTGCCGGCCCTGCACATGGTGCACGATGCCATGCGGGCGGTCTCAACAGGAGCGATCGAAGAGATTGCGGAGCTCCTGGAACTGCATCCTTCTGAAGTTCACGACACGATGTCGTTTTACAACTTCTTCAAGGATGAAAAACACGCCCTGGGAAAGCACCGAATCTGGGTCTGTCGCAGCATCTCGTGCATGCTTCGAGGTGGTGAAGAGGTCCTGGAAAAGGTCTGCAACAAGTTCCACGTTCATCCTGGGCAGACATCTGCCGATGGCAAGGTGACCCTGGAATTCGCGGAGTGTCTGGGAGCCTGCGAAGGAGCTCCGTGCATTCTGGTGGATGATGAATGTCATATGGATATGAATGCAGAATCCGTAGCTGCGTTGATTGAGAAATTGTAGTCGGCGGCAATTCAGATCAGAGGTCGGTTGTGGCGAAGTTCGAACCAGTACTTTTTGCTCGAATCAACAAGCCGGACAGTACGTCACTGAAGACATA
>JBPOIW010000083.1:0-10332 GCA_052034165.1 Planctomycetota bacterium | reverse complement strand
ACTCCGTGTGCCGTCCGCCCTTTCAATCAATACACTTTTTCTACTTGGCAAAATCGACCCCTTCGGCCTCGTGCCGAATGTGAGTGGGTTTGGCAACCATTAACGCTTTTTTTCTTAACTTCGCCATTTGCTTCAAACGACGGCCGCAGGCAGTCGTTTGAAGCAATTGGAGGGGAGTTGATGGCAACGGAGCTTCTGGTTGCCAAACGATTCACCACTCAGACAAGCTGAGTGGCGTCAACAACCGAGATTCGGAACAGTCGAATTACGCCAACCGCTTCTCCGCGATCGTACCGTTCGGGGAATTCTTCACGTTATATCCTCGGCTCTCGATATCCTTGCGAAGACCATCGGCCGTCGGCCAGTCCTTTCGCTGTCGAGCGTCATCAATCTGTCGGCACAGACTTTCAATCTCGGCCTGTTCGCCTGACGCTCCACCGGAACCCCCGTCATTGGCTCCCAGCGGCGCAACGGCCAGCACATCGTTGATGCGATTGAGTGCTCCCAAGGCAGCACCGGCATCATCAGGAGTCGACGAGGCCCATGGCAAAATGGCTCCCAACGCGCCGGCGATGTTGAGGTCGTCGGCGATCGCTTCTGCGAACTCCTTTAGAATCGGATAGCTCAGATCGACAGGTTCCGCTTTGCCTCCGCAAGCCGCTTCCAGCTTGGCTCGGAAATCCGTCAGACGTTTTACTGCACCTGCGGAATCCAGCAGACCCTTTTTCGTGAAGTTCATGTTGGCTCGATAGTGCGATTTGATCAGTTCCAGTCGCAACACAGCCGGATGCACCTGAGTTCCCGTCGCGCGGCCTTCGAGCACATCGCGGACGGTCCAGAAATTACCTTTGCTCTTGGACATCTTTTCGCCTTCGACCATCAGGAAGCGGGCATGCATCCAGATGTTGGCGAACTTGTCTTTACCGGTTGCTCCGCATGTCTGAGCGATCTCGCATTCATGATGCGGGAAGATCAAATCTTCGCCGCCCGTGTGAATATCAATCACGTCACGGCCCAGTCGTTTGCGAGCCATGCAGGAACATTCAATATGCCAGCCTGGATAACCCATGCCCCATGGTGATTTCCATTTCATGATGTGGGAATGATCGGGCTTCCACAACATGAAGTCGGCCGGATGCTTTTTGTTCGACTGGTTCTCATCGCTGATGCGACCACCAGCCCCGGTCAGAAGTCGATCCAGAGTATTCCCGCTCAGTTTGCCGTAAGCCGGAAAACTTTCGACGCTGTAATAGACAACTCGATCCGGACCAACATACGCATGTCCGTTCTTCAAGAGTTGAGTAATCATCTCCTGCATGACATCGATGTTCTCTGTCGCCCGCAGAATGTTGTCGGGTTCTGAAGCGACCTTGACGCCGAGCAATTTCGCGTCGTCCAGAAACGCGTTCATGTAGTACTCGGCGATCTGGTAAGGATCGTCGGGATTCTGAACGGCACCTTCGGGGACCTTGCCGGACTTCTTGTCTTCTTTGACTCGCGCGGCGGCCGCCTGCATCTTGTCCTGACCACCACCATCGGCGTTGGCGTCATCGGTCATGTGACCGACGTCGGTGATGTTCATCACGTGATGAACTTTGTGACCGAAGAATTCCAGAGTTCTTCGGATCACGTCCGCGAACAGGAACGAACGGAAATTTCCGATGTGAGCAAAGTCGTAGACCGTCGGCCCGCAGCTATACATTCGCACGCAGTCGGTATCAGCCGGCTGGAAGGTTTCGGTGGCGTTCGTGAGCGTGTTGTAGAACTTGATTTCCATGGGGTTTCGGTCTCATACGGGCACAAAATTCTGAATCAGCCGCGCGAGGATAGTAAAACTGCGCGTTTGAGTGCAGCCCGGTTTTCTGAAACCACCCCCGGTTTCTCAGCGACACTACGAATCCCTGTTTTTCTCGGGCAATTTTGGCAGCAACGTCGCAATTGACGGGTTGTTAACTTGATTCGTAGCGTCGACTTCAGTCGACCCTGAGGCTCGGACTCTCTCAGGAGCAGCCCCGAAATAACATCCTGGGTTTCAGAGGCAATAACCGGACGCTAACGCGTTCCGGCTGATTAATTCAACAGGCTGTCACGCCACCGGCATTGGATTTGTCGACCCTCCGGGCCTTTGGAATGCCGGCTGAAGCTAGCACTACAGGATGACTTGGATGCCCAGGCAACGGAGGGCATAAGGCTTCGTGGGTGAGGCACAGCTCAGCGAAACAATCCTCAGCCTTTCGACTCGCCTTCACGGTCAATGCGGCAGATGCGGGCCGCTGTGGAGATGCGAATCAGCAGGATCCCGGCGCGGAGAACCCCCATGGCGGCGAACAGAACCACAGACGCTTCAACAATCTTCGGCTCCGTCGTATTCATCGCGAAGTTCATTCCAACGCGCAGAACGATCAGCGAAATCGCAACCAGAGCCCATCCCATGACTTCTCGGATCCAAAACATCAGACGGCTCCTGCATTGATGACTGACAGTGTCATATTAATTTCCCTCTTTACGTGCTTTGGCTTTTGCTGCGGTCAGGCGTTGCTGGCGCACTTTTAATCGCTTCCGCACTATCATACGGAGATCCGCATAATGCGATTTCAGGAATGCTGACCGCAGATACATCCGAGCTTGTGAGGCTGTCATTTGCCGCCATGAAACTTCAGACACAGCGACCCAGAAAGCGAACAGACAAACGACTAGCAATGCGCCGGCCGTGAGACCTGGATCGACGTCAATGTAATCTCGAAGTTCGGCCGTCACTTCTCGATTGGTCGGCAATGTTCCCAGCGCGACACGAGCAACCACGACGCAGCCAAACAGCAACGTGATGCCACGCAATGCCGATAAGAAAATGCGAGCAGCAGGAATGCTGAACGCCGTCGGGGATTCCGCAGGGGCTTCGCCGGAGTTAAGGAAGCCTCGAGCAACCTGCAGCAGTGAACTGCGAGCAATCTGCTGAAGCAACTCTCTTTGCCGAGCAACAAACATCAGCACGCCCATCACCACAAGCACAAACAGCACACCACCGGACCCCTTCAGGATGGCCATGTCGCGGCCTTCCCGCAACACAAGATCGCCCTGAACCAACATCAACACCAGAACCCCGCCCCAACGTTTCAATGTCAGCATAACCAGAGCAATGATCAACAGTCGAATCGACCACGGTGCTTCCGGAGCCAGCAACATCAACAACGCAGCGACGACCACAAAAACGGAAATCTGCAGCACGAGTCCCAAATGCAGTGACTCACCCGGTCGCTCGTAAACACGATCCGCGGGCGATGCTTTTGATTCAGGCAGATTCGGAGTCATGTCGGAAAACAGAAGGCTCATCGTCGACCTCCCGCCGCGCCGACGCGTCCTGTGCGAGCGATCTCCATTTCTGACAGCACCAACTGGATCGCGTTCTGCTCCCCGGCAAAGGCTACGGTCGCTCCAATCCGACGCAACTCACGCTGCAATCGAGTTGACAGGTCGCGACTACGAGTTTGCTCGGCCGCCAACAACAGATCTTCCGCGTCGCCCGATTTGATTTCAACAGAAGCTGCCGTGGGCCGTTTGAACGTCGGAGTCGGACAAACAAAAGCAATCCGATGATGTCTCGCGAGCACCATTTTGACGGCGGGTAACAGATGCGAAATACTCGGTGCACATTCCAGCAGATCGGCCAGTACGACGAAGACTTCATTGTCTTTGGCCTGCAATGCCGCCGTCGTTAATGCTCTGCTCAGCAGATCCATTCTCGCGATGCCGTCATGAAATCCACGACCGCGAATCGCCACGACTGGCGTCATCCAGGACAAGCCGGTCTGGCTCAGAAAGTGTTGAGCAAACGTGGCCATCAGAGCATCGTCGTGCAACAACTGCACATGCTTCAGCGGCGACATGCTATAAAGCTCAGCCAGCACGCCGGCCAGCAGCGAACGGTCTCGATGCCGTCGCGCGTTCCACGGCAGAATTGGAAATAACGTAAACGGAACCTGATTGACTTTCAGATCGAGCAACTCCGGAAACTGCTCCGTCGCCACGCTCAGAGCAAACGTCACAAGCGTGGGCGAAAGTCGATCGGGCATCGGTGCGGGGTTTACACAAAAATCCGACATCGCTTCCAGCAGACGATGAAAGCCTCGTTCACCCGCCTGAGGAGGAACTCGTTTGGGGCCTCGTTCATCAAACAGCACCGCTCCAACGGGGTCGCCCACAGAAATCGCCGTCCGAGCGACACTCGCGCCGACATAGGTCAGTTGATCCAGCAAGCGCAGGCCAAACCCGCCGACTCGTGTGCCGATCGATCCGTCCAGAAACAACTGTAGCCGCACGGGAACTTCCGACTCGTATTGTCGAGTCATCAGTTTGTCTCGACGAGCCGACACTTTCCATGCAATCGATTTCGGCGGATCGCCGTCGACGTATTCTCGCAGCTCCAGCAACTCCGATCCCATCCCCGATCGTTGCAGGCGATGAATCCCATGTTGCGGCAGCGAATTGATCCGCTTCACCAACGGCTGTGTCTCACCCACATCGGCATAGGCCGGGAGCACTCGAAAAACCTGAACCAGCGGGATGAAGCGTTCGAGCCGAAAGAAGCCCTGAGCATCCTGCAGCACGATGCGAAAGCCGGGCAATCGCAAACGGCCGGCCCCACGCACGCGAGCAGTGTAAGTAAACTCAAACGCGTCAAACCGAGCTTTCACGTTCACTTCATTGCCGGTCTCCGCAACGTCCATGTTCTCCGGTACAACATCGCGAATCATCAACGCCGGGCCAATGGTGCCGCGCCACGATTTGACTTCGACAGAGACTGTGACCAGACGACCGGCCCACAACAGGCCTGTGGGTTCATCACGTCCATTCACACGACGAGTAAACTGTAACTGAGGAAGCTCAATCCAGACTCGCCAGGTAAAGATCAGCCATTCGACCAGCAGCCAGAGCAGAATCGAAAGCGACAACAGCGCGAGACCGGTCTGACCTCGCAAAATGCCAAGGAACAGCCCGGCGATCGAAGGCAAAGCCAGCCATCGCGCGAACACGGTCATCGACGACGTTCCTGAAGAACGGGAACAGTGCGAATCAACTGTTGGACGACCGATTCGATCGTGCGACCATCCATTTCCGCTTCCGGCCGCATGATTAATCGATGGCAAAGCACCGGATTGCAAACCGCCTGGATGTCTTCGTGAGTCAGGTAGTTTCGGCCTGACAACAGAGCGTGTGAACGTCCGGCTTTCATCAGATTGATGGCGGCTCGGGGACTACCGCCCAGCACCAGGTCTGGGTGCTGACGACTTTGTCGAACCAGATCTACGATATACTCCTGCAACTCGCGTGATCCATAAACGGTATCAAGCTGTCGCTGGATGGCCACGATCTCATCAGCGTTAGTCACGGCCGCAGGCTTGGCAATCGTTCGACTGTGCAGCTCCAGCATGTCGACTTCCTGATTACGTTCAGGGTAGCCCACATGAATGCGAAACAGAAAGCGGTCCAGCTGAGCTTCCGGCAGTCGGTAAACACCTTCCTGCTCGATCGGGTTCTGCGTAGCGAGCACCATAAACGGTTCCGGCAGTGGCAGAGTTTTTCCTTCGATCGTGACCTGACGTTCCTGCATTGCTTCGAGCAGTGATGATTGAGTTCTCGCAGGCGCGCGATTCAATTCGTCCGCCAGAAGCAGTTGACAGAAGACCGGACCTTTGCGAAGCACAAAGTTGCTCGTTTGACGATCAAGAACCTGCGTTCCGGTGACGTCGGATGGCAGCAGATCCGGAGTAAACTGCACTCGTTCATAGTGAATTCCAAGCACCGTCGAAAACGTGCGACAGAGCGTCGTCTTGGCCGTCCCGGGAACACCTTCCAGCAGCACATGTCCGCCGGCAATCAGTGCCATCAGCAACTGATCTGTGACATGATTCATCCCGACAACGACCTGTTCAACAGCCTGCAAAGTTCGCTGACGCAGCTCATGCACGCGCTGAGCAAGCTGGTTGGAATTTGTCACAGTCACAGAGAAATCCACTCCGGTTAGCAGTCTATCATTCTCGTTCCGCGGCAAAGTCTAGCGTCGATTGTTCGGAAATGTGAGTCACGGGGGACGAACATCCGTCCCGGAGTTTGCAGTCGGCGATTTCGGCAGGTCTTCTTTGCCGAGCTTGCCGTGGAGGACTTCGCGCCCTGCCGTGACCTGTGTGCAAGTGGATCAAAGTTCTCGGCCGATATGCAAACGTCTGTTGCACACCCGCTTCGCCTTGCGGCAATGCGAGAGCCCTTTCCGGACCTCCTCTGAGAGGTCGGATACGCGTAGTCAGCGGGAACGCGTTAGCGTCCGGTTCTGAACCGTAGGCCAGTGCCCAGAGGCTAATGCTGGCAACCGCAATTTCAAGTGCTGACGAACCACGAGGTTTGCAACACCGAATGGGGACACCAATCTCGTAATGTTACAGAATTCGGCACAGAAACGATCTTGCGTTTTGAACTGTGCTTTAAGTTTTTGGGTATGGATGGCCCCGCCGCTTACTGATTCGGAACTTGAACGCCTATGTTTTCCGGGAGAACCTCATTTGAGATTCCTCAAGAACTGGAGGCAGATTCTCGCTCTGATTGTTGTCTCTCGTCTTTTGGGAACGTTTGCTTTCAATGCAAAAACGCTGTCCCAACTGGACCTGCAACTTTTGACAACCGACCTCTTTGATTCCTCGTGGAAATTAATTGAGCGGCAGGCATTCGGTAGGGTGCATCCAAATTTGTCAGGCAGAAAATCCTTCGTGCTTCAAGTTTGCTATGAAGTAGCAACTCAATACGGTGTGAGTGCCGTGCAGGCAGTAGAAAAAAAGAAAAACGCTGATCGGGATCACAAGATGTGGCAAGAAGTAGACTTATCCCCTGAATTCATTCAGCAGGTCGCCAATCTGCTACCAAAGCAGCCTTGGCCAAAAGGCGTTCATCGCAAGGTTTCAGAATCGCTAAAATGCTCTCGTAGAGACACATGGGCGGCAATTCAGTATTTGATGTATTCCGGCCGTGTGAGTGTCCAGGAAGATGGCGTTGTTCTCACTGCAAACGGGACGGAGATTACAGTAGATGAAGCCAAAGATATCACTTCTGAATGACGCCAAACATTCAGTTTTTCGAGCTGCCAGGGATCCACGGCAGGTTCGAAATAACCGCGGGAACAAAGGGTCATCCAAACAGGGCAATCGCACGTCGATTTCCTGTGTTTTTTTCGTGCGAAACACAACGCGACGCGGCAAACATGGCGATCTGGATCGTTGTTTCAGACAACGGACGCCATGAATGCCAGTGTTTTGCCAAATTTCGACATGCGATTGCCCTGGTCATCCAAACCTGATTGATGGCGATTTTGGAGTGCTTTGTGCCGCCACTAAGCCGGCATGATTCCAGTCACGATCTCATCTGGCGAAAGGGCAACGATTGCTGGGAACCGCGCGAAGTCGGACTTATTGAAAGTCAACAGGTGCTTCGTGTCGTGTCGCTCCATCGCGGCCACAAGTCGCGTGTCGTGAGCTTGCTTTCCTTTAACATTGTGTGTGACGACGAGGTCATACCATCGTGAGTAGATGCCTCGCTCATCTCGCAGCAGCGTGAAGTGCTGCAATAGTTCCTGTACTTGCTGATCGGCATCTGCGACCAACATTCCAAACCCATTAACGGCGACAGGACGGGTGGCGACGACCCAGTATTCATAGATCGATTGAGGAACCAGACACAGTTCATGCCCGAATTTCAATAGCTGCGTCAAAGCCGACCTTGCCAAAGCATGGCTCGGATTTGCAATCTGTGTGAATCGCAAGATCACGTTGGTGTCAACCAGCACCTTCATTCGCCGCAGCCTGCATAGATTGACTCGCGACTGTCATCAACAACGTGTTTGAGCTGAGGATGTCGCTCCGCCCACGATTTGAGCCACTCGCCGAAATCCTGAGGAGTACCATTTGTTCGGCGAGTGGAAGACACATCAGGCTGTAAATGATCTGTGATCAGGTGACTGACGTACGCATTGATGTCTTCGCCATTTGCGGCGGCATGTTGTCGCAACGCGTCGATGTATTCGGGCGGAAGTTGAAGGTGGATATCGAGTGTCATGGTTAGAGGCTCCTCCTCAGCATTCTACCACGGGACGGGCAGCGGGTCACGGTCTTTCCCGGCTTCAATCATTCAAAACGCTGTCGTTTTGCCCAGTTTTCCTTCAAGGCGTTTGGCGGTTTGATCACTTCTTTTGTGCGTTCCTGGTGTGGATGGCCCCGGCTCCACGTTCCGCGGTGAAGTCTGGCGTCGATCGTTCCGAAATGTGAATCACGGGGGCAGGCATCCGTCGCAGTCGTCGGCGAATCTCGTCGGGCTCATGAATTACCAAACCGAGTTCTTGCCCCATGTGACCTAATCCTTGAAAACTGTCGTATTGCTTTCTGAGTGGCGACGGAACCGTTTTCTTCGCCCTCGCTTCGTGCGGTTCTTCAAAAAAACAGACATTTACCTTCATGATGGTGCTCTCAAGGTTCATGAAGTATTCGGGCATATTGGCTTATTATTCAAAGACCTTGTGAAGTTGATCTCAGGATCATCGAACGATGACAGCGCTTTCCGCAACGTCTCTGGATTCACCTAAACGATCCCGGCGTCAGCGATTGGCTCGAGCTTTCCTGATTTATGTTCTGGTCCCGTATATCTCAGTGACGCTGATCTTTACCCTCCTTCAGCGAAAGCTCATGTATCGCCCGACAAAAGCCCTCTCACTGAAAGTTGCGGACCTCAGACTGGATCCATCACAAATCAGTGATGTTCAGATTCGTACAGCTGACGGTACAACTCTGAACGGATGGTTGCTTGTGCCACCGACGACATCCTCAGATGACCCGGAGAAACATGCTGGCGAGCAGGAAAAGCAGACGCAAACAGAGCAACTCGTGATCTACTTTCCGGGCAATGCTCAGAATCGATCGCATCGCAGGGGCGATCTCGAAGAGATTGCCAGGTGCGGTTTTCATGTCTTGATATTTGACTACCGCGGATACGGAGACAGTTCCGGAAGTCCGTCGGAGACTGGCATTGCTGCGGACGCACGCGAGATCTGGAAGTTTGCTCACGACGAGTTAAGTTTCCGTGACGAACAGATCGTGTTGTTCGGCGAATCGCTGGGAGGAGCCGTCGCGCTTTCCTTGTGGTCGGAAGAATTCGGCGATCACGCTCGGCCGCAAGCAGTGCTGCTCAGTTCCACTTTTGCGTCAATGCCGCGTACGGTGGCCTGCAACTACCCCTGGTTTCTGTTTCACTATCTCGTGCTGGATCAATGGAGGTCCATTGATCGCATCTCCATGGTGAAAGCACCGATTCGGATTTTTCATGGGACATCCGACAAGCTGATCCCCATGGAAGAAGCTCGAGCCCTGGCCATCGCCAGCGGAGACACTTCTCGACTGACCGAGATCCCGGGTGGTGAGCACAACGATATTCCGATGCAACTTCTGCGTCAGGAACTTCGCCGGATTCGGGATACGGCAAATGGCATCAGTGGTAAAGAGATTTCGTTTTAGTGTGGTCAGCGCAATCCTTGATTGACAACCGATCGAGTCCACCGCGGCAGTTTAGACGCCGCCGTGTCGGTCTGTTTTTCTGGTTCAACGTGAAGACATTTGCGCGAGTGTACCAGGCAGAGTTCAATGTGATTAATCCTGAAAGGATGTCAGAGAGTAGCCGGCGGTCGCCGACGGGCGCACCATCGGTGACTGAACAGGAAGAACGTTCATCCTGAAGGGAAGACTGAAACCGCGATACCGTCACCCGTTTCAGGGTGCAATTGCAGGTTGCGACAAGAACCGGTGGTTGCGCTGCGCTGACCAACCGGCTGCCTTCTTTGACCGCGTTGCGGTGAATCGCGGCCATCTTCCATGTTCGAAAACTACGGTGTCACCTTGCTGCGCCGGGGCGCGCACTCGATTTCGCACAGTGCCGTTTCTCTTGCAATGCAACGACCGCCTGCCGACCAGCCTCCCTGGCGTTAAAATACGCAGATTGAGCACAAGGAGTCGACTTGCGAGATCGGGCGGAGAGCGGCCGAGCAAATGCCTCTGTGAAACGGGATCTTTTAGAACTTCCCTTCAGTGAAACAACTGAAGCCAAACTGAAAATCACGGCTCCGAAATACCCGAAATCGCCGAGATTATGACGGTTAGGAAGGTCAGGGTAAGCAGGGCTATTTGTAGGCCCATTTTTGAAGCCTCAAATTCTGCGCAGACTGTCTCTCCTAAAGCCTGAAAACCCTGCGATATCGGCTGTTGGAGGCCCCAAAACTAGAGGACGTTGACACCCTCCGGAGCGCCT
>JBPOIW010000236.1:0-17112 GCA_052034165.1 Planctomycetota bacterium | reverse complement strand
CAACTCCCCAACAAACACCCGCACAGACTTCCTCATCAGAATAAATTTCACAGAAAAGTTTTCGCGGACTGTCAGGCTGGCAACAAAATTGTGGTGAAACCTAAGCGTTAGCCCCCGATTGTTTTTGCTGGGTCTTTTCGCCGAAAACCGGACGCTAACGCGTTCCGGCTGATGTAATTAACACTGCGTTGCGACTCCAGGCGATAAACGATTCATCCACAAAAAAGCCCGACCAGATGTAGTCGGGCTTTTTTATTTGTAGTTTTGCTTTAGAAGTCAGCTTATTCGTTGCTGAGCACTTCTTCGGGGTCCTTCTGGATCGGTTCGCTCTTGTCCCATTTGGACGCTCGAAGCTCTTCCGCGGGTTCCATGAATGGGCGAACAACTCGCAGGCCAACTCCAAGGGCATCCGTGAAATACCAGATGCTCTGAGGAATCTGTGGATCCTGTTGCTTCCACTCTTCGCTCGATCCTTCGCGCACTGCGCTTCGCAGCATTTCGGCCGGATCATCCCAGCCACCACCACGGACAATTCGAGGATACTCGGTCATCGGGATGACAAGCGGATCAACGGCTGCGCTGCCAGCTCGAAGTTTATAGGTATCCGGAACGTACTGGTCGAGAACCCATTCCGCCACATTTCCATGCATGTCATAGAAGCCCCAGGGATTGGGCTTCTTCTTGCCGACCGGATGATAAATCCCATCGCTGTTGTCCGTGAACCACGCGTGCTCACCAAGCTGAGCAACATCGTCACCGAACGAATACATCGTCGTCGTTCCCGCGCGGCAAACGTATTCCCACTCGGCTTCGGTCGGCAGTCGGTAGTATCGCCCAGTCTTTGCACTCAGCCACGTGCAGAACATTCGAGCCGAATGCTGAGTCATACAGATCGCTGGATTGTTTTCTCGACCCATTCCGAAACTCATATCCGTGTACGGCGGAGTCGGACGAGTGACAGAATCAGCCAGCTTGTCTCGCGGTGTCGTCGGTTTGCCATAGGCCGCACGGCGAAGAGAGTCGACACGGTCACTCCAGACTTCGTACTGATTCCACGTGATCTCGTACTTGCTCATCCAAAATGGAGAGAGTTCAACTTCGTGCATCGGACCTTCGTCGTCGCGTCGCCCCGCTTCCGTCTCAGGGCTGCCCATGACAAACTTGCCACCCTTGACCGGCAGCATATCCAGCTTGAACGTGGTGTCAGCAAGCGGCTCGGAATAGGCTTTCATCTCCTCCGGAGTGGCCGCAATCGCCGCCGGCACCTTCACAGGTTCCAGTTTCTTCTCTTGCCCAGAAACAGTCGTAGACAGAGTGAGTAAGACAGCCCCAATGGAGAGCCGGGACAAAAGAGGGAAAATTGTTGCAGGACGAAAAAGCTGTTTCGTCATTGTTTTGGGCCTATATGGAAGTTCGCTGTTGGGAACAGCAGAGGTCAGGAATACGCAGGATGCAAATTCGAACGGTCATTTCTACACCTGATAGGGTCATGAATTCCGCGACCGACGTCAACGGCTGGCCCATGACATCGCTTCGTTGGTCTCGAACTTGGGCCGGGAAAACCGGAAAATCGGGTTCAGATTCTGCCTTTCTCCAGCGTACACTCCGTAGCCGGAAGCCTGTGCAAGATAAATTTCGCAGGCTAGTCGGCATCGGCGGACTGCTGAAGCAGTATTGGTCGCGAGCCGAATGGCACTGGCGGTTTGTTGATGTTAAGGGCTTTTCACAACCCGAAACGTCAGTGAGGGGTCATTGTGTTGACGTTTCATACGTAACATCCCTCGCTAACACTTCGGGTTAAGACGGACCCAGCAACCCGCCAGCGCCGTTCTGCTCGCTGCATCACAAGTCCACCGAAAATTTGATTTGGACTTGGGCTATTGAGCCCGCCGGACTGCGTGTGCAGTCCGGATTGTGGAACATTCATAACAGCTTGCAGAGGTCGAATGTCACTATTGCTGGAATCCATCCGGAAATCGTACCGGGAACCCGGAGGACGCCGAATACCGGTGCTCGGGATCGAACGATTTGAAATGAAACAGGGAGAGCAGGTTGCTTTGCTGGGCTCAAGCGGCGGCGGAAAAACTACTCTGCTGAATATTATCTCGGGAATCCTCACGCCGGATTCAGGGCGAGTTATCGTCGATGGTCGTGACGTCGCAGCAATGCAGGAAGTCGTCCGCGATCACTTCCGAGCGGCGAAGATTGGAATCGTCTTTCAGACATTCAATCTGCTGCCAGCGTTCACGGCTCTGGAAAACGTCCTGCTGGGAATGTCGTTCTCCGGCAAGGGCGTTGACAAGACGTTTGCAAAACAACTGCTGGAACGAGTCGGCCTCGGGCATCGCCTGAATCACTCGCCTCAACAAATGTCTGTGGGCGAGCAACAACGAGTGGCCGTTGCTCGATCACTGGCGAACAAGCCCGTCTTGCTGCTGGCCGATGAACCAACAGCAAACGTTGACCCGGCCAATCAACAACTGATCCTCGATCTGATTCGCGACACGTGTCGAGATCACAACGTCACACTGCTGATGGTCACGCATTCACTGGAGGTCGCGGGGACATTTAAGCGAGTCGAAAAGTTGCAGGACTTCAATCGTCCCGAGCTTTGTCTGCAGGAGAAAGCCGTATGAATCTGCTGACAATTGCCCGGAAGAGTATTCGTCAGCGCAGGCTGGCTTCGTCTTTGACAGCACTCAGCATTGGACTGGGTGTCATGCTGATGGTGCTCGTGCTGGTCATTTTTGGAGCGGTGGATAGCGCGTTTAATCAGACCAGTGTCGGCTATGACCTGATCGTGGGCCCCAAGGGCAGCGATCTGCAATTGGTGCTCAGCGCGGTCTATCGCATGCAGCCGCCGATTGAGAATCTGCCGTATTTGTTTCTTGAACAGATGCAGAAGGATGCACGAGTGGTCTCGGCAGTGCCTCTGGCTTTTGGCGACGTAACCAAAGAGGGATCATTCCCCATCGTTGGTACAACGACGCAGTATTTCGAAAACGAATATATGCCTCGCCGAAAGTTTCGCATCCGCGGCAAACGTATCAACGGATTGTTTGATACGATTATCGGCTCTGAGGTCGCTCGCGAGAATGGCTGGGATCAGGGTTCACAGTTTACGATCGTCCACGGTGGAGCGGACAGCGGCCATGTACATGATGAAAAATTCACGGTCGTCGCAGTTCTGGCCCCAACGGGCACCGCGAACGACCGCACGGTCTTTCTGAATCTCGATGGCTTCTACGCAATTGCAGGGCATGGCAAGCCTGTCAACGAAATTGAGAAACGTTTAAGGGACTTCTACGCAGCCGATCCCGAACGACTGGCTGCAGCCTTAAAGCAGTTAGAAGGCGTCAAGGCGGAAGAAGCCGCCGGATCGCACGATCACCATGATCACGCACATGCAACGCCGGACGCGATGAAGGAAATCTCGGCGATTCTGATCAAGACGGATCCGGATAAACCGTATCTCGGTGTGAGCCTGATGAGCGATTTGCAGACCGGTTATCAGGCCATGGCCGCAAATCCGGTGCGGACAATTCAAAGACTGATGAATGGGCTGATTGGAAACATCCAGAAGGCTCTGGTCGCTTTAACGGCAATCATTATTCTGGTCTCTGGCGTTGGCATCTTTGTGAGCATCTACAACTCCATGTCGGATCGACGCCGAGAGATCGGCATCATGCGAGCCCTGGGTGCTCAACGAATGCATGTCTTCGGAATCATTCTTGCCGAGTCTGCATTGCTGTGTATCGGTGGCGGATTGATTGGCTGGCTGACCGGTCATGGTATTGCCGTTGTTGCATCACCATGGATCGTGAATCAGACAGGTTTGCTGATCAATCCATGGGCGTTAAACGTCTGGGAAGCGGTGCTGTTTCCGGTGTTAGTCGGACTGGCGGTACTGGTTGGATTCCTGCCCGCAATGACCGCTTATCGTACCAACGTGGCCGATGCTCTAAGCAGTTGACGGAGATCTGTTGGCTGTATCGTCGCGAATCGCCCCTTCAGCCTTGAGCCGAAGGGGCAGCGGAGTGAAATTGGTGAGCGGAATGGCGCTAGCCACCGGTGATTGTCATCAAAAAGACTGGAAGACACCGGCGGCTAGCGCCGTACCGCTCACTCAGCTCCGCAGTTTTCTTCGTGCGGCAACAACCAGATCTTCAGCGGCCTTCGAGGTGGCCGCCGTGGCTGTCAGATGTCCCATCTTGCGACCAGTGCGAGCTTCTGCTTTGCCATACATGTGAACATGCACATTCGGCATCCCGAAAACAGCACTCCAGCACTCTGGCGTGGCGTCAAACAAATGATCGCCAAGAAGGTTGACCATCGCGGCCGGTGATCGCATTTCAACGTTACCGGAAGCTAGACCACTCACTGCGCGAAACTGCTGTTCGAACTGACTGCTGCGGCAAGCATCAATCGTCAGGTGCCCGCTGTTATGAGGCCGTGGAGCAATCTCATTGACAACCAGCTTGCCATCTGTCGTCGCGAACAGTTCCACGCACAGCACGCCGATCACATCGAAGTGCTCCAGAATCGCACGAGCAATCTGAATAGCATCGGCAGTTAACGCGGGCGAAATATTATCAGCCGGACTGACGGAAATATCGAGAATATGATTCACATGATCGTTGCGAACCGGCGGATAAAAGGCACAAGTTCCATCGCCAAAGCGTGAGGCCACAATCGACAGTTCAAACGAGAAATCCACGATCTGCTCGACGATCGCTTCTTCGACTGCAAACTTCTTCCACACGGCGTCCAGATCATCCGTGCTGCGTACTCGAGCCTGTCCTTTGCCGTCATAACCCAGCGTCACCGTTTTCAGGATGGCATCGCCACCAAAGTTCGCGACGGCCGCCTTCAGTTCCTCTGCACTCTGCACTCCCGCAAAGTTGGCGGTAGGAATCCCGATCTTTCGCAGCGAAGTCTTCTCCAAAAGACGATGCTGAGAAGCTCGCAACAATTCAGGTCCGGGAAAAACAGGGACGTGCTGCAGCAACAGCTCAACGGTTGGTACTGGAATATTCTCCTGCTCGTACGTCACGACATCGACCTGAGCAGCGAACTTGCGAAGTGCATCCTCATCGGAAAACTTCGCGGGGATACTGAGATCGCTCACCTGGCCCGCTGGCGAATCTGACGGATCACCAAACGTGATAATTCGGTAGCCGCATTGCCGCGCGGCGATGGCAAACATCCGGCCGAGCTGGCCTCCGCCAAGCATGCCTAATGTCGAACCTGGTGGAAGTGTTCGCGGAGATTGTTTCATTGTCGTCAGTGAGATTATCGAGTGTTCAGATTACTGACCGGGAAGAGTTAACTCAGAGTCGTTCAGCACGGCCTCTGTTTGCTGCTGATGAAACTGATGCAATTGTTGATTCAGCGAAGCATCATTGATCGCCAGAATTCTGACAGCCAGCAAACCCGCATTGCGAGCCCCGGCACTGCCAATTGCCAAAGTTCCCACAGGCACTCCGCCCGGCATCTGCACGATCGACAAAAGAGAATCCAACCCATTGAGTGCTTTGCTTTGCACGGGAACTCCCAGCACGGGCAAAACCGTTTGAGCGGCAATCATTCCTGGCAAATGAGCAGCGCCACCCGCTCCTGCGATAATGATCCGGATTCCTCGAGCTTCTGCGGTGGTCGCATACTCCGCCATCCACGCCGGAGTCCGATGTGCGGAGACGACTCGACATTCATAAGGAACGGCAAACTGGCGCAAAATCTCTGCCGCCGGGGCCATCGTTTCCCAGTCGGAGCGACTTCCCATGACAACACCAACAACAGGCGAGGGATTACTCATAAAGGCCCTTTTTATCTCATCAGCCGGAACGCGTTAGCGTCCGGTTTTCGCGGCAACGACGCTGCGACAAACAACCGAGGGCTATCGCCCTGCGGCTGATGATGCGACTCTATTAACAACCCGACTGGGCAGAAAACTGCAATGAAAATTTCGATTGGGCGGCATGTTAGCAGCCCAATAACGACCTTTGGACTTCGCCCCGCACCAAATTCCGAGGTTTGATTCCATTGTCCCGACCGCACCGGCCAAAGACGGGAAAAACCGAACTCCCGGCGTCGTGCATCAATAATCAACGCTGGCCAGTTTTTTTTGTTTTGAATTACGAATACGCTTGCACTCAATTAATGAATCATCACACGCGATTACGACGCCTGCTGACTATGAACGCCAAGGAAAAATCGCCGTCAGCCGGACCGTTCTGCAGTCCAATCAGGATCAATTTTCCATCATGAAGAAACCGACCGTAACTCTGATTTCCGGACTTCCGGGTGCAGGCAAAACAAGCCTGCTCAACCATCTACTGAGAAATCGCCGTGAGAAGAGCGTGGGCGTCATCCTGAACTCGCTGAATGAAACAGACGACGATGATGAACACGAGCCTGTCGATCATCAGCAGATCGCCGAACAGTCGGGCGAGTCGTTTGTTGAACTTACCGATGGCTGTAT
The DNA here is from genome assembly GCA_052034165.1 of Planctomycetota bacterium. Lineage (GTDB taxonomy): Bacteria > Planctomycetota > Planctomycetia > Planctomycetales > Planctomycetaceae > SXXK01. The sequence continues at coordinate 10,631 of JBPOIW010000236.1, read as the reverse complement.
TTGCTGCTCGCTTCGTGAAGAATTGCTCGCCGATGTCTGGCAACTCAGTCAGCAGGGCATTCACGACAGCCTGCTGATTGAAGCGTCTGGCGTCGCCGAACCAACTTCCGTAGCCGAAGTTTTCTTGTACGTCGATGAAAACGGTGACTCGCTGGCGGATGTCGCAACACTCGATACGCTGGTGACGGTTGTTAACGCAGAAACGTTTCTGAACGACTACAACTCAACAGATGAACTTTGCGATCTCGGAATCGGACTGGACGAGGATGACAATCGAGATCTCGTCCGGCTGCTGGTGGATCAGATTGAGTTTGCTAATGTTGTGGTGTTGAACAAATCAGACCTTGTGTCTCCCGAGGACAAAAGTTTGATCATGAACCTGTTGAGACATCTCAACCCGGAAGCCAAAGTCATTCTTGCAGAGCATGGCGAAGTTCCGATTGAAGACGTTGTCAGCACGGGCCGTTTTCCGGATGCCTCCAACGGCGGGTCTACTGAGGAATCACCGGCCGACATGAGTGCAGATTCCTCCAGCTCCGGCATCTCCAGCTTCTATTATCGAGCTACCCGGCCGTTTCATCCGCAGCGGCTCTGGGACTTCTGGATGGATCATGAGCTTGCCCCGAGCATCCTGCGGTCTCGAGGAAATCTTTGGTTGGCAACGCGAAATACGATGTCCGGATTTTGGTCTCAGGCGGGTCAGGTCATGGCCGCGGAACCAGCCGGCAAATGGTGGGCTGAGACTGATCGCAACGAATGGCCTCAAGATGATCCGGATTTCACCGCAGAACTTGAATCAGTCTGGAACGAGCAATGGGGCGACCGTCGGCAGGAACTCATGATCATCTCCCAGATTGATCCTGCGGAAATCGAAGCCGCAATTAATGAGTGCTTGCTGACCGATGAGGAAATGCAGGGCGGGCCTGAATTTTGGAGTTCGCTCGAAGATCCCTTCAGCCCGTGGGAAACCTGCCTGCACGACCATGATCATGACCACGACTGCAGCCGGGATCATGATCACGGCTGATGGGATGTGGAAAGAGTTTGAAAAACAGGCCCTTCATTTCAAATTTGACATTTCAGATTTGAGATCTGAAGTTCCAACGTGAATCGTCGACTTATCCCGCCGCACTCAAATCCGTAAGTGCAACCCTTCTGCTTTCGATAGACATCCTCCCGATTCTTCCTCAATAAGGTCCTCATTATGCCACGAAGACTGCCTTTGAAAAACAGCCGATTTCTTTTCGCAGCCTCCATGCTGGCGGGCTTTGTTTTCGGGCCAAGCTTACAAGCCGGTGAGAATGAGGCATGGTTTCGCAGAGACAATGGGGTTGCTCCCACGGGTGCAGTGCTTCCGGTGGAGTTTGGTGAAGGCGAGGACCGGCTTTGGCGAACTGAATTGCCACCGGGAATCTCTTCGCCTTGTCTCTGTGGTGATTCCATCTATGTGACGACGTTTACGGCCGACGCCAAAGAACTTGCCACAGTTGCACTGGACCGAACGACCGGAAACGTTCGATGGAGACAGGTCGCCCCGGCGAAAACTCTGGAAGCCTTTCATGCCGTGGGAAGCCCTGCCTCATCGACTCCAGCCTGCAATGGTTCTCAAGTTTTTTCGTTCTTCGGTAGTTACGGCCTGTTGTGTTATGACCTCGACGGCAACCTGATGTGGGAACGCCCCATGGGGCCGTTTCAGGATGAATTCGGAGCCTCCAGTTCGCCCGTACTGTTCGACGGCAAAGTGTTTCTCAATGAGGATCACGACATCAACAGTTTCCTGATCGCTCTGGATCAGAAAACTGGAGAAGTTGTCTGGAAAACAGAACGCACCGAGGCAACTCGCAGCTACGCAACGCCTGTCGTGTTCGATAACCACGGCCGCACAGAACTACTGGTCGCGGGCTCGCTGCAACTGGCGGCCTACGATCCCAAAGACGGTCAGAAACTCTGGTGGTACGATGGGCTTTCACGTTTGGTTGACAGCACTCCTTTGATCGTCAACGGAGAAATCTACTTTGCCACGTGGACACCGGGTGGTGACGCCGACGATCGCATCCGCATGGAACCTTTCGCAACTGCGCTGGAAACGCTGGACAAAAACAGCGATATGGAAATTGGCAAAGAGGAATTGCCCGAGGGAAATGCGATCCTGGAACGATTCTTCCGTATCGATCTGAATCAGAACCAAAGACTGGATCAGAAGGAATGGGAAAAGCATGCGATGGTCTTCGAACGTGCTCAGAACGTCGCAGCGTCCATTCGTCCCGGAAGTCGCGGTGAATTGCCTGCGGAGAACGTCAACTGGACCTATCAGCGCAGCCTTCCGACAGTGCCGAGCTCCGTGGTGTATGACGGAATTCTTTACATGGTGAAGGACAGCGGAATCATCACCAGTCTGGATGCCAACACGGGTGAGATGCTGAAACAGGGAAGAGCGATTGGCCGTGGCAACTACTATGCATCAATCGTAGCTGGCGATGGCAAGGTTTATCTGATCAGTGAAGGTGGCGTCGTCACAATTCTGACGGCAGGACGCGATTGGAACGTGCTTGGATCTTACGACTTCAAGGAACGCATCATGGCGACTCCGGTTATTGCTGACGGCCAGATGCTGATTCGCGCAGACGCAGCTCTGCATGCATTTCGCTGCAAGTAGGCCGGACCGAGCGGACCGAGCTCCGGCATCGTTCAACATAGGCTGAATTGCAAGAACTCGCTGGGGCTCGGTCCGGCCTACGAAGATTGCCATCGAGCAGTCTCAGCGATTAATGTCGACCGCAAGAATGGCCCATGAGATCGGGCCGGAATCGACAACGGCCAGCGGTTTCAGTTCTCCGTTGGACTGGATTGCATACGAAGCGACTCGCCCACTGGCTTCACCGGCCACGTAAAGATGTCTTCCATCAGGACTAATCGTGAAGGACCGAGGGACGGCTTCCGTCGGAGCGATAGAAACTCGGGTCAGACGGCCATTGGACTGATTAACCGAAAAACCGGCGACGCTGTTATGGCCTCGATTCGCGACATACAGAAACTTCCCTTCCGGAGTCAGCAAACACTCGGCAGTCGAATTCTGGTTCGCATCAAACGTCTCCGGCAGAGAGAGCACAGATTGCTCCTGCGTTAATCGCATAGTCTTCAAATCCCGCGAATACATTGATGCTCCGTCATCTTTGCTGCCGCCAGCCTCATTGCTGCAATAAGCCCAGCGATCAGACGGGTGCATTACGATGTGGCGAGGATTCTGGATCGCATTGGCCGTGACGAATGACGGATCAAGAGGCGTCAGGATTCCGGTTTCCTGATCAAACTCAAACTGATCGATCCGATTGGCTCCGGTATGCGATACATAGACCGATTGATTCTTCGAATCGATCGCGACCCCATGAGCATTCGCGGCGGTCGGTAATGAACACACTGATTTCTCCGACAGACGTCCATCAGCATCCACGCCATGAACCGTCACCTTGTTGCTGACATAATATGCAGTCAGCAGAAAACGTCCGGTTCGATCGGGGACAAGAAACGCTGGATCCTCTCCACCTTCAACCACATTGATGAGTTTCAACTTTCCCGTCGAAGCATCCACGCTGAACGCGGCCAGTTGTCCAGAGCTTCGATAAGACACAAACAAAACACGACCATCTTTCGAGGCAGTCAGAAACGCTGGCTCCGCGCTGCATTCAGTTACCTGGGCACGCCGAAGTTCCCCGGAATCAACCGAACGCTGAAACGTTACGATCTTCCGTTCCTGCAACAGACTCACGAAGACGAACGAATCAGCCTTCGTAACATTGGGTCCCATGGCCAGCAACAAGACAACGAACTGAAGCATCCAGACCATTCGCAACATTCAAACTCTCCGGCAACGCCTATTCCTGTTTGGACTGCTGCAGCCCGCTGCAGCTTTCCGATCCACAGCCTGCTGTGGATCATATTTCTTGACCAACGTGGACGTCAAAGCCCATTGTTTGGCAGCAGGCTGCCCGCACCGAAAGCGGCAGCAGGCTGCCGCAGTCCAAAGAGCTTTTCACAAAAAAAGGTTTGAGCCATCCGCGAACAGCTCAAACCTTTTGATGAATTCAGTACTGACAACTCGACTATCGGTAATCGATCTCGATGTCACCATCTCGCTCAATCTCAATCTCCACTCCGCGATAACGACGGAAGTGACCATTGCGACGATAGTAGCCTGGAACAGCGTAAGCTGCAGGAGCGACGACAGCTGGTGCTCCGTAGTAAGCAGCGAACGGTGACGGAGCTACTGCAACTGTTGGCACCATCGGTGCATAGTAGGATGTTGAATAAGCAACAGTGCTCACCGGATATGAATGCACCGACACAACTGACGCCGTTGGCACAACATAGGCCGGCTGATAGCTGACGACCGGCGCCGCATAGACAACCGGCGGAGCCGCAAAGGCATAGCCCGGAAAGTAGTAGTGATCACCAGCCTGAGCAGCAGCAGACACCGCGGCCACTGCGATGATACAGCTCATGAAATGACGCAACATTGTGAAAGCCTCCCTCTGATCCCTTGATCGAAACGCAACGCTGACGACGTTGTCAGCTATTCCTTTCGCCCGTATTTGTCTCAAACCTGAAACAATGGGGTATTGTGGGGAAGTTTAACGGGCCAATGGGACAGCAAAAAGTCAGTCGGATTCCAGTTTCCTCAAATTCCCAACCACCCTGAAACACTTCGCTTCACGGTCGTTCGTGGCATTATCAGCAGCAAAACAGCATCTTCTACTTCTGATAGATCGGCAGGTAGTGATATTTCACGGACAGGCTCAAAACGGCCATCGACGTGGAATAGACGGCTCCGTGGTTTTTCTCTTCACCATTGGCAGCTGTCCACGAACCATCACCCGCCTGTTTCGGCAGCAGCATTTCCTGCACGAGTTTCTGAGCCGTCTCCGAGTGATTCCCGCCGCGCTGATACATCCCCTGAGCGTAGTAGTAGGTTCCATAAAAGCAGAACCGTTCTTCCCATTTTGGAGGATGCTCCAGCAGCCAATCGGCCGCCCCGGCGACCAGTGGCGATTCATACTCTCCACAAACCTGCATCGCCAGCAGTCCGGCTGCCGTCATGGTGAACGTTGGATTGTTCTGGTTGGGCTCGTAGGTGAACCCACTGGCCTTCTTGTCGGGCAGGCCATTCTCATCCAGCGGTGATGCATACGATCTCTTCAGATATTCAACAGCCTCTTCAATCGCCCCGGCCGGAACCTGCAGCCCATCATTCTTCGCGGATCGAAGAGCCATCAATTGCCAGACGGTCGCCGAAAGATCTGAGTCAGCTGACTGCGGCTCATATCGCCAGCCGCCACGGAAGTGAGTCGGCTTCTTCTGCTTCTGCGACGCCAGAATCACATCGATTGCCTTTTGACAGCGATCATGAATCAACTGATCCTGTTCGACGGTTGTTCCCATGCCCAGCATTTCGGTCAACATCAAAGTTATGATGCCATGGCCATACATGCGAGATCCATCTTTCGCCCCAAAATATCCTTTCGGGTCGACTCGATCTTCCTTCAGCACGAACGCCAAAGCCTTCTGCATCGCTTGTCCCTCAGGAGAAACATCCGAAGGCTGAATACCGACGCTCGCCAAGGCCATGATCGACAGCGATGTCATCGTCGTATCGATCCCCTTGTCCAGAATCGCGCCGTCCTCTCGCTGCTTGCTGATGAGATAAGCAATCGCTCGGTCCAGCGCCAGATCGGTTTCGTCTTTCTGAAAGACTGACGGCACTTGCGGAGAATCGGCGACGGGCTTCACCGCTTCCTGCGCGGAGACGGAGTCGCTTCGCAAAGAAAAAAGCGGAACCATGATCAAGAGTGCAAAACAGGAAAGCATTTGTTCTCGCATTCGAACGCCCGTCAGGAAGTGACACATCACACTAGAAAACTCAGCAATCCACTTATGGAACGTCGGTAAAAACCGTAGAAGGGCTCATGAGAGCTCTGAAAACCCTCCGAATTCTCACGAATCCGGCTACGTGCAAATGTATTGTCAGGCGTTCTCACTTCTTTTTCGCACGTTCCGCCAGGACTCGGAAGTAAGTTTCAACGCTCTTGCGATACTCCTCGGAGATCACTTCCGATTTGCCTTTTGTCAGATCCTCTGCAGACTGACTGCGAAGTTTGCCCCAGTTCTTTCCATCGTTGCGATTCACCGGTGTCAGTTCAAAATCAGCAACTCGTGGTTCTGTCGAGGAGGAATCGGAAGACTGAGTTCCCCCCAATCCCAGAGCCGCCAGCGTCTCCTGCTGATTGCGAAGTCGAGCAGCCGCCTGAGCAGCCTGTTGTGCTCGCGCGGCCTGAGCCAACGTGTCCAATTGTGCGGCATTCCGCTGAGCAGCCAACGCGGCCTGATCGGCATCGGCATTCGCCTGAGCTGTCACGGCCGCTTCTGCCTGCAATCTGTCCAATTCATCCAGCGTACGCGCTAACTGTTCCCCACGAGCCATCTCTTCCGGTGTCGGTTCTGCTGTTGTAGCCGCAGCAGGAGTGGTCCCATTGGTCCCATCTTCAGCCGCCGCATTCGTCCCCTCAGCCGGGTTCCCCGCCGCAGCAGGCTGCGCCGGCTCTCCGGACTCCTGCGCAGCCGCTTCCGCTGCCGCCGCAGCGGCCAGCAATGGATCAACAACCGCCGAAAGATTCCCGGCCTGCTGATTAATCGCAGCCTCCGCTTTGGCAACATCCTGCTGAGCTTTCAACGCCTGCCCATTAGGCTGTGGCTGATTGCCTTGCGGATTCGCAAGGGCATTCGCTTCCGCCTGCTCCGCCTCTGACGCAGCCGACTTCAATTGCTGCTCCGCCATATTGGATTCGTTCTTCGCCACCTGCTGAATACTGTTGGCGACGTTCTGCAATGGCTCGGCTACAGTCGGATTATTCAGCCGACGCTCATGCCGAGCTGCACGTGATACATCCTCTGCTGCACTTGCCACATCTTCTGTAATCTCACCCTGCTGTGTTTCGGCTTGGGCGAGAGAACTCTTCGGTGGCGAAAGTTCATTACCAAAGTTGGCCGCTGCAATAGCCTCATCCGCTTTTTTGTTCAACTGTTCCGCCGCCTTCATCGCTTCATCTGCGTACTGATCGGCCAACTGAGTCGCCGGGTTCTGTGCATCGAGTGCCGGTGACGGTTTGTTCTTCACTTCTTCAGACCGCTGATTCGCCTCCTGACTTTTCTGCTGAGCATCCGTCAGAACAGCCTTGGCCGTAGCCACTTTCTTCTGTTCTGCCGCCTGACGAACCTGTTCCTGCGCCAGATTATTCTTCAAGCCAGCATTGTCAGGCTTCTCGTTGAACCGTGTTTGAGCCTGCTGAACTCTGGTATCCGCAGCGGCCAAATTCTTTTCGGCGGCCTCGACGGCCTGCTCCGCACGTTTCTGCGCATCTTCTGCTCGCTTGGCAACATCAGCCGCCGCTTTCTTTTGTTGCTGATGGAACTGTTGACGACGCTTTTCCGAATCCACCTTCTGTGCTTCTCTGGCTTTATCGTCGGCATGGATCTTTTCATCCTTGCCCGCCTGAGTTTTCTCCTTGGCTTGCTTCAGAGTCTCTGTCGCCTGAGTTAAAGTCGCTTTCGTCTCCTGAACCGTCTGAGCCAGCTCGGACAACAATAATTCTTCTCTGGCCGAATTCGCTTTCGCCGCGGCTTCATTCAACTTCACCTGAGTCTCTGCAAGTTTCTGCTGAGCCTCTGTTGTCTTACCCTGAGCCGCCGACTGACTAGCCTGAGCGATCAACGCACCGGAAAGCTGCGATGCGTCCGCTGCCATCTCACGAAGATCCTGGACCAAATCCCGTTTCTTCTGCTGAAACTCCTGATCAGCCTGCTCGTTCGCCCGTTGTAACAACTTGTCATCTTCGGCTGCGTACTCAAGCGCGTTCCGTGCTTCTTCCAGAGCGGTCTTTGAAATCTCCGACAGAGCTTTCTGCATCGCCGGGTTCGTTTTTAATTCCTCTTCCAGTTCTGAAATCAGTGTCGCCGTTTCCTTCTCGGCCATTTCAACCAGTTCTTCGCTGGTGTCGTATTGCTTATCGAGCAACTCAACAATCCCCAATTCCTTCTCGGCTTCTCGCAGTTCGGCTCGCGTATCCGCCACGTCAAGGCCTTTGTCAAGCTGATCAAAATGCTCGGCGACCAACTCCAAAGCCTTCGCAGCTTTCTCCTGCTGCTCAGCGGCCTGCGCCAGTTCTTGTGCCTGCTGTTCCGGCGCTGCCTGCTCCTGAGCTTTCTCCATGGCTTCATTCATTTTGGTCGCCGGATCCTGAATCATGGCGATACTGTCATCCGCATCTCGCGCTCGCTCACGCTGAGATTCTTCGAGCATATCCTGAGCATTCGCGTCTTCGATAAGTGCTTCAGTCAAATCCGCAATCTGCTGATTGATAGATTCCTGACGCTGCTCAAGCTCTTCCAGTTGCTGAGCGGTCTCCGGTTTCTCCGGCAAAGAAGTCTGCTGCTCGACCACATCGGCTGTTTCCGTGGTCGCTTCTTCAAGTTCTCGAATCTGCTCGGCCGTCTGAGCCGCCATTTGGGGAATCGTTGGTGAATAGCGACGAATGACATTGCGAGCATCCTCCATCGCCGGTTCAATCGTCTTGATTACAGCAGCAAGCTGATCGCGGATTTGCACCAGGTCATGCCCGGCACTGATGATCGCTTCGCGTTTCCAGCGTCGCTCGGTAATCTTGCGAGCTGCGTCGCGTGCTTCTGCCGTCCAGCGTGTCTGATCAAATGCACCGACGATTTCATTCTTTACGCCCGCCTCTCGCAGTCGCTGACTTGTCAGTTCGAATCCTCGCTGCACAAGATCCCAGACACGCGGATGTTCGATGCGGGCCTGCAGATCCTGCGACCCCCAACGTTCCAGATTGGTCAGTTCGTCCAAAGCATCACGCACAATCGTGAGTTCATGCCCGGCTTCGAGGATTCGATAGGCCGGAGCAACCTCCAGAAGTCGCGCGGCAATCGGTGATTGCTGAGGCGAAACCTCACGATGTTGATTCAGCAATGAAACCACAGCACGATGAGCCAGGCCCGCATCCGCGACATACTGTGCATCACCATCTTTGCGGGCCTGAGTCAGCTCTTTGCGAATTCGAAGTTGGTCCAGACTTCTCCGATGCTTCAGATCAATCTCTGCCACAAAGCGTTCGGCCTGGTCAAGAATTTTCTGACCTGCAGCGGAATCCTGCGACGCGGCCGCCTGAGCCGTCAGTTGATTCTCCTGCTGAATCGCCCTCGCTAGTTGGTCGATCGGGAGGTAAAGATTTCCTGCGCGATTATCGAGATCTCGCCAGGCATGCACGATTCGATTGGACAAGTTTCCGTCGACCACATCAAACCGCTGACGATCCTTCAATTGATTATGCAGCTCTCTTGAAACCGTCTTGAGCTGTTCGAGTTTCTCTGACGACTCCATCGAGTCCTGAAGGCGATCTCGACTCGTTTCAGTCCAGCGGATCATTTCATTCAACTGGCCTTCAAGATACTTCGGCAATCGCTTTCGTTGATCTCGAACCAGCCGCTCGATTCCCTTAATTTGATTCAGTACCAGCGTCTCCTGACGCTGCAATCGCTCCCAGGTTTGAGTCGGACTGTCCACGACCAGTTTCTGCTGACGCAGCAAGGCATCCATATCACTTGCCACAGCCGTGACGAAGTTATGGGTTGCGAGAACCTGATAGTGTTCGTGAATCATTTTGGCGTCGTCGGCTGTCCGCTCAAATGTCTGCTTGATGACATCCAGATCGCCATTCCTGCGGTTCACATCTTCGGTATGCTGTCGAGCCTTCAACGCAAACGCCGGGACGTTTGAGTATTCACGTTGTATTCTCGCGACGACCCGCCCGATCAAATCCAGATCGTAAGCATCGGCCCCTGCCGCCATGTCTTTTTCAACCGCCAGTATGTTGGTCAGAATCTTCTCCGCCTGCTCGCGTTGCTTGCTGGCGAGGTCCGTCAGCACATTACGATCCTGCGAACCCTGCTCTTCTGTTTGCTCTGACTTTCGCAGTCGCTCGATGACTTCCAAAGCAGTCACCTTCTGCTCCTGAAACAATTCCGAGAACTTCGCCAGCTCATCGACGAACTCAATCTTGCGTTCCATCATCGTGTGCCGCTCCGGATCGAAATCCTGAGCTGCCACGGTCACGCGCAACGGGATCGATTCGCCGATGTTGCCCTTGCGGTCGGTCGCCACAAGCTTGGTCATGACCTGGTCGCCAGTCTTCAGCTTGTGATTCTGGAGATCCCATTGCCACTCGGCCGTCAGATTGCGACCTTCTCTCTCCGCGTCCGGTTTTGCATCCAGAGGCAGGGCGATCCATTCCAGTCCGTTGACCGAAACATGCTGCTCCAGTTTGACCAGCGGCAGATCGTCTTCCGCCATGGCTTTCAGGGCCACGATATCATTGGGCGGCAACAGCAGAGTCGTCTCTTTCTGATCCACGAAACCCGCGCGAGGAATCAGATCCGGCTGTGGTCGGATTTCGTACTTCGGGCTGAAAAGATTTTCAAAACCTGTTTCTTTCGAAACCAGATGCACCTTGTAAATGGCAGCCGCGTCGACAGGAACAGTCGCCTTCCATTGCAAACCGTTCTTGCTG